>NZ_WQRE01000004.1:0-386825 GCF_009758445.1 Klebsiella sp. 10-1
GACCAGTTGAGCGGATTCGCGTTTAAACTCTGCACTGAAATTTCTTTTTTTCATTGAGGCACCTGTAATGTTCTGAGGTGAGCATATCACCTCTGTTCAGGTGGCCAAATTCAGTAAACCACTACAGTTGCGAGAACAATCTTCCGGCAGGGCTTCGCCTGTCTCTGAGGGCATCGGGGCAATTGGGATCCATGCATATCCATAAGCCAGGAAGTCCACGGAAGAATGAATGTATTCTGCATGGAAGAAGGCTAGCTTCGTTTGGTGTTTTTTTCGCGCGGCTCCCAAACGCGAGTAATACCGTTGTGGCTTTTTCCAAAAGATTCGATGGTATTGTATCGTCAAAGATTATTTCTGGTAGTTTGGAGAGCGATACCGCAGCAGTCATAGTCTCATTTACAAGTCGATTAAATGGCGCGTAATCGTACAGCGCCAGATAAAGTTTAGCGTCCACATCACTTACATCTTTGACTGATACCCCTCGAAACTTTAGAAAGTTCTCAATCGCTGCCAATTGTTGACTATGGTCTGCTGAATAGAACTGTTTAAGATTAACAGCAGCAAGGGTGTTTATATCGACCATTGATCCACGGTCCTCAGGAGAACGTAACTGTAGTTCTCCTACTATTGACACGAATGATTCGGCCGATACTCCGGAAAGCTGTGCGCCGAATACACCAGCATTTTTCTTACCCTCATCACTGAAGCTTGCGGTCGAGCATATGACTTGGAACCTCTCGGCTGGTATACCAAGACGTTCTCTTAGTCTACGTATCAATAATCCGACTTCAGCACCTTGTGCTCCTCTGTAAAGATGAGCTTCATCAAGAACGATAAGAAATTTCTCGTCCGGGCAAGCGTCCAACCATTCTTTTGTTGCGTCAAATATGCCACGCTCAATGGGACGCATCATCATATATTCAAGCATCGAATAGTTTGTAATGAGAAGATCGGGTGGAGATGCATGAACTTCATGGCGTGTAATTAGTTCAGAATCGTGTGGACGGCAGATTGCTCGCTTCGCCCAAGGCACAGGAGCTTTACCCAACCAGTCGGAAACACTTTCTTTGGATGGCCATTTTCCCCGTACCTTTAAAGTATCAAAGAGTTTAGCCGCGCGGTATTCTTCCCCGTCGGAAGGGGAATGTTCATAGCGTCGTTTCGCATCCTCGATCTCACCGAAAAATTCACCAATAGATGCTAGTCGTTTACTATCTTTATTAGGTGTGCGCAGGCCCGCATATGGGGTACGGCTGGTATAACGCGCGAAGAGGACGGGACGCTTAGCCCATTTTTCGAATAGAGCAACGGTTTGAGGGGAACCGAACATTGTTCGCAATCGACTTAATTGGTCGTTCACGAGGGCGTTCATAGGATAAAGCACTAATGCGCGAACAGCATTATATTTTTTAAAGCGCTCTGGGTTCTCGCAGGCTTCAATTGCGAACTTGCCTAATATCGGTAAGAGGAATGATTCAGTTTTGCCAGAACCTGTTCCCGTCATAATCATAAGGTTTCGATTATTGTTGAGAATCTCTTGTAGGGCCTCCAATTGATGGGTATAGGGGGAAGGGTAAATTACTGGTTTTCCTGATTTTGTGTCAGAAAGAACTCTCAATGCTTCAAGTGCCGCTGGTGGCAAACTATCAATCTCATTATAAGGACTGGCGCTCTTATAGCGGGGAGTCGATTCCAGATATGGAGCCTGATAGATGCCACCGATCTGATTCAATAGTTCACGACGCTGTTTGACTATGGAAGGGTGGCCGATGTGATATGTCGCCTCGATATAATGCGTCAGGCTCTGCCGTAATTCGTCAATTGTTTGTTGTATTGTGGCTGTTTTCATTTAGTGCTCCCATACTAATCCCGAGTTAGCCAGAGGGATTCCTCTAGCCAATGAAGTTCTTCTTCACTATTATGTAAAGGCAGTGAAAATTGCAGCAAGGCGCGATGAGGCTTTAAACGTTCACCGACCAGACTAAGACGCCTAATCGCCCAAGAAGGAAGAGGAGATGTAAAGGACAGCACAGTTATCTCCTTTTCATAAACAACTCTGACCTGTTGCGGAGAGCCAGTAAGTGCATCCATCGCAGCGAGTAATCGCCAGGCTTCATCACAATCTCGAAAGCGCGCATCTCCTGAATGAATATCAACGAAGCGTTGGACTAATCCGTCCCGAATTTCGGCAAGGCACCACAGTCTTGCCCCGTAGCGTTGTGGGCGTCGGGCAATATAAATTCCAGCATGTTGTTCGTTTATTGACTGCCATCGGCCTTTATAGTATGAAGTTGTATTGCTAATATCAATTATCTCAAAATTCTCTATTTTTTCCGGGTGTATATCGTTGGGGAGTCTGCTGATCCACGATTTTACAAGTTTGTCGGCTGTAATCGAAACTGGTGCACGTAGCCATGTAATCATAGGTAACTCAATAAGTCCTAGATCGATAAGTGTTTGCCGACATGATTGCGTATTGCTTGGTGTGAGTATTCTTAAACCACTCGGGTAATAAACGAGATTAAAGTCATTTACCTGTGGCGGAGTGACATCATCACCAGCCACTCCCACTATAATGAATGTCCCATCTCTTCGAAGCACAAACGCCGGTGGAGCAGGGCGCAAAATGAGGTTCGTTTCCCCCGCGATTTCGTCCCGCATTTCAAGAAGATCACCCAAGTTGACAAGGTCGTCAATAATATCGTAGATGAGTGTCTTTAAGTTCTCAGGCTCGTCAGTTAATGGACCTAGGGAATTCATTACGAGTGAGCATACTGTCCGAATCGAACAAGGAGCTTCAATGAAAACGGTTCTCCGCAACGCTTGAGCGATTAATGCATTATCAAGTTTTTGCAAGTCAGGAAGTCCTAATGAGCGAGATGAATACTTTAGGCAATCAGCCCGGCTAAGTATTTTAATATTGTTCATAAGACCTCCGTCTTAGAGCTCGTTTTCTGGCAGTGTGCGACTAGACGCGCAAAATACGCTCCACGTATTAGCGCAGAGTTTTTCCGTAGCATATCGAATGCATTTGGTGATGCGAGGTCCGAGGGTTTCACAGTATGCGGTTGAAATGCCAATTTCAGTGCAAGACGATAGAGGATGTCTGTTTCCGGAATTTTATAAGCATGAGCCAGTCGAAAGAATTCTAGTTCAGCAGTTTCTGCATCATGATCATATTGCCAATCTTGTGCGCTCAATAAGCCTGAAGCGAATCCTTGTGAATAATAAACTCGCCTATAAAGAAATCCAATGTCCCTTTTACCAGTTTGAACCTTGTTTATATCTTCTGCCCAGTCATTACCGCATAGATATCGTTCAAGTTCTTTTTCAAGTGTGAGAATAGCGTTGCGCCGAGCCAAAAAAGCCATTGGTCCTATCAGCCTCCGAGCTCCCTGCCAATACCGCAGAGCATTGATAATGGTTAGCGGCTGTGGTTCTTCTGCGGACACATGAGTCAGAATATTCAGATCTCGAAAATCAGAAATTTGGCGCTGCGAAGCCATAGCGATCACTTCGTAAGTTTGATCATTGATGCTTGCAACAAACAAACCGCCCTTACCACGAAGCTCTAGTCCGGACAGAGCCTGTTCATAGTCCACTTCGTGACCAATTTCAACAGCGTTCAAATCATATCTCTTTACAGAAGGCAGACTTGTTTCCTCTGTATCATCGGTGAGTCGGATAGTACGTTTGTCTAAACGTAGCCACCGTAAAGATTCTGCTTTCTTGTCGAATCGCACGCTCTCTAGGCCATATTCGTCCAACGATATGAGCAATTCTATACACGCGGAACGATCAACATGTTCAATGTAATTGTCTGCTGTCAGTTTCTGTACGATAAGTTTAGATATTCTCTCATCGTCAACAGGAGCCTTGTAATTGCCAATCGGCTCTATATGAAAAAGCGTGCCGTCTGCGTTGAAGAAACGGATTTCCAGTTTAACAATACGCCCGGCAGGAGCCATAAACCTCAGGGTGGCTGCGTGGTCAAGAAACTGCTCTAATGTGGCTCCCTGCGGTTCAAGCTTGAGGCTAACCCCTGCTTTTCCGGAGACAGTCTTTTGCCAAGGTGCTGCTAAACGCACCCTAATGAGGATTTCTTCGCTTATTATGTTGCTGCCGGTAGCTACGCCGAGTGCAGATAAAGATACATAATACAAACCTATTGGAAGCTTACCGAGCGAAATGAACGTTTTTCCGTTGGGTTCCGGACGCAGATGTACAGGAGGATGTTTATTAATAATGATCTGTAATTCGTCGGCTTCAACATCCGATGCTAGGTAAAACATGACAACTTCTGTGTCAAGAAACTCCAGCGCGTCATCTACATTGTTCCATCGGGCAGTCATACCTATTGATTCGGCTCGTATGCCTAACTTATATCCAAGCCCAATCGACGATAATGCTGCTATTTTTCCAGCATCTACTTTCGTAGGAATTGAAAATTGCCAAACGTCGGCTCCAGTTGTCTGTGACTGAACAGGAGTAAGCGATAGACTATCGATAACTTCAGTGGGCACTGTATTCGAACAGACAAGTAAATAAGCTTGGTTAGCTTTTACATGCCGTCCCGTGACTTCAACAGCCGTACCATCTGAACGTACCTTTAGTAGCCGTAAAGTCGTTGCAGGGAAAAGCAGCCTTTCCTGCAAAGAGGCTGTAACTTTTTCAAAAGGGCGATCGAATTCGAAAACAGAATGATTATCAGTTGGGTATGCCGAGAGTGGTTCTTCTGTTCCTCCGGTGTAAGAAAATAATGCCCGGCCCGGCATCCATGCATTGCCTCCACCATAATAACGAAAGCGCATATGAGAGTGTTCTAAATCAAGCGGGGATAGTCCGGCCTGACGAAGAGATGTTGCAATGTCGGGAATTACGAGCCTTAGGTTCCACTCTGTTAAACCTCTTTGCCGTGCAATTAGCCGAGGTTTTACTGTACAAGTTTTCGAGATAGTTACATTTTCTTGGATACTTTTTGAAGAAGATATAAAGCTTGTACTATACAAATTGACGAAATGAGCCTCACGGAGTACTCGTCTTACTTCCTTTAGGCGAGTACCAAATGAACCAAGCTTATCGAAGTCGTCTATGATGCGGCGCAATGTGCTTTTCTCAATGGGGGAGATAACATCAACGACATCTTCAAGACGCATCGCCATTACAATTCGTGCTGTTAGAGTTTTTTGTTGTAAGAAACCCTCGAACCGAGATGAACCACCATGATATTCATCGCTTAGTAGTTCACCTATTTCTTCTAATGTAAGCTCACCACTTCTAGTCAGTAAATGGCGAAGATTGTATAGGTGATCGGCAAAAAAACGTTGTAGATATCTTGGCAGAATGGCTTGCGTGATTGGCCAAGAAATAATAGGGAACTGCTGTGCCCATGACCCGGAGGGGGTGACACTATTAAAATCAGTAGTAAATCGTCTATACCATATACGGATTTGATCACGGTCTCCAAACTTAGGCCAGGAGGGAAAGGCTATAGCAAAGGAATCCCAATATTCGGTTCCGTCATATGTGTATCCTATCTCAGCAGCGGCAGCGATCCATACCAGCCAAAAAGTGCGAGTAGCACGTTTTGTTGTATTCAAGTTGGCATTGAGAAGCGATTGAGCAGTAGAAATCTCTGCTTCGCTCAGACCATGCTCGATCGCATAAACGGGATAATTTTCGGTAGTCCGCAGATCACGTAGTCGAGAATAATGCTGGTATAGCCTCTCTTGAAGTTCTGCTAGATTCACTTCTCTTCCTCCCAACTCCTTTAGGCAATTTTACTAGTTATTACGTCCAGTTTTAATCCTTTAATTAGTAAGGATATATCGTCCCGTCTCCAGTTCTTATAATAACCCTGCCTTAGAGCTCGCGGTTCAATCCATCTCTTACGCGCAAGTTCAGATATTTCATCAATAGTTTTTAAGGTTGAAAGGTCGGGCGTACCCCTACCAGTCGCGAGAATTTCTTTTGCATTTTCAGCGAGCTGGCAGAAAAATACCTCTCTTTGGATTCCATGACGTAAAACCGCTTGGTTAATCCCGAGTTGTTTCAGGGCAGCTTTGATAGTTCTGAGCCGCCAATTTGAGCCTTCGCCAAAGCAATGTTGATCGGCATACGGGTGCTCTGCGAGTCGAAGATATTCACGCATCTCCCCAAATAACTCATCGGTAATATGAAAATGCCCCCAGCCGACGGTATAACCGATTGGTTCAAAATAACTTATGCTATCTAGCTTCAGTCGATTATAAAGTGATGAACGTCCCATGGAAGAACTTGTTGTTACTGCGAGTAAGTGAGCGTATTTATCTTTACCAGAAATAATGCCCGTCGTTGAACCATAATTTCGTAGGAAATCGTCATAAACTTCTCGTGAGCGGATTAAACAGGCAATCGCTTTACCGCCTAAAAGCATATTGTAGGGGGGAACCGCTCCAAGAACGTAAGCATCAAGTATGTTAACTAGCCGACTTGATCGATCATTAGATGTCCATCCGATTAAATTATCACGTACAGATAAGTTAAAAACTGGATCTCCTAATGCAAATATTCCAGCAAGTCGGTCATGCCCTCTGTCCCACACGAGGTACCGCATGCGGCGACCGTAACCATTTGATACTGGAACAGACCAGGTTAAAGATGCTGCCCTAAAGAGTTTGGATTCGAACGAATTCGCAGAAACTTTTATCAATGATAAGCGAATCTTAGTTGGATCAATCTCATTTCCGTTGGCAAAATATGGTATGGCACTTGGCAAGAATTCAGATATAAATTGCTCAGAGGAGCGTAGACGTTCTTCACGTTGAGCGCTGTGCAGTTGACGGATAGATTCTTTTCCTGACTCAGGACGAACTAGTGTTCCATCCGGCCCTTTTTGAAACCCCAGCTGTGTAAAATGTGAGCGTATTTTGCGTTTTAAGCTAGCCTCTGGGGTAAAGGCTTGTGCTACTGGGGCTTTCTCTCCATTGCTCTTACACTTAACTGATTTCAATGCCTTACCTTAATCTTCTAATTCAGTTAGTTAATGTACAGTTTATAATACTTGCAGGTTACTTTCATCACAATGGACATAAAATTTTTCTTACTTCCATAGTTTTAACATTGGTCTTCTGGTGGGGGGCATTGATTAGCGGTCTAACATAAAAGACTTGATAATCTGTGTTTCTCTATTGTATTGAAAATGATATGTTTTTTATTTTTTCAAGTATTGAAGAATCTATGTGAGGTGATCAGGAAAAAACGGCTGGATTAGTGTGTGAACTTTTCAATCTCAGTGGATGAGAGTACGCTCCCAAGTAGAAATGACTGATCTTGTTTAGCAAAAGCATCCTGTTCATTTTTGATACTTGGATTTACATTGGATTCTAGCACGAACGAGGAACGAACAAATTTTCTATTGGTAAATTTCATAGATGCAAAGCGGTTCTCTGCTAAGCCATTTACAGCTAATAGGTCAAACAGCACTACACCCTCAAAACCAAGTTGATCGAGTTCAATTGCCAGACCTTTTAATTGACGCAAAGGGTGAAAATCCGCTGTGGCAGTTATAACAGCTATTTCACCAATAATGCGTATTTTTTGAATCATAATTTTCACATTCTCGCTGTATATAAGCTATCGATCGCAGAATATGTGTTTTTAGATAAACTTATTGCCTTTTCAAGGGTATCTATCATGCGACTGCCATCTGCAAACTCTTCCATATGGAAAAGTGTATGACGATGTTTCCTATAGAATGTATAGCCGTTATTCAAAGCATCCTGCATCCCTACATTTCTAACCATTGCACTGTATTGAGGTTTTAAAGTACATAACCCACGATTGATATCAAAAAAGTCGCCAAAACCATGTTCTGCATCTTCAACAGACATATTGTAAATGCACATCTGCTCTTTCAGCACTCCTTCGAGAGCCCGTAGGTCCGGATAGAGTAATAGGCAATAATCTGGTAACTGTGGTGAGGCTAATTTCACACAACAGCTAGAGATTAGCAGTTTTTTTACTGATTCAGGTAAGAGTTCATAGCTTCTAGGAAATGCCGTTTTTATATAGTCATCGGCCATCTCCTTTCTAACTATCTCAGCGCTACTATCATCTTTACGATATAAGACTTGTTCTAATCCTTTGAGATCCAGTAAATCTGTAAGCATGAAAATAACACGACGATAACATGACAAAGGTTTACCCTGTATTTGTAAAACTCTTGTCCGTCGATGGTGAGTGAGAGTTAAGTGGTCTTGATGTGCAATACTTTTCAGCGTTACCTGCTTACAGTTGTCCTCATCACGTAAGAGATTGAGTTCAATATCACCAGCCTCCAAAACACATTCTAATATAGGATCGAATGATTCTGTAGTTATTCCTTTCAATGAATAATTGACGTTTTCAAATTCTGCTGGGTCGATTGTATCCCTTAAATATGAAGCAAGTGTTTCACCAACTGGTTGATTTTTACCTAGTTTCCACTGAATCGTAGTTGTACCTGTATGGTTGAGGTGAAAATCAACAGTTGAGAATTCCGACCCAGTAGAGCCAAAAACCACCCTTTTCCTTTTGGGAAATGTTTGTATATCTCCATCAAGCTGATAGCCGTGAGATTCCAGAAAGTTCTGGATATTGAGATCAAGGTTTTCTCGGTTAAGATTCAGATCTCTGTAGTCAACCACGATTTTCACACCCCTTTCTCTCAATTATTTGTAATCTTTTAACAGAAGATTATAACACCATTTTTAAATTAAGTCATGCTCTATAAAGTGATGATGGCGAAGATTGGTATTCCAGTAAAAATCCTAGTTTATTAGATAGTTAAACGGCAGTGTGGAGTCGCCTCGGTGAGGCAAATGCAAAGGGAAGGTGGCATATAACGAAGACTCAAGCCACACGCTTTCATGCGGAACGGAATTATTTTTAATGGAATGCAATTAATTATAAGATCAGAGTTAATTTATAATAACACCATATAACTATAGTGGTGGTTTTAAATTGATTATTCTAACTGAAAAATTGGAATTTCAAGTGAATTTGCGATCAACTAAAAGATTTTCACATATTTAGAATACCTTTCAAAGGCTGGTTGTAAAAATAATCACCTACAGTTCATTATTTCCTCCTTAGGAACAATATATTAATCTCTGCCAGTTATGCTTATACTATATCTAAAACCCCAAACCCCTTTCACCGCTGCAACTGAGGGGCGCTAAGCCCGGCTATATAGGGGCAAGTTTTTCTCCTGTGAGCTTTTCGTTCTTCATATCAGCTTCTGGTTAATCGTTTCCCAACACAACCCGTCCTGCAAGGGTAAATGGCACGCATGCTGCGCCCTTGCACGACAGAACGATGCCGGGAAAGCGAACCGTCAGGCGATACGAAGACGAAAATCACACGACTGATGGAGAAAAATCATGGCCATTTCCCTGCATACCACCTGGACAAGCGCCCCTAACACCGCAGCGGCGACCAGCGTATCCCCGCTGGACCCGTCAGGCTCCTCAAAAACGAAATTTTCTAAAACCAGAACCGACATTTACCAGACTGTTACTGACAACATCATTGCAGCGCTGGAAACTGGTGTAAAACCGTGGTCCTGCCCGTGGCAGCGTGTAGATGGCATGTCTGGTCTACCTTCCAATTACGCCACTGGTGCGGCTTATAGTGGCATGAATATCATGTTGCTGTGGTGCAGCGCATCTAAACAGGGTTTCAGCGATTACCGCTGGATGACCTACAAACAGGCACAGGCAGCAGGTGGACAGGTTCGTAAGGGTGAACGTGGCACAACAGCCATTTTCTACACCACACTCGAAAAGGAAAACGACGCCGGAGACGTTGAACATATCCCGATGCTGAAAACCTTTACCGTATTTAACGTTCAGCAAATCGACGGTTTGCCCCTGACAACTGAAACGGGCAGTCCGGAAGCAACCTTTGACCCGGTGCCGCAGGCTGAGAACCTGTTACGGAAGAGTGGCGCAAACATCATCGAGAAAGGACAAAACGCCTTTTTCAGCCCATCAACTGATGAGGTCTGGCTACCGGAGCGCCATCTTTTCGCTGATGCGGCAAACTTCTACGCTACCGGCCTGCATGAGCTGGTTCACTGGAGTGGGGGTAAAAAACGCCTGAACCGTGAAATGAAAGGGAAGTTTGGCAGTGCGGATTATGCAGAGGAAGAACTTGTCGCGGAGCTGGGAAGTGCCTTTCTGATGGCGGATTTGGGGATCGATGGCGAAGTACAACATGAAAGCTACATCGCTTCCTGGCTGAAAGCGCTGAAAAACGACAAGCGCTATATTTTCAAAGCGGCCAGCGCAGCCTCTAAAGCACATTGTTATTTGATGAATAAACTCTGAGGCCGGAGCCGGATAACCGCAAGGGAATGCGGTTACATGTTTTTTACCGGCAACGCTGCAAGGCGCAGACTGAGGCGGAACGCAGCACAGCGAGTACCGAACAGTCTGCGCCTTGCAGTGGAATGAACAAAATCGACCGTCCTGGCGATATCGCCGCCAGGACGGTGAGGCCATCCCGATGGCCTGAGTAAAAGCTTACGTATAGCGGTCTAATGACAGGTGTTTCAGTTCATCAACGGTATAAATGCGAAACACCAGACGGTGGCGTTCTTCCAGCGGGACGCGCTGATGGTTGATGATGACATGCCTGATGCTGTCAAACAGCAGTTCAAGCGCACGCTTCTTCTGTTGATCGGGCACAACATAAAAAACGTAAATCCACTGCTTGCGGGTACGGGCCAGCAGGTGGCTTGCCATGATCGACTGATAACGGGCTCGGGTTTTCAGGCGGCGCTCGGTTTCAATGGCAACAACCTTACCGTCAGGCAGAGTCAGTAACCCGTCCGGGCGATGTTTCACCTGATACTGGCTGATAAAGGTGGCACGGTCACCGTTAATCCATCCTGAAGCGCCTTTCTTCTCCAGAATAAGCCTGGCGGCCTGATTATCAAGATGATGCTCCAGCGTCCAGCCGGTAATTTTTGATGGTTCAAACCGCGCGGGAAAGATTTTATCATTCGGGGTTAGCACCACGGCCAGCCCGTCGCTGGTGATCCCCCATAATGAAATCTTCATTGTTCGTGATTCAAGCGCATGCTTCTGTATTAACCCCATTCGCTCTGTTTTTGCCAGCAGCGAATAAAGCGACTTATGATCCCGGAAACCAAATAGCAGCATCAGCGTTTTAAAATCGCTGTAGGTTTCTTCTTTCAGGAAGTTCAGCAGTTGTTTTATTTTTTCTCTGTTGCGTGTCTGGCGCTCTTGATATGTCGAAATCAGCATACGCGCTCCTTAAAAATCCAGCGGGGACAGGTGTTCTTCCTCATCAGGTTGGGGCTTTGCCGGTTTGACTTCGTTTTCGTCGAAGAAAAGAGCCGGATGCGATGTCATCTCATCCAGCGCGGTTGGTTTATCATCGTCACCAAAATCCAGTGCGATCTTCACAGGTGCCGCCGCTGCGGCAATATCAGGGGAAACAGAAAAGGTTTTTAACCGGCGCTTTCTGACCTTTATCGGTGAAATTAATGATGCAGAAGGTAGCGTTTTTGTCGTAAAGATAAAGCTGACAAAATCGGGCAGGTTCAGGATCATATTGCTGTCAATAAAGAAACGTTCGGCCTGGCGGATTGTGCGCTCACTGTCGATGGTTTCCGTCAGCATATTATCCGTCTTAGCCTTACGGAGTTCGTCATCCACCAGAATCGTGCCTGACATTCTTGCCACCCATTCCGCTGTATCCGGGTCCATAACCCGGTATACCAGCTTGAATTTTGCATTTTCTACCACAGCGCCGACAACGGCGTCACCTTTCAAATCTGCCGGGCAGTCTTTTAAATCGGCGATGGACTGGTGGTCCATAATAATATGCACACCTTTATCCCGCGCCGCACCTAGACCTTCCAGCGCTGGTCTGGATAAATGGTATTTCAGTTCGGAAAGATAAACAGCAATGGGGCGGGGGACGTCTGTTATACGGTCGCGCCTTTCTGCTAACTGGTAAAGGCGAACCAGCAGCATCCGCTGTGCGGTTATAATTTTGCTGTTTCGCATGGAACCGACAACATAACAGCAACCACCTTCATCAAATATTTTCCTGAGTGAAAAACCTTTCGGTGAATTAACGGCATTGAGTAATGCCAGTTCCTCAATCTTGCCGAAAAATGCTTTGATTCTTTCAGCAATACCCTGAACATAATCACCGTTATAAACATCCCGGAGTGTTGCCGATGGATTATCGCTGACAAATTGCGCGGCGATACGCGCGGCTTTTCGGTCATCAATGCGATAAAAGTCAGATTCCTGTCCTTTTTCCGCAAGGCTGAACCCTGCAACAAACAGTTCTTCCAGTTCATCGGGCGTAATATCTTCAATCAGGTTTAACTGGTATTGCTGTTTTCGTAGGTCAATTAAGGCAAAAGGCTTGCCTGCATCCTCACAGGCTTTGCGGTAAAGGTGTGGAGCCCATTCATCATCCTTGGGGTCCATAACAAAGACACCTTCACCGGCCAGAATGCTCTGGTAGAGCAATATCCCGGCTGCGACCCCTTTACCGGCTCCGGTGGTGCCAATAATGTCCGCGTGTTGTTTCTGCCAGTCCTTTAACGGGAGATACATCGGTTCATTCTCCCTGTCCATGCCAGTAAAGATTCCTTTATTCAGGTCGATATAATCCAGCGGGTTATAATGCAGAGTTTCCGGTAGCAGGGATTTCACGGTGCGGACATCAGTACGTAATTCCCGTTCAAGGGTGGTCTTTTTAACAAGGCGTTTCTTAATTCTATCCAGTTCCGGCGTGAATACCCGACGAAGCATAATATGAAAAATAATCCCGGTTACAGTGAATACAATCCGTACTGACCAGGCCAGTACTGTATTATCACTGGTGAGTTTTATTTTATACAGCCACTGAAAGGATCCGATAACTATCGGGGCCAGTGTGCCAGAGAGAAAACACAGCAGGGAAAAAGCAATAATCAGCTTTTTCCAGAGCGGCGCTTTCTGCCGTTCATCGTTTTTCATCGACGCAAAAAACGGCATCGTCAGCCCCGCTAATAACGCCAGTATCAGTTGTTGCTGTTGTACAAAAGCGAGCAGCGCCAGCATCCCGTTCACTATCGGCGACAGTGAAGCGGCAAGCTTATTTAAAACCATCGTGCCTCCTTCGTCAGCTATTCGCCCCATGACATCGCCCCGTCAATTCGCCCCACGGTGTCGGGCGAAAAGGCGGGGCGAGTGTATGGGGTAAAGAAGGTGACCGCTGTGCGACCATGTGCAGGAAAGCATGCTTCCCTGCACCAAACGGCGTGCGCCAGTACATGCGGGCTGGACGCCCTTATTGCCTGTCGCATGGGGGTAATGTCGTGGCTGGACGCCGCGTCAAAACCCCCGAGGTCAAAGGCGGCACACCGTCGCACGCTACGCGCGACCACCCCCTTTAAGACGGTCGCTTTCGCCTTTTTCTTCCCTTGGCTCGTTCCTCGCAGCGGGAATAAAAGGGAAGCTGACCTTTAAAGAGGGTGGTCGCGCCACGCTACCGGCTTTTGGCCGGAGACTTAGCCGCGACGGTGTGCGGGGCGATGCCCCCCAAATAAAGCGCTGTCGTGGGCGACAGCTTTTCGCTCGCTGGGGCGGCGAAATTTATTCGGCTCC
Organism: Klebsiella sp. 10-1; assembly: GCF_009758445.1. Taxonomy (NCBI): domain Bacteria; kingdom Pseudomonadati; phylum Pseudomonadota; class Gammaproteobacteria; order Enterobacterales; family Enterobacteriaceae; genus Klebsiella; species Klebsiella sp. 10-1. The sequence goes on from NZ_WQRE01000004.1 coordinate 13,659, forward strand.
CCCCGGCCGGCAAAATCCGCGTGGGCGCGGCTGTTTGCCGGTGAGGCGCGGTGCCTGTACTATTTTCGCTCCTTAACCCGCGAAAATAATTCTGTCCGCTGCCTCATTTTTACGGCCCACATTTCTTCACTCCTTAATTCGCGAAAAATGTGCTGGGCCGTAAAAACCTGAAAACCGCCACGCCTTAAGCCTGATTCGGCTGAAATGTTTTGGCGCTATAGGGGATCTGCGAATAAAACTAAGGCAGGGATTAATAGTGGCTCTCGCGGATTTCCCTGATGATGTCGGAATAACACTGACGACTTTCTTTAATGCTGGTTTCATCCAGCGTAAACCCTCGCCGGTTGGCTTCATCTGTCAGCGTTATTCTGTCGGTGGGATTCAGCGTTTGCATCAACTGCAATAACCGGCAGACAACCCGGTAGTGATAAATTTCATAATAAAGGCCGCATCCGTACATTGCCTCATTTTCAATGTGCTCAATAACACAGGCTGCGCGCATGGAATCCCCACGCTGATGTGTCCAGGGATGCTGAATAAAACCCGAGTTGGTCATAAAGATAACCTCCGCTAATTAACTACGCACGCGGCCAAATTTACTGATTATCTGGCTGGTGATTGCCGGGTCTGCCGAATCGCACTCAAGTAAAAATGATTTTCTGGCATCGGCAGTATGGTCCGGCAGAAAACCGTGCTTGTTCTTTTCCACGATATTAAAGAATGCGCGTTCGGCCGAATGGCATTCATTGCCGCCGCCGTTACCGGTGGCTTTACCGTACATGCATAACACCACTTTACAGGTGTCAGCGGCCATGACGGAGGTTGAATATGACGCCATAATGCAGAGCAATAATGCGGAAGATATTTTTTTCATCTCGGTCACCTTCATATTTAAACGAGGGTTGCGTAATTCGATAATTTATTTATTGAAGCCCTTTACTGAATACACCTCTCATGTCTTTGACATGAAGGGGTTTGAAATAAATATCACTCATGCGGCGTATGTCACCGTGAATATCAATGCTGACTATCACATCAATGCTTTTTAGCACCTTGCGTAACAGCACGTCGAAAGGCATGTTCCGGCAGTCGGGGTTTTCATAGCAGCGGTCAATTAACCCTTCAATACATTCTTCCGGGCTGCCCGCATGCAGGGAGGTCATCAATCCCTCATGCCCGGAACCGACGATTTTCAGTGCATCCCAGGCTTCCCGGCCGCGAATTTCTGCCAGTAATATCCGGTCCGGGTTCATACGATAATTGGCACGTATCAGTCTGCCGGGCGTGACAATAGCATTATCCCCGGCATCCGCCGGATAAAAGAGATGGACATAATTGGTGTGGTGATAAAACCGGATTTCGGGATTATCCTCAATGGTGGTCAGCCTGAGGTGCCGGGGAATATGGTGCAGCAGCGTTTTCATATAGGTGGTTTTACCGGATCCGGTTTCACCGACGATAAAAATCGTCTTGCCGTATTCCACCGCTTTTTCCATAAAGCGGGGCATATCCTCACTCTGATAATAGCGGGTCAGTTCAACATCTTTGCCTTCCGTTCGCTCCTGACCGGTGACCTGATTATAAAATCCCGCATCAATCCATGACTGATGTGTTTTCTGCCCGAATGCAGGCTTGCGCAGCGTAATGGATACGGTATTGCGCTCACAGGCCGGGGGAATAATGGCCTGAATGCGCTCGCCTGATTCAAGCGTGGCGGAAAGGATCGGCGAGGTGTCGTCGATGTTATCGTCCTGCCAGGACGCCAGCGCTCTGGCAAAGGCGTAACACTGACGCAGCGTAACCGGGGCTTCGTGTCTTCGCCATTTCCCCCGGATTTTGGTATGCAGTTCACCCGGCCGGTTAACGGCAATTTCCGTCAGGCCATCCTGCGCAATAAACTCACCAAACAGCTGGTTTTTCATAAAATCCAGCGACAGGTTTTCAGCGTTCATACCACCTCTTTTTCAGTCGCAGCTGCCAGATGGATGAGAAATCAATATCGGTGCCGGTCATGATGCCGATCACATCACCCTGATTCAGGTACAGTGTGGGCGGGATATTGATACTGTTATCCAGCGTCGTTTTCGCCATTTCCGCCGTGGCGGCGCGGGTGTTTTCGGTGTAGTCGGTATTGCGGTCTTTCCCTGGGGCAGCATCCGACGCCGCCGCTGCCACGTCCTGGACGGTACTGAGCATCAGGGCATTGCCGAAGCGCTCCCAGAAGTGATTGTCGATCCAGCCTGAGATCCCCGCCTCGCCGAGCGGGCCGCTGGCCTGCGTATTGCTTAGCGGGATTTGCAGGCTGCCGGGCTCAGGCGTGCGCAGCTCCGTCCACAGCACAAACATCCGGCTGCGTCCATGCTGCAGCGCCCCGGTGCGGTAGATGCCACGGGCGACCGTTCCCGCCGGGATCAGCGTCACATGGTTGCTGGCGCTGTAAACATCTTCACTGATCAGACAGGAAATATGCCCCCCGACATCGGACACGAAGCGCCACATCATCGAACACGGGATATAGCGGTCCACCGGGATATAGAGATCAGGATCGAGGCCCAGCCGTCTGACGCCGGTGACACGGGCGACGCCCGGATTGTCGTTGTTACCCGTTTCCGGCGCAGCAGTCTCTGGGCTGCGCAGGCGGCCATCCTTTCCCCTGGTCAGTACTGACGGACAGGATGTGTACGTCGTGGATGATGACCGACTGTCGGACGTTTCTGCGTTGCTGCGCGGTTCATCCGGGGACGTGCGTACATTATCGGCCGGCATTGTTCGGGTGTTGTTCGGCCCGTCAGCCAGCGCGGCTGCCTTGTTCAGGGCGGGTGGGGTCGGTGGCTGGGTCGGTGCGGGAGTGACGGTCTGACGGGCAGGGGCTGTTCGGTCCTGTGTGTGCGGCCCAAACAGGCCAAACGGGTTACTGTCCATGCCCAGATTTTGACGCTCATGCAGCGTCTTTCCGGCAGAGGGCGGCGGCGCGGTGTCTGCTTCTTTCTCATTACCCCCTTTCAAGGCACTGAAAAGACGATCGCCGCCGGATGCCAGGGCGATCACCAGCGCCAGACTCAGCAGGCTGACGATCAGTGTGCGGCGACCGGATGCCTTACGAAAACGGGTCACTTCCGGCTGGCCGGGCGGTGTTCTTTGCTCCGGCTCCTGATACGCCATTGCCGCACGGGCGCGTTCGCGGGCTTCCGCTTCCCGCTCTGCGGTGGTTTTTTCCGGCTCGTCCGGGACAGGTTTATCGGTCATCTGGCCTCCAGCGTAACGGACGGTGAAACGGTGTCGCTGCGGGTTATCGCGATGCGCCCGAACCCGTCGTTTTCGATCCCTACCACCGAGGTGCCGTAACGCAACACCAGTTGTGGCGCTGCCGGCACCACCATCACAATGTAATTACCCTGCTTAACTGTCCGGGGCGTGAGCGCCTGCTCCCGTCCGTTAACCACCCGGAAAACAGACGGCAGGGTTTTGATGGGGGAAAAACCGATATAAGCAAAACGACCATCATCCCAGGCAAAATCCGGTGCGATGGAGGCCGAACCGGCGGCGACCCGTTTGGTGTAGCGCCAGTTGCGTGGCGTGCTGGCCTGTCCGAATGCTGCCGCTATCTGCTGCTTCTCCTGTCTTTCACGCTGCTGCGTCTGACGCTCGGCGCTGGCGGCGGCGGATTGCTGGCGAACCTCGGCCGGATAGTGGTAACGGATAACGAACGCCTGCGCGGGGGAATCGTGGTCCAGTACGTTCAGCTCCAGGCTGTAATCACGCTTTGAGGTCACCACGAAGAGGTTGGTCTTCCAGTCCTTTGCCGTGGGCAGGAACACCTGGCTGATGTTGTTGCCGCTGGCGTCCGTCACCGGCTGGGTGATGGGGTTCGGGCTGACGCCGACCCGGTTATCACTTTTCGTGACCGTCCAGCCTTTTGGAAAACCCGCTTGTGCATCAATCACAGTTTCATCGCCGTCAAACAGCAGCGTGGTGACGTAGCCGGGACGGGTATTCACCACGGTGGCGTTCTGGCTGTTATACGATACGTTCTGCATCCGGCTGTCATAGCCGCTGCCGCGCGGGGTGGCGGCGCTCCATGCCGCGCATGACACCATTAAGCCCGTCAGGAGCAGGATGTTTTTCAGCATCATTCGCTCCTCAGTTCTTTATCGCGCTGGTAGCTGGTGACGATAAAGCCCAGCGGGTTCACTTCCCGCTGGCTGTCCGTCAGTTGCTGATGCGGGACATAGCGGTAAGTGAGGCGGATATTCCAGAAGTCCGTTTTCACTGAATTATCAGAAATACGACGGAGGGTGCGCTTAATACGAAGTGTTGCCAGGTTATCGGGTCCGGTGGCAGGTGCATGCACATTAGAAATAATGTCGATATAGACGACATATTCGGCTTTATTAAAAATAACGTCCGGAGCCTGGTTGCCGTTAAACCTGTCCAGATAATCCCGGTTCACAGTGTCGCTGTTAAATAACTGTACGTCGTCGTAATCACGCTGGAGGGAGAAGTAATTATACCCTTCGCGCAGACTGACATAGTGTGCCGCCAGTGAGTGGGCCAGTGCTTTTTCAGACGCAATATCCCGCTCTTTAATGCGGGTCATATACTCATAACGACCGGTCTGTTTGTCCACCGACCACAATTCAATGTCAGTGGTTTTCAGCGGCAGCAGAATAATCATGGCCGTAATTGCCAGTGCAGCCAGAATCAGCCCGGCAGCGGCCACCCGCCAGGCAGTTTTGCGGGAACGCTCTTCCTTTTCCAGCAGGATGGATTCAAAAGAGCGCGAGACATCGATGATGCGCTGAATATCAGACATGGTGAGTCAGCTCCTGAATTATGGCGGGGGAATTAACCGGCTGAGGATCGCCGGACACCGGCGGGAGGTCGTCCTGATGCTGCGCGCAGCCTGCAAGCGCGCACAGCACCAGAAGCAAGATGCTGAATTTCATGAAAGCCTCTTATCGGATAAATGCAGGAAAGCCGCACCGTTGGCAGAGGCCACGGCGTGACGGAGAGATGAGATTAACGGTCGGCAGGATTACCGGGGACGCTGCTGATTCTGGCGTTTCATGCGTTCAATGGCGGTGGCACGTTTCTGCCAGGCGCTCACCGTTTTGCCCGCCCCTACGGCAATGAATCTGCCGGTTGTCGCTGCTGCGGCCATGCCTCCTTTGGCGGTCAGTCGGCCCCCGGTCTTTATGCCGGGTCCGGCAACGTCGGCAGATTTGCTGGCCAGTCCGCGCAGTCCGCTCATGGCTGCACCCTGTAACACGGCCTGTACGGCGGCACCGCTCAGCGCAGTGGCTATTTTCGCTGAAAAATACACCACGACGCCTGCGGCAATCCCGGCCAGCAAACATTGCGCCGCAAGGGTCACCATATTGCTTTCAGCAGACGTTGCTGTCGCTGCATCCAGTATTTTATTCAGGTAGTTGATGGCGATTCGGACAGACAGGGCAGAGAACATGATCGTTAAGATTGCGGTAAATATTGTTTTCAGCCAATTATCAAACATGGGTTTAAGAAAACCGTACAGCAGGCAGAAAATAAAGAGTGGGGCGGTGGTGGTCATTAACAGAATGGTGATTTCGGCGAGCAGGTTGACAAAGGTTGCAGCGAGTAACAGAACGATTGCACCGCCCCAGACCAGCACCTCGGCAAAGCCGCCATTCACTTTAACGTAGGTGGCGGTATCGAGATTAAACAGCGTTTGCCCCAGCGCTTGTGCCTTTTCCCACACCGTGTCGAGCAGCGCCCAGACATTATCATCGCCACTGATGCCGTCCTTAAGCCCTTCAATGGCCGCAATGATGGCATTCAGCCAGCCCTCGCGGTTTAAAACAAAGGTGGTGATCAGCAACATGCGGCCCACATCCCAGACAACATCCTCAACCGGTGTCTGGAGTTTACCGCCAAGCGTCTGATACCCGCGATACGTAATAAACAGGGTGAAGGAACTGACGATAATCACACTGATCAGGGTGCCGTAGGTAGAAGACTGACCTTCTAACACGGCATTGAGTCCATCCATGATGTTTTTGTCCATACCAACAAAAATACCACCGGACATGGTGCCTCTCATTAGTCAGGAACAGACAGGGGATAAAACAGGGAGGGATCCCTGTTTTTGTTGGCGGGGATCTTACTGAGTGACGGATTTTCTTTTTTGAGCTTCCTGCTGAAACAACGTCTCGAATTTCTCCCTGATACCGGGTTTGCCTGTCTGGGCAAACATTAATGCTGCCCGGTGTGCAAACTCGCAGTTGTCGCTTGCCTCGCCATCCCTGAGGCATTGCGTATAGACCTTATAGGTTTCATCGGGATGTTCTTTATACCAGGCTTCTGATTTCGTCTCTTTACAACCGGATAAGACGAGAATGCCTGACATGACGGATAAGGTTAATACGGGTTTTAACATGTTAACCTCCCTATAAAGAGTTCAGATCGGCAACGAGCGCAGTTAATTGCTGTTGCTCAAAGGCTTTCTGTTTTTGCTGCTCCAGCAGCGTCGCTCGCTGTTCAGTCTGTTTGACTGACATCTCCCACTGGCTGGTCAGCGCATTCAATTGTACGCTTTTGGCCGCGATGGCGTTAGCCAGGTCCTGTGACTCTTTCGAATCCTGCGCATTAGCAATACGGTCTGATAAATCTGATATATCGCCGAGCGTGCCCGTGATCTTGTTTTCAACCTCGGACGTATTTTCTATCGCTACGGCCTGATTCAGGATCATCTGTTTGCAGCTGTCCAGATAGCGCTGCGAAGAGCTGGAGGGGTTACAGGTATCGAACGTTTTATATTTGTTATACAAGCTATTCAGTTCAGACGAATATGACCCGCTCTGGTTGCTCAGCAGGTCATCCAGTGAAATACCGTTTTGACGAAGATTATCAATATCGGTTTTCAGGCTTTTGGCCTCGCGGAGAAATGCCTGAACGTCACGCACGCCCGTTGCCGTGGCTAATTGCTGCTTGTAGGCATCAAGTTCACTTCTATAGTGGGTGACGGTTTCCTGCCACTGCTGGAGTTTCTGGATCCACTGATTCATGGATTCGGTATTCTGTACGGCGTCGAATACCGGTATTCCGGCGCTTAGTGCCTGGGTGGAAATTAACAACGATAATGCCAGTATGATATCTCTGAACTGCATTTTCATTACCTCCGTCATGGATATTACAGGGCTTGTTGAAGGAAGGCGGCTTTCCAGTCATCAGGCTGCATTCCTTCCTGATACAGGGTGTCGAACAGTTTCAGGTTGTCTTCGCTGCCGCTCAGCACTTTGGTAAGTTTCCCGAGGCCTGATAAATCCATTTTCGCCATCGCCACAAAAGGCCGGGTTTCACCTGCGCGTAACGGCATTTTCAGGACCACCATAGAGCGCTCACCCGGATCGAGGTTTCTGACGATGTCGTACACGCTTTCCGGCACTTTCATCTTTTCCACGTAATCCGCCCGGCTGGCTTTCGGGTTGGCAAGAAATATCTGCGAGCTGCACTGCTCGATAATCGCCGGGGCAATCGGGTGTTTGACGATTTCGTCAGGCGACTGCGTGGCGGGGACGAAGATGCCGTTCAGCTTGCGGATCACCTTCAGCATATTGAGCGAGAAGCGGGATAATTCGACATCGGCCAGCCATTTCCAGAACTCGTCCATGAACATCACCAGCCGGCGACCATCCAGCAGGCTGGTGACGCGGTAAAGCAGATAAAACGTGATGGGGCCGCGAATATCTTCATCATCGAGAAATTCCGTACCGTCGATACCCACGTTATCGACGTCTCTGATGTTGAAGGTGTCCTCCTCATTGTCGAATACCCAGCCGAACTCGCCGCCCTGCGCCCACTGTTTAAGGCGAATACGTAGCCCGTTGGTGCGGGCGTCGAGGGTTGGTGGCTCCGGCAGGACTTCCAGTAGCCGGGTGATACCGAATTTGCGGTATTCCGGCGGGTAGTCGAGCATAATGGTATCCACGGCGGCACTGATGCGCTCCTCATCGCGCGGATCGAGCGGCTTACCGTTGCGGCGGCACAGCATGCGTACCAGCCGTTTGATAAAGCTGATATTTCGCCGGGTTGGGGCCAGCGAAAACGGGTTAAACCCGGTGGGAGTGCCGGTACCGATACGGAAGTAGCGTCCGCCCATCTGGCGTATTGCCATCTCCGCCGCCCGGTCCTTGTCGAAATACACCGTGGTGAACCGCTGGATTGTGGCTGAGGTGCTGAACGTCGCCGGATTGCGGTACTTCTGCATCAGTTGCTGCATCATGGTCATCAGCATCGTTTTCCCTGAGCCAGTTTTACCAATAATCGCCGTATTACCCGGCGTTTTTTCGTTGAAGTCATCCCGTCCGCTCTGGCTGTCGTGCAGGTTCAGGTAATACCCGCCACCGCCAGGGGATTTGAGGATGGCGATGGCATCGCCCCAGGGATTGCCGTTTCGTTTATGAGGATGAAAATTGTGCAGGCTCGCCAGGTCGGCAAAGTTCTGGCTGCTGACGGCCACCAGACGGGGGCGCAGCGTATACACCCCCGGCAGTTGCGCCAGGTACGCGGCGGGCAGCGACAACGTGGACAGCGTCGTCATGATGCCGAGGTCGGCGAAGGGCTGCGCCAGCGCGTTGGTGTCCTTCACCACCTGGTTGGGGCTGTCTGAGGATACCAGCAGGGAGAAGTGATATTTCCCGCAGGAGACATGCCCGGACTGGAGCAGGTCACGCAGGACAACCAGCTCTTCGCGCTGCGAAATGGCGTCGTCATCCGCCGAAGTCAGGCGCTTTTCCGCCAGACGAATATGCTTCTGTGCCTCATCGCGGGCCATGCAGGTGAAGGACTGCGTCAGCACATACTCGCTTTCGGCATACAGCAGCGCGTCCAGCAGGCCGGTCGCGGTCTCCGACGAGTAATCTTTGATTTCCAGACTGCGAAAAAAGCGGGAGCCGCAGACGGTCTGGCATTCGGCGGTGTCGGTAGTAAAAAAGACATCCGCTGTGCTTAACGTTTCATAAAACGGCGCCCGCGTGACCGCCACCTTTTGCCACTGGCCGGTGAGCAGGCGGTGATAAAAGGACAGCTGGGCGGAATACACCCGTCCGTTTTCTTCATACATCCCCAGCGGCGTCGCCGTATAGCGGGACAGCGCGGAAGCCAGTGCCTCCCGGTATTCCAGCATCATTTTCAGAGCATCATCCAGCGCCGCTTTGCGTTTACCGGACGGCTGCGCCTTCATGGCCTTTTTCTCCAGCGGAGAGAATGGCGCGTAGCAGAGGGTGAAAAACAACCGGTGCCGCCAGAACGGTTTTTCGCTGATAGGCTGGTAATACAGCCGGGTCACTTCATCAGAAAAGGGAATACCTGAATTCGCGTCAAAGGCATCGTGGTACTTTTCCCGGATACGGTGAAGATAAAAGGTAACCGGTAGGCCTTCATACGCACGAATAATGTTATTGAGATGCGTCGCCATTAACGTCAGGTGATGTTCATCCTCGCATTCAAAAACGGTGCCCTCCAGTTCCCAGCTGGCAAGCAAATCACCCTGGCGGTTTCTGATGACGTGCGGGTGAATATGGGAGGAATACGGAATGTATTTCTCCAGCGTAACGCGCTCGTTTAACTTCATTTTTTCAATAAACTCCGAGACGTCGACGGCGTCATAGTGGTTTGCCAGCAGGGCATTGGCACCAAAATGTTTATTGGAGCCAAACCGGCCACGGGTTTTAAAGGCCAGCCAGAGCAGCCCGAAATAGTGAATTTCGGTTCTGGCCTTTGCCTTCATCTCCAGCCAGGCAGGGATAAGCAGTAATATCAGGTAATAGCTGACATAGACCGCCAGCAGGACGATGGCCCCGCTGACCATCACGAACGGCACGAGGGGAATGCCGGCTATGGCGGCAGGCCGCGTCAGCGCTTTGTTCAGCGTAGCCATCGTTACCTCACTTATGATGCCCAGTAGGCACCGAAACCTGACGCCCCGACGATAAGGATGGCGCCAATGATGACGTTGCGCATGTCGTGCAGGCTCTTGCCGTCAAACAAGACTTTGTATCCCACCCACATGGTGGCGAGCGTGATGGTGACGGCGGCCAGTCCGAGCAGTCCTGTGGATGTGTTGCTCAGCGTCTCATTGGCTTTATTAAATCCGCTGTCTGCTGCCAGCACCGGGCTTGCTATTAACAAGGAAGAGAGGACGGGCCAGTCAGTTTGTTTTCGTTTCATCATTGTTCCTCTTGGGGCCGGGAAAGGGTAACTCGCCGCGTATCACGGCATTGGGGTAGCGCAGGGATGTCAGAACTGAAGTGGCGTTATCGGTAAGCTCGCCACGCATGACGGCGGTGGGGTAACGGATTTCAGGCACGAGCTTTTCGGCGGCTGGTCGCTGTCGGTCTTCTCGCGTTGACGGTACGGCGTAGCCGATGCGCTGGATGTAGCTGGTCTGGTTAAACGCGGATTCCGGCTGTTGGCCGGTAGTGAAATTTCCTGAGTAGTAGCAACTGAGCGCACGCTTCAGGGAACGGCCGCGGCGGTAGCAGTCGGTGAGGATGTGCTCAAAGACGGACAGGTTGGTACAGGGGTCAAGAAGGTCACGGGCGGTCACGTCGTAATGACGGAAGTTGGTGCTGGTGATTTGCATCAGCCCGACCGAATAGCGTCGGCCCTGTGCTGCCAGCCACCCGGTGAGGCTGATGGCCTCATCCCTGCTCGTGGGGAAATGTGAAATCACGCCTTTGCCACTGGGCAGAATTTCAGCGATGGCATACGGATTCAAACCGGATTCGACCCGCGCCACATCAAGCGCCGTGGACGGGTGAATGCTGGGGGCGCACTGCAAAGCCGCCGCCAGAAATACGGTGGTGGAAAGCATGATGGCCTCAGAATGGTAAACCGGGCAACGCGTACCGCCATCAGACGGCACAGGGCCGGGAAAAGGGGGTAAGGGCGGTTAAAAGGACTGAGTATCCTGTGTCGCGCCACCGTCATCCCTGGGCTCAAGGAGCACTAACTTGCCGGAGATAGCAATACCGGGTGTCAGCATGATATTCAGGCCAGACTTAACGTTATGAGCGAACGCCACGCCAACCCTGGTCCAATACGTGTTTATTTCGCCCTGTGCATCGGGTTGACTTTCCTGAGTGACAAATACGTGGTAAATGGGTTTTCGCATGACGCCTCCTCTAATAAAAACAACAATGAGTTAAATGAATGTCACATCCCAATTCTGCATTCCGGTTTTAACGGGTCAGCGAGAACATTCAGCGGCACCCTGAATTGTGGTTTTGTGACAGCCTGAACCTTATTTTTAAAGAGCAATACCCGACCTGGGGAAATTAACGACCATTCGGGTAACTATTATGTAATGAGGTTTTCAGGATCAGATATTCAGGGCGGTATATAAACGATAAATTCAAAGTTAAAATGAGAGAGATAAATTAGTGGTGGAGGGGGTAAGCTCTGCGAAAAATAAAAGTAATTGAAATGTATAATAAAGACGACTGTATATTCATAGTTAATGACAGAGACATGTAGAGAAAATATTCCTGTATGTCTCTGTGACCATTATTAACGTGTTCGACGTTCAAGTTTTTCCTGGCATTCTGTGCAGGTGGTTATGCCCGGGAGTGCCTGCCGTCGCTTTTCAGGAATGGACTTACCGCATAGACGACAATGGAATAATGATGGCGTAGACCCTGGCTTAAAACGACTCTGTTCAATCATATCCTCGAGTCGTTGCTCATTAAATTCCTGATCGCGGTCGATCTCATCTGGCATGTGCGGCCCTCCGGTCTGACGCCTCCTGTTCATAAAGTGCGATACGCTTCCAAACGATGGTCAGTGACAACCCGTCGACTTTCGGCAGCAGGGTTTGCGTTACCTGCATCATGGCGGCCAGCGCATCGGCCGATTCCAGGTTGGCCACCCGGAATTGTTGCCATTGCCGCCAGATGGCCGCATCCGTCTCTTCGTCCGGCTCTGGCGTCCGGCCATAAGGCACACGGACGCCCAGTAACCGGCGGCGAAGGCAAACTTCGTTGGAGGTGAGGCCAAAATACTTATTGAGTAGCGCAATTGACCCGCCGAGCCGGATGGCATGATTGATACGTTGCTGCTGCAGAACCTCCTCACGGGATTTAGCCAGAAGCAGGTGTAATGCGTCGTGATGAACCGTCACAGCCAAGAACTGCGCAGACTCCCGACTGATGATAAACAGCTCGTCTAGTGATAATTGGTTGAGGGCATTCATTTCGTCGAAAGTGAATCCGAGCGATTCACAGTAACGAATGTTGCCATCCTTCAATGCATGCAAGGCATCGGTTAAAACGACGTAATTCAGTGACGGGATAATCATGGTGTTTTCTCCCTTCAGCCTATTGAGCGGCGGACTAATTTAATATTGATCCATTCGTCAATCTCCGATTCGAGCCAGGCGACACTGGCTGGGCCAATCTTGATTGAGCGAGGGAAGGTACCGTCTTTCATATACAGATAGATTTGAGAGCGCTTCAGGCCCGTTTTTTCTTCAACCTGTTTCAGACGTAATAACTGATGAGATGTCACGGTATTCTCCTGTGGAAGATGTAGCGCTAGCCGGGAGATAACACGACAACACAAAGTCGTGGTGCGGTGAAAGTTGATGAACCCGTATTACGGGAAATCCAATCCTTAATACGGGTTTTTATAGCGAAGGGCATCATCTTACTTTTGTGTTGGTAGGGAAGGGGGTGATCCGCGCTCAAGCGCAGTTTTGAGCGTGTCGCCACTGAATCGGTCGGTAATGCCTTCCTCTGATGCCCATTGCTCAAAAATGGATAGCAACTTGTAGGGCTTTCCTATCAACGGGCTGATAGTTTCATTATTTCTACAGGCAAGCCAAAATAGTCTTGATAGAGGGGATGATATGCGTGTGGAAGAATCCGAGGGTGATTTTTTTTCCAGCCAGCCAGTTGAATAGTTTATTTAACTCAGTTTGCCTGATAACAAAACATGCATCCTTCGGTAAGTTATAAATAGGTAAGTAGGCATCATTAAAGCTTAAATCTATGCCATTTAATGAGATTCCATTGCGTAATGAAATTCTATTGTGAACTAGAAAGGTTTCCCCTGATAAGGAAACAGTGATGCCATAGTTATTGTTCCCTCTAAGTACAGGTGATGGTATTTTTAGATTGTGAGCAAGTAGGCATTGTATGAGAAAATATTCATATCCAAAAAGACTTGTATCAATGACGCCATGAGCAGTGTGAAAATATTCACCTTCGGTGCTGAAAATTAAGTTGCTCTCGCTAAAAAAAACGATTTCACCCGACGTAATTTTGCCGTCAGGTAAGTTATTATCTTTAGGTTTTAGCTTCAACTTATGGTCATGGGATTTTATTTTCCTCAAGGTAATTGGAGACTGAAAGTATATCGAAAGGAGGGTTTTTCCCTGCAGAGCATATCGATAGATATCACTTTCTTGTATTTTCCTAATGCCGTTTTTCTTTGATGCTTTAACTGCTTCTTTGATAGTTAACCAGTCTGAGTTTACATTTTTATTCTTAAAAAAAGCGAGTCTGTCTGACATAACATATCTCCTTTTAAATATGCGTGCTGATAAATATAATGCCCTCTCATAATATGAATAAAGAATGACTGTTGATGGAAGGTTGGATGTTTTTCCAGTATTATCCATTCGTATTGATTTGCAATATAAGAATGCCGCAAAGACTTCGCGGCATTTTGGTTTATTTTAAATTTGGATTAATGTCGGGGTTTTCAAAATCAGGAACAAAGGAAAGATATTTTCCACCAATCTTTATAGCCCGTCTGTTTGCTTCTGCATCATGAATGTGTAACGGTGGGGTAACACCCTCTTTCGCTACAATGCCTGTTTCTCTAAAGAACCCTTCGAAACCTGCGGGAGAGAACATCAGCAATATCTTGATAGGTTTAATGCTGTTATTTCTAAATTGGTGATAAATGCCCTTAGGTACATAAACAAAATCACCAGGGTTTGCCTGAAAGATATTTTCTCCGGCTTTTACGGTTAATTGGCCGTCTAGTACATAAAATATCTCATCAGCGTCTTCATGAAGATGCCAGATCGGACCACCACCAGGCCCAACAAACCCCTGAATAATAGAAATGTTGCCGCCGGTGTTTTCTTTGTCAAGCTTAATAGTATAGGTATCATTATTTAACCAAAGCGGAACGCCTTCATTGTCTCTAATAATAAATGGTTGCATTATTTGTACCTCACGGTTATGAATTTAAAGAGAGTGGCCGCCATCGATAACTATTCGTGTACCCACTAAGTAGTCAGACTGGCCTGAGCAGGACCAAATAATCGCTTGAGCGATCTCTTTAACATCGCCAATACGCCCAATGGGGATCAAATCGTGCCATCTTTTGTCACGGTCTGCCGCCGATTCGCCGGGAAGTTGGGTCATTTCGGTGGCCAATGGACCTGGGTTTATTGAGAAAACGCGCACGCCGTGCGTGATAGCCTCTTTTGCCGAGACGCGGGTCAATGCATCAACGGCAGCCTTTGAAGCGGTGTAGGCTGCCGTGCCCGGAATATTCAGCCCGATAGACATATTTGATGAAATATTAACGATAGTCCCGGCCCGGTTTTCTTTCATCGACTGAAGTTCGCGCTTCAGACTTTCAAACAAACCAATGACATTAGTATTGAATACGTGATTAAAGTCTTCACTGGAGGTTTCATCGACAAAACCAAAAGAAAATACTCCGGCGTTATTAACGGCAATATCAAGAGTACCGACTTTATTTTTAATTTCATCAAACAGGTTATCTATTAATTGATTATTATTTACGTCGAAAGGAATAACCCATGATTTGCCAGGAGTCTCGGAGATCGCTTGCGCCGTCTCTTCTAGTTTCTGCTTATTTCGACCTGCAAGAATAACGGTTCCGCCAAGTCGTGAAAATGCCAAGGCTATTTCTCTGCCAAGTCCACTGCCTGCGCCGGTTACAAGAATTTTCTTTTGCGAAAAAATACCACTCATCGGTTCTCTTCCTTATATAAAGTAATCTTCGACTTTGCCACCAAGGAGAATATCGCCGCACACCTGCAGGACTTTTTCCTGCGCGACAGCGTGCTGGCAAATAGTGTTGATATCACGTAATGCGCGATCAAAAGGTGTTTCATGGGTGTAGATAGAACCCCCACCCTGTAGGTCATACAAGCTTGAAATGATGGTTCGTGCGGTTTGAAAGGCATTTCTTCGACTCAAAGCTGACTGCACGCGCCAATGAGTAATATCATCATGAGCGGCATCGGCTTCGAGCGCCTGCCATAATGTACTTACGCTGGTGAGCGCCGCGTTTCTAGTGATGAATAACTGATTCTCTGCGTTAGCCACCGCCGTCTGTACGCGCTTTGAGTTTCGCCATTTCACATCATTGATTCTGTCTGTGCGGTCGTCGGCGACGTCGTAGATATAGTCCAGACAGGCTCTCGCAAGCCCCAGCGGGATACCGGCCATTTTGCGTAAAATTGCATCCGGCGTTTTGTGCAGTGGCCCTTGACGTTTTGGTTCCGAGAAATTGAACGCGTGCTGTTCGGGAATGAACAATCCTTGCGTGGAGTAGTCCTGACTGCCGCTTCCCCGCAGGCCGGTGGTGAACCAGGTGTCGGAAAAAAGGTAGTCGGCAGGACGCGCCAGCATGACTCGCCAAAGGGGCTTGCCGTTATCATCCAGTATAAGATTGCCGTTACGGTAGAGGAAGCAACCTGCCGAGATGACATCGCCATGAGGCGATCCGCTGGCAAAACGCCATTTGCCAGTGACAATGTAGCCGCCATCAACTATCTCGGCTTTTCCCTGCGGGTGTATCCAACCCGCCACAGCCAGATTGGCATGTGGAAAGATCTCTTTGGCACTTTTTTCTTCCAAGAAACCTGAATAAATACCTGAGTCACAACCAATCATGGCGCACCAGGCGGTAGCCGTATCGCCCCGGGCGAGTTCTTCCAGCACAAGGATTTGCTCAATCGACGTCAGTCCGGCACCGCCCCATGATTGCGGGAAACACATTCCAAATATCCCAATGCCACGTAGCCTTTCAATAATATTGAGTGGTATCCTGCGATGCTCTTCTATTTCACGAGCGGAGTTACGTAATTTGCCACGTAAATCTCTTAGATTAACTAATATATTGCTAAATGTATTTTCTTCATGAGTTATCATGGATGCGCCTCAATAAATGAACCTATATAATTAAATCTTAAAAGTACATATTAGTTATTATTAATAACTATATCGCCCGGATGCGAAAATTCCCTTTGGGTCTAAAGTTTTTTGCAAGCTTCTGATGATTTCACCTTCACGAAGCGTTCTGGCATTACGACTATTGGCGAGAGGATGTTCTACGTCCAAACGATAAGGGTAAAAACCGGAAGCACTAAATTTTTCATGAAGAAGTTTCAGAGCCCGATGAGCTTTTCTTATTTCCTCTTCTACGCGTTCAAAACGAATGGATACAACGAGATCAATAATCTGATCACTCAGCATATTAATTGTGGCGCCGCAGCGCACGCCAGTAGACTCGAAGATATCGTCGAAATGTAGATAAGCCTGTTTAATAGCCTGACCGGTAAAAGGAAGCAGAGGCAAGAAAAATATCCAGCCTTTGCCTTCGGCATCTATTTCAGCCGGTGTAGTACCGAGCGTCTTCTCCAGAAGGATATCATGATATTTAGTATCCCCTTGATAGGCAGCGTTGACTAGATTGGCGACGATATCATCTTGATAAGGATTCATAGGGCTGTCGTTCCAGATCAAAGAGATGAATTTCTCGCCAGCTTTTACAAACTCGGTTTCCAGCGCGGTGGAAAGTGCCGATACTACTGAGGCTGCTCCCGAAAGGGGCAAATGAACGAGAAACTCGCCCTTATTCGCACCATACGTCAGTGTTGATGTTTCATCATAAACCTTAAGTACACCGTGAATTAACCCTTGTGCTGACCAACGCTGGAAGGTATTGATAGCATACTCTAAGTTTTCGGGAGAAAAGGAAATATAGGCGACGCGAGATTTTTCTGGTCGATGAAGTAGCCGTACAACGCCACCGGTTATAATTCCGAGATTCGATTGGGTGAATAATTGCACCAGTGAAGGACCAATCCCGTGGGAGTATAATGCGCTATGTTTTCCCTGTTCCGGCCACCAGCCCACTCGGTGCAGTGTCCCGTTGGCGAGAACAATTTCCAGGCCGAGAAGATCTTCTGTACGCTGGTGCCTCAACCCGACGCCCCGATCGAGAGCATTACCTAAAAAACTCGTTTCTGCAGATGAGGCTGTCACATTAATAAAACGATGGGTGTTCAGTAATTTTTGCGATAATATTCCCTGCGTCACACCTGGCTCAATGACAGCATAACCCTCTGCGATATTAATCTCGCGAATTTTATTTAATCCGGTCAGCTTCAACTGCACGGCGTTGTCTGACGGAGGTTTTGTTGAACCTAGCCCCCAATTGTATCCAGTTGAGTAGGGATAAAGCGCTGTTTCTCCGTCAAATTGATCTGCCAGCTTAACAATACGAATTACTTGTTCAATACTGGAAACATCCACTCGGCCAGAAACCGATGGGGAAGTATATTCACCAACATCATTCGGTGTTTTTACATAGGCGACGACGTTTTTATGATCTAAATGCTGTTCGAGAAAGGAGATGAACTTTTTGCTCATTTAATCAATCCTCTATTTTTCGATAGCTAATATTCGGGTTCAGAAAGAAATAGTGCATTTCATTACTGTATGAACCATCGTGATTTTTCAATCGTCCCGGACGCATCCCCTCAAATTCAAACCCTCCCTTTTGCGCGACTCTTTCTGACGCGATATTGCCTTCTTTGACACCAAGTTCTAAACGTACATAACCAGCTTCATTAAAGGCCCATTTTTTCAAAAGATTCAGCGCCCTTACGGCGTAGCCTAAACCACGATATTCCGGCAATATCCCGTAACCCACATCACCTACATGAGGTGGTACAACATTGCGGATAACAATTTTTCCTACAGCATTACCAGTTGAGCATTCTATAATAGTTAGTAATATATTAGGGCCTACGGCTGAATTAAGCCCGCAACGCCTGATTTTTTGTTTTATTTCATCAAGTGATGCTGTTTCGAATAAACCCCACTTCGATGATTCAGGATTTGATTGCTCTAACCATATACAAAATGTGTCTTTTGTTTCAGCTAAACGTAGTGCAATTTTTTCATCGCGATAAATATTACTATCCACTGCAGGGAATAATAGGGTTTTTCCCGTATTAGTTTGATTATTCAATAATGAAAATACTGCAAATTCCTCTAGCTCTGAATTTGCATTAAATTTTTGTGTAATACCTTCAAAAGTGTATCCGCTCAATATAAGGCTATTAATGATTTTATGATGATCAATCAGAATGTGAGTCTCAACTCTCAGTGTCTTATATTTTTCAAATAAAAAAACTGAAAGTTTACGGAATAGTCTGGTTTTTATTTTTTCTCCTAATGGCATATGTATGTTAATGTCTAGAATTATGCTGCTATCATCATTTTCTGATGGCCGCAAGAAAATGTCTCCTATATGCTCCGGCTTGCATTTTCGTATAACAAATATTTTATGTGTGTATGATTTTTTATTGGGTGTGTCATTTGATAACCTTGCCTCGCAACTTTGGTCGATAATTTTATCACTCTCGCTGTGGTAAATGATTGGGATCTCATGCTTGTATTTTTTTTCGGGAAATAAGTGCGATTCCGGAATAGTTTGAATGTTATTTTCATAGCCTAATGAATTAGTTTCACTGTTCATGGTCTATTCCTATTGATACAGTCAGATATTTGTCTGAGGATTAACAGCAGGCGTATCGTAACGGTTGTTTCTCAAGACAGGGAGTAGGGTGACAATCGCCAATCCAGCTAAAAAAATACCGATGAGAGTTGGTGCACGGTAGCCATAACCTTGGTCGATTGCATAGCCGCCGGCCCATGAACCAATAACTACTCCAAGACAAATAACGGAGGTATGCATAGTGTTAATTAATGAAGTATTAGGGGCTGCTTTAAACACGCGTGAGGACATGGCAGGAGTGAGAGTAATACCAGTAAGTCCTAAAATCATTACAGATATCAGCACTAATATTTTATTTTCGTAGAAGGTATAAAGCCCAAACAGTGCAAGTACTAGCACGACGCTTCCGGTGAAAACAACTTTAATCGGCGATTTATCTGCTAGTCGACCTACAAGAAAGTTACCAATTACCGTGAATGCACCGTAAGCGAAAAGAATAGCCGGGATATATGGAGTATCGAAACCGACAGTGTTTTCAAAATAGGGAACGAAGTAACTGAATGTCGCGAATGTAGCAGCAATAATAAAGAAACTTGTAATAAAAGCCCCCCAGATTGATCTGTTTATAATTGAACCAAATTCAGCCTTAATACTACCCTTGACCTCCGCCTTGAATTTAGGAACAATCAGTATAATACCTATTCCAGCTAAAGATGTAAGGACAATAATTAATGCGAAGGAAACTCTCCAGCCATAATACTGGTCAAGTATTGCTGATAGTGGCAGTCCCGCCACCGTCGCTATCATCATCCCGCCCAATACGATGGAGGCTGCAACGCCAAAGCGTTCCGGTGGAACCATTTTTGCCGCTGTCAACAGCGCAAAACCGAAGAAGGCTGCCGAAGATAATCCGGTCGCAAACCTCGCTACTGCTAAAAGATCATAAGTTGCAGAAACGGTTGCGACGACTTGGGCGACAAGAAATATGCCAGTAATAGTCAATAATGCTGCTTTATTGCTAAGTTTAACTAAAAATGTAGCAAGCAAGGGACCACCGAAAACCATACCTAATGAATAAATGGTAATTAAATATCCAACTTTAGGAATGGAAACACCTAAATCAGATGACATGGATGTGATTAATCCTGCGATCATGTATTCAGATGTTGTCATGGCAAATAGAGTAAAACCTAAAACATATATTGCTGCTGGTAGTGGTTTATTCATAAAAATTCACTCGATGTGATTAACAGTAATGAAACTAATACCCTCGATCATCAGCTTTTGTAAACAGAATATGAATCATAATTGTTATGACATTTTTCACCAATATAATCTGCTGGTTTATCGAATTGTCGTGTTAGGTTAGGAGGTTAAGATATCGAATTTAGGCAATTAAATTGTCATCGGCATATCTTAAAAATAGATAATGTTATTTATTTAATTGATTTTTCTGAATGTGTAAATATCGAAAAGGAAAATAACAATGAGTGAATACGTGCAAGCAATTGTGAAATCAGATACTGGTGGTTTTAGATTTACCGATGTACAGCGGCCAGTCAGAAGGACGGAAAGTGATATTTTAATCAGAGTTTCCAATATATCACTTAATCGGGGAGAATTAGACTTTCCCTGGGAATCGGATAAGCCTGCCGGATGGGATGCATTTGGTATTGTGATCGAGACCAGCACCGACGGTCAGGGACCAAAAATTGGGGAGCGGGTATTAACATGGAGTTTTTCGGGTGCCTGGAGCCAATATCGCGTTGTCGATCGTGCCAATGTCGCTATCGTGCCAGAGAGTGTATCTGCAGCGATTGCAGCAGCGTTGCCGGTGGCAGGATTAACGGCGCTGCGTTCTCTGCGATCCCTTCATTTGCAGCCGGGCCAGTCTCTGGCCGTTACCGGTGCAACGGGCGGAGTCGGGCATTTGTTGGTTCAGTTGGCAATGCATGCCGGTATTAAAGTTTCGGCGGTGGTGCACAGTCAGCGTGGATTCGATTGGCTGCAAGCCAGCGACGTTAAACCCAACGAGGTACTATTGGCTAAAGAATACCCTTTTGAGGGAACCTTTGATGCACTGGTCGATACCGTCGGTGGCGATTTACTGGCTCATCTATTAGACAATGTTGTTCCTAATGGCACAGTTCTCATTCTGGGCGTTGCCTCGGGACAGGTGGCGAGCATAGACACCACAATTTTGGTATCACGAGGAATCGATCTGATTTCTTATAAGGATTATTCCCCGGCCGGAGAAGATTTAAACACCTTGCTCACTCTCGTTGATGAGAGGATCATTAAAGTATACGCGGATAATATTGGTAGTTGGGATAAAGTCATTAAACAGGATTTCATGCATCTTCTCGCTCCAGGCAAAGTCACGCTCAACGTACCTCAGGACTAAGCTCAACTCGTACATAGTCCTCTATGCTGTCGCCACGCAAGGATATTGCAATAATTGTGGCGACATAGCGTTATCTTTTAACTAATAACACATTGATATTTAACTTCTGTCAGTTTTTTTTGTATCTTGATACCTCCACGAGGCATAGATGTTCGTGTAAGAGATGTAAGAGAAGACTTATGGATTTAAACGCGCTTAAAATCTTTATTAAGGTAGGGGAAACGCAGAGTTTTACCAAAGCTGCGCAGGCATTGGGCCTCACCCAATCAGGGGTCTCACGTGCAATTACCAGGCTTGAGCTCGACCTTCGTGTTACCTTGCTTAACCGCAATACCCACTCTGTAAGTCTGACTACCGATGGCGTTTTTTTATATGAATCCTCAAAAAGCCTGATTCATGAAATGGATGAGGTTGGGCATTCGATTACCGGCAGAACGGTATTCCCTGAAGGCGAACTAAAAATAACGACACCTTCTGCCTATGGCCGATTGGTAATTATTCCTATGCTCAAAGAGATTCTGGACAGATATCCGGCATTAACAATTGACGCGGTTATGACTGACCGATTGGTTGATTTGGTGGAAGAAGGCTTTGACGCGGCGATTAGAATTGGCAGCGTACAGGACTCACGGCTTATCGCCAGAACTATTAAGCATTTACGTTTTGTCACCGTTGCGTCACCGGAATATTTAAACAGCCACGGAATTCCTAAAGAGCCAGCGGAACTGGTACAGCATAACTGTCTGGCTGTTAAAGCACAGAGAACTGGGCGTAGCACAAAGTGGTTTTATTCTATAGCGGGAGAACAGCAGGCTTTTGATATTAAGGGTAATCTGGTCGTCGATACTGCGGATGTACTGTTAGAGGCGGCACTCAGCGGGATGGGAGTTGTTCAAATAATGGACTTTGCGGTCGGTAAATATCTCGAAAACGGTAAACTGGTCGAGCTACTACAAGAATACTCCGAGGCTTCGATTCCGCTTTCATTAATTTATGCAAAATCGCGCCATCGTTCGCCTAAAATCAGTACATTGCTGGCGGCGTTAGGAATAAATACTTGACCCCCAACACAGATGCAATTGTGCTTGATTTGTGAGGGGCCAAATTCAACATCCTGCTCAATTCTGTGACTAAAAACCAAGCTTTGTATGAAGCTGATGGTGTTTTAAGTATATAGGCGAAGTATTTAGTCTTAAACGGGGCTCATTAGCTGAGCCCTTTTTCAAGCTTATCAATCGGTATATACCGAAGTTCAGACTTTGGACTGCTGATGGCCCAAAATATAGGATGGCACGAATTCCTCTCTGCATCTGTCCAGATAATCTGACCACCACTGCATCATCGCCTTGCGGGCTTCCAGATGCTCCGCCTTGTGGATGTAGGCTGCCCGAACGCTATTGCGCTCCTGATGGCTCATCTGACGCTCAACTGCATCCTGTGACCAGAGACCTGATTCTATCAGGGCACTACAGGCCATTGCCCGGAATCCGTGGCCGCAGACATCCTCTTTAGTATTATATTCCATAAGCCGCAGCGCCTTATTAACCGTGTTTTCACTCATTGGTCTGGATGGATTATGGATGCTGGGGAACAGCAACTTCTGATCACCGGTGATTTCTCTTATCTGCTTCAGTATGTCGATGGTCTGTCGTGACAGCGGCACAATGTGCGGCGTGCGCATTTTCGCCCCCCTGCTGGAATAGCGGACGCCTGGGAGCGGTTCTCGTGTGGCGGGGATCGTCCAGATTTTATTTGTGAAACTTATCTCTGTCCAGCGGGCAAACCGCAGTTCGCTGGAGCGAATAAAGACATGCAGGGTAAGAGAAACAGCCAGCCGGGTTAATTCCCGTCCCTGATGATAGCCATCAATGCGACTCAACAATTCGGGTAGTCGTTCAAGGGGAAGGGCGGGGTAGTGTCGTTTAACCGGTGCTGCGATGATACCTTCGAGATTCGATGCCGGATTGCTCTCAATCATCCCCTGATGCACTGCATGCCGCATGATGTTGCACATATGCTGCCGGGTACGTGCTGCGACTTCCAGCAGACCTTTTTGCTCAATGCCTTTCAGCAGGTCGATAAAGTGACGAGGTTTCAGTTCAGCTACTGGCAAGTGTCCAATCACAGGAAATATATGATTGTTCATGCTGGCAAGCAGACGGGAGGCGTGGTTCTCAGACCATGTTCTGTTGCTTTTATGCCAGCTCAATGCAACGTGCTTAAATGTTTTTTCCGGTGAGCGGGCTGCTTTATCTGCAATACGTTGCTGTGATGGATTGATATTCTGCGTTAGCAGCTTGCGTATACCATCACGTTGCTGACGAGCGTAAGCCAGAGAAACATCGGGATAGGCACCTAAGCCGAGGCGAGATTCTTTACCATTGATACGATATTTGAGATACCAGAGACGTGACCCGCCTGGATTGACTAAAAGGTACAGTCCATGAGAGTCGGAAACTTTGAAGGGTTTAGCGGATGGTTTTAAGCTACGGATTTTAGCGTCGTTCAGAGACATATGGTGGTCACTCCATAATCGAACTGAAATGACCCCAAATCAGACCACCAATCTTGCCCGATGCGGAGGGGGAAATGAAAATGCATCGGGAAGATTTTTCACGCTAACATCGGGGAGTCGCAAGGCCATACCAAAAATGCAGTCCGGCGCGTGTGAAGCTCTTCGGATTATTAGCGTTGCCCGGCGTAACGCAGTCAAAGCCCGCAAGCAGGTGATTAATCAGCTTCGTGCGTTGCTGATTAGTGGACCGCAGGATGTTCGCGACAAACTCTGGAAATCGAAACCACATGAGTGCATAGTCGCCTGCATTAACAGCGAAGTGTCAGAGCACTCTCCATTGCGTATAGCTCTGTGCAGCACGCTTCGAAGCCTCGCGAAGCGATGGTTGGCCCTGACTGAAGAGATGAATGAACTGGACGAATCACTCGATAAACTGACCCGCAAATATGCCAGTAACCTTCGTAGTCAGTTTGGTGTAGGTCCACATACAGCTGCAACGCTGCTGGCAGTTGTAGGCGATAACCCCGAACGTTTAAAAAATGAAGCGGCCCAGGCATCGCTCTGTGGCGTAAATCCGTTACCAGCATCATCAGGAAAAACAGTCAGGCACAGATTAAACCGTGGCGGCTCACGTGAAGCAAACAATGCTCTGTGGACCATAACCCTTGTGTGTATGCGAAGTGATCCGCGAACACGAACCTATGTCGACAGACGAACTCGTGAAGGGCTATCGACCAAAGAGATACTAAGATGCCTAAAACGTTAGATCGTCCGTGAACTCTATCCATTGATTTTATCGGACCTCGCCTATGCCAATCACCCGATCTTGACATAGGAGCGTCAATAGCCCAATGGAACACTTCTTCCGTAGTCTGAAGAATTAATGAGTATCAGTAGTAGATTATACATTCCATGCAATAACGGGCTATATCACTGGGTTTTACAGTGCGCTCAGGCAGCATGAATATAACGGAGGATTATCACCAAACGAATCGGAAAACCGATACTGGAAAAACGCTAAAGCGGTGGCCAGTTTTTGTTGACAACTACATTTCTTATGACTAAATGGCATGGAGTTTGCATGTTTCAGACTGGGGGGAATCTATGTCTGAAATGCTTAAGTTTACACCGCATGAGTTGAATGTTATGAGTGAAATCATATGGAAACTCGCATCTGAAAAAAACTCTTTCAGTTTAAGAAGTTCACTGTTGCCTCAAGTTACCAGTTTGCTTGGTGCGGACTACGGTGCTTCCTATGTCTGGAGTTCGGATAGCAGGACTTCACATGATGGGGTTGCCATTAATATTGATGACAGTGCGATACGCAAGCACGACCTTGAATTTCAATTTATTGATCCAATCACACCACTGTTAAGCGCAAAAACTAATCCAACTCGCGTTTGCGATGTTATGCCACACACGCTGCTATCCAGCACTCGCTACTATCAAGAGTTTCTCAAACCGAACGGGTTATTCCATGGAATAAATGTGTTCTTCACCAGAAACCATATCAATGTGGGCGATCTTAGAATTTGGCGCTCTGAAAAGCGGCCAGCATTTTCATTCAGGGATGGTCAAATATTATCAGTCTTACAGCCCTATTTTTGTCAGGCACTGCCACAACCCTCTAATAAGACAAGCCTTTTAACCGGGAGAGAACAGGAGGTGGTGAGTCTGGTCAGCAAGGGATTGAGTGATAAGGAGGTCGCACGCCTCCTGGATATTGGCTTTACCACCGTAAGGTCACATCTGACCCAGGCACTCCGAAAACTCGAATGCGTGAATCGTACCGAGTTAGCCTCAAGAAGATTTGATTAACTCCTCAATGTTGAGGATACAAAGACTCACAGCAGGTTGGTATTAATAAATATGTACACATTTCAATCGGGGAATAACTGTGAGTAAGAAAAGCCTTCTTGTGCTGGTATGTATCATGGTGATTCATGGATACGCTCATGCAGCAAACCAGTTACCAACAGACCTTAACAAACTTACTGCAACTGAAGCAGCTCAGATGATATGCAAAAAACAAATCACCAGTGAGCAGTTAATACGAGCCTACCTGAACAAAATTCAATCACATCCCAACCTTAATGCATTTATTAGCGTAAATCCGGACAGGGCTATAGCAGAGGCAAAGGCATGGGATAAAAAACAAACAACGAGTAGCGGCTGTTTGCCTCTGGGAGGGGTCCCGGTGGCTGTGAAGGATAATACTCAGGTCATCGGATTTCCTAACACAGCAGGAACACCAGCATTAGCTCACTTTATGCCCAAGACTACCGCGCCAGTGATTCAGAAATTAATTGATGCGGGCGCAATCGTAATTGGTAAAACTAATATGCATGAACTTGCGTATGGTGCTACCGGTTATAATACCGCCATGCACATGCCCGGAATCGTTGGCGTTCGCAATGCATATGATTCCAGCCGTATTCCAGGTGGTTCCTCATCTGGAAGTGCCGTCGCTGTTGCTGCAGGTATGGTACCGATAGCAATGGGCACCGACACTGGTGCTTCGGTCCGTCAGCCGTGCGCATTGAATGGCTGTGTAGGATTTCGCCCAACTACTGGACGTTATAGTCAGCAGGGGATAACCCCAATTTCGCATACGCGAGATACAGCTGGCCCTATGGCGCATACCGTTGCTGATGTTGCATTGATGGATCATGTGATCAGTGGAGCTGAGATTCTGCCCCCAGCAGAGCCGCAACACATACGCTTAGGTATTAGCCCTTATTTTTGGCAAGGTCTCGACAAAGACGTTAGTGAAAATGCCCACCGTGCTTTGCAAAAGCTCAGAGAGGCAGGTGTTGAGCTCGTTGTTACAGAAATGCCAGGTCTTGAGCAGGCAAACGTTGCAGTTTCTCTGCCCGTTGTGGTTTATGAAGGAAAGCACGACCTGATTAAATATCTCAGCGATAACCAAACAGGTGTGTCTTTCGAACAGGTAGCTGCCAAGGTGTCCAGCCCTGATGTAAAAAATATTTTCGACCACGCATTGATACCACAAACAGTAGTTGATGCGAATGGCAGTATTGTTCCTGCGGAGGTTATTCACCAAAAAGCGGTAACAGAAGGTTTGCCGCATCTGCTGAACATTTATAAAAGAGCATTTGCTAACAATCGCCTGGACGGACTCATTTTTCCAACATCACCTGTGATTGCACCTCTTGCCGATGACAAAGTCAGTTCCGGTGCCGAGTTTGCAAAACTGATTCATAATACTGACCCAGGAAGTAATATCCGTTTACCCGGCTTAAGTATTCCTGCGGGATTGGGTGCGCAAACCCATATGCCTGTAGGTATCGAAATCGATGGACTCCCAGGAGACGATGCGAAAATTCTGGCAATAGGTGCAACAGTCGAAAACATAATCAAAGAATAATTAATCAAAGAATTAATGGGCTGTAAATCAGCCCATTAATTTATTTTCTCGCATCCAGAAACTGCTCCCTATAAACTTTAGGTGACAAGCCAAACTGTTTTTTGAATGAACGGCTAAAATGAGTACTGTGTGTAAATCCCCATTCAAAAGCAATTTGTGAGATCAGCTTATCTTTCAAAGCAATATTTTCCAGATCCCGGCAACAAAATTCCAGGCGTTTGACCCAGATGTATTGCGCTAAAGGTATTTCTTCACCCTCAAAAATTCTATATAAAGAGCTAACTGACATGCCCAGGTCTGATGCGATCGTAGCAACAGAGAGTTCTGATTCAGCAAGATTCATCTCGATATGTTTTTTTATTCTTTTCAGGTGATAAGACTTCACAGAAGTTAACTGAGTTTGATTGTTCTGGGGCATGCTCTGCAGTGCCCCGGCAACCATTTGCAAAATTGCACCAGATACACCTGACTGTGCCTCAGGCGGAAGAACGGAAAGTTGCTCTAATGAGGTAAGAAAATTCGATAACAGATAACCCATGGCATGCTGTCCAGATATTTTATATGCACACAATCTCTCCGGTGCAGTAACATGTTGTTTTAAAAGCATACGTGGAATTCTGAGGACCAGTTTCTCAAAATCTTCATTAAACCCCATACGATAAGGGCGTGTGCTATCAAAAAGGATAAAATCCCCCGGTTGAAGTCGAGCAGACCTGTCATCCTGTTCAAGATATCCATTTCCTTTCAGCTGTAAACTGAAGAGGAAGTACTCATCATCACGTCTGTCCATTCTGATCTGACGGCTGTTGCGAGATACAGTCTGACTACAGGCGTTCAATTTCATGACATCTATTTCTGCGACGCGGTCATGGAGAAGCTCAGCATGTATAGCTTTCGCCGGTGAGGAACTTGTCATTGCTAAATCAAGAGCAACAAATCGCTCACAAACTATTTGATGCCAGAAATCGTAACGTTGTGATTGCGGAAGCGTATGAGTGCTGATCAACATGTTAATTCCCCATTCCAGATATACTAAGACAATCCCTGCAAAAAAGATGCCCTGATTACACTGGCAGTGAATCTGGTCAAGGGAATCGGTAAAAACAATCAGTTTATCTGAAAACTTCCGTCAAAATGCATGCGTATATAACGCACATTGCTGGAGTTGCACCATTATGAGGCCCATCACATATTTGCATGCTTCGTAAAGGTGCAACAGCACTTGCAGTAAGTTTGAGCATGGATGGCAATAAGGCAGGTGCAATGGAGGGTAGTGGCTGGCTGTAATAATCCCCGGAGCTTTCTCAACGAACAAAGTAAAAAATTACAACGTCAACACCGGGGTAGAAATAATGGTAATGCGCAAAATGATAGCGAGTCTGCTGGCGGTATCTGGTTGTTATACTCTTTCCGCTTCAGCTTATGATGCTTTTGATTGGGATTCTCCCTGGGCTTTTGGCGACTGGAGCGGAATGAGAGAGGATCTCAGTAATGAGGGATTTAACTTCGGGCTTCAATATCTGAATGAAACTGCTGCAAACGTTGCTGGAGGATATGATACCAGTACAGATGTGGGTACATCTGACCAAACAACAGCCTTGTTCAGTTATGACCTGAGCAAAATGACTGATGTTGATGGCCAGCTCAATGTCATCCTGACAAACCGCAATAACCATCGTCTGATTACTACTGAAAGGATCAGCGATCCTCGTTCAGGCACATTACCTAATCTCAGCCAGGAGGTATGGGGATATGGTTCTGTTAACCGTATTACTCGCCTGACATATACGCAGGGCATTGCTGACAAGATGTTCCAGCTTACTTTTGGGAAAATGACTCCCACCGCCGATTTTTTTCCGAGCTATCCTGAATTCCAGTCTCTTTTAAACAGCGGCACTGTTCCGGGCATCAGCCCCATCTGGTACGGCTGGCCAATTGGTTCCTGGGGTGCACACCTTACCTGGAATATTACGCCGGAAGTATATCTTCGAGCAGGGGTGTTTCAACAGAACCCAGAGTTAACGAAAAATGATAAGGGTATGTCTCTGACCTTCTCTGGTGGCCAGGGTGAAATATATCCCGTACTGCTGGGATGGCGTCCTCACTGGGGACCAAATAAGCTGGTCGGCAATTACTTCATAGGGGCTTTTTACAGTAATGTAACTGCTGATGATGTTTATGAAGGTAAAAATGGTGGTGCCGAGGCGCTTAATCCTTCGGCGGGTTATAAACAACACAATAATAAGCGTGCCGCGTGGATCTATTTAGACCAGCAATTAACGGGGCCTGGCGGTGAGAGCAAGAAGGGGCTAAAAGCTTTTATTAATGGTGAGGTGAACGATAAAAGCACATCAGTTCTCCAATATGCATATGGTTCCGGAGTCTATTATACAGGTTTGT
This sequence comes from Klebsiella sp. 10-1, assembly GCF_009758445.1. Lineage (NCBI taxonomy): Bacteria > Pseudomonadati > Pseudomonadota > Gammaproteobacteria > Enterobacterales > Enterobacteriaceae > Klebsiella > Klebsiella sp. 10-1. The sequence goes on from NZ_WQRE01000004.1 coordinate 43,140, forward strand.
TAGAGAGTCGCCCTGATGATATTGTCGGTCTGGCTGCTACTTATATTAAAATTAACGACAGATGGTCTCAAAATAGAATAATAGCGAACGAACTTTCAGGGTTAACAGATTATTCGGATCCGCGTTATTTGCCGCCAGGAAGTGGAGAGGTTTCTGTCGAAGTTTTTTATCGAATTAAAGCAACAGGATGGCTGACACTCCAACCCAATATCCAGTATTACCACTCACCGGGGGCGAATAACAGCGTGCCCAATGCCTGGGTTATAGGTTTACAGACGAAAATTGATTTCTAATTAGCAGGAGACAGTTGGATGATTAAATTTACCCCTTTAACTTTGGCGATTATTATTGCCTGCTGCCAGTATGCTAATGCTGAGGAGACAGGGAAAAATAAGCCATGGATGAACAAATCGCTTGATGCTGATCAACGTGCTGAAATGCTTGTGAAAGCAATGTCGCTGGACGAAAAAATTCGCCGGGTACACAGTGAAATGGCGCTTCCTATTTTAGGATTTGCCGTACCAGCAGGAGCTATCGGTTCTGCTGGTTATGTGCCAGCTGATAACAAACTGGGGATTCCAGCTTTGCAGGTCAGCGATGCCAGCTTGGGTGTTACCAATCCTGCGGATGTCAGACCAAAAGATGGTGCTACTGCTTTGCCGTCAGGGTTATCGAGCGCGGCAAGCTGGGATCCTGTATTAAGTTATCAAAACGGGCAGATCATCGGCAATGAAGCGTGGAGTAAAGGATTCAATATCTTACTTGCTGGAGGAATAAACCTGGCACGAGATCCCCGCAATGGGCGAAATTTCGAGTATTACGGCGAAGACCCGTTACTTGCAGGCATTCTGGTGGGAAACAGTATTCGGGGCATACAAAGTCAGCATGTTCTTTCTACGATAAAGCATTTTGCGATGAACGATCAGGAAACTGCTCGCCAGGGGATGAGTGCAGATATTGCGGAAGATGCGATGCGCGAAAGCGATCTGTTAGCCTTCAAAATCGCGATGGAGATAGGGCAACCGGGCGCAGTAATGTGCGGCTATAACCGAGTAAATGGCACCTATGCGTGCGAAAACGAGGAGCTATTGCAGAAAATACTGAAGGATGACTGGAAGTATCGTGGATTTGTAATGTCAGACTGGGGTGCAGTTCATAGTGCAGGAGCCGCACTCAAAGGACTGGATATCGAAATGGGGTCTCAGTTGGATAAGCTGCTTTATGGAAATGTTTGGTTTGACAAACCCCTGGCAGAGGCAGCCAAAAATAAGCCTGAATATGCAACTCGCCTGGATGACATGAACCGCAGGATCTTACGTTCCCTCTTTGATAGCGGTTTATTTGAACATCCTCCAACCATCACACCGATTGATTACAAAAATCATGCTGAAAAAGCCCAGCATGCGGCAGAAGAAGGAATGGTATTGTTGCGAAATGAGTCCCGATTCCTTCCTTTAAAAGATAGGGAACAAAACATCCTCGTGATTGGGGGCAATGCAGATATCGGTGTACTGACAGGGGCAGGGTCATCACAGGTCACCCCACCTGGAGAGCCTCCAATGATGGTTCATACTGGTGGAGAAGGAATGCTGAATTCACTCCGGGATCAGACTTGGTTTAAGTCATCCCCACTTGTGGCGTTGAAGGCTAACTTACCGAAAAGCAACATTACATTTAATGATGGCCGTAATACGGCTGAGGCGGCAGCATTAGCGAAAAAAGCCGATATCGTTATTGTATTCGCAACGCAATGGATGATGGAAAGTTATGACGCCTTCGATTTGTCATTACCGGATGGTCAGGATGCGATGATTGAAGCTGTAACGAAATCAAATCCGAATACTGCTGTTGTACTGGAAACGGGTGGTGCCATTAGTATGCCCTGGCTGAATAAAACTAAAGCGGTTCTTGAGGCCTGGTATCCGGGCTCCGCAGGTGGTCCGGCTATTGCTAATATTCTTACGGGCGTTGTTAATCCATCAGGTCATCTACCTGTGACTTTCCCCAAAAACCTTGCGCAATTACCAAGACCCGAAATTGTCGGGTTTGGTCTCTCTGATCACGCTAAAGTGAATGTGGATTACAACATTGAAGGTGCTGATGTAGGTTACCGGTGGTTTGCGCAGCGAAATGAGAAAGTCTTGTTCCCGTTCGGATTTGGCCTTTCATACTCAAGATTCACTTTCAAAGGATTGCATGTTGACTCTACAAATCCGCTGCAGCTGAGCATGATTGTCAAAAATGTGGGTGATACAAAGGGGAAAGTGGTTCCGCAATTTTATCTGCACAGTGTGAATAAACGCCCTGCTACGAGATTGCTGGGTTGGGACAAGGTGGAACTTGCCCCCGGTGAAGAGAAACGCGTGGCCGTCACAGTTGATCCACGCCTGTTAGCTGATTATTCAACCAAGAATAAGCAATGGGAAGTGGCTGCAGGGGATTATATCGTCGTTGCTGGAGCGTCCTCAGAGAACCATGCTGAAAAAGCTAAGGTGGTATTGAAACCTGCTACGTATACAGACACCGCGATCAGCCATTAATGAAATGTATTAGGTCAGACCTGATTTGACAATTATCGTGTTCAAAACACAACAAAATCTGACAGTCTGCCGGGAGTGAACAGCGGAAGTTCGCAATTGAGTCATCACAGGTATTAATAACATTACTGCGTGTTAATCAGATAAAGATCCCGCTATACCATGTCGTTGTATAAAGTTCTTTACCTGACAAGTCGGTCGCCATTTATTGGCGACCGACTTGTGCATCAAATCTCCCTTAATTAATTCCTCAGAATCTGTCTATCGTCTATTCGATTTCCATCCGTATTGACCTGCTCCCCCATAAATGAGTACAGAGCGGACTTAGTAAATTCCGCTTCGGCACGAAGTAGGCAGTCAGGGAAGACATGTTTGCTCTGAGCGTAGCGCGGAAGTTTGCAATGGTTTTAATAACGAAGGAAGGCACTGCCAGCATTACGATGCATTTATGAACGGGGTGCAGGTCACACGTCGAACAGCATTTGTTAGAACATGGTTATATTAGCCATCGGGTCGAAGTATCAGACGATATACGCTGGATACCAGTGCTACGGCCAATATTAAAGCCAGACATTCATTCATAGCCGTTTTAACCGGTACAGCAGACATTCCAGCCTGGCTTGCTAGCAGAAAACACATGTTTCCGTCCAGGGCCGGAGCTGCTGTCCTAACCCAACATCTCAACAATCCACCGAGCAGAAGAAATGGTATAATAGTCAATGAGATGAGTAGAGGGCTAAGAAAATAAGGTTGAACAGCAAAACGGTAAAGAAATGCTATACAAACGCCAACAACCACTCCGATGAGCATTTTTAAGGCCATATCATAAGGTTTTTTTAGGCTTGCTAACGCCATTGTAAATATGCATGTTCCCAACGTGACAAGTTCTCCGGCAGCCCAACCACTCAGATAAAAAAAACATGCGCACAGCAAAACACCAGCGCTTGCTAATAATGCAAAGCGTAAAGCTTTTATTTTATCATGACGTTTTTGAGCAGGATCATGAAGTGAAAAATTGGAGCGCCATTTCAATAATCCACTATGCCAAACTTCATCTGGAGTCGTTTGTGTAAAACGTGTTGTGATAATTGTAACTACGATGACACCGATGAATGTACACTGAATGCGAGATAACGCGAGTTCCCAGGCATGATGCTTCAGCATTAATGCTGGAACTAAGATTATAATTATAGTTACTGCCATCATTTGTGGTGCATAACCTTTTGTACCTAGGCTAATTCGCATCGCAAAGATGGTAATAAATATAGTCAAAGAAATTAAAGCGATAATAATCCATGCCTGGTTTGTGATTTTGAGGATAGCAAGCCCAAGTAATGCGCCAGTAAGGGTGCCTATTATACGATAGATACCCCGCTGGAACATCATACCTCGAGTCTGTTGAGATATTACCCATACAGGCATTGCTGCCCAATAGGCGTTCTCAACACCAGCCAACATTGCGATTGAAAAGGATAACCAGGCAGCAATACTCAGCCGTAGACCGTGTGAAATATGTATGTTCATAAATTTTTATTAATTTTTTAATTCATTCATTAAACTGTATTTGCCTGACCAGACGAGGGGCTGTTTCAATCAAGAATATGCCAATAAAAGCGCAGGCTAATGAAACACTACCAACGATCAGCATTGGGGCCTTCAGACCAATATGGTCAGCTATTCCACCGGCAATAACAGGCATTAGCACACCACCAACAAGTTCACTTATGGCTGTCGGTATGCCCACTGCGACTCCAATCATATTCCCTGGAACTGACTCCCCTGGAATAATTGCGAGAAAAAGTGGTGCGAGACTAAAACCAAAAATGCCAGCAATGAACAGAATAGAAAACATAGCGACAGGAGTATGTGTGTAAAACACGAACCCAAGCATGAGCACTCCATAAGCCGCGGCACAGGTAACGAGAACCGCACGCCTTCCAACATAGTCAGAAATTGCAGGGCCTACAATCATTCCAATAAAACCGCCAAATCCCCAACCGGATACAATCAAACCAGCAGTAGACAGTGGCAGGGATTTTACTTGGGTGAGATACAAAGTGACAAAAGTCGAAAAGACAAAGAGTCCGGTCTGGAATAATGAGCCAATGAGGGTTGTCAGCCAGATATTACGATAACACAGTACCTGCCAGAGATTATTTTTAGGCATGCTGTGTGAAGAGTTATGTGTAATACATGGCGACTTCATGGTCCTTATCAGCCATAGGGTGATAGCGAAACCAGGTATCCCTAAGATGAAGAAAATCCAGTGCCAGGACATATATCCACTCATCTGAGTGGCGATGACAGGACCCAATCCGATCCCAAGTAAAGGAAAAAATGATTGATGTAGTCCCAGATTCAAGCCTTTCTTCTCTGGCCGAGAGAAATCGGAGATTGCGGCTACACTACTGCTGAATACCCCACCTTCTCCAATTCCAAGCAGCCCTCTGACTATTAACATCTCACTAAAGCCTTTTACAACACCAGTAAAACAAGTCATAAGAGAAAAAAATGCCGATGAGAAGATCAATACTTTCTTTCTGCCAATAATATCCGATAGATTACCCAATCCCCATGATGAAACAGCCCAGGTAAGGGCAAGCACGGACGCAATAGCACCAGCCTGTAAGTTGTTGAGACCTAGCGCGGGTATCAATATCGGAAACAAATAAACAACGACCAGTCGATCAAGCCCCACAACGCCGAAAAGCAGGGCAAGCATTATAACCATCCGTTTCTCATAGCGAACATCATCAGGCGAAAATTTGCTCATCATCTTACCCTATTTAATATAGTTTTAATCAGGCTTCTTCATCTTCTGAAGAAGTGTTAACTCCATCATCAAATAGTGGAGCATCATTCCTGTGAACAGGACGCAAAGATTGGTTATTGAAAATTAACCGGGTGACATCATTTCGAGAATAGTGACCAACAGCATCCCCTGAAACCTTGGCCATTGTTACAGCATCAAGATTTATATCAGCGTAAAGAATACCTTCTTCGTCTTCACCAAGGGGGGCGACAAGGGAAGCACCATCAGGGCCATAAATGCGTGCGAAGCCACCACCGGTTTTGAGCAGTGCGCGTTGTTCATCGGTTGAGCATAAAAGGTCGACAGTGTCCTGAGGGGTGATTGCACAGGGCGCAATGACATAGCACTGGCCTTCAACGGCATAGGTGCGTGAAACAGCGGTATTAACCTCACCACCGATTGCGGGCGTCACTTCAGTATAAAGTGAGAAACTTGGCCACGCAGCGACATGAATCTGCTCATGCTGGCTGTACATGGCAAATTTTGTCAGAGGCTGAATATGTTCCCAGCAACATAGTGCACCTAGTTTACCCAATGCAGTTTCGTGCACGGCAATATCACCACCATCGCCCTCTCCAAATACAAGACGCTCAGCATGCGTAGGTTTCAGTTTGCGACGAGTAGCGATGGTTTTGCCTTTATCGTCAATGATTGCCTGTGACATATACAGGCTTCCGTTATCTCTCTCAGTAAATCCCATTACAAGGTGAATCCGGTTATCAGCAGCAGCTTTCTCAAGCCTCTGATATTGCTCACTTCCGACAACAAGCGCTTGTTTATGGTAGGCATTCATAAACTGCATTGTCCATGCAGGGGTGCCAAGCCAGACAAACCATGGGTAACCAGGCAGAAAATTTTCAGGGAACGCAACCAGACTGGCACCGTTTTTGGCAGCTTCGGTAATGATGGTTATCGCTTTGTCAATGCTGGCATCGAGGTTCATATAGACAGGTGCAGCCTGCACAGCGGCAACACGATAGGCATGAGAATAGATGGTCATACTGAATTCCTTAAACAGGAGGGGATTATCACTATCATTAGGTAAATTCAGTCAATGGAGTGAACCCTGTTTCCTGCTTGTTTTGACCTCACTTACTCCGTACAAAGGTTATTCTATCTTGTGAATACTGGCGGTAGCTTCATCAAAATCTTAAGCGTTAAAAATCCCAGCAGTGCTGGACTGATCTCGCGTTCGCAGACAAATAATGAGAATGGAATCGACCTGACCGCGAGGGGGATCGGTCTGAAGGTAGGGCGGATCAATTTTTGCGGGTCTTCCGCAACTGGGTGGAACCTTTCATGCCAGAGGACTCATTACCCGTCGCCTCAGTAACGCCAACCCGGCGCGTCCGTACATCTGCCGCTTCAGCATTTTCAGGCGATTGACGTGTCCTTCGACTACACCGTTACTCCATTTGCTGGTGATGGCTTCACATATTGCTGCTGCATCAGCTTCCATCCCGGCAGCAACACGCCGAAGCTCAACAGGACCGCTTTCGCTGACATCAGTGAACCACTTATTTAGTTGTTACTTATTTTTGGTTTTCTGGATCCGGTAGAAGTCCAGCACAAGTTCTTGTGCTATTTTCAGCTGCGGTTCTTTTCGCACATCAGCCCGATGAAGTGAGAAGCATAATTTTCTTCCCCCCTTATTATTCGCCATGGCATCAACCAACGGCTTACGCGAGAAGCTGACGGAAGACGGGCGGGTTTAGTAGCCAGGCCAGCCCCACATGTTCGCCATCTGGCAACCTCATCCCTGACGGTTGTTTCGCTACCCTCGAAGCCATTTGCCACCATTTCTTACCATATCTGGCTGGCATTATGATCACCGCGTTCGCGCCGTTCTTCCAGCCACTCACGCCATAGATTCAGAAGGCCGGGTCTTGTCGGGCGCGTCGGCATTTCAGGGAATGTACCGGACTGGATCCAACGCCTGACCGTTACACGTGATAATCCGGTGGTGCAGGATATTTCACGGATCCCACATCCGTTCTTATGAAGGGTAATTACCTCCACCCAGCGTTGATGACGTTTATTACGAGTCTGCTGTTTGAGACGCTCCGGGCGGCGGATATTTGCCGTTGGTATCTCTGGTTCAGATGATTTCTTTGGCGATATCTCACTGGCGACAAGACGTATCAGAGGCATATGTCTGTACATCATCCGTTCAAGTGCATCGCCTATGTTTTTCAGGAGGTGCCAGCGATCTGCCACCTGCCTTGCCTGAGGCGCACCTTCACTTGCTGCAGTAGCATAGATATCGCCACGATCGTGAGAAACAACCTGTATTTCAGGATATTTTCTGAACCAGGCTGCCAGAGCGCTGATCGCGACCGGGGAGCAGGACCAGAGGACGATGAGTCTCGAGATTGACTATTAAAGTACCGTAACGATGGCCTCGTTGCCATGCCCATTCGTCGATTCCTACATTTGGTGTAGCAGGTTGCTTTGTCTCAGGAGTGTCTATTACTCTGCGAAGAAGGGTATCCGCGCTGGTTCGCAGACCTGCCGCTGTTGCAGCCCGCCGTCCCGCTTCTCCACCGGCAATCAACCCCAGTTGATACTGTAATTTTTGCAGTGACTGCGAAACCTGCTGCCTTGAAGCAGCAAAAGGAGCCAGGGATTCGGCAAAGATTTTACGTGAACAGGATGGGTTACGACAGTACCAGTGGCGAACGGCAAATATCAGCCAGAGCGTCTGCCCGGAGCATGGCAGATGCTATATTCTGCGTCGTCGACAGCTGTGTACATAACTGCTGCGCTTCATGCATTCAGGGCAGCGCGAGGTTTTGCGCGTTGCCTGCAAATGGATGATCACTCCATCAGGGCCAGAAGTTTGTCGGATTGATTGCCACCCGCCAGGCAGTTGCAAAAGCGTCTTAAGTGAAGGCATAGAGTTATCCATAACTTAAAACAGCTTAGGTCTTTGTTATCTAATAAGTTTAATTGTTTTTCTTCCACCCAAGTTGCGGAAGACCCTAAAAAATATACCAGCATCCAAAACGATCTCCGGCTGCCCCTGCTGTAAGAAGTAGCGCTGCAAACGTTAAAGTATAGGCGTCAACTACCCATTGTAGGCCTGTAATCCCCGTTCTGAGGCTGCTTCCTATTTCCGGAAGTGCAACATTGACTATCGTGATATCCAGTTGGACCACAAGAAAACCAAAGCTGTTCGCAAGTAAGGTGCCTGTTACGGAATTATCCGCTCTTTCTACAGCAACAAAAAGGTGGATGAGATTATCGAACAGGGGCTGGTGACCCTTGATGATGCCAAACGCGAAGCGCTTTTTGCCTCGGCCATTGAACTTGCCATCGCGGATGTGGCTCTGCTTCCGCTTTATCATCCCATCAACGTCTGGGGGCTGCGCAAACCTCTGAGCTATCCGGGACGCAGCGATGAGCAAACCATTGCCATGGAGATCGGCGTGGCTGGCGGCGCAGGCGCGCAAACATGAAACACCGGGATCTGATCCGCGCCGGGCTACTGGTACCGGCAGGCAATATGGCGCTGGAGTATGAACTGCCGCGCTGGTTGCCGGAGACGATTGCGTTGAACGTCGCGCGTGTGCGGCGTCCGGGCAGTACAACGTTTTCTGCCTCAGCGCTGGAAACGATGCAGCAAAATATCGCTCCGGCGCTCGACCAGATGGATCGTCTGCCGCTGAAGGTGGCGCTGTTTGGCTGTACCAGCGGCAGTTTTGTTGGCCGGCCCGATGCGCCGGAAGCGATTGAGCGGCAAATTACCGCGACCCTCGGCGTGCCCGCCGTGACCACCGCCCATGCCGTCATCAGAGCATTGCGCGCGCTGGGGGCGAAGCGAATTTTTATGATCACTCCTTACCCGGACGAAATTAATTTCGCCGAGGTGGCGTTTTTGCGCCGGTACGGCATAGAGACCACGGGCTATAAGTCGTTCAACTGTTCGTCGGCGTATGCGTCAGGCTGCCGCAAGGGGAGCACGGTTTATTAATTTCAGCCCGCTACGCACGGATATGCCGTCAGAGGCCCGAGCCGAATGGTGGGTAGTCGCCCACGGCAGCGATGCGGCGTTGATGCTGGCGTTGATTCACGAGATTGTCGTCAATGGAGATGCCGATCCGGCGTTTCTCGAACACTACTGCGAAGGCTGGCCGCAATTCGAAGCCTACGTACTGGGAAACGCCGACGGTCAGGCAAAAACGCCGCGCTGGACGGCGGAGATTTGCCGGATCCCGGAAGACGAGATTGCCTCGCTGGCCCGTGAACTTGCCGGGAAGCGGGTGCTGGTGACGGTCTCGCACTCCTTACAGCGCGCGGAGCATGGCGAGCAGCCAGTATGGCTGGCGCTGGCTGCGGTATTAGGCCAGCAAGGATTACCCGGCGGCGGCTACGCCTATGCGCTGGGGGCTACGGTAAACATCATAACGTGGTCGCCTTCCCGGCGCTTCCTCAGGGCGTTAATCAGGTTAAGACTTTTATTCCGGTGGCCAGGATTGCGGACATGCTGCTTCATCCAGGTGAAGGCTATGACTTTAACGGTCAGCGGCTGCTCTATCCGCATATCAAACTGGTATGGTGGGCCGGCGGCAACCCGTTCCATCACCATCAGGATCTCGGCAGGTTGCGTCGCGCCTTCAGCAAGCTGGATACGCTAATCGTTCATGAGCCCTTCTGGACCGCCACGGTGCGTCATGCCGATATCGTTCTGCCTGCCACCATGACCCTTGAGCGTGACGACATCGGCGGCACACCGACCGATCCTCTGTTGGTGGCAATGCAGAAAGTAAGAGCGCCGCAGGGCGAGGCGCGGGATGACTATACGATTTTTACGGCGCTGGCACGACGTTTTGGCGCGGAACATGCCTTTACGGAAGGTCGCAGCAGTCAGCAATGGTTGCGCCACCTTTACGCACAAATGCAGGAGAAACTAGCAGAGTATGGCATTAACGTGCCTGATTCGACGCCTTCTGGCAGGCAGGAACGCTGCTATTGCCACAGATTCAGGACGGCGATCGGCTGATGCGGGGCTTTCGTGCCGACCCGACCAGCGCGCCGCTGCCCACGCCCAGCGGGAAAATCGAACTTTTTTCACGCACTAGAGCCCGTTTTGGCTATGCGGATTGTCCGGGTCATCCGGCGTGGCTGCTGCCGGGGCAGCAACCCGATCGGCATCACTCCCTCTGGCTTATCGCGAACCAGCCTGCCACGCGACTGCATAGCCAGCAATGGAGCGCGCAGCACAAGCAAAAAAACGGGAAATATGTCAGATACACCCGCTGGACGCCGCGAAGAGAGCGATTTACTCGGGCGATATCGTGGAGATTTTTAATCCGCGCGGAGCGCTGCTGGCCTGCGCGAAGGTAACGGAGGACATCATGCCCGGTGTGATTCAGGAGCCGACCAGCACATGGTTCGATCCGCTGAAACCGCTGGCTGACGCGCCTTTTTGCGTCCATGGTAACCCTAATATCGTCACCCTTGACGAAGGCACTTCATCGTTGGCACAGGGGGGTACCGGGCAGATCGCCACGGTAGAGATGGTAAAATATGAGGGCGTTCTGCCGCCGGTAAAAGCGTTTATCCCTCCGCTGCTGACGGCAGCCATCAAGCCCCCGCCGGAGGTATAATGCTCTGCCCGCGATATTGCGGGCGCGTTTTAATTATCCAACTGGCTGATGATGGCAAGACGTGCGCGATAGCCGTTGCGGATATGCATACAGGCTGCCTCCTGCGCCGCCTCGGCATCGCGGCGGGCGAGGGCGTCGACCATTGCCTGATGCTCGCATTTCGCTTCTTCCGCCCGATCAGACAGCGCGTAGGTCGTGCCGCGCAGCAGAGAGAGGTGGATACGCAGGTTATCAAGCATTTCATTAAGATAAGGATTATGGGTGGAGCGATAAATCTGACGATGAAACAGGCGATTATGATCGTGCAGCGTTTTACTGTCGGTCATCGTTTTCTCCGCATCGACCATCCTTTGCAGGAGTGCGATTTCTTCATCGGATGCGGCGGTCACCGCCAGCTGCATGGCGATTTTTTCAAGCCCTTCACGGACGGCAAAAAGCTGACGCAGGCGATCGTAGCTGATATTGGCAACAATCAGCCCACGCTTGGGGCCCGGTTCCGCCAGGCCGAGCGTTTCCAGTCGGTGTAACGCCTCACGTATCGGCGTTCTGCTAAGACCAAACTGCGCTGCCAACCGCGTTTCCTGTAACCGTTCGCCGGGGAGAAGTTCGCCGCGTTCAATCGCGGTAATCAGTATCTCAAAAGGTGACGATGTCACATCACGCTCGCCAGGTTTTAAGTTCATAATTTTTAATAAATATTTTCCAGTTTGCAGGTAAGGCTGCTGGGGTCGAGTGCAATTGATGATAGCGTCATATTGCCACAGTAAATAATGTTTTATCGCTCATTTTGTTATTAGCATAGCTAAATAACATCTTTTGACCTTCGCTACGTCGCTGATATGTTTACGTCATGATTTATTGTATACAAATGAATTCAATTAATCATTGTATTGTTTTATATGATTTATTTTAGTTACCAGCATCAGGGAAACCATCATGACGATATCAGACGTCGCATCTGTCCCATATCCGCGAGGGGCGCAACTCAGCCATTTTATTCATCACGCACATGAAATTCGCATCCCTGCCCCGGTTCTGCATGAAGCGAAACGCGCGTTGATCGATTACCTCGGCGTGGCACTCGGGGCGGTGAATGACGATGCGGTACGGGCGGTACGGCAGGTTGCCCGCGTCTGGAACGCGACGGGCGAGGCGCGCATCCTGCTTGGCGGAACGACGACGCCGGGGCTGGCGGCGCTGATTAACGCCACGATGGCGCACGCGGCGGATTATGACGATACTCATCCCGCCGGGGCGGGGCATCCTGGCGGCCCGTGCTGGTCGACGGCGCTGGCAATGGCGCAGGCGCATCCGGTCAGCGAGGAACGCGTGCTGAAGGCGTTTATCGCCGGATTTGAAGTGATGGCGAAACTGGGCGGCGGCTGGGTGCCAGGCGTCGGACGCAATCTGCAGCGCCGCGGCTTTCATCCGACCTCGATCGTCGGGCGAGTCGGGGCTACGGCGGTAGCCTCTTCAATTCTCGGGCTTAACGAAGCACAAATACAAAACGCGCTCGGCGCGGCTGCGACCATGATGGGTGGACTGCAAAAATCCTCCGGTACCCACGGCAAGCCTTTCCATGCGGGTAAGGCGGCAATGGACGGTATTCTTGCCGCGCAGATGGCGTCCGAAGGTTTTGTCGGCGCGCACCATTTCTATGAAGCCGACGGCTGGGTAAAAAACTTTATTCAGGACGGCAGCGCGGAGCTCCCGCCGCTTGATTTCGGCGAAAGCTGGGAACTGCTGACCAATGGCTACAAGCTGTATGCCAGCTGCCGTGGAACGCATGCCTCCATCGAGACCGCCCGCCAGCTTTACCCCCAGCTTAAAGGACGGAAGATCGTTCGCATCAAGGCAAAGGTGCATCCAATGGGAATGGTGAACGCGGGGATCCTCAATCCGCAAACGCCGCTGGAGAGCAAATTCAGCATTCCGCACTGCATTGCGCTGGCGCTCAGCGGGTACGCGCTTACCGATACGGATTTTACGCCGCAAACGGTGGCCGATCCCGCCGCCCGCGCGCTGCTGCCGCTAATGAACGTGCAGGCCGTTGAGGGGCAGTCCGCTAGTTCGGCGTTTATTGACGTCTGGCTGGAGGACGGCGAGAAACTTCACGCCGCGACTGAGGTGTATCGCGGCCACGCGCAAAACCCGTTAACCGATGAGGAGCTGCACGCCAAATTCGACTCTCTGGCGATTCCTGCTCTGGGTGAAGAGTGCAGCAGCGCGCTCTACCAGGCCGCCGCGCATTTTGACAGTCCCGGCTCGCTGGCGCAGATTACCGCGCTGCTGGCAGGCGACAACGCCGACTTTAGTAAGGATACCTATTAATGACCATCGCCCGACAAATGGCAGCAAACCTGCTGCGCTTCTCGCGCCAGACGTTTTCACCGGCAGCGCAGGAGCTGGCGCGAACCGCCATTATTGATACGCTCGGCGTAACGCTGGCAGGTGGCGTGCAGGACGGGGCGGAGAAACTTCGCCATGTGATTGCGCCTTCTGCGGCAGCCGGCAAAAGCCGCGTTTTTGGTACCGATTTGCGCCTGAACGCGCTGGATGCCGCGCTGCTGAACGGCGTATCGTCCCATCTGCTGGATTTTGATGATTCCAACTCCTGGCTGCATGGGCATATTTCTGTCGCCGTGCTGCCCGCCGTGCTGGCGCTGGCGGATCAATATGAGATTAACGGCGAGGCGATCGTGCGTGCTTATCTTTGCGGGTATGAGACCGCCGTGCGGATGGGCAAAGCGGTCAGCCCGTTCCAGTACCGGCACGGCTGGCATCCGACGACGACCGTGGGGATTTTTGCCGGTGTTGCCGCCTGCGCCGTACTGCTGGCGTTAACGGAAGAACAAACCGCGACGGCGCTATCAATTTGCGCGTCATTATCTTCCGGCATTAAATCCAACTTCGGCAGCCAGACCAAGGCGCTGGTGGTGGGGCAGGCGGCGCGCAGCGCGGTCATGGCGGCCCTGCTGGCGCGCGAAGGCTTCAGTGCCGGACAGACGGCGTTTGAGCACCATCACGGCTATTTCAACGTTTTCAACGGCAGCGACAACGTCGACCCATCCGCGCTGACCGAATCCTGGGACTGTACGCCGTACATTCTTGATACCGAAAAGAGCAACAACTTTAAATATTTTTCCTGCTGCTACGCCATCCTGTCACCGGTAGACGGCGCGCTGGCGCTGCGCGAGCAGACGGGACTCAGTCCGCAGCAGGTGGAGCGTATTGAGGTGCAGGTCCATCCGATCCGTTTCCCTCATATCAATATTCCACAGCCGGAGAATCCGCTGGCGGGGAAATTCAGCCTGCATTATTGCGTGGCGCGTGCCTTTGTCGCGGGCACCCTGACGCTGGACGATTTTATTGAAAACACGCGTTTTGCCGATCCGGTAACCCAGGAATTATTGCGCAAGGTGACGCTGAGCTGCCATGACCAGCCGACGACCCACAGCGCGTACGTGACGCTGACCGCCACCGACGGACGACAGTTTCATCAGCATATCGCGGGAGCCCGGGGCTCCAGCCCGACAAACCCACTGCCGGAAGGCCTGCTGGCGCAAAAATTCCTCGATTGCGCTGGCCGGGTGTTGTCTCCTGACGATGCGCGGGGGCTGCATGCGCGCCTACTGCAAGACGACTATCGCTGAGCGGAGCGGCCATGACATTACAGTTAATCCCCGCCGATATTTCGCCGCTGTTTGCTGGCGTTATGGTGTTTTGCAGCTTTTTTACCTCGGCGCTGACGGTCGCTATGGGCCTGGGCGGCGGCACGGCCCTGCTGGCCGTGATGGGGCTGGGGATGCCGGTAGCCAGTCTGATGCCGGTCCACGGGATGGTGCAGCTGGGATCGAATCTCAGCCGTACGTTCATTCAGCGTATTTACGTCGTCTGGCCGCTGGTGCTGTGGTTTTTGTTGGGCAGTGCCGTCGGTATCGCTCTCGGCGCGCCGCTGGCGGCCGCGATTCCGGACAGCTTGGCGCGTATCGCGTTAGCGGCGTTCATCCTGTGGACGGTTTTTCACAAGCGTGGCGAGGCGAAGCCGCTGAACAAGCTATTTTTCGTCATCGGCGGCGGGATCAGCAGTCTGGGGACGATGATTGTTGGTGCGACCGGCCCGATGGTCGCCGGGCTTATCAGCTCTCAGGGGCTGAAACGGCAGCCGCTTATCGCCACACATGCGACCTGCATGGTGCTTCAGCACGGGCTTAAGATTCTGGCCTTCGGCCTGATGGGGTTTGCCTGGTCCGCATGGCTGCCGGTGCTGACGGCGATGATCATCAGCGGGGCGCTGGGTACCTGGCTGGGCTCGCGGCTGCTCGATAATCTGCCGGAAAAATTGTTTCGCATGGTGTTCAGGCTAACGATGCTGCTGTTGAGCGCACAGCTGATATGGCAGGGCGTGCAGGGATGGCTGAGTTAGACCATTTTCTCATTTGTTCCGGCATATTCGTTATTTGCCAGGGGCTGGGGGATGCGCTGAACATAGTCAGACAAGTTGATAGAAAATATTAGTAAATATAAAAAATTAACCGGGAAAAGGGGCGATTATGCGCAAAAGTATCAAAACGGTGGCGGCAATTCTGCTGATTGCGTCCGGGAGCTTCGTCCTCCCGGCGTATGGCGCAGACGCGTCCGCCAGCAGCGGCGAAACGCTGAAGAAAATTAAAGCTCGCGGAGAGCTGATTTGCGGCGTGCATCCTGCGCGCCACGGCTTTTCCTCCATCGATAATAAAGGCAACTGGGTAGGGCTGGATGTGGATTTTTGCCGCGCGCTGGCGGCGGCCGTTTTTGGCGATGCGAGAAAAGTCCGCTTTACGCCGCTCTCTACGGCACAGCGATTTCCGGCGATTCAGTCCGGAGAAGTGGATGTGCTGTCGCGCAATATCACCGCGACCCTGACCCGCGACGTGTCGCTGGGTCTGAATTTCGCGCCGCCTAACTTTTATACCGGCACCGGCTTTATGGTGCGCTCCAACAGCGGAGTAAAGAAGATTGAGGACCTTGACGGCGCGACCGTCTGCATCACGCCCGGCAGCAGCACCGAGCAAAACGTGGCGCAGATCTTCACCTCCCGTCATCTGCACTATACACCGGTCGTGATTGAGAATAACAAAGAGTACGTTGCCGCCTACTTGGCCGGGCGCTGCGACGCGATCGCTCGCGACAAGGTTGCGCTGCCGGGAGTGAAAAACTTCGACGCGGAAAAGCCGGAAGACCATACGATCCTGCCGGGTATCTATTCGAAGGAGCCGCTGGCCATGGCGGTGCGCAAAGGTGACGACCAGTGGTTTGATATTGTTAAGTGGGTGGTTTATGCCACTTTCAACGCGGAGGAGCTGAAGATCAGCCAGGCGAACGTGGACGAGCAGCTGAAATCCGCCGATCCGGATGTCCAGGCCCTGTTGGGCGTGAGCGGCGACTTTGGTCAGAAGCTGGGGCTGGATAATAAATGGGCTTATAACGTGGTGAAGCAGGTCGGTAACTACGGCGATATTTATAACCGCCACTTTGGGCCGCAAAGCACGGAACCCCTCGATCGCGATCTGAATAAGCTATGGAACGACGGCGGCCTCCTGTATGGCTTACCGATTCGCTAATCTGAGCGTCCCTGCGAGCAGGGACCTTTCTTTTGGTTTGTATGCCCGATCCTG
Organism: Klebsiella sp. 10-1; assembly: GCF_009758445.1. Classification (NCBI taxonomy): domain Bacteria; kingdom Pseudomonadati; phylum Pseudomonadota; class Gammaproteobacteria; order Enterobacterales; family Enterobacteriaceae; genus Klebsiella; species Klebsiella sp. 10-1. The sequence goes on from NZ_WQRE01000004.1 coordinate 59,755, forward strand.
ACATGATGAAACAACCAGAACACGCAAATACCTGCACACAATATCCCGCTGCGCCGACGCGGGACGCCGCGTTTCGTCCCTCCTCGCTCGTCGACAGCAAAACCACGCGCGCCTGGTGTTACCAGATCCTGCTGGCCGTACTGCTGGTGTGGTTTTGCGGATGGCTTTACAACAACGTGGTGGAAAACCTGCAAACGCAGCGCATCACCACCGGCTTCGGCTTTCTGAAGCAAAGCGCCCAGTTCGCCATCGGCGAAACGCTAATCGACTATACCCCGCGTGACACCTATGTGCGCGCGGTGCTGGTCGGTTTACTCAACACCCTGTATGTCACCGTCTGCGGCATCGTGCTGGCAACCCTGTTGGGCTTCATCGTCGGTCTTGGCCGCGTCTCGAAAAACTGGCTGCTGGTGAAGCTGGCGGAAGGCTATGTCGAGCTGCTGCGCAACGTGCCGGTTATTTTACAGGTGATTTTCTGGTCGGTGGTGATCCGCAACCTGCCGTCGCCGCGCGCGGCGCTCGAACTGGGCGGTTTGGGCTATCTGACCAACCGCGGTCTGACCTTTACCGTTTTGCAGGCGCACCCCGGCTGGCTGTGGACGTTTTGGGCGCTGCTGGCGGCGCTGGCGTTAAATATCGTCCTGTCGACGCTGATGCGACGGCTACGCGAGCGGCAAGGACGCCTGCTACCTGTCGCCCGCCTGCGCGTGGTGCTTATTATCGCTTTGCCGCTTTTGGCCTGGTGGTTAGGCGGCGCCCCTCATGCGATTGACCGCCCGGAACTGCGGGGCTTTAACTTTCGCGGCGGCTTTACCATCAGTCCGGAATTCACCGCCTTGCTGCTGGGTATTGCGCTTTATTCCTCCGCTTTTATTGCGGAAATCGTCCGCGCCGGGATCCAGTCGGTGCCGAAAGGGCAGTTTGAGGCGGCGCGTTCGCTGTCGCTATCGCCCTGGCATGTGATTCGGCACGTCATTATTCCGCAGGCGATGCGGGTGATGGTGCCGCCGCTGGCCAGCCAGTATGTCAGCCTGGCGAAAAACAGCTCCATTGCCGTGGTGGTGGGCTATCCGGAACTGGCGAATATCAGTAATACCTTAATGAATCAGACCGGCCAGGCGCTGGAAGCGATCGCCATTATGATGGTGGTGTATTTGATTATCAGCAGCACAACCTCGCTGCTGATGAATATCTTTAACCGCTACGTCGCCATTAAAGAGCGCTAAGGGGGGGAAATGCAACATTCGGCTATTTACTGGCTACGGCGTAATCTGTTCAGCAACGTTGCTCAGACTGCGCTCACCCTGGCGCTTCTGGCCCTGATTTTCATGGTTGGCGGCAAGCTGCTGCGCTGGGGCGTGACGGATGCGGTATTTACCGGCGGCGTGGAGCAGTGCCGCGCGGCGGCAGGCGCGTGTTGGGCGGTGATCGGCGAAAAATACCGGCCGATTCTGTTCGGGCTGTATCCTTATGAACAGCAGTGGCGTCCGGCGCTGGGCATGCTCATTTGGTTCGTCAGCGTGGGATTGTCGCTGTCGCCCGCGTGCTGGCACTCGCGGTTTTTGTGCCCGCTGTGGGCCGTTGCGCTGGCGGCAATGTCCTGCCTGATGAGCGGCGGCGTATTTGGCCTGCCGCCCGTTCAGTCTGCCGACTGGGGAGGGCTACCGCTAACGCTGCTGCTGTTTTCCGGCACGGTGGTTATCGGCATGCCCGTCTCGTTAGCACTGGCTCTGGGACGACGTTCGCCGCTGCCGTTTTTGCGCGGGCTGTCGGTGATCTTTATTGAAGGATTGCGTGGCGTGCCGCTGATCACCATTCTGTTTGTCGCGGTGAACGTGTTTCCGCTGTTTTTGCCTACCAATATGGAGATCAACAAACTGCTGCGGATCATCGTCGGCATCGCGCTGTTTTTCGCCTGCTATCAGGCGGAAGTCATCCGCGGCGGCCTGCAATCCGTACCGCGTGGGCAGTATGAAGCGGCGACCGTGCTGAACCTCGGCTACTGGCACACGACGACGAAAATTATTCTGCCGCAGGCGCTGCGCATCTGTCTGCCGGCGGTAACCAACCATATTATCGCCGCGATGAAAAATACTTCATTCGTGATTATTATCGGCCTGTTTGACGTCCTTACCGCCACCAGTGCGGTGATGCAGGACCCGTTGTGGCGGCGCTACTACATCGAAACCTACGTCTTTATCTCGGCCATTTATATTTTGTTCGGCTTTATGCTTTCCCGCTACGCCATCTGGGTAGAAAAACGCATTGATGCCAGCCACCACTCTGAAGGAGTCGCCTGATGTCCGTCGCATTACCAAACCCGATTATCGAAATGAACGCCGTCAGCAAATGGTACGGAAAATTTCAGGTGCTGAACAACGTATCCTTTAACGTGGCGAAAGGGGAGCGGGTGGTGATCTGCGGCCCGTCGGGTTCGGGAAAATCCACGTTAATCCGTTGCATTAATCGCCTGGAAGAGCATCAACAGGGGCAGATCCTGGTGAACGGCATCGAAATGAATGACAACGTGCGCAATATCAACCGCATTCGTTTGAGCATAGGCATGCTGTTTCAGCAGTTCAATTTGTTCCCGCATCTCAGCGTGCTGGACAACCTCACCATCGGCCCGCGGCTGGTGCGCAAGATGAACCACAGGCAGGCCACGGAGCTGGCGATGCACTACCTGGAGAAAGTGCATATTGGCAATCAGGCGCATAAATTCCCGCTTCAGCTGTCGGGCGGCCAGCAGCAGCGGGTGGCAATTGCCCGTGTGCTGTGCATGCAGCCGGAAATTATGCTGTTTGATGAGCCCACCTCGGCGCTCGATCCTGAGATGATTAAAGAGGTTCTGGACGTGATGCTGGATTTGGCGGAGGGCGGAATGACCATGATCGTCGTTACCCATGAGATGGGATTTGCGCGCACGGTGGCGGACAACGTGATCCTGATGGCTGACGGGCAGATTGTTGAGTCCGCGCCGCCGGGACGCTTCTTCAGCCATCCGGAACATCCGCGCACCCGACAATTTTTGGAGCAAATATTGAGTCACTAACCTAACCGCGCGCGTTGCTTTTGATTATTCCACAATAGCGCCTAAGGCTTTGCTACGGATTGTTCAACGCGCTGCGGCCTCTTTACTTATAGGGCCGCAAAGGCCACGGTTTGACGATAATATAGGCCATAAGCGAGCTGATGACGACACTAACATACCGCAGGAGGCCTGCAACAATGCTCTGCTCAGGCTCCGAGCCTGGGTAAGAAATACCATGACGTCCTTTTTCAATTTGCCCACCGATGGCGATACCCACAGCAAGCGTCAGTCATGTCGCGGTAAAATCATTTCCTGACAGATGCCCGATGACCGGCAAAATATGCCTGTTCATGTCGGCAAGCAGACGGTCGGCGGTGTTCTGCGTGCTCTTATGCCATGCCAGCTTATTGCATCTGAACCGGATAAATATTCAAAAAAGAGGCATTAAAAAAAACGCTTAAGTCTCCTTAAGTGGGCTTCTCAAATATGAGCAAACACCTTGGGATCCACTTCGGAGTTAATGAAACTGCCGTTCGTAGTTGCTTATTCCATGTCTGTCAGAAACGACAGCATCCGTAATCAGACTCGCTTTTGCCCACATTAACGTCAGGATGAAATTTATCTTCCGGTAAGTTGTATATTCGGTGCATCAACCCTGAAGCATCTGTCCAGATTATTACCTGCCAGAGAGGATGCATGCTCCCGTACGCGGTAGCTCTGTTTACCGGGTTGTTTACTCACCAGACCCGCTTCTTTCATCAGCCGGCTGGTTTTATAACGGCCAACATCTTTACCTTCATTTCTCAGTAATCTGGAGGGCGTTCTGGCTCCTGCTGAAGATCGGCTTATCTGATGCAACTCTGCCCCCCTGCATCGAAGAGCTTCACGCGTAATATGCGATTTTTTACTTTGCTCCCGGTGATAATAAAAAAGACTCTGGTGCACTCCCGGTACCTGGCAGAGCTCTTTTACGCTATATGGCCCGCTTAATGCGGTGATAATTATCAGGGCCTTATGGAGTCCGACATTAGCAAAGCCGTAGCTTTTTTCAGGATATCTTTATCTCTTTCAAGGCATTTTACCCGCTCTTCCAGCTCCCGAATATACTTCTGTTCAGGCGTGAGAGGCGTTACGCGGGTATTGCCCGAAATGGCTGGAGCCAGCTCCCCACGTTCCATTTGTAACTGCCTGACCCAGCGACGCATTGCCGTAATACCCACGGCAGAAGCTTCGCTGGCGTCCCTGAATGAACAGCCATGGTCTACAACGAGTTCTGCGCATTCGCGCTTAAATTCAGGAGTAAATATTCGTGCGCTCATATGATCACCTCATCAGTGATGTCAGTTATAACCTCTGAGCGTGTCTAAAACCATTGAACCACTACACCTACAAAATCACGCTGCCAAAGTTCAGCGGGTTGCGCATCACGTGGGCCAAGGTATGTAAATTTTCAGTACAGACTTCCCGCGACCAGGCGCCGCCGAGGCAAATCCGAATGGCGTCCGGCGGGTTGTTATCGGTACAGAAGGCGGCGCTGGAGACGGCGCTGACCCCGAGATCGCGCAGCTGCACCGCCATTTCCGCAGGGTTCCAGTTAAAATGCCGCGGGAGCAGCAGCCACAGGTGGAAGCCCTCCGGGGTTGCCCGATAGGTGAACTCCTTGAGAATGTCGGCGGCTATTTTCTGGCGGATCGCCGATTCGGCGCGTACCGACTGCAATACCCGGTCCGCCGTCCCCTCCTGAATCCACTGCGCGGCCAGGGCATTTGTCAGCGGACTGGCCATGACGTTCAGCGCCCGCAGTGCTCCCGCCAGCAGCTGCGTATTGCGTTTCCCCGGTCCTTTGACAAACGCCGTGCGCAGCCCGGGGCCGAAGCATTTCGACATTCCGGTAAGATACCAGGTCAGTTCGGGAATCAGCTCGCTGAAAGAGGCGATATGCTGAGTCGCCAGCGCGGCGTACGCCTCATCCTCGATCACCGGGATACTGTAGCGCAGCGCGACGTCCGCCAGCGCCTCGCGCCGGCGTAACGGCAGGGTCAGGGTGGTCGGGTTCTGGATCGTCGGGTTGACGTAGAGCGCGCAAATATTGCCGGTCTGGCACTGATGTTCAAACGCGCGCGGCAGCGGGCCGTCCTCATCGCAGGGGAGGGATTGCAGCGTAATATTTAGCTGGCTGGCGATGGCTTTCAGTCCGGGATAGATCAAATCGCTGACGCACACGCTGCCGCCGTGGCGACACAGCAGCGTCAGCAGCCCCACCAGCGCGCTGTGGATCCCCGGCGCGACCAGAATCTCGTCGATGCTGACCGGCGGCAGTTGCTTCTCCAGCCACACTTTCGCCATCGCTTTATCATCCGCGAGGCCGCCAAAATCCTGGTAGCGCAGCAGGCCCAGAATATTTTTCTGGGTAAACAGGTTAATGGCCCCTGCGGCGATCGCCTGCGCCAGCTCCTCTCCCGGCTCAATCGGCGAGTTCATGGTCATCTCATAGCTGCTGCCGCCGTTGAGCGGTACCGAGGGCACTTTGCCGCGGATAAAGCTCCCCAGCCCCGGGCGAGAGTCGATTAGCCCGCGCCGCTTGGCTTCGGCGTAACCGCGGGTCGCCGTGGTGTAGTTAATCGCCAGGAGAGCCGCCAGATCGCGCAGCGGCGGCAGGCGGTCGCGGGGCTGAAACTCTCCGCTGTTGATGCCATCGGCAATGATATCGGCAATCAGCAGGTAGGCCGGGCGCGCCGTATGCTGCTGTTGATGGATTTTCCAGCGGTTGGCGATTTTGTTCAGCATAGGGCTCCCCCTGAAAAGAGCGGCAAAGAGAGACACTATTCCCTGTTGTTCGGTGCCATGCAATCATATTTAATATTGATTGCATCATTGATTGCATAATGATTTTAATTGTGTGCATTTGTGGTGCAAAAAGGCATCAAATCGGTGCATTCCCGCGGAATAGTGTGGGTTCTGTACAGAGCTGAAGGCGGGGCGACTGCCGGGATAAAAATTTTTTAGCGCACAATTTGAGCAATTGATAGGTCATTGATTGCATCACCGCGAGCGTCCTCTGGCACGGCGCTTGCTCTACTCCCATGGCATCACCTGCGGATGTGCCATAACGGGGAGAGACACTCCCCCTATAACTATCGGGAGAAGAGCGCTATGCCAAAAGTCACATTACCAGCCCACCAGACCGGTGATTTCCTGGTCGATTATGAAGAGAAAGTCTTTGAGGACGTAAAAGCCGAGCCGGGGCAGAAAGCGCTGGTAACATTCCATACCGTCGCTTTCGAAGGTTCGATCGGCTTCGTCAATATGCTGCAGGCGACTCGTCTGCAGCGCAAAGGTTTCGCCACCTCCATCCTGCTGTACGGCCCGGGGGTGATGCTCGGTGTGCAGCGCGGGTTCCCCACCCTCGGCGCCGAAGCTTTCCCGGGCCATCAGAACTACGCCAATCAACTGAAGAAGTTTATGTCCGAAGGCGGGAAAGTCTACGCCTGCCGCTTTGCCCTGCAGGCGCTGTACGGCCACGGCGAACCCTCCCTGCTGGAAGGCATTCGCCCCATCAACCCGCTGGATGTACTCGATCTCAAACTGCTCCACGTGCGGGATAACGCAGTCATCATCGACACCTGGACGATGTAAACGGAGGCGCATGATGGCTGAATCACGCATTATCCGCGCGGCAGCAGCCCAGATTGCACCGGACCTTCATGAGGCCAGCAGGACGCTGGCCCGGGTTCTGGAGGCAATCGACGAGGCTGCAGAGCAGGGAGCGGAGATCATCGTTTTTCCGGAGACGTTTGTCCCCTACTACCCCTACTTCTCGTTTATTACCCCGGCGATCAGCGCGGGAGCCGCCCATCTCAAGCTGTATGAACAGGCCGTCGTGGTGCCGGGGCCGATCACCTGCGCCGTCGGTGAGCGCGCGCGTCTGCGCGGCATCGTGGTCGTCCTGGGGGTAAACGAACGCGATCGCGGTACGCTCTACAATACCCAGCTGGTTTTCGATGCCAGCGGCGAACTGGTGCTCAAGCGGCGCAAAATCACGCCGACCTACCATGAACGTATGATCTGGGGGCAGGGAGACGGCGCCGGGCTGAGGGTGGTGGATACCGCCGTCGGGCGGGTGGGCGCCCTGGCGTGCTGGGAACACTACAACCCGCTGGCGCGCTATAGCCTGATGACGCAACACGAAGAGATCCACTGCAGCCAGTTTCCCGGCTCGCTGGTCGGCCCCATTTTCGCCGAGCAGATGGAGGTCACAATTCGCCACCATGCGCTGGAGTCCGGCTGCTTTGTCATCAATGCCACCGGCTGGCTGAGCGAAGAGCAGATTGCTGAACTGACCCAGGATCCCCACCTGCAGAAGGGGCTGCGGGGCGGTTGCCACACCGCTATCATCTCGCCGGAGGGCCGTCATCTGGCGCCGCCGCTGACCCAGGGCGAAGGAATACTGGTTGCCGATTTGGATATGGCGCTGATTACCAAACGCAAACGGATGATGGATTCGGTCGGCCACTACGCCCGCCCGGAATTGCTTAGCCTGCGGCTGGATAACACGCCGGCCCGCTATGTCGTGACGCGTGAAACAGAACCCGAAACCGGAGGAGGTCGCGATGCAGAACATACCGTCCACGCGCCAGCAGCTGATTACTGAGCTGCTGACTCAGGGGGTTAACGTGATTAACCCGCAGCAGGAGCACGTCAGCCGCCACGGCGGCGCCGGGCCATCGGATCATCAGGCGATGAACATTGACGGCGTGACGGTGATGGTGCCGATATACACCCACGCCGCCCATCGCTCGCCGTGGCAGGTGAAGCACGAGGCGTCCGGCGCCGCCCGGCTGTTTAACAACGCCATCCCGGTGCGGGAGATTAGCTTCGCCAGCAAACCCAGGTTTTATGATCGGCAAACGGCGGACGGGATCCCCTATTCACACATTGCCACCCTGCACGGCACGGACGTCCTGGCGACCACCATCCTACAGACCTGTATTCGCTATGAGAACCGGGCGAAGGCGTGCCAGTTCTGCGGCATCGGCCAGTCGCTGGCCGCCGGGCGCACCATTGCCCGTAAAACGCCGGAGCAGCTGGCCGAAGTCGCGAGGGCGGCGGTGGAGCTGGACGGGGTAAAACACATGGTGATGACCACCGGTACGCCGTCGGGCAGTGACCGCGGCGCGCGCATTCTGGTGGAAAGCGCCCTCGCCATCAAAGCCGCGGTGGACCTGCCGTTGCAGGGGCAATGCGAACCGCCGGGGGACGCCAAATGGTTTACGCGGATGAAAGAGGCCGGTATCGATGCGTTGGGGATGCACCTGGAGGCGGTAACGCCGGAGGTACGTGCGCGCATTATGCCGGGCAAGGCGCAGGTCAGCGTCGAGCAGTACCTTGAGGCCTTCGCCGACGCGGTGGCGGTCTTCGGGCGCGGGCAGGTCAGCACCTATATTCTTGCCGGCCTGGGGGACACGCCGGAGGCCATTCTGTCGCTATCGCAAACGCTGATTGATCTGGGCGTCTATCCGTTCGTCGTGCCCTTTGTGCCGATCAGCGGTACGCCGCTGGAGCACCATCCGGCACCGGACAGCCGGTTTATGTCCTCGATTTTGCAACCTCTGGGCCAGATGCTGAACCAGGCGCATTTGCGCTCCAGCGATATCAAAGCTGGCTGCGGCCGCTGCGGCGCCTGTTCGTCGCTCTCCAGCTTTGAACAGGCCACGGCCTAAGGAGCGAGCGATGAATGAATATGCCGGATATACCATTAAATGGGTCACGCTGCCGTGGGAGCGCGAACAAGCCTATGCGCTGCGGCGGCAGGTTTTTTGCCGCGAGCAGGGGCTGTTCGCCGATGACGATCGCGATGAGATCGATAATCACGCCCACCTGCTGGTGGCGCTGGGCTGCTTGGCCGGCTGGCACGACCGGGTGGTAGGCACGGTGCGCATCCATCAGCAGTCGCCGGGAGTCTGGCTGGGGTCGCGGCTGGCGGTGGACGCTGCATATCGCCGCCAGGGGCAGTTGGGGCCGATGCTGATCCGCCTCGCGGTATGCAGTGCGCATGCCCTGGGCTGCGAGGCGTTTTATGCCCAGGTTCAGCATCAGAACGAACCGCTATTTCGCCGCATGCGCTGGCAAACCCTGGAGTGGCTTGAGCTGCGCGGCGTCAGGCATGCCCGGATGCAGGCCGATTTAGCGTTTTACCCGCCCTGCGACGATCCCCGGAGCGGGATGGTGATCCCGACCTCGCGCCCTCCGCGAACCGCTGACGCCGCGGCTTTTCTGACGGGGGGGCGCGTATGAATCCGAGCCTGCCGGCGCTGATCGCGCGGTTACACGCCTTTAGCGGCATCGCGCACAAGCGCGACATCCAGCAGGTGGCGCGCGTGCTGCGCGACGCCTGGCCCAATCCGTGTCCCAACGGCGATGACTGCGCGCTGATCCCGGACGGCAGCGGCTACAAGCTGCTGGCGATAGAGGGATTTATCAACCGCTTTGTGGAAGAAGACCCGTGGTTTGCGGGCTGGTGCGGGGTGATGGTCAACCTGAGCGATATCGCCGCGATGGGCGGGCGCCCGCTGGCGGTGGTCAACGCGCTGTGGGACGAGGCGCAGCCGCACGCGGCGCAGATCTTACAGGGGATGGCCGCGGCCTCGCGCGCCTATCAGGTGCCAATCGTCGGCGGACATACCAACCTGCGCAGCGAGTGGTCGCAGCTGGCCGTAGCGGTGCTCGGCGAAACGGCCAGTCCGCTCAGCAGCAGCGCAGCGCAGGCCGGGCAGACGCTGATGGTCGCCATCAACCTGCAGGGGAGGTGGCACCCGCCGGGAAATAACTGGGACGCGGCGACCCGTGCGGATCCCGCCGAACTGCGCCGGGCTCTCGCGCTGCTGCCGGAGCTGGCCGCCGAGGGGAGCCTCTGCGCCGCGAAGGATATCAGCCAGGCGGGGCTTGCCGGGACGCTGACGATGATGCTGGAGAGCTGCGGCCTCGGCGCTGAGGTAACGCTTGAGCAGATCCCGATCCCGCCGGATATCGACCTGGAGCAGTGGCTGTGCGCCTTTCCCAGCTTCGGCTTTCTGCTGGCGGTGGACGAGGCGCGCTGCCACGAGGTGGCGCAGCGCTTTGCCGCCTGCGGTATCGCCTGCGCCGCGGCGGGGCATTTTACCCGCGAGCAAAAGCTGCTCCTGCGCTACCGGGAGCAGCGCGCGTGTTACTGGGATCTGACGCAACAGGCGTTTACCGGCATAACTCACCAATAGAGGAACAGATAATGCCTGCAATGCATTTTGTGGTGTGCTGGCCTGACGGCAGCAAAGAAACCTGTTATTCGCCATCGACGGCGATTGAGAAATACCTGTTGGTTAACCATCCCTACGCGCTGAACGAGTTTGTGCAGGTGACCACGCGCGCGCTGGATGAGGCGAGCGAAAGGGTCAAAGCGAAGTTTGGCTATTACTGCTCCAGTGCGCAGGATCAATCGGCGGCGATTGTGCAAAAGGCGGCGCAGTTCAGCCCGGAGCAGAGAGTTACGGTAGAAAAAATCACCCCCATTACAGCCTGACCTTAACCGAGAAAACGATGAATACGAACTCCTATCCTGTCGTCATTATTGGCGGCGGTCAGGCCGGTCTTGCCATGAGCTGGAGCCTGACGCAAAAAAACATCCGTCATATTGTGCTGGAACGCCATCGTCTGGCCTGGGCCTGGCGGGAGCAGCGCTGGGATAACTTCTGCCTGGTGACGCCAAACTGGCAATGCAAACTTCCCGGCTTTCCTTATGACGGCGACGATCCCCACGGCTTTATGCTGCGGGACGACATTGTGGCCTATATCGAACGCTACGCCCGGAGCTTCAACGCCCCACTGCGCGAAGGGGTCAACGTCCAGCGGGTAGTGAAGCGCGACAGCGGGTTTACGCTGTTTACTTCCCTCGGCGAGCTGCAGGCCGACCAGGTGGTGGTCGCCGTGGGGAACTACCATCACCCGCGCTTTCCGGAGCTTGCCGCCCGGCTTCCCGAGCGCATCGTGCAGATCCATTCCGCCCACTACAAATCCGCGCAGCAGCTGCCGGAAGGGGAGGTGCTGGTGGTGGGCTCGGCGCAGTCCGGCGCGCAAATCGCCGAAGATTTACACCTCGCGGGACGCCAGGTGCATTTATGCGTCGGCAGCGCGCCGCGGGTGGCGCGTTTTTATCGTGGCCGCGACGTGGTGGACTGGCTTGAAGATATGGGCCACTACCGCCTGACGGTGGAGGATCATCCGCAGGGCGAGGAGGCCCGGCGCAAAACCAATCACTATGTGACCGGGCGCGACGGCGGGCGCGATATTGATTTACGCGCGTTTGCGCTCCAGGGAATGCGTCTGCACGGGCGTTTGCTGGCGTATGCCGATGGCAAACTGCACACCGCTGACGACCTGCGGGCCAACCTTGATGGCGCTGATGCCACCGCGCAAAAAATTAAAGACAGCATCGATGCGTGGATTGCCCGGCAGGGCATTGATGCCCCGGTCGAAGCCCGCTACCAGGCGCCGTGGCAACCCGATGGGCCTGCTGAGCCGATCGATCTGGCGGCGATCTCGGCCATTATCTGGGCGGTCGGCTTCCATACCGACTTCAGCTGGATCGAGGTCCCGGCGTTCGATGAGAAAGGCTATCCGCGCCATCAGCGCGGTGTCTCGGTTGAGGCGGGCCTCTATTTCCTTGGGTTGCCCTGGCTCTGGACCTGGGGGTCGGGGCGTTTCGAAGGCGTAGGCGATGACGCTCTGTGGCAGGCGGAGATCATCGCGCGCAGCGCCGGGCATATCGCCGCGCAGGAGGCCGTCGATGCGAACAGTGCAGAGTGAGCACGATCCCTTTCTGCGCGACTTCTGGCGGGAAGAGTCCGCGCGGCTTTACTGGGAAACGGATTTTACCGAGGTGGTGGAAAGCCTTGACGGCAGCCCGCGCTGCCGCTGGTTTACGGGCGGGCGCACCAGTCTCTGCTTCAACGCCCTGGACCGCCATTTAGCAGAGAAGGGGGAGAAGTGCGCAATTATTCATCGCGACTATCTCGGGCAAACGCACCGGCTTAGCTATCGCGAGCTTTGGCAGCAGGTGAATACCCTCAGCAGCATGATGCAAAGCTGGGGCGTGAAGCCGGGGGACCGGGTACTCATCGCCCTGCCGATGACGCCGCTGGTGGCCGTCGCTATGCTGGCGTGCGCGCGTATTGGCGCGGTGCATGTCGTGCTCTATTCCGCTGTCACCGATGAGGCTCTGATGCAGCGCATCGCCGTCAGCCAGCCGGTGCTGCTGTTGCATAGCCGCGAGCAGCGAGGCCGTAAGGAACTGCCCGTTATCGCCGGGCGGATGGCCGGACTGCGGGTGGTAGATACGCACAGCCGGGCGTTTGGCGAGCTGTTGGCACGACATCGTGGCAGCGTCGTGCCCTGTACCTGGCTTGCGGCCTCCGCGCCTTCGCATCTGCTGTTTACGTCGGGGACTACAGGAACGCCGAAAGGGATCGTCCGCGACACGGGCGGTTACGCCGTGGCGCTGCTGGCCAGCCTTGCACATCTCTTTCGGCTGCGGGACGACGAGATTTTCTTTACTACCGCCGACGCCGGCTGGGTGACCGGGCACAGCTACGGGATCTATGGGCCGCTGCTGGCGGGGCTGACGACGGTGCTCTGCGAGGTTAACTCGCCGGGAGAATACTGGTGGCAGATGGTGGAAACCCTCGGCATCACCCGGATGCTGACCATTGCCGGGGCGATCCGCATGGCCCGGCGGCAGGGTAAGCCGCGCGCCGATCTGACCTCGCTGCGCACGCTCTATCTCGCCGGCGAGCCGCTGGATAACGCCACCGATGAGTGGGTGGCCGCACAGCTGAGGGTGCCCTGCGAGAACCATTACTGGCAGACCGAATCCGGCTGGCCGCTGCTGGCCGGCTCCGGTAGAGCGCTCTCGCCGGTGTTCACGCGCGCGGCTGAGGTGGTTCATCCCGCCAGCGGGAAAACCTGCGCGCCGGGAGAGACGGGCATGCTGGTGATTAACAGTACGCTTGGCCCGGGCGGGATGTCGACGTTGTGGCAGAATGATATCCAGCACGACCAGTACTACTGGTCGTATCGGCAGCGACAGTGGCGCTATGCTACCCACGATTGCGCGATAAGGGTTGGTGAGCGGATTATTATCCAGGGGCGGATGGATGACGTGATGAATATCGGCGGCAAGCGCATCGCCACCGCAGAGATAGAAAATGCCCTGATGGGGCTTGAGGGGGTTGTCGAGGTGGTTGCCGCCGGGACGGCGCACTACCTGCTGGGGGAAATGGTGGCGCTGTTTGTGGTCACCGATATCGCCGATCCTGCGCAGCAGGCCGCGCTCAAAAAAAACATTTGCGCCCGGCTGGTGGCGAGATGCGGTCGCTTCGCCGTGCCGCGGCGCATCCACATCACCTCGGCACTGCCTAAAACCTTCTCCGGGAAGGTGATGCGCCGCATACTGGCTTAGGAGCGGCAGGCGCCTTGAGCCTCACCTGCGCACCTCTCGGAGATCGAAACGGATCGGGAGCGTCACGCTGAACGACGGCTGCCCAGCCCCAGCTGATGGCGGATGTTTTCGACCACTTCCGGCGTGGCGCTGCGCCAGGCGATCTGGCGTGCCAGGTCGGCGGGTAGCATAAAAAGCAGCAGATAGCAGATCAGCGTGACTCCGAGCAGGATCAGCAGCGCATGTAACAGAGATTGCCCCAGAAACGGCATCAGCTTCTCCGTTTTAAACCGGGATCGAGGACGTCGCCTGCGATATTGAAAGAAAGCTGTGATCGCTGAGGTGAGACTGTAGCGCGGACATGTCATTTGTGGTCAGAGAGACGGACATCTCAATTTATTTACTACATTGTATATCAAAGCTAAGTTCAGATGTCCGGGCCAGGGAAAAGTTCGAATGTCCGCTTAGTGCTGTGAGTTCAACAGGTCGATGCAACGCTATCCTTAATCGAAGGGTGCGTAGCCCGGAAAGTAACGGCATCGCGGAAAGCTTCGTGAAGACGATAAAGCGGGACTACACAGCATCATGCCAAAAGCGGACAGCCAGATGGCGTTGATAAATCTGGCAGTGGCGTTCAGCCATTACAATGAACATCATCCGCACAGTGCCCTGGGATACCGCTCACCACGGGAATATATACGCAGAAAGTTATCGTAACCATAAGATAGAAAAAGCGTCTGGATATAAAGAGTCAAATCCAATTATGAAAGTAAGGACAACAGATGCAAGAGCATTAGAAGGGCTCATCGCCAAATTATATAAATTGCAAGGGGTGACATCGGCTAAAACGTTTATATTATTATCAACCTATTTGGAAAGAACTATTCAACCTGAACATAGTCCTGAAATCGGTTTGTCGCAAAATGTCGATAAGTGAATAAGATTGTTTTTAATTAAAAATAGATAGCATGCAAGTTATGAGGTGGACAGTATCGCGAAGGAAACATCAGGATATGTCACCTGAGTGTCGCGATAGATGCCCTTACCGGGAGGATGACATGGACAGTTGAACAAGCGTGTATGAGGCGAAAGTTTCGTTAGTTACCTGATTTATCGAGTAATCTTGATTAACTGTATCTGTTTTAATCGCGACAACTTTCAGGATATATTTTATTTTTATTGCAACGTTCCATAGCCTCGCACGAATGAGATTTGTGCCCGGCCATTGACAATTTTCCAGGCATCGGAAGGCGGAGCAATAAAGCCTTGTAGCGCCAGTACCTGTAAAAATACGGCATCCTGCCGCATATTCAAAGACAGAAACGCATTGCGTAAAGCGTTAATGGCTTCCACTTCCACGCTCTCACTTGCCACCAGCAGAGGCATCGGGGCAGGATCGCTGTAAGTCAGTATGCGAACATGGCGTGTTATGACCGCTGAAACGGCGCTGGATGCATTCGCGGATGCCTGGGACGATAAATACCCACAATCAGTAAAAGCTGGCGTGCGTACTGGGAAAACCTCAATACGTTCTTCGGCTATCCGCCTGACATCCGAAAATCTATCTACACCACGAATGCCTGAACAGCGTGATCCGCGTAGCTATCAAGAAGCGCAAGGTGTTCCCGACGGATGACTCGGTACGAAAAGTTATTTACCTGGCAATCAAGGTTGCATCGAAAAAATGGAGTATGCCGCTCCCGAACTGGCGATGAGCCGCTTTATTATCGAGTTCGGTGACCGCCTGAGCGATCACCTTTGACGTGGTGGCAGTTACACAGAATTATTTAAAGGGTTACTTTTTTTTGAGTTTAATAACAAACCGGCCTTTTTTTTGGTTTTTTCGCCTCTGTCGCCATAGGTGATTGCGATATTTAAAAAGTCATCAGTATCTGTATCAAAATCAAGCTCTATTTCTTCGTGCTGATTAGAGTTGAGTAGTTCATACGTTTGTTCAATATTCACAGCTTTTATCACTGTCATAATCTAACCCTTGTCATTGCAATGTCTCTTACAACACATTATTAAATGTCATTTTCATGACATACAAATGACAACAATCTATCCTAGTATGTTCCTGTCTCTCTGCAAGAGGGCTATGGGGTTGCCATCTAAGGGGAGCGATGCTCCCTGTCCGCGACATGAGGAAAGCATTGATGATGATCCCACCTGTACTTTTTGCTGGCGCCGCCTGATGGGGCAGGCACCTTTCCCTGCCTTCGATGTACCGCGGCTTTTCATCGGTAGCCAAACCAACCATGATTATCGTCACACTTTCCACTACAAGCACTTGAGCTGTATGCAGTGATTCGTTATAAGGATGCTCAGGACGTAATCAGAATGACCTGAGCGAAACCTGGTTCCATTGTTGCATTATCCGGCAACAATGGAATCAGGTTTTTTTTTGCTTTTTTTGGTATGCCTTCGTCAGAAAGGGTCCCAGAATTAAACAGTGAGATGGCTGAAATGAAAGTAGAAAAAATACTCAGCAACAACGCTGTCCTGCTCTCCAACTCTAAGCAAGAAGAGATTGTGGCAATTGGGCGGGGTATTGGTTTTGGCAAAAAAGCGGGAGATGTGATCGACAATAGCCAGATTGAGAGTCAGTTTATCAAAAAATCAGAAGGTCTGGCTGATGTTCTTTCGCAATTATTGTCGGAAATTCCGCCGGCGTATCTGGCCGTCACGCAGCAGATCATTAACTTGGCGCAACAGCGACTGGTTATTACTGTGCAGGATACTTTGTTTCTCTCATTAAGCGATCACATCAATTTTTCCATTCAGCGGCAAAATAGTGGGCTGGCGATAAAGAATTTTCTCCTGTGGGATATTAAACGTTTTTATGCCCAGGAGTATTCTGTTGGACTTGAGGCATTACAACTTATTGAGAGCAGACTAAATATCAGACTTCCGGAAGATGAAGCTGGATTTATTGCCCTGCATCTGGCGAATGCCAGAAATAGCAGTGATATGCAAAGCACGATGCAAAGTGCCACCATCATTAAGGATGTACTGACGATCCTGAAATACGATTTGAACCTGACCTATGACGAAGAATCTCTGGATTATCAGCGCTTTATTACCCATCTTAAATTCTTCGCACTGCGTCTGATGAACCGTAATACCATCGAACATGGTGATGAAAGTATTTATAAAGGGATTACCGATATGATGCCCGCTGCCTATGCTTGCGCGATGAAAATTCATGGCTATGTGGAAAGGAATTATCAATGCCAGCTCACCACCGATGAAGTAATGTTTTTGACTATCCATATTAATCGTCTGAGCGGTGGTTAACAGCAGCAATATAAGGAGAAAACAGTAATGCAAATGAGATTTCCGGAAGGTTTTCTGTGGGGTGGCGCGATGGCCGCAAACCAGATTGAAGGTGCATGGAATGAAGGCGGAAAAGGTATTTCGACTTCAGACCTGCAGCCACAGGGGATACATGGCAATGTCGTTGAACGCGATGGCACCAACGACTGTATCAAGGATGTCGCAATCGATTTTTATCACCGATATCCTGAAGATATTAAGTTGTTTGCCGAAATGGGCTTCAAAGTTTTACGCACCTCAATTGCCTGGGCGCGTATTTATCCGAATGGTGACGATGGCGAACCAAATGAAGAAGGGCTAGCCTTTTATGAACGTCTGTTTGATGAAATGGCGCATTATGGGATCCAACCGCTGATCACGCTTTCCCACTACGAAATGCCTTACGGGTTGGTCAAACACTACGATGGCTGGGGCAGTCGGGCAGTGATTGAGTTGTTCGAGCGTTATGCGCGTACAGTCTTCACCCGCTATCGGGAAAAAGTGAAATACTGGCTCACTTTTAATGAAATTAATATGGCATTGCATGCGCCATTTACTGGCGTCGGGCTGACAGGAGAACGAAGTCATCAGGAAATTTATCAGGCTATCCATCATCAACTGGTCGCCAGTGCGCGCGCAGTTAAAGCCTGCCATGAGATCATCCCGGATGCCAGAATCGGCAGTATGCTGTTGGGGGCAATACGTTATCCTGTTACCTGCAAACCGGATGATGTACTGAAGTCACAACGTGTTAATCGAGACTGGCTTTTCTTTGGTGATGTACAGGCCCGTGGCGCGTATCCAGCCTGGATTAAGCGATTTTTTCGCGATAATAATATTGAGTTGACCATGACAGCACAGGATTTGCAGGATCTTAAAGAAACGGTCGATTTTATCTCTTTCAGTTATTATATGAGTGGATGCGCTGCCGCGCAGCCGGAATTATATCAGAGCCCTCGTGCGAATATTACCCGGATGATCCCTAACCCATATCTTGAGAGTTCCGAATGGGGATGGCAAATCGATCCACAGGGGCTGCGCTTCCTGCTTAATGAATTGCACGATCGTTTTCAGAAGCCATTGTTTATCGTGGAGAATGGGCTAGGGGCAAAAGATATACCCGCTGCAGACGGCTCAATTGAGGATGATTACCGCATTAAGTATTTGAAGGCTCACCTTGTGCAGGCCAGAGAGGCGATAGAAGATGGCGTGGAGTTGCTGGGTTATACCAGTTGGGGGCCAATTGACCTAGTAAGCGCCGGGACTGCGCAGATGTCGAAACGTTATGGTTTTATCTATGTCGATCGTGACGATGACGGGAACGGAACACTGGAACGCCGACGGAAGAAGAGTTTCTTTTGGTATCGTGATGTGATCCACACTAATGGCGCAAATCTGGCTGATTAATATCCAGTCGCAGCAAGAGGAACAAACCGTTTTTTATCGCGGTATAGATTTGACAACCCCAACATCATCTATACCGTCTCCTGTGGCTTTTTTGTTCCTTTTTATGTTCTCCTTCCGTGAAGGAGGAATACCTGTGGCCTGATTAATCATGTCGGAAGTTTTAGCTATCAGTAATAAAAAGCATCTCCTGGGCTGATAAAAGACGTCAAAAACGGGGAGACAGAGCTGGGTTGGAATAATAATGTTCCGAATCGACATACCTGATATTAATCAACAGGGCCTGATTTATCTCTGTTCTGCTTTCTGATTTTCTCGGCGATAAAATTTAGTGATAAGTTTCACAAATTAGTCAGTTGCAGTGGTAATTTTCAACAGAACTTGTTAAAAGTAGTTATCAGCTAAGGACGTAACCAGATAATTTCTGGGCGAGACCTGGATAAAGCAGTGTGTTTGCACACTGCTTTATCCAGGTTTTTTTTTGCTTTTTTTCCTGCTGGCCAGCAGAGATGGGCAATACAAAGGGTGGCCTGATTATTACTGTCGTTTGTGAAACGGGATGTCTCATTATGAATAGCAAAGTACTGGCAGAGGATATTCTGCAACGGGTGGGTGGAGAGAGTAATGTTGCAACGCTCGTGCATTGCGCGACGCGCCTGCGTTTCAAAATTGTCGATAACAGTAAAGTGAATCTGGCAGAACTCGAAATGCTGGACGGCGTCATCGCTGTGGTTAATGGGTCTGGTCAGTTACAGGTGGTGATTGGCAACCGCGTTCCGGAAGTTTTTCGCGCGTTTGGCGAGATATCCAGCCTACTGGATGACGGTAAAAAACAACCGGTTCAGCATGAGGAGAAAAATAAAGCCTCATTACTGGGGCGGTTAATTGACTTAGTTGCAGGGATCTTCACGCCGCTATTAGGTGCGATGGCGGCTGCGGGGGTGCTGAAGGGGGCCCTGGCTATTGTACTTGCCGCAGGATGGCTGGGTAATAAAGAGAGTACTTATATTATTTTGCATGCAGCATCTGACAGTATGTTTTATTTCCTGCCGATGTTGCTGGCAATAACGTCGGCGCGAAAGTTTGAAACCAATATATTTGTAGCCGTTTCTATCGCAGGGGCACTCATCTACCCCAGCGTTCAGGGGTTATTCGATGCAGGTCAGCCGGTGACGTTCTTTGGCCTGCCGGTCGTCATGATGAAATATACCGGTACGGTGATCCCGGTAATCTTCAGCATCTGGCTGATGTCGATAATCGAGCGTTTTTTGAACCGGTATATTCATGAAAGTGTGCGCAATATTCTGACGCCGTTCTTCTTGCTGACGTTGATGGTCCCTCTGACACTAATGACTATCGGGCCCGTTGGCATTTCAATCAGCCAATTTGTCGCCTCTCTCTTTGTGTCGATTTATAGCTTTAACCCGATTATTGCCAGTGCGCTGATGGCCGCAGCGTGGCAGGTACTGGTGATCTTCGGTGTGCACTGGGGTTTTGTGACAGTCTTTATCAACGATATTTCCGTGATGGGACACAGCTTTCTTAAAGCCGCTTCCAGCCCGTCTGTTTTTGCGCAAGCCGGGGCATTACTTGCAGTCATGCTGCGTACCAGAGACAAAAAACTGAAAGCTCTGGCGGGGAGTACATTTATTGCTTCATTGTTCGGCATTACCGAACCGGGGGTTTACGGTGTGACGTTGAAGCTTAAAAAACCCTTTATCTGCGCGGTGATTGCTGCAGCATTGGGTGGCGCAGTGGTGGGTTATGCCAAAAGCTCGGCTATTTCACTGGGCATGCCGGGGTTGCTGACTCTGCCAATTTTCTATGGTGAAGGTTTTGTTGGCTTCATTATCGGCTGTAGCATCGCCTTTATTGGCAGTCTGGCTCTGACATTAGTGGTAGGGTTCGATGATCCCGTCGCACCGCCAGTCGTTGCAGAAAGTGTGCCTGGGGAAAATCGCGCCATGTCACGCAAAACCCCGGCTGCAAAAGCGGTTTCGGCTGTTGCCGAGCAGATTACTGCCCCGGTTGCAGGCACCCTTGTCCCGCTAGCAGAGGTCGACGATAAGGTTTTTTCAGCAGGGATTGTTGGACCCGGCCTGGCCATTCTTCCGGACGAAGGGCGAATTTATTCCCCGGTGGATGGGGTCATTGCAAGCACTTTCGCCAGCGGTCATGCCATTGGCATTCGTTCAACGGCGGGGGCGGAGATATTAATTCATGTCGGGATTAATACCGTTCAGCTTGATGGGCAATATTTCGATATGCAGGTAAAAGAGGGCGATGAAGTGATAAAGGGCCAGCTCCTGTTGATATTCGATCTAGATGAGATAAAACAGGCAGGCTATGACATCGTAACGCCGGTTATCATTACCAATAGTGAAACCTGGGATGGGTTACAAATCAGCGACAGGACTCACATACTATCTGGAGATGCAGTGATGTCGCTGTTGCGGTAAATTTGCTGATTGCGGAATAATAGAGATCGCAGGCCATGATTATTGTCATGGCCTGTTTTGACTATATTAATGCATAATTGCTCTACCCCACAGGACGTAACTGATTTAATTCAGGCGAGACCTGCAACTGACGGATTATTATCCGCCGGTTGCGGGTCTTTTTGTTTTAAGGGGATTCAATATCGAGGGGAAATAATGAAGGTTAAGAACCAGATCTATAAAAAAACCATAATTACGGTAGCATTATTGACGTGTTACGCAGCCGGTGGGCAGGCGAAGACGCAAAAATTAACTATCGAGCAGCGTATGGAGGTGATGGAAGCTCAGTTGCACGCAACACAGCAGAAACTACAAATGTACGAAGAAAGAGAGAAAGCGCAGCAGCATGCTGTTGCCGCATCCACAATATCTACTGCGCCTCGATCGGTTGCGACGACGCAGACTGCGGCTATAGTGCCAACTGCAGAACCGGAATTGTCTCCCGGGACGTTGAAAAGGATCAGCCAGTACGTACAGGATGACAGCGGCTTTAAATATTCCGGTTATTTCCGTTCCGGTTGGGCGACTACCACCAACGGCGGGCCTAAATCATGGGGAGTGGGGTCGCTGGGGCGTTTTGGTAACGAATATGATGGCTGGTATAACCTGGCGTTAAAAAAACGGGCATGGCGTGACGGGGATAAATCCGTCTGGGCAAACGTGCAATTCGAAGGTGATCTGGGGCTCACGCAGAGCAATGAGTCATTTGAGAAAGGAATGTCGGGCGGTGGAATGGGCAAACTCAGTAAGCTCTACGTGGAAGGGAATGGGCTGCTGCCGTTTGCTCCTGAAGCCTCAGTATGGGTGGGTAAACATACGCTGCCTCAGTATGAAATTCAGCTTCTGGACTGGAAAAGCAACCGGACTTCATCAGGTGCTGGCGTAGGGATAGAAAACTGGAAGCTACCGGTTGGCGCACTCAGCATGGCGCTGACGCGTAATGATGTAGATAACTACAGTACGGTTTGCGCGTCAGGCTCTTCCGCATGCAACGATACGACACAGGTGAACATTAATATTGCAGAAGTTCGTTATAAAAACCTGCCAGTAACCGAACATTCAACTCTGGAACTGGGAGCGAAATATGCCTTCGCCAACCAGACGAATGAACAGAAAAAAGCACAGGCGGATAATGACTATTATCAGGTGAAATCCTCCTGGCTCGGGCAGGCGATTTTACGTACCCCGGTACTGGAAGGGGCAAATGAGTTAACACTGCAGATAGCCAACAACTCTCTGGCTAGCCAGTTTATGAATATCTCTAGCGCCAATCCTGATTTTGATTTCAATAGTTCTTACTATGGTATTCACCGTGGTGGAATCGGGTGGCGACTGGTGGATCAAGGAGAGGTTTATTTGGGAGAGAAAATCATCATGGCACATGCATTGGTATATGGCCGTGGTTACGATCTGTATTCACCCTATACCGGCGCGCATACTGATTTTAAAACCGCACGCGCGGTAATTCGCCCGTCATGGATCTGGAACAAAAACATGCAGACCGCCCTGGAACTAGGCTGGTTTACACAGGAAAATCGTACCAATAACACCTCGTTGAATGAGTCTGGCTATAAGGTGACATTGGCGCAGGTATATAAAGTGGATACCAGTATCCTCAACTCCCGCCCCGAGTTACGTCTCTATAGTACTTATCTGAAAGCGCTGGAAAACGAGATTGATCATCAGAGATTTAATGACGATAAAAATTATCAGATAAGTTTTGGTGCGCAGGTCGAGGTGCTTTTCTGACTTGTACAGCAGAGAGTGGGAGTTATTCTACTGACACTGTCTGCCATTAATAAGCTGCGTTGATGGATAGTGACGCCATCAACGCAGAAAGATAACTATCCCCATTATACATCAGGCAGGGTGGATATTTTTAGTGTTTATAAAATATTGCACCAGAATATCGCTAAGGTAAAATTTATCACCTTTATGGTATATAGACTATTATCTCTATTTCCACTTAAGCCTCTTTTGGCAGGCCGGCGACGGCTATGCAGGATCTCGCGGGTGGGTTTTTACCATTAAAAAATTTTTTATAGACCTCATTGAACTGTGGAAAGTGGGACATATCGGTAAGAAAACAGGTGGTTTTAATTACAGTATCCAGCGATGCATGACTTTTTTTAGAATTCCCTCAATATTTTTCAGTGATTGACAGGCTTGATTTTTATACCAGACCTGGCTTTTCTCGCCATATGCGATGAGGCAACAAGACTTTTTAAAATGTGTCATGAGTTCGACCTCTTGGGTTAATAGAGCCTTCACGCCATTAATCAAAAAAAGAACAGTCCATGTTCTGAAACGCAAAAAGAAATATTGGTATTAGAAAATTACCTACGCTTTCACTCCGGTATTCCATCTCCCTTCGTAGCTTATTTAACTTCATGAAATATAATAAATTGTGCAAATTTTGTATGCTAAAAACGATGATATTACATGTAAATATATGATGGGATGAACGCTTTCCCACAATCATTCGGGTGATCTGATCGCGCAGGGATCATAACATGACGAGAATCCCAATGTTCTGCTTTGTGGATGCATGTGGCACGGGCGGCACATCGTTGTCCGCTGGGGTGGCGCTCATAATGGGTAAAATCAGAAAGCAGCCCCTGAGCAACCGGGAACTGCTTTTTGCTGTCAACAAATTACACTGTTGCTGACTCAGGCCACCTTATGCTGCCGCGCATAAATATACGGCGCAATGTACCCTTCGCGGCCAGAATCCAGATAATCCGACCACCACTGCATCATGGCTTTACGGGCATCGATATGTTCAGCACGGTGGATATACGCCGCCCGAACACTGTTGCGTTCCTTATGGCTCATCTGTCTCTCCACGGCATCCCGTGACCAGAGTTCAGATTCAACCAGTGCGCTGCATGCCATTGCCCGGAAGCCATGTCCGCAGACATCCGCTTTGGTGTCATAGCCCATTAAGCGCAGTGCCCGGTTAACGGTATTTTCGCTCATCGGCTTATACGGGTTATGGTCGCCGGGAAACATCAGCTCAAGGTGACCGGATATCTCCTGTATCTGTTTCAGAATGGCAATCGCCTGTCGGGAAAGCGGCACGATATGCGGAGTGCGCATTTTTGCACCACGACCGGAGAAGCGGACTTTCTCAATCGTTTTCCGTGTGGCGGGAATGGTCCAGATTTTATGTCTGAAATCAATCTCGCTCCAGCGGGCAAAGCGCAGTTCGCTGGAACGAATAAACAGGTGGAGAGTCAGCACCACCGCCAGCCTTGTCAGTTGCCGCCCTTGCTGATAGTCGCCGATACGCTGCAGCAGTTCAGGTAACCGTTCCAGTGGCAGGGCGGGATAGTGATTTTTAACCGGCGGCGCGGTGACGCCCTCCAGATGCAGCGCCGGATTGTTTTCGGTCAGTCCCTGCTGCACGGCGTAACGCATGATCTTGCAGAGTTGCTGCCGGGTTCGGGACGCGACTTCCAGAAAGCCTTTATCCTCGATAACTTTCAGTAACGCCGTGAAATGCTGCGTTTTCAGCAGAGTGACGGGCAGATGACCAATTGCCGGAAAGATATGATTTTTCATACTGGCAAGGATGCGCTCTGCATAGTCAGCCGACCACTTTTTGTTGGTTTTGTGCCACGCCAGTGCAACGGCCTCAAAGCATTTTTCCGGTGACGCGGCAGCTTTTTCAGTCATGCGTTGTTGCGCGGGATTGATATTCTGCGCCAGCAGTTTACGGATACCGTCGCGCTGCCGGCGGGCATCGGAAAGCGAGACCTGCGGATAGGCACCTAAAGCGATACGGGATTCTTTTCGGTTGAAGCGATATTTTAGATACCAGAGGCGTGAACCGCCCGGATTGACAAACAGATACAGACCATGAGAATCGGTCAGTTTAAAGGGCTTATCAGATGGCTTGATACTACGAATTTTCGCGTCGGACAGGGACATATGGTGGTCACTCCATTATCGAACTGAAATGACCCCAAATCAGACCACCAATATTCCCGGATGCGGAGAGATAAACAGATATGCATCGGGAAAGATTTTTACGCTAACTCATTGAATCAAAAACATACAGAGACTCGCCGAGATGCATAAAAACTAGAATTTGGCTCCTCTGACTGGACTCGAACCAGTGACATACGGATTAACAGTCCGCCGTTCTACCGACTGAACTACAGAGGAATCGTTTGAACGAGGCGCATACTACTGGCCCCGCATTTTTGTGTCAATACTAAATTTAACTAGCTGATTCAGATGGCTAAATTTAGCTCAGCTCGTTGTTTTAGTGCACAATTCGCGTGTCGTCCGCGTCCTGCTCTTCATTATCACGTAATCTTTGCAGCGGGTCCTGGCGGTAAAAGTGGCAGAAACGTTGCCAAAGCGCCGGAAAACGTGGGGCGAAGAATTCTGGTGCGCTAAAGAAATATTCTGACAGGACGGCAAAACACTCCGCCGGGTCGGTTGCGGCGTAGGCATCAATACTGGCGGCGCTCTCGCCGACCAGGTCAATCTCATCCTGAATGTTGTTCATGGCCGCATGGAGATCGTGTTCCCAGCCGGCAACCTCGCGTAAGGGTATTAGCGGTACGCCGCTGGCGCGATCGCCGTTACGGGTATCAAGCTTGTGCGCCACTTCGTGTACTACGAGGTTAAAACCAGATGCGTCGAAAGAGTCCTGAATATCCAGCCAGTTAAGAATAATGGGCCCCTGCTGCCAGCTTTGTCCTGATTGCACGACCCGCTGGTTATGCACCAGGCCAATGTCATCTTCCCACTCATCATCAACGACGAACGGGGCAGGGTAGATAAGCACCTCGTGGAAACCGTCCAGCCACTCAATACCGAGCTCGAGAACCGGCAGGCAAAACAGCATCGCGATGCGCGCGCTTTGTAGCGGACTCAGCTCCAGCCCCTGTAGGGCAACCAGGCGTTTTTGCTGCAGAAAGCGCGCCGCCATCTGCACAAGCTGCTGCTGCTCCTGTGTGGACAGGTTGGCTAAAACAGGAATGGCAAGCGCCTGTTCCCACGGAATTCCCGCACTGTCGGACTCTTCATTTGCTTTCCAGGGCCATTTAAACATCACATTGCTCGCAAAGTCGTCACTTGAACATAATTAAAGAGACAGGAACTATTAAAATGCCAAAGAACCTGGCATTATAGCAACCTCAACAGCGGAGAGATGCCGGAGCGGCTGAACGGACTAGTCTCGAAAACTAGAGTAGGGGCAACTCTACCGGGGGTTCAAATCCCCCTCTCTCCGCCACTTCACCTTTCCATCTATCTGATTCGAAATCCTTTAATTAAATTCCTGTTGTTCAGTATACCGTTACGTATGCCATCTGATGCCGGCTCTCGCTGGACGGGATTGAACGCTTCTCACGCCCTCATAAGCTATCACTTAGCGATTGCTCAAGGTAGCAGTTTGCCAGTATCTCCTTCATTTTGTGAGCTAAGTCGTGTGATGCAGCCTGTGGTTGCGCCCATTTAAAAATGAGCCACTGCCGGCGATTGCGCCTTAGGTTATCTCTGAATCTGGTATCGGTCAGCCGCTAACAAAAAAGCCCGCACGAGGCGGGCTTAGGTTGGTGAAATAGCATCAGAACTGATAGTTGATACCGACCGCGAACTGATTGTCAGTCGCCGCACCGGTGACAATGCTGTCTTCCTCATCGAGAAGATTGAATTTATAGGCGGTGTAGACGTTGAAGTTTTTGTTGAAGTAGTACCAGGTACCCAGCTCAACATAGTTCATGATCTCTGCATTGCCGTGCCTGTTGTTGCCGAGATCCTGACCTTTCGCGAAGACGTAGCCCAGGGAAGGGCGCAGACCGAAATCGAGCTGGTACTGAACGACGGCTTCAACGCTCTGCGTTTTATTGGCGATAATGCTATTTTCCATCGGGAGCATATTGCGTGATTCGGCATACATAACGGCCGTATACAGGCTATTGGCATCATACTTCGCCGCGATGCTCCAGACTTCCGCCGTTTCGCCTTTGCCGTCGGCAGCCTGTTCGTCAGTACGGTCGGAATTACCGTAGGCGGCGGCAAAACCAAATCCGTCGAGGCTGTAGTCAACGGACATGCTGTAACCGTCGCCGTTTGCTTTCAGACGATCGCGGTTGGTATTTTTACCCTGGTACTGGAGAGCAAAGTTCAGCCCATCGGACAGGCCAAAAAAGTCAGTATTGCGATATGTAGCAACGCCGTTGGCACGGCCGGTCATAAAGTTATCGGTATGCACCAGACCGTCGCCGCCCCACTCAACCAGCATATCGGTGTAGCCCGCTGCGTCGTATACCGCCCCGTAGTTACGGCCATAATCAAATGAACCGTAGTTGGCGTATTTTAAACCGGCAAATGCCAGACGGGTCGCGCTGCCCTGGTCGCCTTCTGGCCGGTTAGCTTTCATATTGTACTCAAACTGACCGTAGCCGGTCAGGTCGCTGTTGATCTGCGTTTCACCCTTAACGCCGAACCGCGCATAGGAGGTATCTTCAGAGTTGCGATTGCCTTCGTCGGTATCGGTCATAATATGCTCGCCGACCATTTTGCCGTAGAAATCGACTTTATTACCGCTCTTATTATAGATTTCCGCTGCGCTAGCGGCCCCAGAAATTAATAAGGACGGCACCAGAATTGCCAGTACTTTTCTTTTCATTATATATTCCCTTTTATTTATAATTAATGTGAATGTCAAAGAGTCGTGCTCGATGCAAAATAAATACTATCTGCGAAGGTTCATTTTTATTTAAATTAAAAATGTAAGTAAATTATATGTAATATTACAAAATGTTTCATTTTGGTTCTTTATATTAATATTCTATAGGTTGCAAGTGAGCTATTATTTTGGTTTATTGTCTTTTATAACAATGAATTATTGATGATGGTTGTGAATTCATGCTCGTTATAAAATTTATGGTGTTTATGGTTTAGCGTCTCAGGTATGTTCTGGCGATAAATATCCTTCTTCTACGATCGGGAATTTCGGAAAATAACCGCTAACGGAGGAATATAAAATCGGTTGTTCAGGGAAATAATATAGCGGGGGGAGTGTAGGACATATTATCTATCGGGAGCAGGCGAGAGGCGGCGCAGGAGGCATCGATTCGTCGATGAAAATCCCCGGACGTTGCGGATGCCTGATGGCAAACTTCGCTGTATAATGTGACTAAAATCACATTTTTATTGCAAGTGACGTTTCGTTACTGAGGAAGGAGAGCGGTTAAATGGAAGAGAAAGCGAAACGGAGTCTCGGCGGGAAGCTGGCGCTATGGGCTTTTTACGCCTTCTGCGGTTATTTCCTGTGGGCAATGGCGCGCTACTGGTGGGTCGTCGGGCACATTCAAAGCATTCCCGGAGTGGGTATTGACGGGGATCTGGGTTCGACGACGGGTAAATGGCTGGGCGCGCTGCTGGGTTTTCTTGTCCTGGGTATCGTCGGGTTAATCCTTGGGGCTATCGCATGGTATACGCGGCCTGATGGCAGGAGATATGAACATCAGGATTAAAGTTGCTATGATCGCAGCCTACCTTCTCTCAAAGGAAAGCGCATGGAACTGGTTGACTGGCAGCAACGATTTGAAACCTGGCTGATAGGCCATCACTCGCAGGGCGACTCCGCTCACGACATCTCACATTTTCGTCGCGTGTGGAGCACTGCTCAACGGCTGGCCGCCAACCGGCAGGTTGACCGTTTGGTGATCCTGACCGCCTGCTACTTTCATGACATTGTGAGCCTGGCGAAAAACCACCCCGAACGCAGCCGCTCATCGGTGATGGCGGCGAAAAAGACGCAGAGCATTCTGCAGTCGTCATTTGCCGATTTTCCCGTCGACCGCTATCCGGCCGTGCTGCACGCCATCGAGGCGCATAGCTTCAGCGCCGGTATTCCTCCCCTGAGCGAAGAGGCGAAGATTGTCCAGGATGCCGACCGGCTTGAGTCCCTGGGGGCGATTGGCCTGGCACGCGTTTTCGCGGTTTCCGGCGCGCTGAATAATATCCTGTTTGATGCTGACGATCCTTTTGCCGACAGGCGTAAGCTGGACGATCGTACCTATGCGCTGGACCATTTTCAGTGCAAGCTGCTGAGGCTGCCAAAAACGATGCAAACCGATGAAGGGAGAGCGATGGCGGAACACAACGCCCGCTTCCTCGTGCAGTTTATGGCGAAGCTCAGTTCGGAGCTGCAGGGCGACCCCATCGCGCTGGATGAAGCGGTTTTGCGTCGCTTTGACCCACAGGCTTAAAACTGCCTGTGCTATGGATATCTGTGCTCAACATCCCCTGGCCTGAGGGTAAACTCATGACCCACTTTTTTATCCAACCCCGGCTTCCGCTGCCCGGGCTACCCCTTCCTTCAATGCTGACAGAGATGAAGGGAAAGGAAAAACAGTGGATCAATAAAGTCCCAAAATGAAAAAACGCCCCTTCGTTCGAAGGTGCGTTTTTTTAACGCTCAGACAGTCCCGAATATGGGCACTAAACTTCTCTATCCTCATATTAACTAAATAACTCCCGGATCTGTTATATCCGGGAGTTATTCCATTACTGTTGGATACCTTCAACCGAGATAATAAGCTCCACATCTTGTGATGCCGGCCCGAGGTCGCTTTTAATATTGAAGTCTTTGAGGTGAATGTTGCCCGTAGCCTCAAATCCAGCACGTTTGCCGCCCCATGGGTCATCGCCCTGACCAATAAGTTTCGCGTCCAGAACAGCAGGACGGGTAACGCCATTCAGTGTCAAATCACCGGTGATATCAAGCTTTTCACCATTCTTTTTGACTGCCGTAGATACAAACGTCGCTTCAGGGAACTTGGCTGTATTGAGGAAATCAGCACTTCTCAGGTGTTTGTCACGTTCAGCGTGATTGGTATCAAGGCTATTGGTAGCGATTTTTACATTAACCTTATCAGCCGATGGATTACTTTTGTCATAGGTGAAAGTGCCATCGAAGTCTTTAAATGTCCCGTACAACCAGCTGTAACCAAGATGTTTAATTTTGAAGTTTACAAATGCATGTTGGCCTTCTTTATCAATTTTATAATCAGCAGCTAAAGCTGATCCTGAAATGAACATCGCGGTAAACAGAGAAAGTCCCAGCAAGCGTTTCTTCATTTTTTAACCTCAGGGTGTGAAGACGTTTTACCCAGCATTCTGAGTAGCGTTTCGTCTTTATCAATAAAATGGTGTTTAAACGCTATGAGTCCATGAAGAATAGATACAATGACAACTCCCCATGCTACCCATAGGTGTAATACGCCGGCAATGTCGGCCTGTATCGCAGCATCCGATACGATCGCCGGTACACTAAACCAGTCAAAGACGGTTATAGATTTGCCATCAGCTGTAGATATGAGATACCCGCTAATGACGATAGTGAAAAGTGCCAGATAAAGTAATGAATGAGCGAATCCAGCAGCGACACGCGTTAACTTAGAATAACTTTTTAACGCAGGAGGGGGAGGGGATATAAACCGCCACAAAATACGAATTATGAGCCCCATCATTAAAAGAATACCAATTCCCTTATGGATTCCTGGGGCCCTATGGTACCAGGTATCATAATATCCTAATGTAACCATCCACAACCCGAGTGCGAACATCGCATACACCACGACAGCCGTTAGCCAGTGCAGCGTCATGGATATAAAGCCATAATTTGATTGTGAGTTTACCAGACGCATTTTCAAAACGCTCGATTATGTAACAAAAAAAGTACAATGACTTTGTTTCATTAATTAATCAATCATTAAGTTAAAATTAATCTTGATTTTAACTCTGATTCAAATTTATTGTTCAAAACTCATTTTTTTCTACAAATATTCAGCGGCAAGCCAAATTGAATGCATTTATTTATGTAAATGAGGTTTACATAAATTCAAAAAAATATTCATTTCTTTATTTTAAAAATAGAGAATCTTATAACCGATCGCATTAGTCCGGATGGTTGATACGATGGACTTTGGTTGCGTTATAGTTAGCGCCGGGTTTATCCCAATATATCCATTGAGGACGATGCGGCACTAATCCGCAAAATACTTTGCTCAAGCCGCGGCATCACCTGTCACAAACTCATTTCAGATCGGCTATCAGGATTTCATGACGCTGGCGTACCCAGATACGCTAAGGGATTCCATACTTGTACTGGAAAGGCTGCTCCGGACAAACCCGACTGAGATAATGACAAATATGGCCGGCTCCAGCGATCCGATCTTCGGTCTTTTGTGGTTCCCAGGCTATCAGTTTTCTCTCCGTCTGGCTGATGCAGGAGCTACTGTATTCTGGCGTGTGGATAAATATGTCGATTATGGCGTGCTGAAGGATATCACCCGTTATGCAATGGCGCGAGCGAGCGCCCACGGACCGCGCGCAGAGATCGGAAAACGGTATTGTGAATGGCAGGAAGATCGACTGGGTTCAGCAGAGCTGGTTACTAACGCCGGGGTACTGTGGAACACGCTTTATATGCAGGAAGCCGTGAGCTGGATGCGCAGTAATGATGAAGAAATCGGGGATGAGAATATCGCCCGGTTATCCCTACTGATGCAGAGGTATATACGTCCACGCTGGCGGAGGATATTCTGAAGGGAGAATTGAGAACATTAAATTTCTATTTAAACAATCAATTATCTGCTTTGCTTACGTTTCACAATCTATCCGGGCTGTATAAAGAACCGGCTTTTCTGCCTCAGGAGCGAGCTGGGCGTGACGCCAAATGCTTTCCGGAATGCATGACTGAAGTGAGTGAAATCAGAGAATCCGTAGTCAAGCGCAGCCTCAGATACGCTGCATACTCGCCCTTGTTCTAGCGCATCGCGGCTGGCCAAAAGCCGTTCCTGCCAGATAACGGCTGCTGGCGTTTTCTGATGCCGGGCAAAAGTCCGGGTCACGGTGCGTACTGACACGTGGTGAGCGAGAGCAATATTCTCAACGCTTAGCTCAGGATTAGTTAGATTTCTGCTGATATAGCTTCTCATTTTTGCATATAAATCGCGTTCTGAAGCCACGTTATGGTGATCCTGAAGCTCCAGGCTCAGTATCAGCAGATCCAGCATCGTTTGTGAAAAGCGACTGGCCACATCCGAATTGTTGACCAGAACGGGCGTATTCGCTGCCTGGCAAATCATCTCACGCAGCGGAATAACGCCCGGACGGGTATCATCAAGGACCGTGGCGGTCAGGGCGTCGCTGGCAGGCACTTTTCCTGCCAGCAGATGTCGGGGGATCCGTATGAGATGGTTATTTTTGCCCCCGATGCTGAAGCGAAAAGTCTGTGCCGCATCATAAAGAACCAGGTCATTAGACGCCAGGCATGCCTTTCGTCCCCCCTGTTCCAGCTGTCCGTATCCCCCCTGAATATAACCGAGCCACAAATCATCGTCCGGTCCCGTTCTCAGATGTCGTGATTTTCGCTCCCAGTGGTGAAGCGTTGAAGTGAGAGTGCAGACATCCACCAGACCCACTTCACGCACGGCCAGTTCACCGTCAAACCTGCCGTCAGCAAGCGGTTTGCCATCTGAAGGAATGCAGTGACGAAGAATAACATCATTCCAGTATTCGAAACGGTGATGCACTGAAACATGTTCGGTGGAATAGCGTATATCCCGGGAGGCGGAATGACTGTTCACGGCGACACCTCATATCAGAATGAATTGTTTCAAACTGAAAGCAATATTTGCGCCATGACTGTTTTGCGAGAGATTTCAGAGCGAATTGATGTATTCAGATACGCCAAACGACGGGGGGCGCACTATTAACGGGCAGTGCTGCACTGTTTCTTTTCATCACGAGTCACCCCCTGATTTATAAATATCAGGGGTGTCCCTCCCAGCCAGACGATTGTCCGGTTGAGCCAGGTATCCGGCAGATTTCTCCTTAGTATCAATGGTGAATTAACCCATCGCTGAAACTATTTACCGGGAGTCTTTATGGAATCTGCCATTGATAAACACCTGAAATGCCCGCGAACGCTTTCCCGCCGGGTTCACGACGATTATCAGCCACCGTTCCCGATGTTTGCCGGACGGGCCGGTAGCGATCTGACGCAGGTCGTTATGGCCTATCTGGGCGTGCAGTTTCGGGAGGAAAAGCGTGAGAACGCTGTCCGGGCAATGCAGCACATTGTGTCGACCTTCAGCCTGAGCGACGGGCCGGGTAATCATGATATCTCTTTTCATACCGACAACCAGGGCTACGGTAATTTTATCGTAGTGGGGTACTGGCGGGATCCGGCTGCGTACTGCCGCTGGGTCCGTCAGCCGGAGCTCGATCACTGGTGGTCTTCTGATGAACGTCTGCAGGATGACGTCGGTTATTTCCGGGAAGTTATTGCCCCGCGGGCGGAGCAGTTTGAGACGCTGTATGCCTTTAA
Source organism: Klebsiella sp. 10-1 (assembly GCF_009758445.1). Lineage (NCBI taxonomy): Bacteria > Pseudomonadati > Pseudomonadota > Gammaproteobacteria > Enterobacterales > Enterobacteriaceae > Klebsiella > Klebsiella sp. 10-1. The sequence goes on from NZ_WQRE01000004.1 coordinate 92,835, forward strand.
AGAAGATCTGCCGGGCGTCGGCGCGGTAATGGACAAGATCAGCGGTGAGATTCAGGAGCACGGCTACTGGGGATCCGTGCGTGACCGTATTCCGGCCTCTCAGAATGACTGGCTGCAGCCTGACGATGGACTGCGCATTATTTCGGGCGATCCTGATGCCGGCGGCAGGGTGGTGGTGCAGGGCCATGACAACATCGCGCTTATCCGTTCAGGGCAGGACTGGATGGAGGCGGATGAGCAGGAGCGTCAGCTTTACTTCACAGAGATGCTCCCTCCTTTGCAGGCTGGTATGGATTTTCTGAGGGATGAAGGTCAGACGCTCGGCTGCTACAGCAACCGCTTTGTCCGCAACGTGGATATCAACGGAAATCTGCTGGATATTGCCTACGATATCGGCTTCTGGCGTTCACTAGACCGGCTTGAGCGCTGGGCAGAATCGCACCCCACGCATCTTCGCATTTTCACCACGTTTTTCCGGGTGGTAACCGGTCTGCAGAAACTGCGGCTTTACCACGAAGTTTCCGTTTCAGACGTCCGCTTTCAGACCTTCGAGTACATCAACTGCCATCCTATGACCGGGATGCTGCGTGACGCTCAACGCTGAACAACATCGCTATCCATCAACAATTCTCCGGGGGATTACTTTATGCACGCATTACGCTTTTTCCTGCCTGCCATATTGCTTGGTTCTGTGCCAGCGCTCGCCGTTGAAGTCGCGCCTGGCGACTACAGTCAATTTCCCGACGGCACCACGGTGGGGCTGCTTTATTATCAGCACGCCTCAACCGGCTCAGCGCACTCCCGCGGTGACAAAGTCAGCTCTGATTACAACCTGACTTCTGATATCGGCATGTTGCGTCTGCTGCATACCGTACAGATTTCTGAGTCAGCGACGCTGGACCCGCAGTTTCTGTTGCCTTTCGGGCGGATATCTGGCGGCGGCGATGCGGCTTCCCTCGGCTCAGCCAATGGTACCAGCGATCTGATCCTTACCGTACCTTTGAAGGTCAAACTCAACGCAGGAGGCGACATTTTTGGCTTTGCCCCTTATCTCTATGTGCCCAGCGGCAGCTATGACCACAACGATGCGCTAAATCTGGGTGAGAACCGCTGGAAGGTCGACCTGCAGGCGGCCTGGGTGAAATATTTCACTGAAAAGTGGGCGCTGGACGTGGTCGGTGACGCCATCTGGTACGGTGACAATAACGATTATGGGCCTGGTTCATCCCGCCTTCAGCAGGATAACGCGTGGGCAGCCCAGATTATGGGACGTTATATGCCTGATCCTACACTGGCGTTCGGTCTGGGTTTCGGTCAGACCTGGGGCGGTGAAACAACTGTTGACGGTGAAAATCAGGATAATCCGGCGCAGACCACCAACGTCCGTATCACAGCAACCAAATTTGTGACCCCTCGCGATCAGTTCCAGATACAGCTGGGAAGGGATCTGCGCGTTGAAAACGGCGCGGAAGAGAATTTCCGGTTGAATCTCCGCTATGCACGCGTTTTCTGACGCTGTCCTTTGTGACCAGGTCACTGTCCGTCTCAGCCAGGTAGAGGCAGTGCCGGTGCGTTATGTTCAGAACAGGATTCAGTCAGTCATTTTTCATGTAAGGAATAAATATGTCCATTGAACGTCCCAATGCCAGTCAGTTGCAGCAGCTTGCACGCGAGCTTCATCTGCAGATTTCTGAGAGCGAAGCGGCAGAATATCTTGCCCTTATGCAGCCAAATCTCGATGCCTATGACCTGATTGAGGAGCTACAGGATGAAATCCCACAGGTTGAATATCCGCGTGAAAAAGGATACCGCCCGGAGGGCGAAGAAAATCAGCTGAATGCCTGGTATTACAAAAGCGAAGTGCAGGGGGCTCCAGAAGGCCGGCTCGTCGGGAAAACCGTGGTGCTGAAGGATAATATTTCCCTGGCCGGCGTCCCGATGATGAACGGCGCCGCTTCGCTTGAGGGGCATGTACCTGCTTTTGACGCCACCGTAGTAACGCGCCTCCTTGAGGCCGGCGCCACCATTGTGGGGAAAGCCACCTGCGAACATTTCTGCCTCTCCGGGGGCAGCCACACGTCAGACCCGGCTCCGGTACATAATCCCTGGCGCAGGGGGTACAGCGCCGGCGGTTCTTCATCGGGCAGTGCAGCGCTGGTCGCCGCCGGGGAAGTGGATATGGCGATAGGCTGTGATCAGGGAGGCTCCATCCGTATTCCGTCCGCTTTCTGCGGCGCTTACGGCATGAAGCCTACTCACGGTCTGGTTCCCTATACCGGCATTATGCCGATTGAAGCCACCCTCGATCATGCCGGACCGATTACCGCGAATGTGAAGGACAATGCCCTGATGCTGGAGGTCATGGCCGGACCGGACGGGCTTGACCCGCGCCAGTACACCTCTCGTGGCGGAAACTATACCGCTGCGCTTGATAAAGGGGTCAGCGGGCTGAAAATCGGGGTGGTAACGGAAGGATTCCAGCTACCCAATCTCCAGCCTCAGCTTGCTGAAAAGGTCCGTAATGCCGTTGCGCGGCTGGAAAGTCTTGGCGCATCCGCCCGGGAAGTATCAGTGCCCGGTCATCAGCTTGCCGCCGCGCTGTGGTCGCCTATTGGTTGCGAAGGACTCACCATGCAGATGATGCATGGCAACGGTATGGGATTTAACTGGGAAGGGCTCTACGACGTCCCCCTGCTGGACAAACATGCAGCCTGGCGCGACAGCGCAGACACGCTTTCTCCCTCGCTCAAAATCTGCATGCTCATCGGCCAGTATGGCCTGACGCGCTATAACGGCCGTTATTACGCGAAGGCACAGAATCTGGCCCGCCGGGCACGGGCAGACTATGACCGCGCGTTCGGTGATTTCGATCTGCTGGTCATGCCGACCGTCCCGATGACGGCCCAGCCGCTGCCGCAACCGGGCAGTTCAATTACCGAGTATATCTCCAGGGCATTCGAGATGATTGGCAACACGGCTGCGCTAGACGTGACGGGTCATCCAGCCATGTCTGTGCCCTGCGGGCTGGTTGACGGGTTGCCGGTCGGCATGATGCTGATTGGGCGCCATTACGCCGAAAGCACTATCTATCAGGCCGCCGCCGCGTTTGAAGCGAGCGGTAACTGGCAGGAGATGTAGCCGTTAACAGCCCGTATGCTCAGGGTGAAACCGCCGGACCAAAGGCCCGGCAATAACCTTAAATTTATCGGAGAAATATCATGGCTCTCGACCACGAACACCACCATGACCACACCGAACCGCCGGAGGAAATTGCGCTTCGCGTGAAAGCGCTGGAGTCGCTGCTGACGGAAAAAGGCCTGGTAGATCCTGCGGCGCTGGATGAACTTATCGACACGTATGAACACCGAATTGGCCCCCGAAACGGTGCGCTTGTCGTGGCAAAAGCCTGGAGCGACCCTGATTACAAGGCCCGTCTTCTTGCAGATGGCACAGAGGCCATTGCCGAACTGGGTTTTTCAGGCGTGCAGGGGGAAGACATGATGGTTGTTGAAAATACCCCCGAGGTTCACAACGTGACGGTCTGTACGCTCTGCTCCTGCTACCCCTGGCCAACACTCGGTCTTCCGCCCGCCTGGTACAAATCGGCGCCGTATCGATCGCGCATTGTCATTGAGCCGCGCAGCGTTCTGGCCGAGTTTGGTCTGAACATCAGTGAAGACAGGGAAATTCGGGTGTGGGACAGCAGCGCTGAGTTGCGTTATCTGGTTCTGCCGGAAAGGCCCGCCGGAACGGAGGGCTGGAGTGTGGAGCAGCTTGTCGCGCTGGTCACCCGTGATGCCATGATTGGCACGGGAGTGGCGCTTCAGCCGGGCGATAAGTAGCAAGCGCTATTTCTTTCAACTTTTTTGGAGAATTCGATGAACGGGATACATGACCTGGGCGGTATGCATGGTATGGGCGCCGTCATTACTGAAGAAAACGAGCCTCCCTTCCATCACGAATGGGAACGGCGCACATTTTCGCTTTTTGCCTCTCTGTTTGTTGGTGGTCACTTCAATGTTGATATGTTCCGGCACGCCATTGAGCGCATGACCCCGGCGCACTATCTCGAAGAAAGCTACTACGAACACTGGATGCATGCTTTCGAGACGCTTCTGCTGGAGAGGGGCGTTATTACCGCCGATGAGCTTGCCGGCGCGGTTAAGCCGCGGTCAGCATCGCCGGAAACGCCGGTGCTGCGGCAGGATATGGTGCAGGCGGTTGTCAGTACCGGGGGTTGCGCACGGGTAGATATTGATGTACCGGCCAGCTTCCAGCCTGGCGACCGCGTCAGAGCAAAAAATATCAATCCTGCGGGGCATACCCGCCTGCCGCGCTATGTCCGCGGTAAGATCGGCACGATTGTGATTGATCATGGGGTCTTTATCACCCCGGATACGGCTGCTCACGATCTGGGCGATCATCCTCAGCACGTTTACAGCGTGAGCTTTTACGCGACTGAGCTGTGGGGCGATAAAGCACCGCCTAAAGACACGGTGCGAATCGACCTGTGGGACGACTATCTGGAGGCGCTATGAGTACAGAAATCCGGATAGCCTCCGATGCTACCGCCGCGGATAACGCCCCATTTGAACATCCGTGGCAGGCGCAGATTTTTTCGCTGATTGTCTACCTCCATCAGGTCGGGCAGTTCAGCTGGAAAGCGTGGGTTGATGTTTTCAGCGAGGAAATAAAAGCCAGTCCATTGCGGGAGGGGGAAAGCATTAACGATGCCTATTACCGGCAGTGGGTCTCCGCCGCAGAAAAAATGCTGTTCTCCCTGGAACTGACAGGAAAGGAAGATATGACCCGGCGAACCGATGAATGGCGCCAGGCTTATCTGAATACCCCGCACGGGATGCCGGTTGCACTGATCAGCGCGACCTGCGCGCCGGCGCATAATCACCACCACCCGGCACTTCGTGTCCCCGTGGCGGTCAGCCCGGCATCCGCCGGTCTGAAACCCTGAATATTATTCACAGTCAGATAGAAGGAAGAAAAATGGACCATACCGTTAATGACATTCAAGTCAAGCAGGCACCCATCCCGCTTAATGCCATCCTGCCGTGGATTACATTTATCACGCTGATGGTGATGCTGTCCGTCTATTTTATCGGGGCGGAGCAAGGGGCAACTGCCGTTTTCTCCGGCAATCAGGTACACGAATACTTCCATGATGCCCGGCATCTGCTGGGATTCCCCTGCCACTGAGGACAAAATCATGACGGGAAAACTTCTGTTACAGGGGATGATGGCGGGGATACTCGCTGGCATTATCGCCTTCAGCTTTGCCCACGTCTTCGGCGAGCCGCAGGTCGATCGCGCGATATCATTTGAAGAAGCCCTTTCCCATAAGCAGGTGGGTGAGGAGGGCGGGCATCACCACGAGGGAGAAGCCGATGGTGAAGCGTTTAGCCGGAAGACGCAGTCCGGTGCCGGTCTGCTGAGCGGGATGATCCTGTTCAGCGCGGCGATGGGCGGCGCGCTGGCTCTGGTCTGGTCGCTGTGCTGGCAACGAACCGGACCGCGCCAGGCAAGAGCGCTGGCGCTGTCATTGTCGTTGGGCGGGTTTCTGATCATGAGCATGATGCCGGGGCTGAAATATCCTCCTAATCCCCCTGCCGTGGGTGATCCTTCAACGATTGGCTATCGGACCGCGCTCTACTTCAGCATGCTGTTGGTTTCCGCTGTGATTGTGGTGACTGCTGCCTGGAGTGCCCATCATCTCAGACCGCGGCTGGGGAGCTGGAACGCTGCGCTGTGGGGAGGGTTGGCAGGGCTGGCGATGCTGATTACCGCCTGCATGCTGATGCCCGCAGTGAATGAGATCCCGGAGGTCTTTTCCGCCGATCTGCTGTGGCGTTTTCGCCTGAGCGCTTTCGGCACTCAGCTGACAATGTGGTGCGTAACGGGGCTGCTGTTTGGTACCTTTGCCGAAAGGACGCTGCGCAAGCCGAGGCATCGTGACCTGGCGGAAGGATGCTGATGGCATGACCTCAGTGATCCAGCTGATTTGCCAGGGTGAAACCCTGGCAAACAGGAACTCGCGCTTCCCGTTTGACGATCCCCTTACCGAAACTTCCCTGAACCAGGTCCGCGAGCTCAGGCAGCGCTTTGGGCCATTCAGTCAAATCTGGACCGCCCCGGAGCTGGCAGCACGGCAGACTACGCGTGAGCTGGGCCTGCGTGGCGAGTCAGTTCCGGAACTTGCTGAACCCGGATATGGCCGCTGGGCAGGGAGCCCGATTAAAAAGGTTGTTGAGCAAGATTATGGGGAATTTCAGCGCTGGCTTTCCGGGGAAGCTCCGCCGGGAGGGGAAAGCATTGCGCAAGTTATGGACCGCGCGGGAACATGGTTGTCTGTTAGAGCGGCTGATCGAGGGGGGCAGGGCGCGATTGTTTCCTCTGCAGTTATTCGTGCGATAGTTATTCAGCTGCTCAATGCGCCCGTTAGCGCCTTTCAACTGATTGATATTCAACCATTAAGCGTGACGATGCTGCGCAGTAATGGAAAACGATGGCATCTGGCCTGTCTGGGAAAATAAATGGATGGATGAGTCCTGAAACGGTCCATGTTTAACAGAAGTAGCCAGGCAAATTGTTGATTATGGTGCCCTTCGTCATCGCAGATACTCATTGCTCGGAATGTAGCTGCACAGTAGTTCATCTTCTAACAATAGCCGAAATATTTACTCAAATGCCTTTTCTTTACTGTCGGCATTTCAACGCCAAATTCCTATCCTTCAACGACACCATACCCTGCATCCGAATTCAGCATTCATGAAACAATTACAAAAAGCCAAAGACGAATTTCCCCGCCTGAAAAAGGGTAATCATTTACCCATACTCAAATGAAACAGGCACTGTCACCTGAGTGACGAATGCGGCCTAACCGGTCGCTGTACGGTTACCCCCGCCTGCCTGGTGGGGTACCGTTTTCCTGATAGTGACGAGACAAGAGCGCCGGTCACGGCGTTTAGATTTCTGTTATCAGCAACATGATCTTAAGCATACCGCTAGATGGAAATGTCAGTAACAGACATTCAAAAAAATAAATTATTTATTTAAATCAAATTGTTATTTTTTTTTGTTCACATGGGCAGAAAATGAGTAATGCTTTTTTGTGAACTCAGACACAAATCTCATTTCCTTAGGTTGCGCGATATGTATAGCTCGGAGTAACGTTCAATCAAGTTGAGCATGGTTGTACATAGACAAGTATGAATGTCACTTGCCATGTTCCTTAATTATCGACACAGATTACGAGGCAAAGCGTTATGTCCTTGAATACCAGACTAGAACCAGAACTTATCATACTGAATGAAGCTCCTCAGAACAGAAACACCCTGTTTAACTCGATCAGTAAATTACTACTATCCAAAAATTTTGTAGAACCGAGCTATCCAGACGCACTGATTGCCCGGGAAGAAAATCATCCGACGGCCATGCAACTCGAAAAGATGGGGGTCGCAATCCCGCATGTCGATGTGGAGCATATCCGCGAAGAAAAACTCGTCGTTGTTACCTGTCCTGAAGGGATCGTATTTAATCAGGCTGAAGATCCAGATAATACCATGAAGGTCAATGTTATTTTCTTTTTACTTCTAAAGGAAAAGGATGCACATCTTGAATTCCTGATGAAGCTTATTGGACTTTTTCAGCGCAGCAATGAGATGGATAAAATCCTTTGGGCGAGTTCAAAGGATGAAGTTATGGATATTTTGACAGAAAGTCTTTATTAGGCAATTAGTACCGGTTCTTATTACCTCGTTATTCTTATTACTATATTGGAGTCTGAAATGAACAAAAAAATCATCTTCGCCTGTACCAGTGGTATTGCGACTTCTGCAGTTGCAACTGAGAAAGTTGTTCAGTACTGCAAAAGCCAGGGAATTAATGTGGAACCAATCCAGTCAAATATTGGCACTATTAATAAACAGGATGGCATGGCTGACTTAATTATTGTGACTTCAGCTGTTAAGACTGAACTGCAGACGCCAGTTCTGAACGGTCTTCCTCTTCTTACTGGTTTTGGTGAAGAAGAATTACTGGAAAAAATCGTAGCCATCCTTAAACAATAAAGGTGAGCGTGATGGATAAAGTCTTTTCCGCCGTCCAGTTTATTCTGGGACTCGGGCCTACGATCATGTTGCCGATAATCATTTTTATTATGGCAATGTGTCTTCAGACCGGCTTCAGTCGCGCACTGCGTTCGGCTCTGACCATCGGCATGGGTTTTATCGGTATATTTCTGGTCTTTGGTTTGCTGGTTGATACTCTTGGCCCTGCAGCAAAAGAAATGGTCAGTCACACCGGTATTGATTTACCTGTTGTTGATCTGGGCTGGACACCGCTGGCAGCAATCGCCTGGGCTTCTCAGGTGGCACCATTTGTCGTGCCAATGACCATTGGTATTAACGTACTTATGCTTACCCTTAACTGGACCAAAACCGTCGATATTGATGTCTGGAACTTCTGGCATTTCTCAATGGTCGGCGCGATGGTCTATGGGGTGACGGGCAATTTCTTTTTTGGACTACTGATTGCCGGCATCACAGCGGCCATTACTTTTGTGATGGCTGACTGGTGTGCCCCTATGATCCAGAAGTATTTCAACCTGCCAGGCATCTCATTACCAACGCTGTCTGCAGTTATTTTCTTCCCGATTGGTGTTCTGGGGAACATGGTGCTCGATAAAATTCCGGGCATTAACAAACTGAATGCGGATCCGGACCAAATCCAGAAACGCTTCGGTGTCTTTGGCGAACCGATGATGTTAGGGGTGATTTTAGGGGCGGGTATTGGTCTGCTGGCGGAATATGATCTTAAAGGTGTGTTAAACCTGGCGATGAGCCTCGGAGCGGTCATGCTGATTATGCCTCGTATGGTTAAATTGCTGATGGAAGGTTTGCTGCCACTATCTGATGCTGTTCGTAGTTTCCTGAAGAAGCGCTACCCCGATCGCCATGACCTGTACATCGGTCTGGATATCGCGGTCGCGGTAGGCCATCCTTCCGTCCTGTCCACCGCTCTGCTGCTTATTCCTGTCGGTGTGCTTCTGGCGGTTGTTCTTCCAGGCAACAGACTGTTGCCGCTTGGTGACCTTGCAAACATTTGGGTTCCGATCTCTATGGTTGTACTGGCCTGTCGCGGGAATATTGTCAGAGCATTTCTCATCGGTATTCCTTGTCTGGCGGTGAACTTGTATGTGGCGTCGGCGGCGGCTCCTATCCTGACCAAAATTGCCCGGGACATGAATTTCCCGCTGAAAACAGATGGTGAGATTTCCAGCCTGCTCGATGGCGGTAATCCGTATCGTTTCTGGGCAGTTAAAGTGTTTGAAGGAAATACTATCGCTCTGATTCTTATTCCTGTCATCTTCCTGCTGTGCCTGTGGCTCTATCGTGTCACTAAAAAACAGCTTAAAGCAGAAGAAGCAGCAGAAAATAATGAAGCATCCGCGGGTGACATTCCGCTAGCAAAATAATTCTGTCCATTTTGAAGCAGAAGGATCTGCTTCAGAATAAAACAAACGTTGTCCCTTGCAAATAAAAGGGGAGAGTGATGTATACGATCGGAATCGATGTTGGCACGACAAATTGTAAGGTGTGTTTGTTCGCAATTCCTTCACTGGAATTGATTAATCAGTACAGTTTCAGAACACCGAAAATTGTGGATGGGGAAAATACTGATTTTGATGTTCGCCTCATTTGGGAAGGTATACTACATGGCCTTAAAACAATAACAAACACCTTGGATGATTCTGGCAATATCATTGCACTGGCGGTCGCCAGTGTGGGGGAGGCTGGGGTCCTGCTTGATGGTAATGATAATGTCATTGGTCCGACATTAACCTGGTATGACACCCGGCCTACCCAGCAGTTGGAAAGCATTATTTCTGCAATGGATGTAGAACATATCTATGAGATAACTGGTATCCCTGCGCATTCAAATTACAGTATAAATAAAATTAAGTGGCTGTATGACAATGTCAGCCATGCCCGGGAAGGTCGAAAATGGCTATGTCTGGCGGAATATATTGCCTTTAAATTATCCGGTGTGAAGCGCTCAGAATATTCTCTGGCATCACGGACGATGGTATTAAATATCGCTGAGATGGACTGGGATAAACAGCTCATCACTACCGCTGAGCTTTCACCCTCTTTATTCAGTCCGCTTGTTCAGGCTGGAGTAGCAATTGGTAATGTCACATCTGAGGTTTCTGATCTGACCGGGTTGTCGACGGAAAGCCGTGTCGCTATCGCAGGGCATGATCATATGTGCGGCTCTGTGGCTGTCGGGTTGAGCAGAGAAGATCAGATCCTTAACTCCACAGGAACGACAGAGGGACTGCTGGTCGTGACCGAAGCGGTCAATAATACCGGACGTTTCTTTCGTGCTCGGGTTTCAAATGGCGTGCATGTGCTTCCGGGTCTCCATTCCCTGTATGCCTCACTACCTTCTGCCGGGTATGCAATCGAATGGTTCAGAAATCTCTTTGAGCTCGATATGCCTGCGTTCCTGCGAATGGTGGAAACGCTGCGCAACGAGCAGGATTTGGTTATGGCCGGAACCCTTGACGGTATTTTCATTCCGCATTTGCGTGGCAGCGGTCCGCCGGATAGAAATACCTGCTCCCGGGCATTGATTTACGGTCTTGATGATAAGTCACGGCCAGAAGATGTACTACGTTTTGTATTCCAGGGGCTGTGTTTTGAACTTAAAAACTTGCTGGATTTGTATGAAGAGCTGACAGGGAAAAAATATCCCATCGTGAATGTCATTGGTGCGGCCTGCAAAAACCCTTACTGGTTGCAGCTCAAAGCCAATATTCTTAACCGGGAAATTGTGGCCTGCAATGTCGATGAGGCTGTCAGCAAAGGCGCGGCCATACTGGCGGCGAAAGCCGCAGGTATAGATGTGGAATCCCTCCCAGGAACAACTGAAGAAAAGACCCTGAGTTATCTACCCGAAAGTGATGCGGTTGCTCACTATCAGGCGATTTACACTCAGGTCTACAAGCCGCTTTATGAATCCAAGATGCGCACTGAGCGTCTTTGCTATGGAGTTAACTAATGAAAGCCAGTGTTTACTACAGCAAAAATGATATTCGTTATGAAGATGTCGAGGTGCCAGAAATTGGCGACAGCGATATGCTTATTAAAATGCATTCCTGTGGCCTGTGCGGAACTGACATCCATAAGGCGCAACATCAGACGGTTACCGGTCCGGTTATTCTCGGGCACGAAGTCTCGGGTGAAGTCGTGAAAGTAGGTAAAGATGTTACCCGCTACCGGGTTGGTGAGCGCGTGGTGACGGCAATCCACGTACCGTGTTTTAACTGCCATTACTGTGACAGAGGCTTTTTTACTCTGTGTGACCAGTTCAAGAAAACGAACCTCGAACCTGGTGGTTTCAGTGAGTTTATTCGCATTCCGCGCCTGCATGTTGAACATCTGACGCACCGTATTATTGACACTCTCGACTGGGATCGCGCAGCAATGATCGAGCCTGTCGCCTGCTGTCTGCATGGTCTGAAATCAGCCAATATTCATGCAAAAGATACTGTGCTGGTACTGGGTTCCGGAACTATCGGTCTGGTCAGTGCACAACTGGCTGCGCTGAAAGGGGCTTCAACCGTTATCGTTTCCGACTATTCCCGTTTCAAACGTGAACTGGCACTGAAGATCGGTATCACCCACGCGATCGACCCGGCAAATGAAGATGTTGAAACCCGCGTGGCGGAAATCACTCAGGGTAAAGGTCCGGATGTGGTGATTATTGCCGCGGGTGTCTCGTCACTGGTTTCACAGGCAGTGAATGTTGTCCGCCGTGGTGGTCGGGTGGTTGTGTTCTCGCCATTTGACAAAAATCCGGTGGTCGAAATTGATGCTGGACGCCTGTTCCGCGATGAAATTTCTATCGTTGGTACCTACTCACTCACGCCATATGACATGAAAGAAGCGATTGAAATCGTGGAAAAAGACAAAATCAACACCCGGGATATGATCACACATACCTGGTCCCTTTCGCGTATAGGGGAAGCGATCGAGTTTGCGGCCAATCCTGAAAATGACGTACTGAAAATTATCATTAAAGCAGATGCTTAATCGCAGAAGCCCCCATTATCTGAGGTGGGGGCCAGATGATTCGACGCAATCTTTTTAATTGATGAATTGAGTGTTGGGCTGAAACTGTGAAGTTGATCATATAGTTAATTTTTAAAAAACTCTGTATTATCATAACTTGTTCATACTTGTATACAGACGATCTAACTAGGAGCAGCACAACATGAGTACCATACTGAAAGACTCAGAAATTCCTTTATATATGCAGGTTTCCGAATGGATCCGCGAAAATATTTATAAAGGGGAGCTCGGTAAAGGTGACCGTATTCCCTCCGAGAATCAGATTATGGACTTACTGCATGTCAGCAGGGGAACCGTGAAGAAAGGTGTCACCATGCTGGTGAATGAAGGCTTGTTGATTCAGGTTCAGGGAAAGGGGACTTTCGTCAAGAAAGAGAATATCTCTTACTCCCTTGGAGAGGGACTGCTATCTTTTGCCGAATCACTTGAAAGTCAGCATTTGTCATTCACGACTGAGGTTATTGAGTCATATACAGAGAAAGCCTCAAAAAGTGTTGCGGCAAAACTACGGATAGAACCAGGCGCACCGATTCTTTATCTCAAACGTGTGCGCAGCGTGGATGGTGAAAGGGTTATGTTAATTGAAAACAGAATTAATATTTCGCTATGTCCAGGAATTGTTGATGTTGATTTCAATAAGCAAAATCTGTTTCCGACAGTGGAAGCACTGACAGGGCAAAAAATCGTTTATTCAGAAAGCCGCTACGCAGCAAAAATTGTCGGCAGTGAACGTGGGCACTATTTGGAAGTTAATGAAGAAGCTCCGGTTCTTCATCTTGAACAACTGGTTTTTCTTGAGAATCATATGCCATTTGATTTAGGTAATGTCTGGTTAAAATCAGATAAATATTATTTAGGTACTGTACTTCAACGAAGAAAGAGGTAAATATCATGCCATTAGTAAACGGTAATATCCTGCTCGATCGTATTCGTGAAAAGCGTGTTCTGGCTGGGGCATTTAATACCACTAACCTGGAAACCACCATTTCTATCCTGGACGCCATTGAGCGTTCAGGGTTACCTAACTTTATTCAGATTGCACCGACAAATGCGAAACTTTCGGGTTATGACTACATCTATGAAATCGTGAGAAAACGCGCTGCTACCATGGATGTTCCGGTCAGTCTTCACCTTGACCATGGTAAAGAGCTGAATGATGTCAAGCAGGCTGTCCGGGCGGGGTTTACCTCTGTCATGATTGACGGAGCCGAGCTGCCGTATGAAGAAAATATTGCGTTTACTAAAGAAGCTGTCGATTTCTGCAAGTCATTCGGCGTTCCCGTCGAAGCCGAGCTCGGTGCTATTCTGGGTAAAGAAGACGATCATGTCAGTGAAGCGGACTGTAAAACGGATGTTAATCAGGTCCGTCGCTTTGTAGAAGAGACCGGATGTAGCATGCTTGCCGTTTCCGTCGGTAATGTTCATGGTCTGGAAGATATTCCCCGCATTGATATTCCGTTACTGCAGAAAATTGCCAAAGTCTGTCCGTGTCCGCTGGTTATTCATGGCGGCTCCGGAATTAATGAAGACATCATCCGCAGTTTTGTCAAATATAATGTCGTTAAGGTTAATATTGCCAGCGATCTGCGTAAGGCATTTATTTCGACTGTGGGGCAGGCCTGGACGCAAAATAATAACGAAGCCAATCTAGCCAGGGTAATGTCAGGTGCGAAAGCAGCAGTGGAAGCGGATGTCTACAGTAAAATACTGATGATGAACCGCACATCCTGATAACAAGATAACTTTAAATTCAGCGATCAGATTGGAAGTAAAAATGATTCGAGAGAATATTCGTGTTACTAACAGCACGGGGCTGCACGCACGTCCGGCAGCCACCTTTGTCAAAACACTGAAGAAATATGAATCTTCTGTGACGCTCGTAAATAACGGGAAGGAGACGGTAATTAAAGGGTTGATGAGTGTTTTAGGCGCTGGAGTTAAAGGAAAGTCCAATGTTGAAATTATCTGCGAGGGGCCGGACGAACAGGCTCTGATGGATGAAATAAAAGGGTTATTTGCCAGCGGTTTTGGTGAGAAAGAAGAATAACACCTTTTATTTACGGGAAAGTCTTATACACCTGACTGGTCTATATTCATCCCTGAACGGGAGGTAATACTGTGGCTCAAAAATGGTTACAACGGATCCTACTTGTCAATGATGATGGTATTGACGCGCCGGGTATTAAATTGCTTGAGGGTGTTGCAGAACAGCTTGCAGATGAAGTCTGGGTTATTGCGCCTGCAACCGATAAAAGCGGCGTGGCCAACTCCGTCAGCCTGAGGGAGCCTGTCCGTGTGGATCAACGTGGAGAACGCCGGTTTGCAGTACATGGTACACCTGCAGATTGTGTCACGGTGGCAGTCCGGCAACTGATGAAAGAACAGCCCCCGCAGCTGTTACTGTCGGGTATTAACAATGGCTCCAATATCGGTTTTGAAACCGTGCTTTCCGGTACGGTAGGCGCGGCCATCACAGGCCTCCTGTTTGGTGTTCCGTCGGTCGCACTGAGTCAGGACAAACGACCTGAGGATTTAGTTAACTGGCGTACCGCAGAAGCCTTTTGCCTGCCCGTACTGGACACGTTAATCAGTCGGGGATTGCTGGCGGACCGCTGTTTGAGTATTAATTTCCCTGACCTGCCCGCCGAAAAGATCAGAGGAATTAAAGCCACGCGCCAGGGTATCGGCAAAGTGAAAGGGTTACAGGTCGTTCCCACGACAGATCCACACGGAGAAAATTATTTCTGGATCCGGGTGGAGCATGGGGTCACTGCATTTCCTGAACACAGTGAGGCCAGGGCGGTTTCTGAAGGATATATCTCTGTCACGCCTTTAATGTTTGAAAGAACGGCCATGGAAAGCTGGCACCAGCTTTCCGATATCCTGAATTCGCCGCACTAGCCCTTGACATGGCAGGTACGTTTGTCGCCCTGGGAGGGGCGACATTTTTTCACATTCATGTGTTTAACCTTGGTACCGATGAGTGAGGTCACGATGAAGGCACTAAATTTGTATGGCATACAGGATGTCCGCTATGAAGAGGTGCGGAGACCTGAAGTTGAAAAAGAAAATGATGTTCTGATTAAAGTGCATACGGCGGGTATATGTGGTTCAGATATATCGCGCTTTGGTAAAATAGGGTCATACAACCCCGGTCTGACCTGGGGACATGAGTTTTCCGGTACCGTGGAGAGCACGGGGAGTGGGGTGATATCGCTCAGGAAAGGCGATCGTGTCACAGCCTGTAACTGCTTTCCCTGCTTCCACTGTGATTACTGTCGACAGGGAACTTATGCCCGGTGTACGGATCTGAAGGTGCTTGGGGGGCATGTCAGCGGTGCTTTTGCTGAATATATTCGGATGCCGGCCGAGAATGTCCTCAAATTACCCGACTCGATGGACTTTGCGACAGCAAGTTTTATAGAGCCATCAAGTGTGGTTGTACATGGCATGCGGCAGGTCGATATCAAGCCAGGTAGCAGTGTGGCTGTTGTCGGTTGCGGCACCATTGGCTTACTTGCTGTTCAATGGGCAAAAATCTGCGGCGCGGGAGACGTGTTCGCATTTGACACTGACGAGTCTAAACTTGCGGTCGCGGCGAAAACCGGGGCGACGGCAACATTCTGCGTTAAAGATGACAACCATTTAGCCCGATTCCAGGAAACCACCAATAATGCCGGTGTTGATATCGTCTTTGAGTCATCCGGGAATGCGGCCGGGATAGGCTCATCCCTGCTTCTGGCGGCGAAAGGCGGAACGGTGTTACTGCTGGGTATCCCTTACGGTGACGTTGCTTTACCCCGGCTGAATTTTGAAAAAATTGTGCGTAATGAACTGAAAGTCGTAGGTTCATGGAATTCTATCTCCGCGCCGTTTCCGGGAAAAGAGTGGCAGACGTCCATCCATTACCTCAGTACCGGGCAGATTGATGTCTCCCCATTAATTACAAAACGGGTGTTACTGGAAGATGTTCCGTCGGTTTTGCCGGTGCTTTATAATCGGGAAGAGTTTTTCGTTAAGATCCTGATCAACGTCGAAGCGTTATCCTGAGGGTCGTGTGGAAGATTGTATTTCTCATCATCACTCATGTCTTACATGGGGCAACATGAAATCGTTGCATGAACTTATCATTCTGAATCATTTTTATTACTGCTTTCTTCTGGCAACTAAACTCAGAAAATGCAATCTTCCCTCTGTTAATGGTGTCAACTAAAAAATATTTATGAAGTAGTAGCTTCCACTGCCCAGAAAAATGCAGTTTGACAAACTGGCCTATGATGAAACCCCGTAGTTGTTTGAAAGCCTTTCGGATAAGGGGATGACCTTTCAGGAGTTCGAGTTTAATATAGCATTGATCTATCGTCGTTCTCTGTTGATGATTAAGGAAGATGAAGAGAAGTTTTTATATACTGCTAATAAATAGCACCGTCTTATTATAATAAGACATCGAGGAGCCGCTAATATGAATATAAGGAAAAACCGCTTAAGGTTACTTAAGCGGTTTTCTGCTATCAATTATCAATCCTAAACTACCGCTATGGAGGTGGCGATCATTCTCTTTCAGCCGCTCGTTATTCCACATCTATCGGCGGCGTTCCAATAGTACAAAATAGATGATGGTCATCACCAGCACGATCAACAGTAAAATCAGCGCGGCGGCGGCCCCTTCATTGAGCGACAGGCCCAGGAACGCCCGGCGATAGGCGAAGAAGCTCAGCACTTCGGTGGCATTTCCCGGCCCGCCACGGGTCAGGATATAGGGCAGGTCGTAGGTACGAAGCTCGTTAATCAACTGGATAACAATGGCGATCGCCGAAACCGGGCGCAGCATCGGCAGGGTGATATACCAGAACTGCTGCAAGCTATTCGCCCCGTCAATTTCGGCGGCTTCGTACGGGTCATTAGGTAGTGATGCCAGCCCTGCGGCGAGGATCAGCACCACAAATGACATCTGCTGCCAGACATCAATAAACACCATGCTCCAGAACGCCAACGTAGGGTTGCCCAGCCAGTCGACGCCCGGCAGGCAGATGCTTTCCAGCATATGGTTAATAATGCCGAGGTTCGGCTGCAGCAACATACGCCAGATCAGCGCCACGCTCACCGGTGACATCGCCATAGGAATGGTCAGTAAGGCGAAATAGACCGGACGGGTCTTCACCACCCGGTTGAGCATCAGGGCGATACCCAGCCCGACAATAAATTCACCGCTCACCGTCAGTAATGAATAACGGATCGTCAGCCAGGCAGAATGCCAGAAAGTATCGCTGCTCAGCACGCTGATAAAATTATCCAGCCCGGCAAAAGGGAATATTTCAGTATGCAGCAGCGTATATGACGAAAAAGCCAGTACGACAGAATAAATAACAGGGAAGCCGAGCACAATCGCCAGGGCCAGCAACCCAGGCAGGGCGAATGCCCAGCCTGTTACACGGAATCTGTCTATTGTTACACGGTACTTCGGTTTCACGATAAATTCCTCAGCTAAAGCCATCTGCCGGCCCCCTTTTCTTATTTCACCAGTAACTTATCAAGTTGGTCTGATGCGCTTTTCAGAGACTTGTCGACGGTATTTTCGCCACTCGCCAGCAGGGACAGCTGCGTCCCCAGAACATCTTCATACTGGGCGGAATAAGAGAAAACAGGGAAGGATTTGCCGGACGCCACGATATTCAGCGCGTCTTTATAGTAAGGATACTTCTTCAGTACCTCGGCGTTTTCATACGCATCGGCGCGAACAGGCGCATGCCCCTGCAATGCCCGTGCGGTGGTGACCTCTTTGCTCTGTACCCACTGAATAAAGGTCCATGCGGCCTGTTTTTCTTTATCTGAGACGTTTTTCGGAATGCCCCAACCCCAGCCGCCGCTCTCTCCGTGTCCACCTGGAACGGTTGTCAACGCGAGTTTACCGGCTACGGCCGGGCAGGTGGTGGCGTTATCCAGTTGCGGCAGCATCCACCAGTAGGTCAACATACTGAACGCTTTACCGCTACACATCAGACGCACGGTATCGTCGAGGGTGGCAGAAAGCGCGCCGGTTTGCGCGGCATTCTTGATGGCGTCTGCATACAGCGTCATCGCTTTATTCCCCGCCGGGCTGTTCAGGGCCGATTTGCCTTTATCGTCAATATAAGCGCCGCCGCTGGCGAAGAGATAGTTCGAGAACTCCATGCTGTTTGGATCTCCGCGCTGCCCCTGCATGGCCGCTCCGGACATGTCGCTGTTCTTTTTAATAAATTTGGCAAGCGATACGTACTCTTCCAGGGTTTTGGGCTGCTCGAGCGGCTTTTTAAATTCGGTCTGATACGCGCTCTTTAACTTCTCATCCTGCAACACATCCGTACGGTAAATCAGGCCCATGGAATAGTTGTACATCGGGATCAGAGAGGTTTTATTGGCCGTGACATTAATGAGCGATACGGTCGCCGGAATAAAGGCCGACATATCAAAGTTTGATTTTTTCACGTCCGACGTGAGGTCCGTCAGCCAGCCGGCTTTGCTGAATTCCCCCGCCCACAGAAAATCCACTTCCAGCAGGTTGTAATAGCTTTGCGACTGAATTAGCTGTGAAACCAGTTTGTCATGCATATCGCCGTAACCGATTTTTTCGAACTGCACTTTGATGTGGTACTGCTTTTCGAAATCAGGCAGCATTTTTTCAATGATTTGCGTTTCCGGCACATCTTCCATCAACGCACGCAGCACAATATCTTCTGCCCGAACGGACGCCGAAAGGCTAAGGACTATCAGACCCGATAACAATGTGACTTTCTTACGATTCAACATAATTAACTCCTGGTGAAGGTGCCGGAGTGTTAACGGCGACGATTTTCGGTCTGGTTGGCACGACTTTACTTAACACCGCCGAAGGTCAGCCCTTTGACGATGTAACGCTGAATAAAATGTGAGGCGACCATCAGCGGCAGCACGGCCAGCACAATGCCTGCTGAAACCTTGCCAATCTGGACGCCGTTCGAGGTTTGCAGCGCAGCAAGCGACACCGGGATCGTGGCGGTCTCTGGTCCGCTGAGCACCAGAGCAAAAAGAAACTCATTCCATGACAGGATGAACCCCAGCACGGCGGAGGCTGCGAGGCCCGGCAGCGACACCGGCAGCACCACATGCCAGAACGCGCCCCAGGCGGTAGCTCCGTCGGTCATCGCCGCCCACTCCAGATCCACCGGAATCCCTTCAAAAAAGCCCATCAGGATCCACGTCAAAAACGGCAGGTTTAACGCGGCATAGACCAGCGTCAGCCCGAACAGCGAGTTGGTGAGCCCCACGGAACGCAGCATGGCGAAGGCGGGTAACACGAGCGCCACCGCAGGTAGCATCTGGGTTGCCAGCATTATAAAACGCACCGCTTTACCGCCCGTTTTAAAGCGGGCAAAAGCGTAGCCGGTAGCGGCCGCGAACGGTAGGGCGAAGATCACCGACCCGGTGGCGACAATCAGGCTGTTGCTGTAGCGACGTAAAAAACCGTTGTTCTCAATCAGCGAACGAAAGTTTTCCCCGGAAAACTGCGGGAAGATATCGCTGCTGTAGGCCATGGATTCCGGCACCAGGCTGGTTCTTACAATCCACAGTACCGGCAGTAAAATGGAGAGGCAGGCCAGTACCAGCCCGATATGAAGTCCGATTTTTCGTAGCATGGTTGCTCCTCACGCTCCGATGGCGTCAGCGTTATCCGGGGTTTTGCGGCGATCGACGACGTCTCCGCTGCCGGTGTGGAAAAGATGCAGTGCGTTCGGATCCAGCCAGATGCTGAGCGTTTGACCTGCCTTCGGGTGCGTGTGGTGATCAAGGCGAACAACCACCGGCACGTTGCCGAGGGTGCCGCTGACAATGTTTTCCGCGCCCAGCGCTTCCACCCCGCTGACTGCAATCTCCAGGGGGACCCAGTCCGGTCTGCGCGGGTGGGCATGGAAATCTTCCGGCCGCACGCCGAGAGTCATCTTTTTTCCCGCCAGGTTTTGATAGTCGGCAGCCATCCAGTGCGGCACCGGGATCTGCGGGCCGTCGAATAGTTGCAGGCTGACGCCCGCGTCCGTCCGTTGCACAAAGCAGAGAAGAAGGTTGATGGAGGGCGAGGAGAGAAAGCGAGCGACAAAGATATTCACCGGATAGTTATAGACTTCCAGCGGTGTTCCGCACTGGATCAGATGGCCATCACGCATGATGCAAATGCGATCCGCCATTGTCATGGCCTCGACCTGATCGTGGGTAACGTAGACCATGGTTTTACCGAGGCGACGGTGAAGCTTGATCAGCTCGCTGCGCATCTCGCCGCGCAGCTGGGCATCGAGGTTCGAGAGCGGTTCATCTAACAAAAAAGCCTGCGGTTCACGCACAATGGCGCGGCCCAGGGCAACGCGCTGGCGCTGACCGCCGGAAAGGGCGGCCGGTTTTCGGTGTAGCAGTTTATCCAGCCCCAGCATGGAGGCAGTCTCTGTCACTTTGCTGTTGATCACGTTGCCCGGTACGCCGCGCATTTTCAGGCCAAAGGCCATGTTTTCGGCAACGGTCATGTGCGGATAGAGGGCGTAGCTCTGGAACACCACGGCGATGTTACGATCGCGGGGCGCCACATGGCTCACATCGCGCCCGTCGATTAATAAGGTGCCGTCGGTGATGCTTTCCAGCCCGGCAATCATACGTAAGGTGGTGGATTTCCCGCATCCGGAAGGGCCAAGGAAGATAACAAATTCACCATCCCGGATATGCAAATTCACATTACGGACGCTGTGCTGATTGCCGTTGTAGGACTTCGACACGTTCCGTAATTCAATGGAGGCCATATTGGGTTACCTCTGTTACGTGTTGCCCACCCTGGGACTGGTAACATCCATGTTCGGTTTTGTGCGAAATGAATCTGGCGTGTTCATCGTGAAATGCGATCAGCCTGTATAAACGCCGCCCGTCACATTGACGCCCTGGCCGGTCATAAAACGGGCGGCGTCGGAGCTCAAAAAGGCCACCACTTCGGCGACATCTTCGGGCGTTTCCAGGCGGCCAAGCGGCGTCTGGCGAATGTAATCATCAATCACCTGTTCAGGCGTCATGCCGCGCAGCTGCGCTTCCCACTCTACTTCCCGGCTCTGCATCCCGGTTTTAACAAAGCCTGGGCAGACAGCATTCACGCGGATCCCATCGGCGGCCAGTTCCCGCGCCAGCGCCTGGGTCCAGCCGAGGACGGCGAATTTACTGGCGGAGTAATGGGCCAGTAACGGCGCGCCGACTTTGGCGGCAAGCGATGCGGTGTTGACGATGGTGCCGGACTTACGCGTCACGAACTTGCGCGCGGCAACCTGATTGGTCAGGAAGATCCCACGGGTGTTGACGTCAAAGTTGAAATCCCACTCATCATCCGTCAGCGCAAGGGCCTTTTGCATAGTCGATACGCCAGCGTTGGCTACCAACAAGTGATAATCGCCCAGCGTTTTATCTACCCAGCTAAACCCTTGTTCAACGGATTCACGTAAACGAACATCCAGGTGAAACGCCACTGTGTCCGCGCCCAGTTCGGTTGCTGCTGTCCACGCGGCTTCTTCATTAATGTCTCCGATGGCGACGCGCATGCCCTGGCGAATCAAATTACGGGTGATGGCGTAGCCAATACCCGTGGCACCGCCGGTAACAATCGCCACTTTGCCTTGCAGGTCCGGATAGTGCCCGGACGTCGAATGTGATGTGTGCATGTTGTTTCCCTCTGTGTTGATGGTTATTTTTTACACCAATATAACGAACACAACAAAACAAATTTCTTATGATAAAAACAATTGCGATCACAATTTTTGTTTTGTATGTTTGTTTTTGTTAATTTGAATGTTCGGAGTAAACCGATGACGCACAGCGACACACTGCCTGTTCAGCCTGGCACACCCGGATCCGGTATGCGCTTACGTCGTTCGTCCGCGTCGCGTCAGACTGAGGTTATGCAGCTGCTGGTCCAGCAAGGGGCGGTTTCTGTCCCAGCGCTGGCCGCGAGGCTGTCGGTCTCCGAGATGACCATCCGTCGCGATCTGATAGAGATGGAGCAGAAGGGCTGCCTCTGTCGTATCCACGGCGGTGCGGTATTGCCGCAAAGTGGAAGCGCGGTGGTGATTGACCAGGTGGAGCCGAGCTTTGAATCCCGGCTGCGGCAAAACCACGATGCCAAGCTGCGCATTGCGGCTGCAGCAGCAGAGTTAGGCAAGAAATTTCGCACACTGGCACTGGATGTCGGCAGCACGACTTTCCTTGCGGCGCGTTATCTCGGCCAGTGTTCACATTTGAAAATTTTCACCAACAGCATCCGCGTGGCGCACGACATTGCCCCCGCGAAAGCGGAAATCTATCTCGCGGGGGGGCGGATGCGCCCGGATGAAATGTCGACCGGCGGCTCAGCGGCTCTGCGCCAGTTTTCAGGTCTCTGGTTCGATATCACCTTCATCGGTATCTCGGGCCTGACGGCGGAGGGAATTTATGACTACGCCTTCGAAGATGCGGAACTCAAACGCCTTTATCTCAACCGTTCCAGCCTGAAAGTGGTGCTGTGCGACTCCAGTAAGTTTCAACGGATGTCGCTGGTTCACCTGGCCACGCTGGAGCAATTCGACATCCTGATAACCGAGCAGGCGCCGCCGCCCGCGCTGTCAGCGATGCTCGATGCGGCAAATATTGATGTGATCATCGCGCCTGAGCTGTCGAAAGACGCGTGATCGCTTTTTCACCATGACATACCAGCCAACACCGGAGAAAGTTATGATCTTTGATTTTTTGGGTAATAAGAAAAAAGCGGTTATCGCAATGGCCCATATTGGCGCGCTGCCTGGCGCGCCGCTGTACGACGCCAAAGGCGGTCTCAACAAGCTGATTGACGATGTCCTCAGCGACGTTGAGAAGCTGCAGGCAGGCGGCGTGGATGCGATCATGTTCGGCAATGAAAACGATCGCCCTTACGTGTTTAAAGCCTCACTGGAAGGCGTTTCCGCCATGTCAGCCGTGGTGCAGGCGGCGAAATCGGTGCTGAAAGTCCCGTTCGGCGTGAACTACCTGTGGGATCCCAACGCCAGCGTCGCCATCGGTGCCGCCACCGGGGCGAGCTTCGTGCGTGAAATTTTCACCGGCGTGTTTGCCTCTGATATGGGGATCTGGGAACCGGATTGCGCCAGCGCGTCTCGCCTGCGTCGCAACCTTGGCCGGGAAGATATGAAATTGCTCTTTAACATCAACGCCGAATTCGCCCATTCTCTGGATGCACGCCCCATCGAACTGCGTGCGCGCAGCGCCATTTTCTCTTCGCTGGCCGATGCCATCCTGGTTTCCGGGCCAATCACCGGCGAACCGGCGGAACATTCCAACCTGCGTAAAGTCTGCGAAGCGGTGGAAGGCGTTCCGGTTTTCGCTAACACCGGCACCAATATCGACAACGTCACCGATATCCTGAGCGTGGCCAGCGGCGTGGTCATCGGCACACACTTTAAAGTGGAAGGGCATACCTGGAATCAGGTTGATGGGGATCGCGTAAAACGCTTTATGGATGTGGTCGAAAAACTGCGCTAAGCACAGCCGTCGGAACGGGAGGATAACATGCAGTATCTATTAGGTATTGATATTGGTACGACCTCAACCATCGGCATTCTGATCGCTTTGCCCGACAAGGTACTCGGTACGGCCTCCCGGCCGGTCACGCTCTCGGCCCCGCACAGCGGCTGGACGGAAGAATCGCCAGAGCAGTGGTGGGCGAATGTCGGCGAAATTTGCCGGCAACTGCTGGCGCAAAGCGGCATTGCGGCGAGTGATATCAGCGGCATTGGCGTGACAGGGATGCTGCCTGCCGTGGTCCTGCTGGATAATGAAGACCGGCTGCTGCGCCCGAGCATTCAGCAGAGCGACGGCCGCAGCGGCGCACAAGTGCAGCAAATGCGCAGCGAAATGGACGGTCAGCACTTCTTGCAGCGGGCAGGAAACGGTATCAATCAGCAGTTGGTGGGGGCCAAAATCCGCTGGATTGAGCGCCATGAACCTGCTGTGTTTGAACGTATTGCGACGGTGTTTGGTTCCTATGATTTTATCAACTGGAAGCTCACGGGCGAGAAAATCATCGAGCAGAACTGGGCGCTGGAGGCGGGGTTTGTCGATATTAGCAGCAATACGCTGAATGAGGAACTGATCGCCTTTGCCCATCTTCCGCGACACGCGGTTCCCCGGCTGGCGCGTTCCCACGAGGTCATTGGTTCCATCACCGAACAGGCGGCGGCCTGGACGGGGCTCAGTGAAGGCACGCCGGTGATTGGCGGGGCCGCAGATTTGATTGCGTCCGCTCTCGGCGCGGGTGTGACGGCTCCGGGTGAGGTGCTGCTTAAATTCGGCGGTTCGGTGGACATTCTTACCGTGACAGCAACCGCCAACCCGGACCCGCGTCTGTATCTGGATTATCACCTCGTGCCGGGGTGCTATATGCCGAACGGCTGTATGTCGACCGGCGGCTCGGGGCTGAACTGGTTCGTGCAGAACTTCGCCGCGCAGCATGAAGCGGCGGCGCGTGAAAAAGGGATGAGTCTGCACCAGTATCTGGACACGCTGGCGGAAAATCGTCCGGCGGGCAGCGACGGCCTGATTTTTCTGCCCTATTTTCTCGGGGAGAAGACCCCGCTGCACGACCCGGATGCCCGTGGCATCCTCTTTGGTCTGACGCTCACCCACGACGCAGGTCATATCTGGCGCGCGCTGCTCGAAGCCTACGCCTATGCCATCAAACACCATATTGAAACGCTGGTTGATATCGGTTATCCGGTAAAACGCTACGTTGTGTCAGACGGCGGGTCGGCAAGCAAACTGTGGATGCAGATTGTCGCCGATGTGCTGGGACAGCCGCTCAATCGTCTGGACGGTCACCCCGGTTCTTGTCTGGGGGCGGCCTGGACGGCGGCGATTGGCGTCGGGGTGTCGACAGACTGGAAGGGGGCCAGCGCGTGGGTCAAGCTGAAAGATGTGATTACGCCGCTGCCTGAACATGCGGATGTCTATCGCCAGGGATACCCGCGTTTCCGCCAGCTTTATGAAGCCTGCCGCCCGCTGACTCGCCAGGAGACGCCATGAAATTTAACGCTATTGCCTGGGATGTTGACGGCACGCTGGTGGACAGCGAGCCTCTCCACCATCGGGCGCTGCTCGCTGCCTGCCATAGCTTCGGGCTGGATCTGAGCCATATTCCCGAGACGCGTTTTTACGGCGTGCATATTAACGATGTCTGGCTGGCCTTACGCGCCGAACTGCCCGCAGATTTAGATCGGGACGTATGGCTGCAGGCGATTGAGGATTACTACCACGACCACAGCAGTGAACTGGTTGCCATTCCCGGCAGCCGGGAAACCATCCGCCAGCTGGCGGCGAAAGGCGTCAGGCAGGCCTGCGTGTCAAACTCATGCCGACGTATCGTCGAATCGAATCTCGAGGCTTTAGGCGTGCGGGAATTCATTGACGTGGTGGTGACGCTGGACGATGTGCGCTCTGGTAAACCGGCTCCCGAGCCGTATCAACATGCGTTGGGGGCGTTCGGGCTGCCTGCTGCTACCGTCCTGGCGGTTGAGGACAGTATAACCGGAATGCGCTCGGCGCAGGCTGCCGGAATGCACGTGGCTTTTTATGGCGCATCACCCGCCTCTGAGCAGGGGGTAACCGAGATAACGTCGCTGGCCCGGATCCTCGACTGGTTCTGATTCGCACAGTTTCGCGTGGGGCAGGGAGGTCCCCGCAACGAAATGAACAAATTCGAACAAATTTGGTTTTAAATTACACCACTTCCTCTTAATATTGTGAGCTATATCGTTTAAGCCACCCTCAACCCGAAACAGAGTGTCCATCGTCATGTCAGCCAAACCCGAGATTCAGGCCCGTTATCTTCCCCAGGAACGCAAAAAGCGGATTCTAAACATGCTGGTCGAACAGGGGCGTGCGACGGTGGTTGATATCTCGGCGGAGCTGGCGGTTTCGGAAATGACGGTTCGCCGCGATCTGGCCGAACTGGAAACCGAAGGCAAACTCAGCCGGGTACACGGCGGCGCCGTACTGACGGAAACGGTCAGCCAGGCGATTATGGACCCGCTTCCGGCGCACTTTGATGCGCGCCTTTCACTGCACCGTGACAGCAAGATGCGTATTGCCCGGATGGCCGCCGAGGTTGCCGGGCGCTATCAGAGTGTTGCGCTTGATATCGGTACCACTACCCTGTTTATGGCCGAAGAACTGGTGAAGCATGAGCGCCTGAAAATCTTCACCAATAGCGTGCGTATCGCCCATGCGCTGGGGCGTTATGCGCAGGCGCCGGAAGTCTATCTGGCAGGTGGAATGATGCGAGATGATGAGATGGCGATTGTCGGACCGTCTGCCATTGAGCAATTCCAGCAGTTCTGGTTTGATATAGCGTTTATCAGCGCGTCGGGTATTACCAGCCAGGGGATTTACGATAGCGCGCTGGATGAGACGGAAATGAAGCGGGTGCTGATCCGCCGCTCCGGCTTTAAAGTGCTGCTTTGCGATGCCGCGAAGTTCCAGCATATGTCGCTGGTGCAGGTTGCGCAGTGGCAGGATATCGACCTGCTGATCACCGACAGCGCACCGCCTGCAGTGCTGGCCACCGCCCTTGAGCTGGCGAATGTGCAGGTGATGATTGCAACCTGACTGGTAATCAAGCTGCTGAGGCTGCCAAAAACGATGCAAACCGATGAAGGGAGAGATGGCGGAACACAACGCCCGCTTCCTGGTGCAGTTTATGGCGAAGCTCAGTTCGGCGCTGTAGGGCGACCCCATCGCGCTGGATGAAGCGGTTTTGCGTCGCTTTGATCCACAGGCTTAAAACTGCCTGCGCTATTTGTGATAATCTCTGCGAAAAGTGTCCAGCTGGTTGAGGTTATGCCGCAAAATTTATCTAAGGAAAATCCCCCGTCTCTGCCGGTCACGGGCGCCGGGGAAGATGCGCAGGCGTTATTGCGCCAGCTGATGGCAATATATGATGTGAAAACGCTGGTGGCGCAGCTGGTTGCCGTCGGCGAACAGCACTGGAGCCCGGCAATACTCAAACGCGTTGCGACGGTGTCCCGGGCGGCTGGCCGCTTAGGCCGCCGGGAGCTCGCGCATCTGGCATCGCTGCTGCCGCAGCCGCCGGCTCACCATCCGAATTATGCTTTTCGCTTTGTCGATCTGTTCGCCGGTATCGGCGGCATTCGTAACGGCTTTGAAGCCATTAACGGGCAGTGCGTTTTCACCAGCGAATGGAATAAACATGCGGTGCGCACCTACAAAGCGAACTGGTATTGCGACCCAGAGCAGCATCGCTTCAACGCCGATATCCGGGATGTCACCCTCAGCCATCGTCTCGATATCAGCGATGATGAGGCCGCGCAGCATATCCGTGACACCATTCCTCAGCACGATGTTCTGCTGGCCGGCTTTCCCTGCCAGCCTTTTTCCCTCGCCGGGGTGTCGAAGAAGAACGCGCTCGGACGCGCCCACGGCTTTGCCTGTGAGACGCAGGGCACGTTGTTTTTCGATGTCGTCAGGATTATAGCGGCGCGGCGGCCGGCAATCTTTGTTCTGGAGAATGTCAAAAACCTGAAGAGCCATGACAAGGGGCGAACGTTTAGCATTATTATGCAAACCCTCGACGAACTTGGCTATGAGGTGTCTGATGCCGGGCATAGCGGGGCGGACGATCCCAAAGTTATCGATGGCCGCAACTTCCTGCCGCAGCACCGCGAACGCATCGTGCTGGTTGGCTTTCGCCGTGACCTGCAGCTGCACGATGGGTTTACCCTGCGCGATATCTCCGCGCTTTACCCGGCCCGGCGCCCGACGTTTGGCGATCTGCTTGAGCCGACGGTGGATGCCAAATTTATTCTTACCCCGGTGCTGTGGAAGTACCTCTATCGCTACGCGCGTAAACATCAGGCGCTGGGCAACGGTTTTGGCTACGGGTTAGTCGACCCGCGCAATCCGCATAGCGTGGCGCGCACGCTGTCGGCTCGCTACTACAAAGACGGCGCCGAAATTCTTATCGACCGCGGCTGGGATCGCCCGCTTGGCGAAAAGGACTTTGACGATCCGCAAAACCAGCAGCGCCGCCCGCGCCGGCTCACGCCCCGCGAATGCGCGCGGCTGATGGGCTTTGAGGCCCCGCAGGGATACCGCTTCCGCATTCCCGTTTCCGATACTCAGGCGTATCGCCAGTTCGGTAACTCGGTGGTTGTGCCGGTGTTTGCCGCAGTCGCTAAACTGCTACAGCCGCGAATTGCGCAGGCGGTGGCCCGCCGCGATCCCGAGGATGGTGCTGATGGACGTTCACGATAAGGCCACCCGCAGTAAAAATATGCGCGCCATCGGCAAATTCGATACGGCGATTGAAAAACGACTGGCCGGGCTGCTCACGCAGGCCGGTTTTTCTTTTACCGCTCAGGAGGCCACGCTGCCGGGGCGCCCGGATTTTGTGGTTAATGATTACCGTTGCGCTATCTTCACCCACGGCTGTTTCTGGCATCATCATCACTGCTACCTGTTCAAGGTGCCGGCAACCCGGACGGAGTTCTGGCTGAAAAAAATCGACGGCAACGTGGCGCGAGACCGGCGGGATGAGACGCTGCTGCTCGAACAGGGATGGCGGGTGCTGATCGTCTGGGAGTGCGCGCTACGCGGGCGGAAAAAGCTCAGTGATGAAGCGCTTAGCGAACGCCTGGAGGAGTGGATCTGCGGCGGCGGCGACCGCGCGCAGATTGATACTCAGGGGATCGGGCCGTAGCCTACTTTTCAACCTTACAGGGCGTTACTTCGCTGCGGGCGGGAAACAGATACTTGCCCAGCGTCACCAGAACTACCGCAAAAATGATGACGCCTAGCGCCGTCCACTCCGTCAGCGACAGGCTCTCTCCGGCGAACCCGGTGCCTAATAACACCGCTACTACCGGGTTAACGTAGGCATAGCTGGTGGCGACGGCGGGGGTGACGTTGCGGATCAGGTACATGTAAGCATTAATGGCAATCAGCGAGCCGAATATGGCCAGGTAGGCGACGGCAATAATGCCGGACCATGATGGCATATGGGTGAGCTTTTCGCCGGTCAGCGCCGAGGCGACCATCAGCACAATTCCCGCCGCGAGCATTTCAATCGCGCCGGCCATCATGCCGGTCGGAAGTTCAATTCTCGAACCATACACTGAGCCAAACGCCCAGCTAATGGAACCGATCAGAATCAGCAGCGAGCCCCAGGGGTTGCCGCTTAAATTGCCGCCGCTATTGAGCAGGATAATCCCCGCCAGGCCGATGGCAATGCCCAGCCACTCGATTTTACGCGTGGCGATGCCGAAAAAGCGGCTAAAGCACAGGGTAAATAGCGGGACGGTGGCGACCATGACCGCCGCAATTCCTGAAGGCACGTGCTGATGCTCAGCCAGGGTGACGAAGCCGTTGCCAACGGCAAGCAGCAGGATACCGATCAGCCCCGCGTTGAGCAGCGGTCTACGCGCCGGGAGCTTGTGGCCGGTAGCCAGCAGATAGACGATCAGCAGCCCTCCGGCGGAAAGGAAGCGAATGCCGGCCATCATCAGCGGGGGCCAGCTGGCAACGCCAATGGCGATGGCAAAGTAGGTGGATCCCCAGATGATATATAGCGCAAACAGCGCCCCGATAAGCGGTAATAACTGGCGGGTAGACATACGTCCTCACGACGGTACAAAAATAGGAAGGGGGCATATAGTAAACGTGAAAACTACCTCGCTGGCGAGCGCTTTAATTGCCCGGTGATTGTTAATTTTTTGTTGACTATTCGCTTTGCTGGGCGAGAGGCCGATTTTGCCCCATACTCTATGTTTCATAACCATAAAATGAAGGAATGGTATTTTGGCGGGAAGTAGTCTTTTAACCTTGTTGGACGATATTGCTACGCTGCTCGACGATATCTCCGTTATGGGTAAGCTGGCGGCGAAGAAAACGGCAGGCGTGCTTGGGGACGATCTTTCCCTCAATGCTCAGCAGGTAACCGGCGTACGGGCGAACCGCGAACTGCCGGTAGTCTGGGGGGTGGCGAAGGGGTCCCTGGTCAATAAAGTGATCCTGGTACCGCTGGCGCTATTAATCAGCGCATTTATTCCGTGGGCGATTACGCCGCTGCTGATGCTTGGCGGGGCCTTCCTCTGTTTTGAAGGCGTCGAAAAAGTGCTGCATAGCGTGCAGGCTCGCAAACACAAAGAGGACCCGCAGGCCCGTCAACAGCGTCTGGAGGCGCTGGCTGAACGCGACCCGCTGGCATTTGAACGCGATAAAGTGAAAGGCGCTATTCGTACCGACTTTATTCTCTCCGCCGAAATTGTCGCGATCACCCTCGGCATCGTGGCGGATGCGCCGCTGTTAAACCAGATTCTGGTCCTTTCAGGAATTGCCATTCTGGTGACCGTTGGCGTGTACGGCCTGGTGGGAATTATCGTGAAGCTGGACGATATGGGCTACTGGCTGGTGGAGAAAGGCGGCGTGCTGGCGCAGTGGCTCGGCAAAGGTCTGCTGGCGGTGGCGCCTCGTCTGATGAAGATGCTGTCGATTGTCGGGACGCTGGCGATGTTCCTCGTCGGCGGCGGAATTGTGGTCCATGGCATTACCCCGCTGCACCATGCGGTGGAAAATCTGGCCAGCGGAATGTCCGGGTTCGCCGCTTCACTGCTGCCGACGGGCGTAAACCTGGTTTTGGGTTTCATCATTGGCGCCGTGGTGCTGGCGGGCGTGAAAGCCGTTTCCGGACTTCGTCGCGCGGTAAAGTAAATCCGCCGGCGGTTATGCAAAATGTCGCAGCTTCGTCTAAGGTGAAACAGTTTCTCCCGGATTACGGAGCGAAAAATGGTCTGGTCCATCAGCGATGAAGTGAGACGAAAAAGCGGCGGGCCGCGCATGGTTGTAACCGGTTTTGCCAATGGCATGGTTGAATGCCGTTGGTATGACGGTTATGCCGTCAAGCGCGAGGCGTTCCGTGAAGATGAATTGGTTCGTGGGGGAGGGGGAGCGGAACAGGTCTCCTGAGCCCAATAACGCCCGGTATATACCGGGCGTTTTGTCATGGTATGGCCTGTCTTTCCGACAGGGAGCGTTGATGATTGCACTGCGAGAGAACGATGAATAAGCCGCTGTGGGTGAGAAAACTTCGCCGCTTTTCGAGCCCTGGACATGTGGTAAATTTTTGTTTTGTTGCGGTGCTGTTCTTTTCCACGCTGCTGATATGGCGAGAAATAATGGTGCTGGAGGAGGCGTATGTCGATAACCAGCGCAACAATCTGGCAAACGTCGCCCATGAAATGGATGGCCTGCTGCAGTTTAATATCGACCGGATGATCTTTTTCCGCAACGGGATGCAGTCGGCGCTGGAAACGCCGTTAGATTTTACGATCCTGCGTAATGCCGAGCAGGAGTATATGAGCAGGCGCCATGAAGCGATCTGGTCGGTGGCGCTACACAACCGGCGTACGCTGCCGGTCTACGGCGTGTCCGATGCTTTTGTCGACAAAGCTAATACCCTGTCCCGCGACAACCCCCTTTCCGGCAACGAGCTGATGGCCACGCTTGAGCTGGGCTATCTGCTGCGCCTGACCAATAATAACCGCGGCTTCACCGAGCGTATGCTGTATGTGTCGCGCAGCGGCTTTTTTATCAGCACGGAAACGCTAAAAAACACCGCCCAGGCGCTGGAGCGGTATAGCGATGCCACCCGCTCCCCGTGGTTTACCCGCCAGGCCCAGCGGACCAATCCCGGGCGCGGCGTGGTTTGGCAAACCTTTCCTGAGGAGGGGGCGCTGCGCGATGCCCAGGTGGTGACGGCTTCCGTACCGCTGGATTTCCGCCACTACTGGCACGGCGTGCTGGCTATGGACTTCTCCGTTCGCGAAATGAAGGCCTTTCTGGTGAGCGCGGCAAAGGGCGGGCAGGACGGCGAGTATCAGCTGTATGACAACCGGCTGAACCTGATTGCCTCTTCCGCGCCGGGAACGGTGCTCACGCTGCTCTCGCCCCGCGAGCAGGAGATGCTGAGCTACGCCTTCTCGCATGACAACGAAGGCGGCATGCGCCTGCTAACCCGCTACATCAGCTGGGAAAAACTGCATAATTTTGATGGCGTCCTGCTGCGTATCCACACCCTGCAGGAAGGAGTCCGCGGTGAATTCGGATCGATTACCATCGCGTTGATGCTGATGTGGCTGCTCTTTACCTCAATGCTGATAATCTCCTGGCTGGTTATTCTGCGCATGGTGCGCAATATGAGCGTGCTGCAAAAGTCGCTGGAGTGGCAAGCCTGGCACGATGCCCTAACGCGGCTGTTAAACCGCGGGGCATTGTTTGCAAGAGCTATTGCCGCGGCCGGTGAGTGCGAGCGCGGGAGGCGCCCGTTGGCGGTGATCCAGCTCGATCTGGATTACTTCAAGCGGGTTAACGACCTGCACGGCCATCAGTCCGGCGATCGGGTGCTGTCTCTGGTCGCCGGTACGATAGCCTGCAACATCCGCGAAGGCGATCTCGCCGGGCGCGTGGGCGGGGAGGAGTTTTGCGTGGTTATGCCTGATACCACGCTGCAGGAGGCGGCTGCGATAGCGGAGCGTATCCGCATTCGCATTAACAGCCGCGAAATACTGCTCTGCGACAACACGAGCCTGCGTATCAGCGCCTCGCTGGGCGTCAGCTGCAGCGAGGATTCCGCGGAGGCTAACTTTGAAAACCTGCAGTCGATTGCCGATCGCCGGCTCTATCTTGCGAAACAGAACGGCCGAAACCAGGTCTGTTTTGCGGGATAGGCGTCCGGGTCTGGCCATCGTTATCCGGTTGCGGCGGCACGATCATCTCCTGATATGGGATTTTTCTTAAAAGAGGGGGCGGGGTTAAACGTGACTCATGGCGCAGCGATATCGACGAAGCCTTCTGCCGCCTGGGTTATTCAACGCCCTGACGTCATTGGCCACATTTCTCAATTATTTACTTCATCAATAGCTCTTGTCATACAAAATAATTGAGGATAATGTTTTCCACGCATCGGATCTCCCGGTGTAACGAATTTTCAAGTGCTTCTTGCATTAGCAAGTTTCATCCCGACTCCTGCGAGTCGGGATTTTTTTCGCCTGCGCCTAGCGGTTGACTTCGGTGACGCTAAAGTCATGGATATCGAGCTCAAAGGCTTCCGCTAGTTCACGCCAGGTATGGTAATCGCGACCATCAATGCTCACATGATGGGGATCGTCGCGGGTGCGCTGCACTTCACTTTCGCTAATCTCATTAATTGCCGCCAGCAGGGCGTCAACATTGACGTTGCCCCCGCCGCTACCCGAACTGCTCTCTTTGGCGGATTTCATCTTCGCTACCTCGCTTGGCTCCGACAGTGCCTCTTCAAGTATAGACGGTCTATAAAAACAGCGCTCGTCGGGCGGGACGCTGCGCATCTGGCGGTTTTGTTCTACACTGGCTCAAAAATAGAGGAGACAAGTTATGCAGGTGAACGATCGTGTCACGGTGAAGACCGACGGTGGCCCACGTCGATCGGGGGTAGTACTGGCAATAGAGTCGTTTAGCGAAGGGACAATGTATCTGGTTTCGCTGGAAGACTATCCGCTGGGGATCTGGTTTTTCAACGAGAAAGGGCATTCGGACGGTATCTTTGTTGAGAAAGTTGACTAGCGTGCTAAAAATCAAAACTGGCGGTTGTTGCCGCCAGTTCTTTTACCGCATGTTGACGTAAATTCCTGAAGTAATGTTTTCCGTCAGACGGACAATATGGTAAATCACCTGTTTATTGTGGGTCTGGATTTTCTTTTTAATATTGCCTTTGTGCGATGATACGGTCTTCGCCTTGATGTTCATCTGCGTCGATATTTGCGATGTCCCGTGTCCGGCCATCCACATTTGCAGCATATTTGATTCGGCCCGGCTTAATGACAGCGTTGGTATATTGATCCGTCCGGCGCTGAATCGATCGTATTTCAGATGATTACCCAGAATATCATCAAGGTCTTTTGGCGTAAGCGATTTCGAGCTAATAAGTAAATTTTTGCGCACCAGCAGATAGTGGTCAAAATGAACGTTAGCCAGCGCCATAAAGATGACAAATAGCGTGCCGGGATACTCCGTAATGATTTGCCGGATTAGCTGATTACTATCTTCGCGATGAATAAAGCAATCTTCGTTGAGAAACACCACCTCCGGGCGGGACGATTCACAGCTCTCTTTCAGGCTTACCGCCGTATCTACTTCTCTGATGTCACGTTTTCTTATTCCTCTGCTTGTCAGATACCCGGTTAATCCCAGTCGGGTATAGCTGCACAAATCCATGATAATCGTTGACATGACCCATCCTCAATCAACACGTAACGATAATTCATCCCTCGCCGGTAAGCGCGATGAAGTCCATTTAAGTGGGTAATAAAACAAGGTACAGTGTTGAAACCATTAAGTAACCTGAACTATTCCGTAATATTGCCTATAATTTGCCAGGAATACTCCCAAAGTAAAGGCGTGCATCATGTTACGTCAGAGAATTAAAAGCAAAAACTTCCAGTTACAGATATGGTTGGCGGCCATGAGTTATTCTTTTTTCAGATTTTCCTTATACTGGCTGGATAAATTCTCACCTCACCAATATGCCCGTTTCATCAAAAATATTAATTAATGTCTGAATAAACCACGCCGCCATTTAGCGACCCGAGCGATCGGCGTGGATTGACGGCCGCTGAGCGCGGGTGTCGGACACCGCTTTTCGTTCGCTGCAAGAGAGGTGGCAGCCTTAACGCTTTAATGCCACAATACTTTTTTATCGGTGTGTGGGATGAATGATGAAAAAGATAGTAATTGCTGGCGCGCTGTTGACTCTCGCCGGATGCGTTCAGGTAGATAATTATAACGAGGTTGTCAAAGCGCCGGCGCCCGCCGGGTTAGAGGGATACTGGCAATCGAAAGGCCCGCAGAGCGAAATGATGAGCCCGGATGCGATTGCCAGCCTGATTGTGACCAAAGATGGCGATACCCTCGATTGCCGTCAGTGGCAGCGGGTTATCGCCACGCCGGGTAAATTAATGCAGCGTGACGAGCAGGTTTACAACGTCACGTCAGGTCTGGATATCTACCCTATAGAACGTTCTGGCAATAGCCTGCAATACGATCGCATGACCCTGACCCGCGTCGACCGCCTGACCCCTGAGTGTGAGCAGGCGTGGAATAAAGCCGCCGCCGCGACGAAAAGCGCGCGCTGAGGCATCGACGGGCTGGCAGCGCGTCCAGCCCGCGATATTTACCTGATTTATAACGTCTCTTCGATAACCCACACGCTGACGCTCCCGCCGCTGCAGGTAAACGTAGCGCAGCCTTCGTCGTCGGTTTCTACCAGCCCTTGCTGGTTGCCGAGAAAATCCTTCCAGCGCTTATTGCCGTAATTGGCGCCAAGAGTCAGCGATTTTTCACCGTCATCGCCGTTCGACAGCACCACCACGCATCCCGGATCGTCATCGGTACCGCTGCGGCTGAAGGCGATGCAGTTCGGATGATCGAACCACAGCGTCTGCACGCCGTGGGCAAAGCGCTGGCGGGCATCAATCAGCTCATGCAGCTGTTCGATCACCGGCATCTCGATTGCGTAAGTCTGGCCATCTCCGCCGGTATCTTCATAGCTGGCGCCGAAGAGGTCGGCGTAAAAGACCGACGGCACGCCGTTCTCGCGCAGCAGAATAAGCGCATAGGCCAGCGGTTTAAACCACGGCTCAACCGGCGCCTCCAGCGCCTGCAGCGGCTGCGTGTCGTGGTTGGTCACCAGGGTGACGGCGTGGAAAGGATCGGCTTCAACCAGCGTGCCGCTAAAGATCTGGCTCATATCGTAATCGCGGCCCTGGCGCGAGGCCTCGTGAAACTTCATCTGCAGAGGGGCGTCAAACAGCAGCGTATTGCCGTCAACCATCGCAATATACTGCTGCAGCTTTTCGACTTCGTGCGACCAGTATTCCGCCACGATAAACAGCGGCTTTGTCGCCACCTCCTGAACGTGATCGATCCACTCCTTATAGAACCAGGCCGGAATATGCTTCACCGCATCGAGGCGAAAACCGTCGCAGCCGGTCTGCTCCATCACCCAGCGCGCCCAGTACTTGAGCTCCTCGGTAACCGCATGATTGCGGAAATCGATATTTTCGCCCATCAGGTAGTCGAAGTTGCCCATCTCATCATCGACCTGCTCGTTCCAGCCTTCGCCGGTATAGTCGTTAACGATTTTAAAAACGCCGTCTTCGTCCGGGTTTTCAATATGATCGATGCCGCTAAAGCATTTGTAATCCCAGACGAACTGCGAATATTTACCGCCGCGGACCGGGAAGTCGTAGCGGGTCCAGGCCTCGCACTCCACGACCTCTTCGGCTATTTGCGTGCGGTCCTGCTCGTCCACCCGCTGAACGCGGATGCTCTCTTTTTTATCGGCGCCCATTTTATGGTTGACCACCACGTCGAGCAGGACGGCGATGTCGTGCTGTCGTAGCGCGGCGATGGCCGCCAGCAGCTGCGCCTTATCGCCGTATTTGGTGGCGATGGAGCCCTTTTGATCGAACTCGCCAAGGTCAAAAAGGTCGTAGCTGTCATAGCCGACGGAGTAGCCGCCGGAAGCGCCTTTATAAGCGGGAGGGAGCCAAATCATATTGACGCCGATTTCGTTCAGGTTAGGTGCCAGCGCCTCAACTTCACGCCACAACTCGCCGCCGGTGGGGTAATACCAGTGAAAGCACTGCAATAACGTGGGGTTTTTCATCTTCCGTGCTCCAGACGTCATCAAGCTGACTCTTGCAGTATGAGAGATCTCCAGCAAATACGATCAATTTTGCGCGCGTTTTTCACTATGCCATAAACGGTATCGTATATAATAAATTGGAATAAGATGTAGCGGATAGATGTTGGTTCGTGAGGATAAACGCCTTACACTACAAAAAAATATCACTCTGTGGGGTCTCTATGAAATTAGCACTTCTGGGCCGCCATGCGCTGATGGGCGCAATGGCTGTGGTTTTGATGACTGGCGTTAGCGTAAAAACGTTCGCAGCAGAAAACCTGTTTAACCAAATTAAAGAGCGCGGCACGCTGCGCGTGGGTCTGGAAGGCACCTATCCTCCGTTCAGCTATCAGGGTGATGACGGCAAGCTGACCGGTTTTGAGGTCGATTTTGCCAGCGAGCTGGCTAAGCATCTGGGCGTGAAGGCCGACCTCAAACCGACCAAATGGGACGGGATGCTGGCGTCGCTGGATTCCAAACGCATTGACGTGGTTATTAACCAGGTGACCATTTCCGACCAGCGCAAGAAAAAATATGACTTCTCCACCCCGTATACCGTTTCTGGCGTTCAGGCGCTGGTGAAAAAGGGCAATGAAGGCGCTATCAAAACGGCGGCCGATCTGAAAGGCAAAAAAGTCGGCGTGGGCCTGGGCACCAACTACGAAGAGTGGCTGCGCCAGAACGTGCAGGGCGTGGATATCCGCACCTATGATGACGACCCGACTAAATACCAGGATCTGCGCGTAGGCCGTATCGACGCTATTCTGGTCGATCGTCTGGCGGCGCTGGATCTGGTGAAGAAAACGGGTAATACCCTGGCCGTCACCGGCGAAGCGTTCTCGCGCCAGGAGTCCGGCGTAGCGCTGCGTAAAGGTAATGAAGACCTGCTGAAAGCGGTGGATGATGCCATTGCCGACATGCAGAAAGATGGCAGCCTGAAAGCGCTGTCGGAAAAATGGTTTGGCGCTGACGTGACGAAATAACGGCCGGCGGTGAAAAAGGGCGCTCATGGTAGCGCCTTTTTTTATTTCGTCCGCAACTACGTGCATAATAAAGATAAAGGGCCTGTTTCATCAGGCTATTTTATGGGCCAGTTTGCCTGGAATAATAACGCCTGAGGGATAGGCTCTCAGTCAGGAGATATCATGTCACTGCAAAATTTAACGCGTTTCCCGCGCCTGGAGCTGATTGGCGCCCCGACGC
This sequence comes from Klebsiella sp. 10-1, assembly GCF_009758445.1. Lineage (NCBI taxonomy): Bacteria > Pseudomonadati > Pseudomonadota > Gammaproteobacteria > Enterobacterales > Enterobacteriaceae > Klebsiella > Klebsiella sp. 10-1. The sequence continues at coordinate 130,980 of NZ_WQRE01000004.1, forward strand.
CGCTGGAATACCTGCCGCGCCTGTCCGATCATCTCGGTCGCGAGATTTTTATCAAACGTGACGACGTGACCCCGCTTGCTATGGGCGGCAATAAGCTGCGCAAGCTGGAGTTCCTGGCGGCCGATGCGCTGCGGGAAGGCGCCGATACGCTGATCACCGCCGGCGCTATTCAATCCAACCACGTTCGTCAGACGGCGGCGGTGGCGGCTAAGCTTGGCCTGCACTGCGTGGCGCTGCTGGAAAACCCGATTGGCACTCGCGCAGAGAACTACCTGACTAACGGCAACCGCCTGCTGCTGGATCTGTTCAATACTCAGGTTGAGATGTGCGATGCGCTGACCGACCCCAATGCGCAGCTGGAAGAGCTGGCGACGCGTATCGAGGCTCAGGGCTACCGGCCGTATGTGATCCCGGTCGGCGGCTCCAGCGCGCTGGGTGCGCTGGGCTATGTTGAAAGCGCGCTGGAAATCGCCCAGCAGTGCGAAGGCGCGGTAGAGCTGTCGTCTGTCGTGGTGGCATCCGGCAGCGCCGGCACCCATGCGGGCCTGGCGGTGGGTCTGGAACAGCTGATGCCGGGGGCCGAACTGATTGGCGTCACCGTGTCGCGCAAAGTCGCGGACCAGCTACCGAAAGTCGTTGCCCTGCAGCAGGCGGTAGCGAATAGCCTCGAACTGCAGGCAAAAGCAGAGATTACGCTGTGGGACGACTATTTTGCGCCAGGCTACGGCACGCCGAATGACGAAGGAATGGAAGCGGTAAAACTGCTGGCGCAGCTTGAAGGTATCCTGCTGGACCCGGTCTATACCGGGAAGGCGATGGCCGGGCTGATCGACGGTATTCAGCAGAAGCGCTTTAAGGATGAAGGGCCGATCTTATTTATTCACACCGGCGGAGCGCCGGCGCTGTTTGCCTACCATCCTCATATCTAAAGCAGAACAAACAGAATGCAAGAGAGTATCCAACTGGTTTTTGATTCCGCACCTTATCTCCTCAAGGGGGCGGTATTTACGCTACAGCTGAGCATCGGCGGCATGTTCTTTGGCCTGGTGCTGGGCTTTATCCTCGCGCTGATGCGAATGTCGCCCCTCTGGCCGGTAAAGTGGCTGGCGCGGGTCTACATTTCTATTTTCCGCGGCACGCCGCTGATCGCCCAGCTGTTTATGATTTACTACGGCCTGCCGCAGTTTGGCATTGAGCTGGATCCGGTTCCGGCGGCGATGATTGGCCTGTCGCTCAATACCGCGGCGTACGCCGCCGAAACGCTGCGCGCGGCGATTGCTTCTATTGATAAAGGGCAGTGGGAAGCGGCGGCGAGCATCGGCATGACGCCGTGGCAAACCCTGCGCCGGGCGGTTCTGCCGCAGGCCGCGCGCGTCGCGCTGCCGCCGCTCTCCAACAGCTTTATCAGCCTGGTGAAAGATACTTCGCTGGCGGCGACTATTCAGGTACCGGAACTGTTCCGTCAGGCGCAGCTTATTACCTCCCGCACGCTGGAAGTTTTCACCATGTATCTGGCCGCATCGCTGATTTACTGGGTGATGGCGACGGTGCTGTCGACGCTGCAAAACTATTTTGAAAATCAGCTTAATCGCCAGGAGCGTGATCCAAAATGAGTGCCATTGAAGTCAAAAACCTGGTGAAAAAGTTCCACGGCCAGACGGTGCTGCACGGTATTGACCTGGAGGTGGCGGAGGGAGAAGTGGTGGCGATTATCGGCCCCAGCGGCTCTGGTAAAACGACCCTTCTGCGCAGCATCAACCTGCTGGAGCAGCCGGAAAGCGGCACCATTCGGGTCGGTGACGTCACTATCGATACCGCGCGCAGTCTCAGCCAGCAGAAGGGGCTGATTCGCCGTCTGCGCCAGCACGTCGGCTTCGTCTTCCAGAACTTCAACCTGTTCCCGCACCGCACGGTGATGGAGAACATCATCGAAGGGCCGGTTATCGTGAAGGGTGAAGATAAAAACGAATCCATCACCCGGGCGCGCGAACTGCTGGCGAAAGTTGGGCTGAGTGGGAAAGAGAATAGCTATCCGCGCCGTCTTTCCGGCGGCCAGCAGCAGCGCGTGGCGATTGCGCGCGCGCTGGCGATGCGTCCGGATGTCATTTTGTTTGATGAACCCACGTCGGCTCTGGACCCTGAACTGGTGGGCGAAGTGCTGAATACGATCCGTCAGCTGGCGCAGGAGAAGCGCACTATGGTTATCGTAACCCATGAAATGAGCTTTGCCCGCGATGTGGCCGACCGGGCTATCTTTATGGATCAGGGACGTATCGTCGAGCAGGGTGAGGCTAAGGCGCTGTTCGCCAATCCGCAGCAGCCGCGCACGCGGCAGTTCCTCGAAAAATTCCTGATGCAGTAATGGCTACCGGCTTGCGGTAGCTGAGCCCGGCGAAGAGGGCGGGAGCGACCAGATGACCGGCGCTCCCGCCAGCCGTAGAGGTAAACGCCGGCGCCCGTACCGCCGACGAGCGCTTGAGTCGCGAAGTGACAATCCTCCTGGACGAGTAGGGCGATAGCGCTGAGCGATGGCGTCGGTCTGAGAGAGCAGAACTATTAAACGCTGCTTATCGATTGGTTTTTTTATATTAGAAGCGCGCAGCGTTTTCCCGGAACAATCCCTTCTTACTACGTCGGTTCGTGCCGGTTTTCCGGATCGATACGCCGACCTTATCGCTGACGGCAAAACAGGAGCGCCTGAGAGAATGCAATATCTGCGGCAGGTTGAGCGCTAAACTCCTTCCACAGTTGAGAATATATCCTCGGCTGAGATAAATGAGACAACATTCTCTTCTCCCGTCGGCGCTGAATAGCACCGGTAACGATCTAATATGTGCGGTGTATACGATATTTTATACATATAAATAAGATTTATGTGTTAGTTTTTGTATTTGTAATAATGATAATTACTCAGGAGTTATTTGGTCGGTTATGAGGGACAATGATTTTTTCAGCTGGCGGCGGGAAATGCTGCAACAATTTCAGTCAATCTCGACAGGGGAGGATGTTTATAATCTCCTGCAGCAGCAAACGGAAGGGCTGGAATACGACTATTTTGCTCTCTGCGTACGCCATCCCGTGCCCTTCACGCGCCCCAGGGTAACGCTGCAGACGACCTATCCGCAGGCGTGGATGGCGCACTATCAGGCCGAGAACTATTTCGCCATCGATCCGGTGCTGCGGCCGGAAAACTTTCTTCGAGGTCACCTGCCGTGGAATGACGGGCTATTTCGTGATGCCCCGGAGCTCTGGGATGGCGCGCGCGATCACGGGCTGGTCAAGGGGATCACACAGTGCCTCACCTTACCCAACCACGCGCAGGGTTTTCTTTCGGTCTCAGGGCAGAGTCGTAGCCTGGGGCCCTATCCGGCAGACGAACTGGAAATGCGCCTGAGAACGCTGATCGAGCTGAGTTTGTTAACGCTATTACGCCTGCAGGACGCGATGGTGATGCCGCCGGAAATGAAGTTCAGCCGGCGTGAGCTGGAGATTTTGAAATGGACTGCGGAAGGGAAAACCTCGGCGGAGGTCGCGATAATTCTGTCTATCTCAGAAAATACCGTCAATTTTCATCAGAAAAATATGCAACGAAAGTTCAACGCACCGAATAAAACGCAAATAGCCTGTTATGCGGTCGCCACTGGCTTAATTTGAGTTCGCCCATCGTTCTGCGTGTCAGGCGTGAAACCGGCTGTCAGTTATACTTTCAGCCGGTTTATTGTTACTGACGGTAAGCCTGTTTAATTTGCTTAACGGTGCTGGAGAATACGGCAGCCTGAGCCTCATCTTCCATCTGCGTGATTTGCCTTTCCATCTTAATAATCACCCGACCCGCATCGGCCTGACCCATTGCCTGGAGCATCAGCGTCAACAGCGTTTTCAGGCAGGTCACTTCCTGCGCCAGTTCTTGATTATTTTCTGCAGTGGAAAAATCTGGTGTGCTCATCGATATCCTCGTTTGCTATCTGCGCTTTTGCGCAATACTAAATCTCAAAGCGGCGCAGTATACCACAAGAGGAACAAAAAAAAGGAGCGCGTAATTTGTGTTCTCTGATCAGAGCTGTAGAGGGTTTAATTTCCTGGATAAAGCCCGTTCCGCCGCCCACAAATTGTTAATTTTTGGTGTGATTTTTAGAGTTAATTATTGTTACATATTTTCTTTCGTATTTATCAACTAGTATTGTGTTGTGTTTATTACGTTTTCTGTATGACGAATGTTAAAAATACGACCTTATACAACTCTCTGTTATGTATGGGTTTCCACCAGGTGTGCAAACAACTTGCCATAAATGGCAGATAAATCCTCTGAAGAACACTTTTGGCTTTTAAAATTATGCCAAAACCCGGTAATATGGGTTCGATAAACTATCAGTTGTGTTATCCCTAATTCTGGAGATTATTCCTTTGATCAACGTCCTTCTTGTTGATGACCACGAACTGGTGCGCGCAGGGATACGACGCATTCTGGAAGATATAAAAGGGATTAACGTCGTCGGCGAATCTTGCTGCGGCGAGGATGCCGTTAAATGGTGTCGGGCTAATCCCGTTGACGTTGTCCTGATGGACATGAATATGCCGGGGATTGGCGGTCTTGAGGCGACGCGTAAAATTGCGCGTTCTATCGTCGATACCAAAGTCATTATGCTCACCGTACATACCGAAAACCCGCTGCCGGCGAAGGTCATGCAGGCAGGGGCTGCGGGCTACCTGAGTAAAGGCGCCGCGCCGCAGGAGGTGGTCAATGCGATTCGCTGCGTGGCATCCGGGCAGCGCTATATCGCCTCGGATATCGCCCAGCAGATGGCGCTCAGCCAGATCGAGCCGGAAAAGACGGAGTCGCCGTTTGCCAGTTTGTCGGAACGAGAATTGCAGATTATGCTGATGATCACTAAAGGTCAGAAGGTCAATGAGATCTCAGAGCAGCTGAATCTGAGTCCCAAGACGGTGAACAGCTATCGCTATCGGATGTTCAGTAAATTAAACATCCACGGTGACGTTGAGCTGACTCACCTGGCAATCCGCCATGGCCTGTGCAATGCGGAGTCGTTAGCAAGTCTGTGAGTGATGTTTTTGATGCCAAAGCTTTCCTGAAGACAGTAACCAGCCAGCCGGGCGTCTATCGGATGTACGATGCTGGCGGTACCGTTATCTACGTGGGTAAAGCAAAAGATCTGAAAAAACGGCTAAGCAGCTATTTTCGCAGCAACCTGGCTTCGCGTAAAACCGAGGCCCTGGTGGCTCTGATCGCGCAAATAGACGTGACGGTAACCCATACCGAAACGGAAGCCCTGCTGCTTGAACATAACTATATCAAGCTGTATCAGCCGCGCTACAACGTGCTGCTGCGTGATGATAAATCCTATCCTTTTATTTTTCTCAGCGCCGATACCCATCCGCGGCTGGCGACCCATCGCGGCGCAAAGCATGCAAAGGGCGAATATTTCGGTCCTTTCCCGAACGGCTACGCGGTTCGCGAAACGTTAGCGCTGCTGCAAAAAATCTTTCCCGTTCGCCAGTGCGAAAATAGCGTCTATCGCAACCGCTCACGTCCGTGCCTGCAGTACCAGATTGGCCGCTGCCTGGGCCCCTGCGTGGCCGGGCTGGTTAGCGAGGAAGAGTATGCTCAGCAGGTTGAATACGTTCGGCTGTTCCTTGCCGGCAAAGACGATCAGGTACTGACGCAGCTTATTGCCCGCATGGAGAGGGCCAGCCGGGCGCTGGAGTTTGAAGAGGCGGCGCGCATTCGCGACCAGATCCAGGCCGTACGCCGGGTGACGGAGAAACAGTTTGTCTCAAATAATGGCGACGATCTGGACGTTATCGGCGTCGCCTTTGATTCAGGCATGGCCTGCGTCCACGTGCTGTTTATCCGCCAGGGGAAAGTGCTGGGCAGCCGCAGCTATTTTCCAAAGGTTCCCGGCGGCACCGAGCTCGGGGAAGTGGTGGAGACCTTCGTCGGCCAGTTCTACCTGCAGGGCAGCCAGATGCGCACCTTGCCTGGGGAAATTCTGCTCGATTTTAACCTTGGCGATAAAACCCTGCTCGCGGATTCGCTCTCCGAGCTGGCGGGGCGGCGGGTGAATGTCCAGACTAAGCCTCGCGGCGATCGCGCCCGCTACCTCAAGCTGGCGCGCACCAATGCCGCGACGGCGCTGACGACCAGGCTTTCCCAGCAGTCAACCATCCATCAGCGCCTGCAGGCGCTGGCAACGCTGCTCAAGCTGCCGGCGGTGAAGCGCATGGAGTGCTTTGATATCAGCCACACGATGGGCGAACAGACGGTCGCCTCGTGCGTGGTGTTTGACAGCAACGGGCCGCTGCGCGCCGAGTATCGTCGCTATAATATCACCGGGATTACGCCGGGGGATGACTATGCGGCGATGAATCAGGTTCTGCGCCGGCGCTACGGTAAAGCTATCGAAGAGAACAAGATCCCGGACGTTATCCTGATAGATGGCGGTAAAGGGCAGCTCGGGCAGGCGAAAAGCGTGTTTGCCGAGCTGGATGTGGCCTGGGATAAACATCATCCTCTATTATTAGGGGTAGCAAAAGGCAGCGATCGTAAGGCGGGCCTGGAAACGCTATTCTTTGAGCCTGAGGGCGAAGGCTTTAGCCTGCCGCCGGACTCTCCCGCGCTGCACGTCATTCAGCATATTCGCGATGAGTCGCACGATCATGCCATCGCCGGACATCGTAAAAAGCGGGCAAAAGTTAAAAGCACCAGCACGCTGGAGACTATCGAAGGAGTGGGGCCAAAGCGTCGGCAGATGCTGCTGAAGTATATGGGCGGCCTGCAGGGGTTACAGAAAGCCAGCGTCGAAGAGATAGCCAAAGTACCGGGTATATCTCACGGTCTGGCAGAAAAGATCTTCTACTCGTTGAAACATTAGGGGCTCTGTAGCAACATAGGGCTAATTTTTACTTCTAACAGATAGTTACCCGTCACTATGCAATTTAATATCCCTACATTGCTTACTCTGTTTCGCGTCATACTGATACCGTTCTTTGTGCTGGCGTTTTACCTTCCCGTGGTATGGGCACCTTTCGCCTGTGCGCTGATCTTCTTCGTCGCCGCAGTAACCGACTGGTTTGATGGTTATCTGGCGCGCCGCTGGAATCAAAGCACGCGCTTTGGCGCGTTTCTCGATCCGGTAGCAGATAAGGTTATGGTGGCGATTGCGATGGTGCTGGTTGCCGAGCATTACCACACCTGGTGGGTTACTCTGCCGGCGGCGACGATGATCGCCCGTGAAATCATTATTTCTGCCCTGCGCGAATGGATGGCTGAGCTGGGTAAACGCAGCAGCGTGGCGGTTTCCTGGATCGGCAAAGTTAAAACGACGGCGCAGATGACGGCGCTGGTGTGGATGCTATGGCGGCCAAATGAGTGGGTTGAAGGGGCAGGGATCGTGCTGTTCCTCGTCGCGGCGGTGCTGACTCTGTGGTCAATGCTGCAATATTTGAACGCGGCGCGCGGCGATTTGCTTGATCAGTGATCGTTTCGGCGTAATTTTCAGCAAACGACGCAAGGTTTTAAAAAATATCGTTGACTCATTGCGCCAGGTAAGTAGAATGCATCGCATCGAACGGCGGCATGACTCGCCAGACGATAACAAAATCAAGTGATTAGCAATTACCTTGATAATGCGGGAATAGCTCAGTTGGTAGAGCACGACCTTGCCAAGGTCGGGGTCGCGAGTTCGAGTCTCGTTTCCCGCTCCAGTTTAAAAACATCGGCAGTTGCGGGTGTTGCAGCATTAAGGGCGCGTTAGCAAAGCGGTTATGTAGCGGATTGCAAATCCGTCTAGTCCGGTTCGACTCCGGAACGCGCCTCCAATTTACATCCCGAGCCCGGATGGTGGAATCGGTAGACACAAGGGATTTAAAATCCCTCGGCGTTCGCGCTGTGTGGGTTCAAGTCCCACTCCGGGTACCATTGGGATGATGCAGAATAATCAAAGCAATAAGCAGTGTCGTGAAACCACCTACGGGTGGTTTTTTTGTGTCTGAAATCCGCCATTTATAATATCACTTCATAATATTATCTTTCCCTTCAGCATATTCCCTTGCCGCGCAGGGCTTCGCCCGCTAACCCTGTTACTATCCGTAAGATCGTACTTATCAAAAATAACGAGGAGTTCTGATGCCCGTTTCAGGCCTGCCCAGGAGCCGCAAAATTTTTATTGGCGATATTCATGGCCAGTACGGCAAGCTTTCCGCTCTGCTGGGTCATCTGCAGTCCCGGGAGAATCTGGATCGCAGCCTCCTGATTTTTGTCGGCGACCTTATTGATAACCAGCCGGGGAGCCACATCGATCATGCCTCCGTGCTGGAACAGGTGAGGGGAGATGTGGCCGCGGGCCGCGCCGTTTGCCTGATGGGCAATCATGAATTTAATGCCGTTGGCTGGCTGATGCGGCATCCGGAGACGGCGCAGCCCCTGCGCCCGCATACGCCGAATAACCGCCGTCAGCATCAGGCCTTCCTCAACGACGTCACGGAAGACAGCGCGCAGCACCTGCGGTGGGTTGAGTGGTTTAAAACGCTGCCGCTGTTTGTCGATTTTGGCGATATCCGTGCGGTGCACGCGTGCTGGGACAAGGACGCTATTGCCCAGCTTCGCCCGTGGCTCGATGAAGAGAACCGGCTGAAACCGGAGTGCTGGGTACACGCCTTTGATAAACGGCACGTCCTGTTCCACCTGCTGGAGACGATACTCAAGGGGCCAGAGCTGGCGCTGCCTGAGGGCTATAGCTTTCAGGATAAAACCGGGATCGAGCGGCGCCATATTCGTATCCGCTGGTGGCTGAATGAGGCAACAACCTATCGCCAGATTGCTCAGGTCCAGCCCGAGATGATTGACAGCATCCCGGATATCGCGCTGGAAAAAAACGCTCACCTTTTGCCCGAGGTTCCCGTGGTCGTTGGGCACTACACCCTATCCGCCGAACCGCAGGCGCTGAGCGAGCGGGTGGTGTGCGTTGATTATAATGCGGCAAAAGCGAACCATCCGCTGCGGGCGTGGATCTATGACGATGGCCAGACGGAAGTGGCAAACGGACGCTTCGTCAGCGTATGAGGCTGGTTTGCCGCATTATCGTCATGGCGCCTGGCGGTCAAGCCCTAAGTTTTCTCCGGCACATTCCGGGAAAACTGCGCTAAAATAGCGCCCGGTGCGCGCCTGCGGGCCGGATAAACTGCCTTTGGGACAATATGCCGTCACGGCAATAATAATTATTTTTGATGAGGGATCTTATGGCCACGTTGCTTGAAAGCTACGGTAACTGTTTTCGGAAATATGCCACCTTTCGCGGCCGCTCGGCGCGCAAAGAGTACGCCGTATTTACCGTCGCTAACTTTGTGCTGTCCGCGGTACTGGGGCTGATCCCGGTTATCGGCGGGCTGTTTAGCCTGATTATTATTATTCCGGGTATCGCGGTGGCGGTACGACGCCTGCACGATCTGAACAGATCCGGCTGGTGGCTGCTGGCGCCTTTTCTGATCCTGATTATCGGCCTGATTGGCGTCGCCGGCAGCGTTGAAGACGGCGGGGCTGCGGCATGGGTATGGCTGATGGTCGCTGGCGGAATCATGTCGCTGGTGATGTCGATTTGGCTGCTGTTCGCCCGAGGTACCGCCGGGGTTAACCGCTTTGGCGATGCGCAGCAAGATAACGCCGACGGCGCGCAGAGCGCCCCCGTTTCTTCCGCCGACGATGTCAGAGAGCGCCTGGCCCAGGCCACGAAAATGCGCGATGACGGTACGATCAGCGAAAGTGAATATGAAACGATGCGCTCGAGCATTATTAAAGATATTTAACCCGCGCAGAATGCCCGCGCCGGGTGGTTTTCTCCCGGCATTTCCGCTACTGTATGCGCCATTTTTATAAGACGACGAGCCTGTTTATGAAAACCGGACCCCTGAACGAAAGCGAACTTGAATGGCTGGACGATATCCTGTCGAAATACGCCACCGACGGCGCCATTCTTGATGTCTCCGAGCTTGATGGCCTGCTGACGGCGATTCTCTCCGGGCCTGCTGAAATTGAGCCCGCCCGGTGGCTGCTGGCTATCTGGGGCGGTGCCGACAACGTACCGCGCTGGGCAAACGATCGCGAGCGCGACCGCTTCGTTAACCTCACTCTCCAGCATATGAGCGATGTCGCCGAGCGCCTGGACGACTATCCGGAGCAGTTCGAGCCGCTGTTTGGCACGCGTGAAGAGGAAGGCCAGGAGCTGACTATCGTTGGCGAGTGGTGCTTTGGCTATATGCGCGGCGTCGGCTTGAGCAACTGGGCCGCTTTACCGGCGGAGCTGCAGGCCGAGCTGGATATCATCGCTCTGCACGGGACGGAAGCGCAGTTCCCGGCGGTTGAAGCGCTCTCTGTCGACGATTTTCTTGCCAGCGTGGAGCGTATTAAACCCGCGGCGCTGGCGCTCTATCAATACGGGACGGAGCATGCGCAGCCGGCGGAAGTGCAGCAGCCAATCAGAAATGATGCCAAGGTTGGACGTAACGATCCGTGCCCGTGCGGCAGCGGTAAGAAATATAAGCAGTGCTGCTTAGCGAAATAAAATAAGGGGCCGACAGGGCCCCTTACTCTTTTATCCGACGGCAGGTAAAACGCCGATCGCGATACAAAACTGAATCAACACGATAGCGATACCGCACAGCAGGACCAGCCATAGCGCCGGCGTGCCGCCGACAACCCGCCACGCCGCCTGCGGATGCTGCTGGCGGCTCTTCATCACCAGCAGCGCAGGCAGCATCAGCGCCAGTACGGCCAGGGCCACGCCGGCGTAGCCCAGCGCCATCACGAAACCCCGCGGATAGAACAGGGAGAAGGCCAGCGGCGGCACAAAGGTGATGACGCCGCTTTGCACGCGCCCGCCCGGCGTATTTTTACGCTGGAACAGGTCGGCCAGATAATCGAACAATCCCAACGCGACGCCGAGGAACGAAGTGGCCAGCGCCAGATCGGCAAACAGATGAACCGCCAGCTCGACGTGCGGTGAGGCGACGACTTCCCGGATGGCTTCCAGCAGGCCGTTCAGTCCCGCATGCTGTCCCAGCAGGACGGCAAAGGTCGGTGAGCTAATACTGCCCAGCGTCGCCAGCTGCCAGAAAATATAGGCAACCAGAGGGATAAAGCTGCCGATGATAAATACCCGCCGCAGTTTACGAATATCGCCGTTGAGGTAGCTGACGATGCTCGGTACGCTGCCGTGAAAGCCGAAAGAGGTAAAGATAACCGGGATCGCCGACAGCGCCAGCCCCTGCTGAAGCGGTAAGGTCAGCAGGTTTATCTGATGAATATGCGGCATCAGCAGCGCCAGCATAATGGCGAGAAAAATAATTTTGGCGCTGAATAAAAAACGGTTGCACAGATCGACCAGAGAGGTCCCGAGGCAAACTACGGCACCGCCAATGGCGGTAAACAGCAGCACTCCGCCGGCCGGCGGAAGGTTCCACTGCAGCCACTGATTCAGGCTGGAGGCTAACAGCTCCCCCGCGCCGCTAATATAGGCGGCCGTCAGCGCGTACATCAGGAACAGCATGCAAAAACCGGTGACCCACTGCCCATAGCGTCCGAGATAGCGGGCGGCGAGAGAGCCTAGCCCCATATCGGCCGGGACGTGCTGGTAGACCTCCAGCAGCAGCAGTGCGGTATAGCACATCAATGCCCACAGGGCGATCAGCAGCCCGAGCGTGACGCCGAAACCGACGCCAGCGGATGCCAGAGGCATTGCCAGCATCCCTGCGCCAATAGTGGTCCCTGCCACGATTAAAATACTACCAAGAGTGCGGTTCTTCACGTTTCTCTCTATCCATGAAGGAATTAACAATAAAATATGTCGCGCAGAGTATGTGAAATTGGCAGGCTCGTCAAATGAGGGTTACAGTGCTTGTCAGGAAAAGTTTACATGCTGAAGACCGCTCTAATGCTGCGCTGGCGCAAAACTTTAGGCCGTAAGGTCGTTTAATCTGGGCACTTTACAGGAGGAGTTATGCAATCTATTCACGGTCATGAAGTTCTGCAGATGATGCTCGCTTCGGGCGAACCCTACAGCGTTGCCAGTCTTGAAGCTGCGATAGTCGCCCGCTTTGGTAGCGACGCCCGTTTTCACACCTGTTCGGCGGAAAATCTGACCGCTGGGGAGCTGGTGATATTTCTACAAAAGAAAGGGAAGTTTATTGCCGCAGACGCCGGGTTTAATACCAGCGAAAGCAAAATCTGTCAGCATTAATCGGGCGACAATGCCGAAGCATCGTCGCCGACTTCATTATTTTTGCGTATCGAGCGTTGCCAGGTCTTTATCAATAAAGTACAGACCTTCGCCGCTTTTACCGGCGAGGGTAAGTTTATCAATAACGGATTTAAACAGTTTTTCTTCTTCGTGCTGCTCGGCAACATACCACTGCAGGAAATTAAAGGTCGGATAATCCTGAGCAGACATCGCGGCGTGGGCCAGAGCATTAATTTGCTGCGTGATCAGCTGCTCGTGTTCGTAGGTGACGCGGAACAGCTCATCCAGCGATGCGTACTCGGCAAACGGCGAGGCAATGGCGTTGATGCACGGCAGGCTGCCGGTGTCAGTCAGGTAGTCAAACAGGCGCTGCATATGGGTCATCTCTTCCTGAGCGTGACGACGGAGAAACGCCGCCGCCCCTTCGAAGCTATGATAGCTGCACCATGCGCTCATTTGCTGATAAAGCAAAGAGGAATAGAGTTCAAGGTTCATCTGCTCATTGAGCTTATCGATCATTTCTGTTTTCAGCATAGCGCGTGCTCCAAAATATAGGCATAAAGTTTATTGTGTGCTCACTATAATTTGTTATTTATTTATTTGCAAAAAGTAAATTAAAAAACTCATTTATTAAAAATGCAAATGGGAATAAAACGCATTGGCAATTTAATAATTAATGAGAATGGTTTTAATTGATATTTAATAAAATAGCGATGAGCGCGCGCCGGATAAATATGAGATACCGTATGGCTGACGACTGAGAGCTTCGCGCGGGTTTGCCGATCGGGGCCAGGCAGGAAAGCGGATGCGGGAAGGGCGGGTAGCGGGGCGCGAGGGTAAAAGTGTGAAGCGCTACGTAATTTATAAAACAACTTTTCATAAAATTTGAAAGTGTGTTTGTTAAGTAGTAATGTCATACCAACGTTAACGACCTAGCGCGGAAGTACCCGCAAAGCATTCAGGAGAGTAAAGCATGAAAATTGCACTGATGATGGAAAACAGCCAGGCAAACAAAAATGCCATCATCCTCAACGAGCTCAACGCCGTTGCCGACGAGAAAGGTTTCCCGGTTTACAACGTGGGTATGAGCGATGAGCACGATCATCACCTGACCTATATCCATCTGGGCATCATGGCCAGCATTCTGCTGAATTCAAAAGCGGTGGACTTCGTAGTCACCGGCTGCGGCACCGGCCAGGGCGCGCTGATGTCTTTGAATATCCACCCGGGCGTGGTGTGCGGCTACTGTATCGATCCTGCCGACGCTTTCCTGTTTGCCCAGATCAACAACGGCAATGCGCTCTCTCTGCCGTTTGCTAAAGGTTTCGGCTGGGGCGCAGAGCTGAACGTGCGCTTTATTTTCGAAAAAGCGTTCACCGGCCGTAACGGAGAAGGCTATCCGCCAGAGCGTAAAGAGCCGCAGGTACGTAATGCCGGTATCCTGAATACGGTGAAAGCGGCGGTGGTGAAAGAGAATTACCTGGATACGCTGCGCGCCATCGACCCGGAACTGGTTAAAACCGCCGTCTCTGGCCCGCGCTTCCAGCAGTGCTTCTTCGAGAATTGCCAGGATAAAGAGATCGAAGCGTTTATTCGCCAAATCGTCGGCTAATCACCATCAGGGTCAGCCGCGGCTGGCCCTGCTTTCGCTTAGGTTTTTTTGTTCGACACGCTGCTTCCCGCATCCTCGGCCAGCTTCAGGCTATCCACCATTCCTACCAGACAAATCAACGCGATAAACACAAACGAGAGTCGAAAACTGATGCCGGGCAGGGTCGCTAAGGTTAGCCATTCGCTCAGCTTTTCCCCGATACGAATACCTATCGCGCCAAGAGTTATACCTAGGCCAACCGCCAGCTGCGACGCGGTGCTGAACAAGGTGTTGGCGTAGCTCATTTGCGTGGAGGGCACATCGGAAAAGGCCAGAGTGCTGATGCCGGTGAACTGAATTGAACGGAACACGCCGCCAAGAAACAGGATCAGCAGAATTAACCACGCCGGCGTTTGCGGGGTCAAAAATGCGCAGGCCAGCAGCGAAATAACGTTGAGCGCACCGTTAATCAACAGCAGACGGCGAAAGCCGAGCCAGCGGATAAGCGGCGTGGTGGCGGGCTTAATCGTGAAGTTGCCGACGAAGACGGCGAGCACCAGCAGCCCTGAGTGGAAAGGATCCATGCCGAATCCGACCTGGAACAGCAGCGGCAGCAGGAAAGGTACGGCGCTGATGGAGGCGCGAAATAGCGAGCCGCCGTACATTGTGACCCGGAATGTGGGGACCTGCAGCGCATCGAGGCGCACCATCGGCCAGGCGGCGCGGCGGAAGTGGCGCAGCGAGAACAGCATGCAGCCGATCCCAAGCCCCAGCAGAGCCAGGGTTTTCCAGCCCTCGGGCCGGTTATCGCCAAGGATCTCCATCGCGCTGACCAGGCTGACCATCGCAACCGCTGTGGCCAGGAAGCCGGGAAGGTCGAACGGCCGCCGCTCCTCCTCGCGGATATCGGGAATAATGCGCAGCGACAGCGCCATCGCCGCGAGACCCAGCGGGACGTTAATAAAGAAAATCCAGTGCCAGCTGGCGTAACTGGTAATAAAACCGCCCAGCGGCGGACCAACGATCGGCGCCACCAGCGCGGGCCAGGTCAGCGTCGCAATGGCCTTAATCAGCTGGTGTTTCGGGGTGGTACGCAGCACCGCCAGACGGCCGACCGGGACCATCAAAGCGCCGCCCATCCCCTGCAGGATACGCATGGCGACGAAGGTATCGACGTTGGTTGAAAGGCCGCAAAATACCGAGGCAAGGGTAAAAATCGCCAGCGCGAGGGTGAAGACCCTGCGCGCGCCGAAACGATCGGCTATCCAGCCGCTGGCCGGGATCAAAACCGCTAGCGTAATCAGGTAGGCGCTGATCCCGATATTGAGGTCCACCGCCGCCACGCCAAAATCTTTCGCCATGTCCGGTAGCGCGGTGGCGATCACCGTGCCGTCGAGAAACTCCATGAAAAAAGCCCCGGCAACCAGCAGCGCTGGCGCCGAGAACGCCCGGTCTTCCCGGGCGGAGATGTTTGTCGTCATTGTGTTGTTGCCATAGCCTGCAGAGATCGTGAGCAGGAGAGGGGGAACGCTCCGGCTCCGCTCGCTTTTTGTTAAATTTAAAATTCAGTCTGCAATTATTTTTGTGATTTAGCGCACATTTAAATTGATTTTTGTGATATTGGTCATATTATGGTCGCACAAACATTAACACCTGCATAACAAAACGGAGTGACTCCATGAAGCTGCGCAAGATCCTGAAAAACATTTTCGACACCTACTGCAAGACCTTCAAAGATGTGCCGCCGGCCGGCATGTTCTGATAAAAAAACCTGCTGCGGCAGGTTTTTTTATCTCA
Organism: Klebsiella sp. 10-1; assembly: GCF_009758445.1. Classification (NCBI taxonomy): domain Bacteria; kingdom Pseudomonadati; phylum Pseudomonadota; class Gammaproteobacteria; order Enterobacterales; family Enterobacteriaceae; genus Klebsiella; species Klebsiella sp. 10-1. The sequence continues at coordinate 146,616 of NZ_WQRE01000004.1, forward strand.
GCAGATTTAGGGTACTATTACGCTCCTGCAAAAAGGAGTAAAAAATGTCTCAACACCTTACCGAACAAGACGAGCTGGTTTCCGACGTTGTTGCCTGTCAGCTGGTTATCAAACAGATCCTCGACGTCATTGACGTTATCGCCCCTGTAGAGGTGCGCGAAAAGATGGCGACTCAGCTTAAAGCTATTGATTTTTCTAGCCATCCTTCGTCATCCGACCCGGTTACGCTGCGCGCGGTGCAAAAGGCGATTGCGCTGATTGAGCTGAAGTTCACCCCGCAAAGCGAAGCGCACTAATTCGTTTTACCCCGCCGCCGGCCGCGGCGGGGCGTCATCAGGCCTGATGGGAGACGGCGGAACGGGCCGGGGTAGCCTCTTCGCCCTTAAACAGCTTGCTGTTACCCCAGCACTCTTCATAGCGATGGCCGACTAAATCCTCAACGATAACGCGTACCTCCGGCGCGATATCGGCGATTTTACCTCCTGCTTTAATCCGCGCGACCTCCTGTAAGACAACCATATGGGCTTTGCGATCCAGCTTCATCTGTTTGCTGAACACGATCGCTGCCAGAGCCAGCAGCACCACTCCGGTACAGAACACCACGGCAATTGCCGTTACCGCGCTTTCCGGTTGGGTGTGCGCCTTCGACTGGAATCCGTAGAAGCTGAGAATGGCCCCCATGGTGAAGACGATGACGGAGCGTAATATTTTCCCGGAGAAGGTCATCGCGCCGGCATAAATTCCCTCGCGACGGCGGCCGGTGTAGATCTCATCCACATCGGCAAGGAAGGTATAAACGGTCCACGGGATGTAATACACGCCGCCGGTGCCAAGGCCAAACAGGACGGTGATCCCGAACATCAGAACGGTGGCGAGGTGCGCCGGAAGATGGAAGAACCACAGCGAGGTGTACAGCAGTACCGAGAAAATGACGACGCTCAGCGCGAGGATATAGGGCTTGCTGAAGCCTTTTTTCACGCACAGGCCGATGAACAGCGCGGTAGAGACGAGCTGCAGAATTGAGTTCAGGCTGTTTAGCCCGGCGACCATCGCCGGATCGTGCTGCAGAACGAAGATCACAAAATAGGTAAAGATGGAGGCGAACAGCCATTCTGCGCCAAAACCACACAGATACATGCCGAGATGCTTGCGGAAGACGCGTAAATAAAAAGTCGAACGCATATCTTTTGCCAGCAGCAGCAGCGTATTAAGCAGCCCTTTCTTCTCGCTGACGCTGCTTCCTTCTTCACGCGGACGCTCCCAGCTGCAGTACCACAGGCAGGAGATAGCGGTGACAAGGATGATCCCATAGGTCAACCCGGTCAGGAAGAACGGAGTAGCGGAATCCTTGCCGTATAGCAGGATGAACTGCCCCGGAATAAAGGCCGCGAGGAAGTTCGCCAGCTTGCCAAAAATGGCTTTATAACCGGTTAGCTTAGAGCGTAATGAGAAATCGTCGGTCATTTCGGTGGCCAACGTTTCGTAGGGCACCATGATTGAGGTATAAATAATTTCGAAGATGACGTAAGTGCTGAGGTAGTACCAAAAGCCGAGGCCCTCGACCCACAGCAGAGGGTAAAACATCATCAGCGGAATGCCGATGAGCAAAAAGAAGCGCCGCCGCCCAAAGCGTTTGCCGAGCCGCGTTTTACCGAAGTTATCGGTCAGGTAGCCCATTAACGGGTTACTGATGGCGTCGATAATGCTGGCGATCGAGAAAATTAACGAGGCCTCGATCAGCGTCAGCCCGCAAAACGTTGTATAAAAATAAAGTAACCATGCGCCGCTGATTGCCAGCGCGCCGCTCCCCAGTAAGTTGCCGCCGCCGTAGGCGAGCTGATGGCGTAACAAAATCGGTCTTCCCTGCAGCCCTTGCGAGGCTGAAGCCGCGTATCTTGCCATTAATATAAACCTCTTGTTTTAAATTTTTGAAACGATGTTTTTATATTATTAACTCATGGCGTAAAAAGTGATCCCGGTCACTAATCATCGGTAAGGTGATTTACCTGCGCAGTAATGCGATCGGGTTAAAAGTTTTTAATACTTTTCAGGAATAACAAATGACGCTGGAGCGCCAAAAAGTCAGGGTAGCGGGACGAGAGGGTCATGCCGGGGAGCTCTGAAGCGATGCTGAACAGAGGGCGACTGCGCCCTGAAATAGGGTTGGCGATGACGGGACGCAGCGGGACGGGGATTATCAGGCACCTTTCATTCACCGCTCGAACGGTGCCTACAACGGTGCGTTGCAGCGGTTGCTTCCGGCTTTATCCCGCCTGAAGGAACCGCTGATGCGGCGTGCGCCGGAGCGGAATTAATGGCGCTGCTGAGCAACCAGATCCATCAGGCGGCGGTCGGTTTGCTGCAGACAGATGCCGGCCTTATCGGCGTTACGCACTTCGTCGAGGACGGTTTTCAGGAGAATGCCGTCCTGCTGCTGCTCTTTCTCTAACAGGGTTAAAAAGCGCCAGGTGGAATCATCGCTTTGCGCTTTGGCTTCTTCTGCCAGCCCGGCGAGCAGGCTGCTGCGCTGTTCATAGTCGGCAAGGGTTTGGGTAAACAGATCCTCGAGGGAGCTGCACTCCTGGCGGTAGGTCCCTTCGGCTTTCACGATAGGCCACTCACCGCCCTTTTTCATGAAATCGAATACCCGCATCATCAGCGTGACGCTGGACTGCGCCTGCGAGCGGAGAAACGTCGCGGTGCCGTTCAGGCGCCGCTGCGCGCACCATTCGCTCAGATGCAGATACGAGTTCGACGCGCGGAACTCAAGATTCATCTGGTTATTCAGCTTTTGAGCCATTTCTGCAATTACCATAAAATATCCTTATTAATCTGGAAGGGGGCCTTCGCGGGTTAAGGGCTTGCGCCTACAAACAGCTTCAATACGAGACCTTTACGCAAACTTTACTGGCGGAATAATATAATTCCACGCTCTCCATTGGTGGCCGGAAATGATATTGCTGATGACCACAAATATAGAATACTCTCAGAATTTACTTAAGAAAACTCTTAACCAGAGGGATTTACCTTTAGTTACACCATCCTGTGGTGGCAGGCCGTTTCTCAACGTTTTCTCTACGAGAGTAAATTTACAATATTTTGATTTTATTCATTTTTTATTGTTTTGCTTACCGGGCTTATCAAACTGCTCATTCGTATTACGTAGATATATGATGTTTACATGAGTATTGCTTAGTGCAAATAAAAGTGCCGGATGTTTAAACCCGGCATTTAATTTTCATGATGCGGCTGGCTAACATTGCGCTGGATCATTTTTTAATTTTTATTGCTGAACATTCTCCGTAATAATATTTCAAGACGATGAATCTTTTATCAATAAAGCATGATGTCATCTTTGCCGCCTGAAATCGTCGGGAGGGCGGGAGCGGGGGATTGAAAAAAGATTCCGCCGATTGCGGGCCCGCATGTTGCCCGCGTTTCGCTGAGGCGTTCCACAGGGATAACTCTGCTGGTGATATGGATAATACTGCTGATACCTGCGCTAATTGTCTGACAATTAGCGCTTTTTTTATGTCATTTTTCGCTGAATTTATGCACTCAATTACTGTAATTCCGTGGTGTGATAATGCTCTCGTATGGAGAATTGATTTCCAGCTATTACTATTTCAACAACGACATCGTTGGATGAGTTTTTTCTAATGCCTTGTTTTAAGCCTGATAAAAATTTTTAGATCCGATATTTCCCTACATAAAAGCGAATTTAAGCTGGAGTTTACCATGCACAAATTTACTAAAGCGCTGGCGGCGATTGGTCTCGCTGCGGTTATGTCACAATCAGCTATGGCGGAAACGCTTAAGCTCGGTTTTCTGGTCAAGCAACCGGAAGAGCCGTGGTTTCAAACTGAATGGAAATTCGCCGATAAGGCCGGCAAAGATTTAGGTTTTGAGGTCATTAAAATCGCGGTCCCGGACGGCGAAAAAACGCTCAACGCTATCGACAGCCTGGCCGCCAGCGGTGCGAAAGGGTTTGTCATTTGTACCCCGGATCCGAAGCTCGGGGCGGCGATTGTCGCCAAAGCTCGCGGCTATGACATGAAAGTGATCACCGTCGACGATCAGTTCGTTAATGCCAAAGGTAAACCGATGGAGAGCGTTCCGCTGGTGATGATGGCCGCCAGCGAGATCGGCGCTCGGCAGGGCCAGGAGCTGTATAAAGAGATGCAAAAACGCGGCTGGGAAGTGAAGGATACCGGGGTGATGGCGATTACCGCCGATGAGCTCGATACCGCGCGTCGCCGCACGACCGGTTCGCTGGATGCGCTGAAAGCCGCCGGCTTCCCGGATAAACAGATCTACCGCGTGCCGACGAAATCTAACGATATTCCCGGCGCCTTCGATGCCGGCAACTCGATGCTGGTCCAGCACCCGCAGGTAAAACACTGGCTGATCGTCGGTATGAACGATAACACCGTCCTGGGCGGCGTTCGCGCCACCGAAGGGCAGGGCTTCAAGGCTCCGGACGTGATTGGTATCGGTATTAACGGCGTTGATGCGGTCAACGAACTCTCCAAGGCGCAGGCCACCGGCTTCTACGGCTCTCTGCTGCCTAGCCCGGATATCCACGGCTACAAAACCAGCGAGATGCTCTACAACTGGGTAACGAAGGGCGCCGAACCGCCGAAATTCACCGCGGTGACCGATGTCGTCCTGATTACTCGCGATAACTTCAAAGAAGAGCTGGCGAAAAAAGGGCTGTAAGGCCTGCTAACCATGCCTCCCGCAGCGGCGGGAGGCTGAGCGCAGTAGAGCGGAGTCGTTATGCAACAGTCTACCCCTTATCTCTCATTTCGCGGCATCACCATGACTTTCCCGGGCGTTAAGGCGCTGTCCGATATTAGCTTTGACTGCTATGCCGGCCAGGTTCACGCCCTGATGGGAGAAAACGGCGCCGGAAAATCCACGCTGCTGAAGATCCTCAGCGGCAACTATATACCGACCGCGGGCAGTCTGCATATCCGCGGCCAGCAGCTGGCGTTTAGCAACGCCACCGAGGCGCTTAACGCCGGGATCGCCATTATTTACCAGGAGCTGCACCTGGTACCGGAAATGACCGTCGCGGAAAATATCTACCTCGGCCAGCTTCCGCATAAATACGGCATGGTGGACCGCAAGCTTCTTAACTACGAAGCACGGCTGCAGCTGGAACATCTGGGTCTGGATATCGATCCGCAGACGCCGTTGAAGTATCTCTCTATTGGTCAATGGCAAATGGTGGAGATCGCCAAGGCGCTGACGCGCAACGCCAAAGTTATCGCCTTTGATGAACCGACCAGCTCCCTTTCCGCCCGTGAAATTGACAACCTGTTTCGGGTCATTCGCGAGCTGCGTCAGGAAGGGCGGGTCATTATTTACGTCTCGCACCGCATGGCGGAGATCTTTGCGCTAAGCGACGCGATCACCGTCTTCAAGGATGGCCGCTATGTGCGCACCTTCGACGATATGCAAACGGTGAGCCACGACGCGCTGGTACAGGCGATGGTGGGGCGCGATTTGGGCGATATCTACGGCTGGAAGCCGCGCGAGTACGGCAATGAGCGCTTGCGTCTGGAGCAGGTAAAAGCGCCGGGCGTGAGAACGCCGGTTAGCCTGGCGGTGCGCAGCGGAGAAATCGTCGGCCTCTTTGGCCTGGTGGGTGCCGGACGCAGCGAGCTGCTGAAAGGGCTGTTTGGCGGCACCCGGATCGCCGGCGGTCAGGTGTACATCGACGGGGAAGCCATCGATATTCGTAAACCGGCGCAGGCCATTCAGGCCGGGATGATGCTGTGTCCGGAGGATCGTAAAGCCGAAGGCATTATTCCGGTGCATTCGGTGCGCGACAATATCAACATCAGCGCCCGACGTAAGCATATTCACGCCGGTTGCCTGATTAACAACGGCTGGGAGGCGCAGAACGCCGACCGACATATTCAGTCCCTTAATATTAAAACGCCGGGACCTGAACAGCTGATTATGAACCTCTCCGGCGGTAATCAGCAAAAGGCGATTTTGGGGCGCTGGCTCTCCGAGGAGATGAAGGTGATCCTGCTCGACGAGCCGACCCGCGGTATCGACGTCGGCGCCAGGCATGAAATCTACAACGTCATCTATGCGCTGGCGGCATCCGGCGTGGCCGTGGTCTTTGCCTCCAGCGATTTACCCGAAGTGCTTGGCGTTGCGGATCGCATCGTCGTGATGCGCGAAGGGGAAGTGGCGGGTGAGCTGCTGCATGAAGATGCGAATGAACAGCAGGCGTTAAGCCTTGCGATGCCAAAAGTGAGCCAGGCGGTCGCCTGAGTAAAGGAGCCTATGATGTCCTCTGTTACCACCTCAAATACCCGTCGATCCGCCTTCAGCTTTGCCCGTATCTGGGATCAGTTTGGGATGCTGGTCGTCTTTGCCGTGCTGTTTATCGGCTGCGTGATTTTTGTGCCGAACTTTGCCTCTTTCATCAATATGAAAGGACTCGGGCTGGCGATTTCGATGTCCGGAATGGTAGCCTGCGGGATGCTGTTTTGCCTGGCATCCGGTGATTTTGATCTTTCGGTCGCGTCGGTTATCGCCTGTGCGGGCGTGACGACCGCCGTGGTCATCAACCTCACCGAAAGCATGTGGATTGGCATTGCCGCCGGCCTGCTGCTGGGGGCGTTAAGCGGCCTGGTCAACGGTTTTGTTATCGCCAGGCTGAAAATCAACGCCCTGATCACCACCCTGGCGACGATGCAGATTGTTCGCGGGCTGGCCTATATTATCTCCGATGGCAAAGCGGTGGGCATTGAAGATGAGCGCTTCTTCACCCTCGGCTACGCCAACTGGTTCGGCCTGCCGGCGCCGATTTGGCTGACCGTGGGCTGCCTGATAATCTTCGGCCTGCTGTTGAATAAAACCACCTTTGGCCGTAATACCCTGGCAATCGGCGGCAACGAGGAGGCGGCGCGTCTGGCCGGGGTGCCGGTAGTGCGTACCAGGATTATTATCTTCGTTATCTCCGGCCTGGTTTCTGCCGCGGCGGGGATTATTCTGGCATCGCGAATGACCAGCGGCCAGCCGATGACCTCGATTGGCTATGAGCTGATTGTGATCTCCGCCTGCGTGCTGGGCGGCGTGTCGCTAAAAGGGGGGATCGGTAAGATTTCGTACGTGATCGCCGGGATCCTGATCCTCGGCACCGTCGAGAATGCGATGAACCTGCTCAATATCTCTCCCTTCTCGCAGTACGTGGTGCGCGGCGTGATCCTGCTGGCGGCGGTTATCTTCGATCGCTACAAGCAGAAGGCAAAGCGTAGCGTGTAAATACTCCAACCTTTCAGTTTAATCCTGGAATATCACCAGCGCCCGCTGCGCTGGTGATAACTATCAAAAATGGCGAGCTCCGTCACACTGTCTATACTTACATGGCTAACAATTCGTTAACAGCCAGCGAAACGCTGGTCATGAAAGGAGGAGTTCAGGGTGGCTGACCAGATATCTGTACCGCCTGTACCAACCGGAAATTGCGCATTTTTCTTTGACCTTGACGGTACTCTTGCCGATATCAAACCTCATCCCGATCAGGTTGTTATCCCGGTTAACGCGCTTCAGGCGCTGCGGCAGCTCGCGCAGCAGCACCGTGGGGCGGTGGCATTGATTTCAGGGCGCTCAATGGTTGAGCTCGATGAGCTGACCCGTCCTCACCGGTTGCCGCTGGCCGGCGTCCACGGAGCTGAGCGCCGTGATATCAATGGGAATACGCATATCGTTTCCCTGCCGGATGCGCTACAGAAGGAGCTTCACGCGCGCCTGGCGCTGGCGCTTGAGGCGCTGCCGGGCTGTGAGCTTGAGCATAAGGGGATGGCTTTTGCGCTGCACTATCGTCAGGCGCCGCAGCACCAGAGCGCGGTGCTGGCGCTGGCCCAGGAGGTGGTAAAGAGCTATCCGCTGCTGGCGCTACAGTTAGGCAAGTGCGTGGTCGAGATAAAACCGCGCGGAGTGAACAAGGGCGAGGCGATTGCCGCCTTTATGCAGGAGGCGCCGTTCGAGGGGCGCAGGCCGGTATTCGTCGGTGACGACTTAACCGATGAAGCGGGTTTTGGCATCGTTAACCAGCTGGACGGCGTTTCGGTAAAAGTCGGCGGCGGCGAGACGCAGGCGCGCTGGCGCTTGCCGGACGTCGCGGCGGTGCACCTTTGGCTAAATAATATTGCGAATAATGGACAGCAACCAGACGCGCTAACCGACAGGAGAGATGGCTATGAGTCGCTTAGTCGTAGTATCTAATCGTATTGCCCCACCGGATGATAAAAAGGCCAGCGCCGGCGGCCTGGCGGTGGGGATTATGGGGGCCTTAAAAGCGGCCGGTGGGCTGTGGTTCGGTTGGAGCGGGGAAATTGGCGACGATCGTCAGCCGTTGAAAAAGGTGACTCAGGGAAATATTACCTGGGCCTCCTTTAACCTTAGCGAGCAGGATCATGATGAGTACTACAACCGCTTTTCCAACGCGGTGCTGTGGCCCGCGTTTCACTATCGCCTCGATCTGGTCGATTTTCAGCGCGACGCCTGGGAGGGCTACCAGCGCGTCAACGCGACGCTGGCGGACAAACTGCTGCCGCTGATTGAGCCTGACGATATTGTGTGGATCCACGATTATCATCTGCTGCCGCTGGCGCACGAGCTGCGCCAGCGCGGGGTCAATAATCGGGTCGGCTTTTTCTTACATATTCCCTTCCCGACGCCGGAAATATTTAACGCGCTGCCGCCGCATGCCGAGCTGCTTGAGCAGCTCTGCGACTACGATCTGCTGGGCTTTCAGACCGAGAGCGACCGGCAGGCATTTCTTGACTGCATCGCGGTGCAGACCCGCCTGACCACCCGCAGCGGAAAAGCTCATCTCGCATGGGGCAAGCCGTTCCGCACCGCGGTCTACCCGATTGGTATCGATCCTGATGAGATCGCGCGTAGCGCCAAAGGGCCGCTGCCGCCGAAGCTGGCGCAGCTCAAAAGCGAACTCAAGAGCGTGCAGAATATCTTTTCCGTAGAGCGGCTGGACTACTCGAAAGGGCTGCCGGAGCGCTTCCTGGCCTATGAGGCATTGCTGGAGAAATATCCGCAGCATCACGGCAAGATTCGCTATACCCAGATTGCCCCGACCTCACGCGGCGATGTTCAGGCCTATCAGGATATCCGCCACCAGCTGGAGACCGCCGCCGGGCGCATTAACGGCCAGTATGGTCAGCTGGGCTGGACGCCGCTCTACTATCTGAATCAGCATTTTGAACGCAAGCTGCTGATGAAAATTTTCCGCTATTCCGACGTCGGGCTGGTGACGCCGCTGCGCGACGGGATGAATCTGGTGGCGAAGGAGTTTGTTGCCGCCCAGGACCCGCAGAACCCCGGCGTTCTGGTGCTGTCGCAGTTTGCCGGAGCGGCAAACGAACTGCCGACGGCGTTAATCGTCAACCCCTACGATCGCGATGAGGTCGCCGCGGCGCTGGACAGCGCGCTCACCATGCCGCTGGCCGAACGTATTGCGCGCCACTCGGCGATGCTGGCGGTGGTTAAGGATAATGACATTCACCGCTGGCAGGAGCGGTTTATTGCCGACCTGAAGCAGATAGAACCGAGAAATGAGGAGAGTCACCTGCAGCATAAGGTGGCAACCTTCCCCAAACTGGCTTAGCCCGGTCGTAAGGCTGGCGCTTCGGCGCTAGCCTTTTTCCAGCGAGATCAGCAGCACGTCAACGCCGCTGCTGCCGACGATATTTTTTGCCGAGCAGGTCGCGCGGGAAAACAGGCTGTGATTGTGGTTGCCGCAAATCACCAGATCCACCCTATGCAGCTGGCAAAAATCTTTCACGTGATGGCCGAGTTCGCCGCTGGCGATGACGATTTTATCAATCGGATACCCGGCATCCTGGGCCAGACCGTTGAGAAAGCCGCGGGTCTCTTCATGCATCAGATCCCGCAGGTTCTCTAACATTGGCGCCGCAAACTGGTTATACATTTCCGGGTCTGTTGCCAGCGTTATCAGGCTAATTTTAGCGTCAAGCGGACGCGCGATAGAGACCGCCTTGCTGATAAGCGTACGGCTTTCCGGCGTTGGGGCAACGGCTACGAGCAGATGTGAGTAGGGCATCAAGCCTCCTTGAGATACGCAAAATAACCCTTCTTCTTTTCTTTACTCCGATTTCCCTGTTCCCGCAAGGGCTATTGTTTGCTGCAAAGTACGCGCTTGCCGAGGGCGCGCAATCGCGATTTTGACAACCCAGCCACAAAATTGGTCTCTGGTTTTGCTATAAAAGAAATGCTGTTTTATAAATCGGTGATGCGCGTTCACTCTCTCTTTGCGTTTTTGCCATTGCCGGGCGAGGGCTGGCAAAAATGAAAAGGTAAGCCCGTTTCCATACTTTTACTGTAGCCGGGTACCAACTCCCTTTTGGCCTGGCCAGAAAGATTGTCGGAGTTCTCTAAAAAAAACGACACAGGATTTACGGCGATGAAAACACGTAAAATCGGTTTGGCTAATTATCTTGCCTATGGATCGGGCGATTTTCTCGGCGCCGGAACCACGGCGCTCACCGCGGCATGGCTGCTCTATTTTTACACCACCTTTTGCGGCTTATCGCCGATTCAGGCAACGCTTATCTTTGCCACCGCCAGAGTGCTGGATGCGGTCATTAGCCCGCTGATGGGGTTCCTGACCGATAACTTTGGCTCCACCCGGCTCGGCAAACGCTTCGGCAGACGAAAGTTCTTTATCCTGCTGGGGATCCCCTGCGTATTCAGCTACTCAATGATGTGGGTGGGCGATATGGGGTTCTGGTACTACCTGCTGACCTATCTGCTGTTTGATATTGTCTACACCATGATTCTGGTGCCGTACGAAACCCTGGTTCCGGAAATGACCGATGATTTTAAACAGAAAACAAAATTCTCCGGCGCGCGCATTTCGATGGCGCAAATGTCGGCAATTCTGGCCTCGTTCCTGCCGGGAGTGCTGCTTAGCCACTTTGGCAAGGACAATGCCGTCTCCTTCTTTTACGCAAGCCTGGTGTTTTCGATCCTGTGCGCAGTGATGCTGACGTTTGTCTGGTTCTTTACCTGGGAGCGCTCTCGCGAAGAGTGGTCGGAGACGGCGCTGCGGGCCGAGGAGGAGAAGCGTAATCTCTCGCTGGCGCAGAGCCTCAATCGTCTGTTTATCGAGCTCACCTCGACGCTGCGCATTAAGATCTTCCGCCAGCATCTGGGCATGTATCTTGGCGGCTATATTGCTCAGGACGTGTTTAACGCCGTCTTCACCTACTACGTGGTCTTCGTGCTGATGCAGGAAGCCGCGGTGGCATCCAACCTGCTCGGCACTATGGCCATCTTCCAGTTTATTGCGGTCATTGCCATGATCCCGCTGTGCATTCGCTTTGGGCCGGCGCCGTCCTATCGGATGGTGGTGGTTCTGTTCGGCCTCGGCTCGCTCTCATATGCGATGCTTTATTATGCCGGGCTGAGCGACGTTTATTCGCTGCTGCTGCTGATTTCCGCCATTGCCGGCCTCGGTCGCGGCGGGATCAACTATGTTCCGTGGAACACCTACACCTATATTGCCGACGTCGACGAGGTGATTACCGGCCAGCGTCGGGAGGGCATTTTCGCCGGCATTATGACGCTGACCCGCAAGGCGTCTCAGGCGGGGGCGGTGATGCTGGTGGGCATCATCATGCAGCTATCCGGCTTTGTCTCCGGGCAGAAAACGCAGCCCTATGAGGTTAGCCACACCATCCTGTTAATTCTCAGCGTGGGCACGCTGCTGGTGCTGGCCTGCGGTTTCCTCGTCTCCCTGCGCTTTAAGCTCAACCTCGAAACCCACGGCGTGCTGCACGCCGAAACGCGCAAGATGCGCGAATCGGGCCGGGTGCAGCCAGAGCTGACCCGCGCCGAGGATCGTGCGGTGGTGGAGATGCTGGCCGGTATGCCTTACTCATGCCTGTGGGGAAATAACAACATTGGCTATCTGAATCGTAATAAACCTGCCGCGCCGTCCCTGAAGCAGGGTGCTGAAATGAATTCGACATTGAACAGAGGTTAATAATATGAAGGTTTGGCCTGTCAAACATAGTCCCTTACTGCGTCAGCCGGAGCACTTTATTGCGCGCAACGAGCTGCAGGCGCTTATTCAAAAAGTGACCGACAATCTGGTCAATATTAAGGATGAAACGGGCGCGTTTCTGCTACGGCTGGACGATGGGCGGGTCATTGATACCAAAGGGTGGGCCGGCTGGGAGTGGACCCACGGCGTCGGTTTATACGGGATCTACCAGTACTACCAGCAGACCGGAGATATCGCGATGCGCGATATTATCGATAGCTGGTTTGCGGATCGCTTCGCTGAAGGCGCGACCAGCAAAAACGTCAACACCATGGCGCCATTCCTGACCCTGGCCTGGCGCTATGAGGAGACCGGCAGGCAGGAGTACCTGCCGTGGCTCGACAGCTGGGCCGAGTGGGCGATGAACGAGATGCCGCGTACCGATCATGGCGGGATGCAGCACATTACCCTGGCGGAGGAGAATCATCAGCAGATGTGGGATGACACGCTGATGATGACCGTGTTGCCGCTGGCGAAGATCGGTAAATTGCTCAACCGACCGCAGTATGTGGAAGAGGCGGTGTACCAGTTTTTACTCCACGTGCAGAACCTGATGGACCGGGAAAGCGGGCTGTGGTTCCACGGCTGGAGCTATGAGGGGCGGCATAATTTCGCCCGGGCCCGCTGGGCGCGCGGCAACAGCTGGCTGACGATGGTGATCCCGGACTTTCTCGAGCTGGTGGACCTCCCCGAGCACAGCGCGGTGCGGCGCTATCTGCTTCAGGTACTGAATACGCAAATTGAGGCGCTGGCACAATGTCAGGACGAGAGCGGTCTGTGGCATACGCTGCTGGACGACCCGGACTCGTATCTTGAAGCGTCGGCAACCGCCGGTTTTGCCCACGGAATTCTGAAGGCGGTACGTAAACGCTACGTGAGCCGGGAGTATGCGAGCGTCGCGGAGAAGGCCATGCGCGGGATTGTGCAAAATATCTCTCCACAGGGGGAGCTGCTGCAAACCTCATTCGGCACCGGAATGGGCTCGAATCTCGATTTCTATCGCCAGATCCCGCTCACCTCGATGCCGTACGGGCAGGCGATGGCGATCCTGTGCATGACGGAATATCTGCGTAGGTATTTCTGACGGCGAACCGTCTCCCGGCTCAGCGCAGCGCGGGCGGGACGTGCCCAAAAAAAAGAAACCGGCAGGCGCCGGTTTCTTTATCGTTCATCAGGGCGGTATTACATCCGCTCGACGGTTTCAATACCTAAAGTATCCAGACCCGTCTTGAGCGTTTTCGCGGTCAGCTGCGCCAGCTTCAGACGGCTGTTGCGCGTCTCTTCGCTTTCAGCGGAGAGGATCGGGCAGTGTTCGTAGAAGCCAGAGAACAGACCGGCCAGATCGTACAGGTAGGCGCACATGACGTGCGGAGTCCCTTCACGCGCGACGACGGTCAGCGTCTCTTCAAACTGCAGCAGGCGTGCTGCCAGCTGCGCTTCGCGATCTTCGGTGATGATGACCGGCGCCGCAGCCAGCGCGCTTTCGTCGATCTCCGCTTTACGGAACACCGACAGCACGCGGGTATAGGCATACTGCATGTAAGGCGCGGTATTGCCTTCAAACGCCAGCATGTTGTCCCAGTCGAAGATGTAGTCGGTGGTGCGGTTTTTGGACAGGTCCGCATATTTTACCGCCCCGATACCGACCGCATTAGCCAGCTTCTCCAGCTCGTCGGCAGGCATATCCGGGTTTTTCTCGGCAACCAGGCGACGCGCGCGCTCCAGCGCTTCGTCCAGCAGGTCGGCAAGCTTCACGGTACCGCCCGCGCGGGTTTTAAACGGCTTGCCGTCTTTACCGAGCATCATGCCAAACATATGGTGCTCCAGCGGAACGGAGTCCGGCACGTAGCCCGCTTTGCGCACGATGGTCCACGCCTGCATCAGGTGCTGATGCTGGCGGGAATCGATGTAGTAGAGCACGCGGTCGGCGTGCAGAGTTTCGTAGCGGTATTTGGCGCAGGCGATATCGGTGGTGGTGTAGAGATAGCCGCCATCCTTTTTCTGGATGATAACGCCCATCGGTTCGCCTTCCTTGTTTTTGTACTCGTCAAGGAATACGACGGTGGCGCCTTCGCTCTCAACCGCCAGGCCCTGCGCCTTCAGATCGGCAACGATACCCGGCAGCATCGGGTTATACAGGCTTTCACCCATCACGTCGTCGCGGGTCAGGGTCACGTTCAGGCGGTTATAGGTAATCTGGTTTTGCGACATGGTGATGTCGACCAGCTGGCGCCACATCTGGCGGAAGTACTCGTCGCCGCCCTGCAGTTTAACCACATAGCTGCGCGCGCGCTCGGCGAAGGCTTCGTCTTCGTCGTAGTGCTTTTTCGCTTCACGGTAAAAGCCTTCGAGGTCCGCCAGCGCCATTTCGCCGGCATTTTCCTGCTGCTGCTTTTCGAGATAAGCAATCAGCATCCCAAACTGGGTGCCCCAGTCGCCGACGTGGTTGGCGCGAATAACCTTGTGGCCGAGGAACTCGAGGGTGCGAACCGCGGCATCGCCGATGATGGTGGAGCGCAGGTGGCCGACGTGCATCTCTTTTGCCACGTTGGGCGCCGAATAGTCGACGACGATAGTCTGCGCCTGCGGCTGGGTAACGCCAAGGCGCTCTGCGGTCAGCGCCTGGCTAACATTTTCCGCTAAAAACGCCGGGTCGAGGAAAATATTGATAAAGCCAGGCCCGGCGATTTCGACCTTATTGGCAATGCCGTTCAGATCAAGATGAGACAGCACCTGCTCTGCCAGTTGTCGCGGTGCCATACCCAGTTTTTTAGCCACCGCCATCACGCCGTTGGCCTGATAGTCGCCGAACTGGATTTTTGCTGACTGGCGGACCTGAGGTTCGCAATCGGCAGGGGCGCCTGCCGCGATCAGGGCGTGGCTGACTTTTTCTGAGAGAAGAGCCTGAATATTCACCGGAATACCTTACTTTTAAGGCGCCGTAACCCCTGCAGGGTGGCGCCGGAATGTGGACAAATTAGGGCGGGAGTATACTGCATTTGCACCCCTGCGTCAGCCCTGCGCGCGCGTCGCCGGGCGGCACGCTTAACGAATAACCAGCGCGGGCGGAATAAAGAAGATTGCGGGTTGGTCGCCGTCGGGAAACGCGATAAATTAGCCCCCTTTAGCGAGCACCGAGGTCAAGAATGGCGAACTGGCAGCAAATTGATGAACTTCAGGATATTACCGCGGATCTGCCGAGCTTCACCGAGGCGTTAGGCAGGCTGGCCGCGCGGCTCGGGCTGGATATTGCGCCACTCTCTGCGGACCATATCTCTCTGCGCTGTCATCAGAATACGACGGCTGAGCGCTGGCGGCTCGGGCTCGAGCAGTGCGGCACGCTGCTCTCAGAAAACATCATTAACGGTCGGCCAATCTGCCTGTTTAAGCTGGATGAACCTGTCATCGTGGCGCACTGGCGCTTTAGCGTGGTTGAGCTGCCGTGGCCTGGGGAAAAGCGCTATCCGCACGAGGGCTGGGAGCACGTTGAGATTGTGCTCGCCGGCGACCCGGAAACGCTTAATGCCCGCGCGCTGGCGCTGCTCTCCGACGACGGCCTCAGCCAGCCGGGGATCTTCGTCAAAACCAGCTCGCCGAAAGGGGAGCGCGAGCGCCTGGCAAATCCGACGCTGGCGGTGACGGACGGGAGCGTGACGATCAAATTTCATCCGTGGTCCATCGAGCAAATTATCGCCAGTGAAAAAACGGATGCGTAACAGTGTGAAGCTACGCGGTTTCTGAACGGAAAAATCGTGACATGCTGTGTTGCCCGCGGCGTGAATGGAGAAGGGAATGACGCTACTGGAAGTGTGCTGTTACAGCACGGAGTGCGCCGAGGAGGCGCAGCGACGCGGCGCTGACCGCATCGAACTGTGCGCCGCGCCGCAGGAGGGAGGGCTAACGCCGTCGCTGGGCGTGCTCAAAGCGGCCCGCAGGGCGCTGACCATCCCGGTGCATCCGATTATTCGCCCGCGCGGCGGTGATTTTTGCTACACCGAGGGCGAATTTGCCGCGATGCTCGACGACGTGGCAACGGTGAGGGAACTGGGTTTCCCGGGCCTCGTGATTGGCGTTCTGGACGCCGATGGTCGGGTTGATACTGCGCGTATGCGTAAAATTATGGCCGCGGCGGGACCGCTGGCGGTTACCTTCCACCGGGCTTTCGATATGTGCGCAAACCCGCATCAGGCCTACGCTACGTTGGCTGAATCAGGCGTTGCGCGGATCCTGACTTCCGGCCAGCAGGCGAGCGCAGAAAAAGGTATTTCATTAATTTTGGAACTTATTGCCCTGGGCGATACTCCAATCATTATGGCCGGAGCAGGGGTGAGGGCAGCGAACCTGTCGCAGTTCCTGGAAGCCGGCGTGAAGGAAGTGCATAGCTCTGCCGGCCAGTGGCTGCCTTCGCCGATGCGCTTTCGTAATTCCCGGCTGTCGATGTCGACAGACGCCGACGCAGATGAATATTCACGCTACGCCGTTAACGGCGCAGCGGTGGCGGAAATGAAGAGTATTATTTCCGCCTGAATGCCCCGAGTTGTTTGCGCGCAGCCTGCGGGCTGGTGAGCTCAAACTCTGTGGGTAGAGAAAGAAAACCGTTTTTTGCTGCACATCATGTCGCCCAATATGATGATTGCCCGTACCAGGCCCCTGCAATTTCAACAGGGGCCTTTTTTTAGGCAAAATTTCGCTACCGATCGCCGAGGCGCGATGCCTGGCCCGCCGGCGTTAGCCCGCTTTTCTGGCCAGAGATTGCTGGGTTTCGGGCCTGGTGGCGATAATCACCGCGCGCAGCGGCGCGGGATAGCCTTCGAGGGTTTTGCTGCTGTCGTTCGGGTCGAGGAAATCCGCCAGCGATTCGGTGGTCATCCATTCGGTGCGGCGCTGCTCTTCGGTACTGGTCATGCAGGCGTCAACGATGCGCACGTCGACAAAACCGCATTTTTCCAGCCACATTTTCAGCGCAGCGGCCGAAGGAATGAAGTAGACGTTGCGCATCTGCGCGTAGCGATCGCCCGGCACCAGCACGGTATTTTCATCACCTTCAACAACCAGCGTTTCCAGCACCAGCTCGCCGCCTTCAACCAGCTGATCTTTGAGCTGCCACAGATGGTCGAGCGGAGAGCGGCGATGATACAGCACGCCCATTGAAAATACGGTGTCAAAGGCATTTAGCGCCGGAAGCTGCTCAATACCTAGCGGCAGCAGATGGGCGCGCTGGTCGTTGCCCAGCAGCTTGCGCACCGCTTCGAACTGGCATAAAAACAGCTGCGTAGGATCGATACCCACCGCCAGATGAGCGCCGGCGCCGATCATGCGCCACATGTGATAGCCGCTGCCGCAGCCGACGTCGAGGATCGTCCGGCCGGTCAGATCGGAAAGATGCGGCAGAACGCGATCCCACTTCCAGTCCGAACGCCATTCGGTGTCGATATCCACGCCATAAAGCGACCACGGGCCTTTGCGCCACGGCATCAGGTTGCGCAGCAGGTTTTCAATCCGCAGCCGATGGCCTTCGCTCAGCGGGACTTCGCTTTCCGCGGTCACGCTGTGCAGCAGGTCCAGACGATAGGGGGAGAGCTCGGGAAGAAACTCAACGGCCCGCTCCCATTCGCGGAACTTACCGTGCAGGGCTTCGCGCTGCCAGGCGGCAACCTGAGCAGGGAGCGTCTCCAGCCAATGGGAGAGCGGACCTTTGGCGATACGCTGATAAAAATTGCTGAAATCGATCATGCCGTTTCCCCGGACTTCACCGCCACCAGTGAGCCAAAGTTAAAGCACTGGAACCACAGCTCGGCGTGTTCGAACCCGGCCTTGCGCAGCCGCGCTTTATGGGTTTCTACCGAATCGGTGAGCATGACATTTTCCAGCATGCTGCGCTTCTGGCTGATTTCCAGCTCGCTGTAGCCGTTGGCGCGTTTAAAATCGTGATGCATGTTAAACAGCAGTTCGCCGACGTTGGCGTCTTCAAAGCTGAATTTTTCCGACAGCACCAGCGCGCCGCCCGGATTAAGCCCTTGATAGACCTTATCCAAAATCGCCTGGCGTTCATCGGGCTCAAGGAACTGAATGGTGAAATTGAGCACCACCATCGAAGCATTTTCGATGGTGACATGGCGAATATCGCCTTCCACCACTTCAACCGGCGTCGGCGCTTTGTAGGCGTCGATATGGCGACGGCAGCGCTCAACCATCGCCGGGGAATTATCTACGGCCACAATCCGGCAGCCGGCGTGGGAAATATTACGCCGTACGGACAGCGTGGCTGCGCCGAGGGAGCAGCCGAGATCGTAGACCTGGGTATCAGGCTGCACAAAACGCTCGGCCAGCATGCCAATCATTGAAATAATGTTGGAGTAGCCGGGAACGGAGCGCTGGATCATATCCGGGAAGACTTCAGCAACCCGTTCATCAAAGGTCCAGTCGCCAAGGCTGGCGATCGGCGCGGAAAAAAGGGTATCGCGGTGAGACATAAGGTTAAACCCGAAAAAACGAAAACGGCGTATTGTGCGCTAATGTAAGGAGAAAACCAACTCCCAGGGCATATACCACAGGTTAGCGAGCACCATCAGCACCAGCGCGCACCAGGTCGCGCTCATGCCCGAGCGGCGCCAGCTGTAGAGCCGATGATGGAAACCGTAAGAGTGCATCAGCCGGCCGGCGATAAGCAAAATACCGCAAAGGTGCACCATCCAGTTCTGCGCGCCGTCCATCTCGACAAACAGCAGCAGGATAAGCCCGATGGGCAGGTACTCAACCGCATTACCGTGCACGCGGATAGCGACCTGTAGCTCGCTAAAGCCGCCGTCGCCGTATCCGACATGGTACTGCGTACGCAGGCGTACGACGTCAAAAGAAAACTTGATTAACAATAACGCACCCAGGACGGCATACAGCGCGCTAACCATACAAAAAACTCCCTTTCACTTTGTCAGATGGCTCCGATTATCATAGCAGGATATCAGAAAAGAGAGGTCTGCTGCGGAATTGACGGCGCCGCACCCACTTCTGGCAGCACGGTGCGTAAATCTTCCCACAGGGTGTCGACCAGCGCCGGCGCGTGGGCGATATCCGGCGTATGCAGGAACAGGTAGGGCGTGGTCGAGCGGCTCCACTTCGGCAGCGTCTGGAGCCAGACGCGAAACATCTCATGGTTCTGCGCCATATCGTCGCTGCCGATGAAGCGAACCAGCGGATGATGCGCGGTGACCACCGCGTGGACCGGAAGCTTCGGCTTTTTACGCTGCGCGTCGAGCGCGGCCGGGCTGCGGGCGGTAACGCTGTGCACCGGGCGGCTATCAAGGATCACGCGGTTAACGGCGCGCTGGTGCAGCCCGCGGTTGAGCTGCTGCTCGTCGTCACCTTTGGCAAAAAAGGACGGATGCCGTACCTCAACGCCGTAGGTGAAGCCGGCGGGCAGCGCGTCGAGAAACTGCCACAGGGCAGGGAGGTCGCGCGGGCCGAATGTCGCGGGCAGCTGCAGCCAGTACTGGCCGATACGCGTCTCCAGCGGCGCGAGGCGGGTAAAAAACTCGCGGCTTAGATCGCCGCAGTTACGCAGCGCCGCGTTGTGCGAAATGGTTGCCGGAAACTTAAAGCAGAAGCGAAAGTCGTCGTGGGTTTGCTCGAACCAGCGGGCCACTATCTCGGCTTTCGGCAACGCGTAGAGGGTCGTATTGCCCTCCACGCAGTTAAAGTGGCGAGCGTACTGTTCCAGACTGGTTATGCCAAGGCGCACCCATTTCGGATGCGACCATTGCGGGAGCCCAATGTAGATCATAGCGCGGCGAGAATGTCCTCAGTGCTGCGCACGCGGGCGATGCGCGGGAAAATATGCGTCATGCTGCCCTGGTGCTGCTCGGCGGAGGCCGCGCTGCAGGCGTCTTCGGCGATCAGCAGATTGAAGCCCAGCTCCCAGGCGTTGCGCGCGGTGGATTCAACGCCGATATTGGTTGAGATCCCGCACAGGATAATGGTGTCGATACCGCGGCGGCGCAACTGCAGTTCGAGATCGGTGCCGTAAAACGCGCCCCACTGACGTTTGGTGACTTCGATATCGCCATCCTGTTTGCCCAGCGCAAGCGGCCAGGTCCACCAGTTGTCCGGCAGCGCGTGCGCGCCCGTCTGCGCATCAACCGGCTGTTTCAGCGCTTCGCCGAAGTCGGCAGACCAGCCGACGCGAACCAAGATGACCGGCGAGCCCTGCTGACGGCATTTTTCCGCCAGACGAGCGGCGCGAGTGACCACCTCATCGGCGCGGTGTGGGCCTCCGGCGAACGGCAAAATGCCTTCCTGCAGGTCGATGACCACAAGCGCCGTTTTTTTCGCATTGAGTTCTGGCATAGTATCCCCGTATCTTCTGTAGTTTGGCCGTTACAATACCGTTGCCATTCCCGCTCCAGGGTAACAAATTTTGTTAATTTTTGTGAGCGTAGCCAATAAGCGCGCAGCAAAGCAACGTACAAACTGCGTCGGGCTTATCGCGCGGCAGAATTTCCAGTATAATAGCCGCCTTTTTTCATTCAGTTGTGACATTCAGCTAAAGCCGCAACTTCGTGGCCTGCAGAGCAGGCAACAATCCGCCAGTGGCTAAGTTAAGGGATATCTCATGCGTACAGAATATTGCGGGCAGCTGCGTCTGTCCCACGTGGGGCAGCAGGTGACTCTGTGTGGTTGGGTCAACCGCCGTCGTGATCTTGGTAGCCTTATCTTCATCGATATGCGCGACCGCGAAGGCATCGTACAGGTGTTTTTCGATCCGGAACGTGCGGATGCATTAAAGCTGGCCTCCGAACTGCGTAATGAGTTCTGTATCCAGGTGACGGGCACCGTGCGTGCGCGTGACGAAAAAAACGTCAACAGCGATATGGCCACCGGTGCCATCGAAGTGCTGGCTTCCGATCTGACCATCATCAACCGCTCAGAAGCGCTGCCGCTGGATTCCAACCACGTCAACACTGAAGAAGCGCGACTGAAATACCGCTATCTGGATCTGCGTCGTCCGGAAATGGCCCAGCGTCTGAAAACGCGGGCAAAAATCACCAGCCTGGTCCGTCGCTTTATGGACGAGCACGGCTTCCTCGATATCGAAACCCCGATGCTGACCAAAGCCACGCCGGAAGGCGCGCGCGACTATCTGGTTCCGAGCCGCGTTCATAAAGGCAAATTCTACGCGCTGCCGCAGTCTCCTCAGCTCTTCAAACAGCTGCTGATGATGTCCGGCTTCGATCGTTACTATCAGATCGTCAAATGCTTCCGTGATGAAGACCTGCGCGCCGACCGCCAGCCGGAATTCACCCAGATCGACGTGGAAACCTCCTTCATGACCGCGGCGCAGGTGCGCGAAGTGATGGAAGCGCTGGTGCACGAGCTGTGGCTGAACGTGAAGGGCGTGGATCTGGGCGAGTTCCCGATCATGACCTTTGCCGAGGCCGAGCGTCGCTACGGTTCCGATAAGCCGGACCTGCGCAACCCGCTGGAGCTGGTGGATATTGCTGACCTGGTGAAAGCGGTTGAATTTGCCGTCTTCTCCGGCCCGGCAAATGATGCCAAAGGTCGCGTTGCCGCCCTGCGCGTGCCTGGCGGCGCGGCGCTGACCCGTAAGCAAATCGATGAGTACGGCAAATTCGTGCAGATTTACGGCGCGAAAGGCCTGGCGTATATGAAAGTCAACGAGCGCGCAAAAGGCCTCGAAGGCATTAACAGCCCGGTGGCTAAATTCCTCAACGCGGAAATCGTTGAAGCTATTCTCGATCGCACCGCTGCGCAGGACGGCGATATGATTTTCTTCGGCGCCGATAATAAGAAAGTGGTTGCCGATGCTCTGGGCGCGCTGCGCCTGAAGCTGGGTAAAGACCTCAGCCTCACCGACGAAGCTAAATGGGCGCCGCTGTGGGTTATCGACTTCCCGATGTTTGAAGACGATGGCGAAGGCGGCCTGACCGCGATGCACCATCCGTTCACCTCCCCGCGCGATATGACCGCGGACGAGCTGAAAGCCGCTCCGGAAACGGCGATTGCTAACGCCTACGACATGGTCATTAACGGTTACGAAGTCGGCGGCGGCTCGGTGCGTATTCACAGCGGCGAAATGCAGCAGACCGTGTTCGGTATCCTCGGGATCAACGAGCGGGAGCAGCGTGAGAAATTTGGCTTCCTGCTGGATGCGTTGAAATACGGTACGCCGCCGCACGCGGGCCTGGCATTCGGTCTCGACCGTCTGACGATGCTGCTGACCGGCACCGATAACATACGTGACGTTATCGCTTTCCCGAAAACCACCGCCGCCGCCTGTCTGATGACCGAAGCACCGAGCTTCGCTAATCCGACTTCGCTGGGGGAATTAGGTATTCAGGTTGTGGCGAAAGAGACAAAAGAGTCTCTGGAGAATAAGTAAGATGTCATTCAAGCTCCCCGTTTCTGTTCTGGTGGTGATTTATGCCGAAGATACAAAGCGGGTGCTGATGTTGCAGCGGCGCGATGATGCCTCTTTCTGGCAGTCGGTAACCGGCAGCCTGGAAGAGGGGGAAACCGCGCTGCAAGCCGCCGCGCGCGAAGTAAAGGAAGAGGTCGTGATAGATGTTGCTGATGAGCATCTGGCCTTAATTGACTGTCAGCGTACGGTGGAGTTCGAGATTTTTTCTCATTTACGTCATCGCTATGCGCCGGGCGTTGAGCGCAATACGGAATTTTGGTTCCGCCTTGCGCTCCCTCATGAACGCCAGATTGTTTTTACCGAACATCTGGATTACCGCTGGGTTGATGCGACGGAAGCCGCCGCGTTGACCAAGTCGTGGAGTAACCGGCAGGCGATTGAAGAATTTGTAATTAACGCCAACTAATATTCCCCGCCTCCTGCTGGTCAGAAGGCTTCGGGAAAACGGCATTTTTGGAGAGTTTTTTATGGCAGGTCATAGTAAGTGGGCCAACACCAAACACCGCAAAGCGGCACAGGATGCCAAGCGCGGTAAGATCTTTACTAAAATTATTCGCGAACTGGTTACCGCCGCGCGTTTAGGCGGCGGCGATGCGGCTTCTAACCCGCGTCTGCGCGCAGCGATTGATAAAGCGCTGTCCAACAACATGACCCGCGATACCCTGAACCGCGCTATCGCTCGTGGCGTAGGCGGCGATGATGACGCGAACATGGAAACCATCATTTATGAAGGCTACGGCCCAGGCGGCACGGCGGTCATGGTTGAGTGCCTGAGCGACAACCGCAACCGTACCGTTGCCGAAGTGCGTCATGCCTTCAGCAAAACCGGCGGTAACCTCGGCACCGACGGCTCGGTGGCCTATCTGTTCAGCAAAAAAGGGGTGATCTCCTTCGAAGCTGGCGACGAAGACGTGATTATGGAAGCGGCTCTCGAAGCCGGTGCGGAAGACGTTGTGACCTACGACGACGGCGCGATTGACGTCTACACCGCGTGGGAAGAGATGGGCGCCGTACGCGACGCGCTGGAAGCGGCTGGCCTGAAAGCTGACGCGGCCGAAGTTTCGATGATCCCGTCGACAAAAGCCGATATGGATGCGGAAACCGCGCCGAAGCTGCTGCGCCTGATCGATATGCTGGAAGACTGCGACGACGTGCAGGAAGTTTATCATAACGGCGAGATCTCTGATGAGGTCGCCGCAACGCTGTGATGCCCGTAATCTTTCAGCCCACAGCGGCGTTGGCTCTCCTCGCTTACCCCGGTCACGTAGTGAATCTACGCTCCCGGGGATGCGCTGCGTGGCCGCCCGGCTGTGAACTGAAATATTTAGGGTCTCAGGGATTCGTTATTACCGGAGATGCGTGATGGCTATTATTCTCGGTATTGACCCGGGTTCGCGCATTACCGGCTATGGCGTTATCCGCCAGGTCGGGCGGCAGTTAAGCTATCTTGGCAGCGGATGCATTCGTACCAAGGTGGACGATCTGCCGTCGCGCCTGAAGCTGATCTACGCGGGCGTAACGGAAATCATCACCCAGTTCCAGCCGGACTATTTCGCCATTGAACAGGTGTTTATGGCGAAAAACGCCGACTCGGCGCTGAAGCTGGGGCAGGCGCGCGGGGTGGCTATCGTCGCGGCGACCAATCAGGATCTGCCGGTCTTTGAGTACGCCGCGAGGCAGGTCAAGCAAACCGTGGTCGGCATCGGCAGCGCGGAAAAAAGCCAGGTGCAGCATATGGTGCGCACTCTGCTGAAGCTGGCGGCTAACCCGCAGGCGGATGCGGCGGATGCGTTGGCCATTGCGATTACCCACTGCCACGTGAGTCAGAACGCGACGCAGATAGGCGATAGCCGGCTAAATCTGGCGCGCGGACGCTTGCGATAACCTCAAATCAGGCTGGATATTTATCCAGCCTTTTTTTATGATACCGGCAGATACTTTAGCCCTTAACGCAGGAGCAGCATGTGATAGGCAGACTCAGAGGCATCGTTCTCGAAAAACAACCCCCGCTGGTATTACTGGAAACGGGAGGCGTTGGCTATGAAGTGCATATGCCTATGACCTGCTTTTACGAACTGCCGGAAGTGGGCAAAGAGGCGGTCGTATTTACCCATTTTGTGGTTCGCGAAGACGCGCAGCTGCTGTTTGGTTTTAATAACAAACAGGAGCGTACGCTGTTCCGCGAGCTGGTTAAGACCAACGGCGTAGGGCCGAAGCTGGCGCTGGCGATCCTTTCCGGCATGTCGGCGCAGCAGTTTGTTAACGCCGTCGAGCGCGAAGAGGCCGCGGCGCTGGTTAAGCTTCCTGGAATTGGCAAGAAAACCGCCGATCGCCTGATCGTTGAAATGAAAGATCGTTTCAAAGGGCTGCACGGCGACCTGTTTACTCCGGCGGCGGATCTGGTGCTGACCTCGCCGGCCGGCCCGTCCGATGACGACGCCGAACAGGAAGCGGTTGCCGCCCTGGTGGCGCTGGGCTATAAACCTCAGGAGGCCAGCCGAATGGTGAGTAAAATCGCGCGTCCGGATGCCAACAGTGAAACGCTAATCCGCGAAGCGCTGCGCGCCGCGTTGTGAGGTAAGGGATGATTGAAGCAGACAGGCTGGTATCGGCAGACAGCACCGGGTTTGAAGAGACGGTCGATCGCGCAATCCGCCCTAAATTACTGGCAGAGTACGTGGGCCAGCCGCAGGTGCGGTCGCAAATGGAGATCTTTATCCAGGCGGCTAAGCTGCGCGGAGACGCGCTCGATCATCTGCTGATCTTTGGCCCTCCGGGGCTTGGGAAAACGACGCTGGCAAACATTGTCGCCAATGAGATGGGCGTCAACCTGCGTACCACCTCCGGGCCGGTGCTGGAGAAAGCGGGTGACCTGGCGGCAATGCTGACCAACCTTGAACCCCACGACGTGCTGTTTATCGATGAGATTCACCGCCTTTCGCCGGTGGTGGAAGAGGTGCTCTATCCGGCGATGGAGGACTATCAGCTGGATATCATGATTGGTGAAGGACCCGCGGCGCGCTCGATAAAAATCGACCTGCCGCCGTTCACCCTGATTGGCGCGACCACGCGAGCCGGTTCGTTAACCTCGCCGCTGCGCGACCGTTTCGGCATCGTCCAGCGGCTGGAGTTTTATCAGATTGCCGATCTGCAGCATATTGTGAGCCGCAGCGCCCGCTATATGGGGCTGGAGATGAGCGAAGAGGGCGCGCTGGAAGTGGCGCGTCGCGCGCGGGGCACCCCGCGTATAGCCAACCGCCTGCTGCGGCGGGTGCGCGACTTCGCGGAGGTGCGTCACGACGGCAGCATCTCCCTCGACATTGCCGCCCAGGCGCTGGATATGCTTAACGTTGATGCTGAAGGCTTTGACTATATGGACCGCAAGCTGCTGCTGGCGGTGATCGATAAATTCTTCGGTGGTCCGGTGGGGTTGGATAACCTGGCGGCGGCGATCGGCGAAGAGCGGGAAACCATTGAGGACGTGCTGGAGCCGTATCTGATTCAGCAGGGGTTCCTGCAGCGAACGCCGCGAGGGCGGATGGCAACGGTCCGCGCCTGGAACCACTTTGGCATCAAGCCGCCGGAAATGCCGTAGCCGTTCGCTCCAGCCGGTAGCCCTGCTAAGCAGCGCTACCGGAAGAAGAGTAATCAGGCGGCGGCTTTCTTCATCATGCTGAAGATAAACAGCACCGCAGCGCACAGCACCACCGACGGGCCGGCCGGCGTGTCGTACAGCGCCGAGAAGGTCAATCCTCCGGTGACAGCGATCGCCCCGATGCCAACGGCGATAGCCGCCATTTGTTCCGGCGTACGCGCAAAACGGCGCGCCGTGGCGGCAGGGATAATCAGCAGCGAGGTGATGATCAGCGCCCCGACAAACTTCATCGCCACGCCGATGGTCAGGGCAGTGACCAGCATCAGCAGCAGCTTCACCCGCTGCAGCTTCACGCCGTCAACGAACGCCAGATCCGGGCTGATCGTCATCGACAGCAGGTTGCGCCACTGCCAGAGCAAAATGGCCAGCACTATCGCCACCCCGATGGCAATCGAGATCAGGTCCGTCGGCGTCACCGCCAGCAGATCGCCAAACAGATAGGCCATCAGGTCGACGCGGACGTTCGACATCAGGCTGACCACCACCAGGCCCAGCGACAGCGCGCTGTGGGCCATAATCCCCAGTAGCGTATCGATGGCCAGGTGAGGGCGCTTCTCCAGCCATACCAGCCCGCCCGCCAGCAGCAGCGTGATCGCGATAACGGCATAGAAAGGATTGACGTTGAGCAGCAGGCCAAAAGCGACGCCGAGCAGCGAGGCGTGGGCGAGGGTATCGCCAAAATAGGACATCCGGCGCCAGACGACAAACGATCCCAGCGGGCCGGCGGCGCAGGCGAGCATCACCCCGGCCAGCCAGCCGGGTAACAGTAGTTCAATCATCAGCGGTCATTTCCCCGACGCAGTACAATCCGCCCCTGCAGGTCGTGGCGGTGATTATGATGGTGACGATAAATGCCCAGCTGTTCCGCGCCGCGCTGGCCGAACATCGAGATAAACTGCGGGTGCATTGAGACCACTTCCGGTGTGCCGGAGCAGCAGATATGCTGATTCAGGCACAGAACTTCATCCGTTTTCGCCATCACCAGGTGCAGGTCGTGGGAGACCATCAGCACAGAGCAGTTAAGCTCCTGTCGCAGCTGGTTTATCAGATCGTAAAGCGCCACCTGGCCGTTGACGTCGACGCCCTGCGTCGGCTCATCAAGCACCAGCAGCTGCGGCTGGTTTAACAGCGCGCGGGCGAGCAGCACGCGCTGCGTTTCGCCTCCGGAGAGTTTCTGCATCGGGGCATCGATAAGATGTCCGGCCTGGACACGCTTCAGCGCCGGCAGAATATCCTGCTTATGCGTATCCGGACGCAGGCGTAAAAAGCGGCTGACGGTGAGCGGCAGCGTGGCATCGAGGTGTAATTTTTGCGGGACATAGCCAATCCGCAGCTTTCCCTCTCGTTTGATAACGCCGTCAGTTGGTGCTACCAGCCCGAGAACGACCCGCACAAGCGTGGACTTACCGGCGCCGTTTGGGCCGAGTAGGGTCAAAATTTTGCCTGGCTTAAGCGTTAGCGAAATGTCAGACAGCACGCGTCGCTGGCCGAAGGCCACCGAGACGTTTTCCAAAGTTACAAGATTTGTCATGTCAAATTAAGGGTTGCACAAGCT
This sequence comes from Klebsiella sp. 10-1, assembly GCF_009758445.1. Classification (NCBI taxonomy): domain Bacteria; kingdom Pseudomonadati; phylum Pseudomonadota; class Gammaproteobacteria; order Enterobacterales; family Enterobacteriaceae; genus Klebsiella; species Klebsiella sp. 10-1. The sequence continues at coordinate 174,373 of NZ_WQRE01000004.1, forward strand.
AGTGAATGTTATAATATCACATCTTTCTCATTCATTACGATGATTAGACGCATTATGTTACATAAAAATACGCTTCTTTGCGCTGGACTTAGCGCCGTTTTTTTGTTCACCCATGCCTCCGCGGCGAATGCCGCCGTGGTTACCTCAATGAAACCTCTTGGCTTTATCGCTTCCGCTATCGCTGACGGGGTCACGGACACTCAGGTTCTGCTGCCCGATGGCGCATCCGAGCACGACTATTCGCTGCGTCCATCGGATGTAAAACGCTTACAGAACGCAGACTTAGTGGTGTGGATTGGCCCGGAGATGGAAGCCTTTATGGATAAGTCAACGCAAAGCATTGCGCCAAACAAAAAGGTGACAATCGCCCAGCTTGACGGCGTGAAACCGCTGCTCATGAAAGGCGCGGATGACGACGATGACCATCACGACCACGACCATGCTGCAGGCGGAAAAAGTGACGACGATCACCATCACGGCATATACAACATGCATCTGTGGTTATCCCCAGAGATAGCGCGGCTTTCGGCGGTTGCAATCCACGATAAATTATTGGAACTTATGCCGCAGAGTCGAGCCAAACTTGACGCTAACCTGAAGGAGTTTGAGGCAAAATTAGCCTCGACCGATAAACAGGTGAGTCACGAGCTGGCACCGCTGCAAGGGAAAGGGTATTTCGTTTTTCATGATGCCTACGGCTACTTTGAAAAACACTACGGTCTGACATCGCTTGGTCATTTCACCGTCAACCCTGAAATTCAGCCTGGTGCCCAGCGTTTACACGAAATCAGAACACAGCTGGTTGAGCAGAAAGCGACCTGCGTTTTTGCTGAGCCACAGTTCAGGCCTGCCGTCATAGAAGCTGTTGCCAGGGGCACCTCCGTGCGCATGGGGACCCTGGATCCGTTGGGTATTGGAATTAAGCTGGGTAAAGACAGTTACCCTCAGTTCCTCAACCAGCTGGCGAACCAGTATTCGAGCTGCCTGAAAGGAGATTAACGAGGAAGTGAATACGTGCAACAGATAGCCCGCGCTGTCACTCAGGCATTTAACAATTTGCCACGACCTCACCGCGTTATGCTGGGGTCGTTGAGCGTTCTAACCTTAGCGGTCGCCGTCTGGCGACCGTACATCTACCACCATGAATCAGCCCCTATCGTCAGAACGATTGAGCTGGAAAAAAGCGAAATCCGTTCCCTGCTGCCGGAAGCCTCTGAACCTATCGATCAGGCCGCGCAGGAGGAAGAAGCTATCCCTCAGGACGAGCTGGACGATAAGGCGGACGGCGATTCAGGCGGCCATGAGTACGTCGTATCAACCGGCGATACCCTCAGCAGCATCCTCAATCAGTACGGTATCGAAATGGGCGATATCTCCCTTTTATCGACCGCTGATAAAGAGCTGCGCAACCTCAAGATTGGTCAACAGCTGTCATGGACCCTGACGGCGGATGGCGATCTGCAAAGCCTGACCTGGGAAATGTCCCGTCGCGAAACCCGAACCTATAATCGCGTGGGCAACGGCTTCAAGATGAGCAGCGAGCTGCAGGAAGGGGACTGGGTCAACAATGTGCTGAAGGGCACCGTTGGCGGCAGCTTCGTCTCCAGCGCGCGTAACGCGGGCCTTACCAGCACCGAGGTCAGCGCGGTTATTAAGGCCATGCAGTGGCAGATGGACTTCCGCAAGCTGAAAAAAGGCGATGAATTCTCGGTGCTGATGTCACGAGAAATGCTTAACGGCAAGCGGGAACAGAGCCAGCTGCTGGGCGTGCGTTTACGTTCAGATGGCAAGGATTACTACGCGATCCGTGCCGAAGACGGCAAGTTCTACGATCGTAACGGTACCGGCCTGGCGAAGGGCTTTATGCGTTTCCCAACCGCGCGTCAGTTCCGCGTGTCGTCAAACTTTAACCCGCGCCGCCTCAATCCGGTGACCGGGCGCGTTGCGCCACACCGCGGCGTAGACTTCGCGATGCCGCAGGGTACGCCGGTTCTTTCCGTCGGCGACGGCGAGGTGGTGGTGGCCAAACGCAGCGGCGCGGCGGGGTACTATGTTGCAGTGCGTCATGGGCGTACCTACACCACCCGCTATATGCACCTGCGTAAGCTGCTGGTGAAACCTGGACAGAAGGTGAAACGCGGTGACCGTATTGCCCTGTCGGGAAATACCGGCCGTTCTACCGGGCCGCATCTGCACTATGAAGTGTGGATTAACCAGCAGGCGGTAAACCCGCTGACGGCGAAACTGCCGCGTACGGAAGGGCTGAGCGGTTCCGATCGCACGGATTATCTGGCGCAGGTGAAAGAAGTGATGCCGCAGCTGCGATTCGACTAACGCGCTGTTAATAAAAGCCGGTGCCAGCGCGCGCCGGCTTTTTCTTTTGTACCTTCCCCTACGTGTCGCTAAACTATAGCCTTGAGTATCTCCTTATCTTTATTCAGCACCATTTTTGCGGATCGGGCATGGAAACGAAAAAAAATAATATTGAGTTTATTCCAAAATTTGAGAAATCCTTTTTACTCCCGCGCTACTGGGGCGCGTGGCTGGGCGTTGTTGCCTTTGCGGGGATTGCGCTGACGCCCCCGTCGTTCCGCGATCCGATTCTCGGCAAGCTGGGGCGTTTTGTCGGCAGGCTGGCCAAAAGCTCGCGCCGCCGCGCACAGATAAACCTGCTGTACTGTTTCCCGGAAAAGAGCGAGCAGGAGCGCGAAGCGATTATTGATGAGATGTACGCCTCTGCGCCTCAGGCGATGGTCATGATGGCAGAGCTGGGCCTGCGCGATCCGCAGCGCATTCTTTCCCGCGTCGACTGGCAGGGGAAAGAGATCATCGACGAGATGCAGCGTAATAACGAAAAGGTGATCTTCCTGGTACCGCACGCCTGGGGCGTGGATATCCCGGCCATGCTGATGGCCTCCGGCGGACAAAAAATGGCTGCGATGTTCCATAATCAGGGTAATCCGGTATTTGATTACGTGTGGAATACCGTCCGTCGTCGGTTTGGCGGGCGCATGCACGCGCGGAATGATGGCATCAAGCCGTTTATCCAGTCGGTGCGTCAGGGCTACTGGGGCTACTACCTGCCCGATCAGGATCACGGCGCGGAGCATAGCGAGTTCGTCGATTTCTTCGCCACCTATAAAGCTACGCTGCCGGCGATTGGCCGCCTGATGAAGGTGTGTCGGGCGAGGGTGGTGCCGCTGTTCCCGGTCTATGATGGCAAAACCCACCGTCTGACGGTGCTGGTACGCCCGCCGATGGACGACCTGCTGGAGGCTGACGATAATACTATTGCCCGGCGGATGAACGAAGAGGTGGAGATTTTCGTCAAGCCGCATACCGAACAGTACACCTGGATCCTCAAGCTGCTGAAGACCCGCAAACCCGGTGAAATCGAACCCTATAAGCGCAAAGAGCTCTTTCCTAAGAGGAAATAGCGCCCGCGCACGCTCAGGGTACCGATCGTTTAGCCACTGCACGCCGAGGCGTCAGTGGCTAAATTGTTTGAGTAATGAGTCATGTTCCACAATCAGCCGATAGCGATACTCCGGCCTCCCCGTGGCGCCGTAGTGATTGCTGGTGCGTAAAATATTTATCTGCGCCAGCCACAGCAGATACTTGCGGCAGGAGACCCGGGAAATATCCAGCTGCGCCGCCAGCTCATTCGTTGAAAACTCAGCTTCAGGATGCGCGCCTATCCAGCGACATACCGTGCGCAGCGTTTGGGCGGTCAATCCTTTTGGCAAGCGGCGGCTCTCCGCGCGCTGCTGCGAAGCGTGGTTGAGCAGGCCGTCAATGTCAGACTGCTCGTAACAGGGCCTGGCGTGGCGCAGGCTACGCTTGTGGCTCCAGGCGATTAGCGCTTCTTCAAAGCGGGAGAACTGGAAGGGCTTGATTAAATAATCCACCACCCCGTAGCGCATCGCGCTCTGGACGGTAAGCGCATCGGCGGCGGAGGTGATCATGATGACGTCAATATCGTGCGCCGCCCGGCGCAGCGTTGGCAGCAGGTCCAGCCCGTTTTCCTTATGCATATAAACATCGAGCAGTATCAGGTCGATACCCTGCGGCCGTTCGCTGATGATCCGCTGCGCTTCGCCGAGCGTCGGAGCGATGCCGCAGCAGAAAAAGCCGGCAAGCCGGCTGAGAAACAGGCGGTTTAGCTCAGCGACCATCGGATCGTCATCGATAATAAGGACATTTATCACGCAGGCCTCCTTTTAAGGCCGGGAGGCCATTTGCCTCCCGGGCAGCACATGACCAACCGGACCCGTTTATCAGAACGATGAGCGTTTGTAGGCGGTGTAGCGCGCCTGCCAGTAGGTCTGTTCGATGCGCTCGATCAGTCGATCTTCACTTAGCTGCGGCGCAACGCCCTCCTGCTGAGCGACCTTGACGATCGCCAGGGCAATAGCGCGCGATATCGTTTCGATCTCCCCTACCGGAGGCAGCAACCCGCCGCTTTCCGCCGTAGCCAGCGGGGAGTGAGCGGCCAGGGTTCGGCTTGCGGCGGTGAGCATTTTTTCCGTTATCCGCTCAACCTTGCCGGCCAGCACGCCCAGTCCGAGGCCGGGGAATATATAGGCGTTATTGCATTGGGCGATATCGTAGGTTTTGCCTGCGTAAACCACCGGCGCAAAGGGGCTGCCGGTGGCGACCAGCGCCGCCCCTTGGGTCCAGGCGATCAGGTCCGCAGGCTGGGCCTCGGCGCGAGAGGTTGGGTTCGAGAGCGGCATGATAATCGGGCGGGCGCAGTGCCGGTGCATCTCTTTGACAATCTCTTCGCTGAACAGACCGGGCTGCCCTGAGACGCCGATCATTACCGTCGGATGCGCGTGGCGGACAACGTCGAGCAGCGAGATGGGGCCGCTGCCGACCTCCCAGTGCGCAATGCTGTGCCGGGAGGTGATCAGCTTTTGCTGGAAATCGAGCAGGTCAGGGATGGCGTCCGTCAGCAGGCCGCAGCGGTCGACCATAAACACCCGGCCGCGGGCCTCGTGCTCAGACAGTCCGTCATCGACCATCAGCGCCACGATCTTTTCCGCAATACCGCAGCCTGCGGAGCCGCTGCCTAAGAAGACCACGCGCTGATCGCATAAGCGGCTGCCGGCCGCCTGAGCGGCGGCGATTATGGTACCCGTCGTAACGGCGGCGGTGCCCTGGATATCATCGTTGAAGCAGCAGAGCCGATCGCGATAGCGCTGCAGGAGACGGGTGGCGTTCTTTTGGGCAAAATCTTCGAATTGCAGCAGAACGTCAGGCCAGCGGCGCTTCACCGCCTCAATAAACATATCCATAAACTCAAGGTAGCTATCGTCGTCGATCCGCGGATGACGCCAGCCCATATAGAGCGGATTATCGAGCAGCTGCGCATTGTTGGTGCCAACGTCGAGCATGATCGGCAGGGTAGAGGCCGGATGAATCCCGCCGCAGGCGGTGTAGAGCGAGAGTTTGCCAATCGGGATCCCCATTCCGCCAACGCCCTGGTCGCCGAGGCCGAGAATGCGCTCGCCGTCGGTGACCACGATGACCCGGATGTCGTTGCGCGAGAAGCTGTGCAGCATTTCATCAATTTGGTGGCGGTCCGGCCAGGAGATAAATAAGCCCCTGGCGCGACGATAAATTTCCGAAAAGTGTTCGCAGGCCTCGCCGACCGTCGGCGTATAGACGATAGGCAGGGTTTCGGTCATATGCGTGCGCAGGACGTTGTAAAATAACGTCTCGTTCGTATCCTGAATATTGCGCAGATAGACGTGGCGAGAGATATCGCGTTTAAACTGGCAAAACTGTTCCCAGGCTCTTGCCGTTTGCTCCTCAATCGTCTCCACCTTCTGCGGCAGAAAACCGTGCAGGCCAAAGGCGTCGCGTTCGCCGTCGGTGAATGCCAGCCCTTTATTAAGTAACGGGTTTTCCAGTAATACGGAGCCGTTATAGGGAGTGTAAATAGTGTCCTGGTTTAACATGGGTTACTCCTGAATATATATTTTGCAAAACGGTGGTCAATATTGATAGCCAATTAATAGGGTGGTGCCGCCGGGCATAATTTATGAAATCAAATAGATCATTATGCCTTCCGTCACCACGCCGATAGCGGTGCCAATTAAAATAGATGAGGATGCCGATTCAATATATGTATCGCTGCGCAGGGCAAACATTCCTGCGGCAATAGCGGATGGTGTCGCGCCGATAATAATAACCTGCTGCATTAAGCTATGGCTCAAGCCCAGCGCCAGTCCGGCGGCGGCCATCATTCCCGGTTGGATTAGATTTTTAATTCCAATGTTGGTGCATACCTGGCGATTAAATGCCGGACGCTCGCCATAAAATAGCAGTCCGAGGGCAAACAGGGAGAGACCGCCGGCAATTTTACCGACCATTTCTATCGGAGCGCTCAGGAGGTGCGGCAGCTTTATTCCGGCAAGACTTAACAGGACGCCTAATATCGGGATCCAGACAATCGGGTTTCTGACCGCCTTCATCAGATTTTGCCATATCAGCATCGCGGGGTTGAGCCCGGCTCCCTGAGTGTCGGCGTTTTTATCGCCGAGACGAATGAGGATAATCGTCAGTGGAATCATAAATACGCTGGTGATGAGATTGCCGATCAGGACGCCAAGAAATCCTTCCGGCCCGATAAGGACCGCCAGCACCGGCGCGCCAAAATAGGCCATGTCGGGAAACGAGCAGACCAGAGACTGGATCGCGCTGGTCTTGATATCGTGGCGAAAAACGTAGCGTGAAAGAAGCAGGGTCAGAAAATAAGAGCCCATCAGGCCAATAACCAGCACGGCCATAAAAGTGAAGTTTTTAATTTTATCCGGGTTGGTGTTTAGGGCACCAATAAAGAGATGAAAAGGTAACGCGAAGCGAATAACCACGGTAGCTAAAACCGTAGCATCTTCACGACGGGTATAGCCGAGCTTGCCGCTGATCCAGCCGAGCAGCATGATAAACACCAGCGGGAACAGTGATTGTAATAATAATGAAGGCATAGGATGTCCTGATAAAGTATGGTCTGCGACTACTGTTTTTTTAATCTAACAATCCCTCGTGCGGTGCAGGGTGATAGAAATCACAGTCTGTTTTCTTTAAATACTTTTACAGCGAGGACTTTACTTACAAATATAGCCGGGAGGTAACCCGATGTTTTCATTGAGGGTGGTTAAAAATAGTCGCATCGATAAATTTAATTACAAAATGCCGACTTAAATTACTTAAAGTTGAGATTCAAGGTCAATCACAAAAGCATCATTAGAAATGGCGCATGGCTTTTTTATGTTCGATGGCTGTGCTACTTTTTTTCAGGTTCAATGTGCTCGATGTACTATTTTATTCTCGATTTTATTCTGGTTGAATAACATTGTTGTTATTTATGCCCCTACATAGCTATTTATAAAAAGTCAGGTGAAAGATGGAAAATAATTCACTAAATCATCCTATTGAAAATTCACTGCCCAACCGGCCCGCGCTCAGAATGCTGGGGAATGCGGAAGTGGGGTCCGTCCCCCTGGTGCTGTTTGTCGGTATCGCGATCGTAGTGGCTATTGCCGCCTACGCCAGCGTACTGCCAAAAAATATGATCGGCGGCCTGGCGGTGATTATGACCCTGGGCTTTGCGTTTGCCAAAATTGGCCGCATGGTCCCGGTACTGAAAGATATCGGTGGCCCGGCGATACTGTGCCTGATGGTGCCTTCGGCGCTGGTATACTTTGAAATGTTTGCCCCGCATACGCTGGCGACGGTGCATTTGCTGATGAAAGAAGCCAATCTGCTTTATTTCGTTATTGCCTGTCTGGTGGTGGGCAGCATCCTGGGGATGAATCGGGTTATCCTGATTCAGGGGATGGTCAGAATGTTTGTCCCGCTGGTTGTCGGGACCTTTGCCGCCATCCTCACCGGCCTGCTGGTGGGCACGCTGTTTGGCTACAGCCTGTACCATACCTTCTTCTTTATTATCGTCCCGATCATCGGGGGAGGGATCGGCGAGGGCATTCTACCGCTTTCGCTGGCCTATTCAGCGATCCTTGGGCAAACCCCCGACGTCTACGTTGCGCAGCTGGCCCCGGCGGCGGTCGTCGGCAATATCTTTGCGATTATCTGCGCCGGGGTGCTGGCGAGAATTGGCGTTCGTCGCCCCTCGCTTTCCGGAGACGGGATGCTGATCCGCAGCCATGAAGATAACAGCGTCTTCACGCAAACTCAGGGCCCGCAGCAGACGGACTTTCAGCTGATGGGCGGTGGGCTGCTGATGATTTGCGCCTTTTTCATCGTCGGCGGGCTGTTGGAGAAAGTGGTGCATATTCCCGGTCCGGTACTGATGATCCTCGCCGCCGTCATTTGTAAATACACCAAAGCGATCCCGGCGGCGATGGAGGTCGGTGCCTACAGCTGCTACAAATTTGTCTCCGCGGCGCTGGTATGGCCGCTGATGATCGGGCTTGGGATGCTGTACGTGCCGCTGGAAAGCGTGGTGGCGGTATTCTCCGTCGGCTATGTCGTGGTGTGCGGGTCGATTGTTATCGCTATGGCCCTGAGCGGGTTCTTTATTGCTTCACGACTCAATATGTACCCTGTGGAAGCGGCGATCGTCACCAGCTGCCATAGCGGCCTCGGCGGTACCGGAGACGTTGCGATTCTGTCCGCCTCCAACCGCATGTCGCTGATGCCGTTTGCGCAGATTGCGACCCGTATCGGCGGGGCGTCGACGGTGATTGCCGCCACGCTGCTGATGAACTGGGTGGTGTGATGTTCTTGCCGGCGAGCGCCAGCCGCAGAGCCGGGATAAAAAAATACCTGCCGATTTTACGTCGGCAGGTAGGTGGTACGCGGGGTCCGTTGCGCGATGGCTTATTCGACGGTCAGGATACGCGTGGTGTTGGTGCTACCGATGGTGCTCATGACGTCGCCCTGGGTGACGATAACGAGGTCGCCGGAGACCAGATAGCCTTTATCACGCAGCAGGTTTACCGCATCGTGAGCGGCGGCAACGCCATCGTTGGTGCTGTCAAAATAAACCGGCGTCACGCCGCGGTACAGCGCAGTCAGGTTGAGGGTGCGCTCATGGCGAGAGAGGGCAAAAATCGGCAGGCCAGAGCTGATGCGCGAGGTCATCAGCGCGGTGCGGCCGGATTCGGTCATGGTGATGATAGCGGTTACACCTTTCAGGTGGTTCGCGGCATACATCGCTGACATGGCAATCGCTTCTTCCACGTTGTCGAACTGGATGTCCAGACGGTGTTTGGAAACGTTGAGGCTCGGGATTTTTTCCGCGCCGAGGCAGACGCGAGCCATGGCGGCAACGGTTTCAGACGGATACTGACCGGCTGCGGTTTCAGCCGAAAGCATCACCGCATCGGTGCCGTCCAGCACGGCGTTAGCCACGTCCATCACTTCCGCACGAGTCGGCATCGGGTTGGTGATCATCGACTCCATCATCTGGGTGGCGGTGATGACCGAACGGTTCAGCTGACGGGCGCGGCGGATCAGGGCCTTCTGAATACCGACCAGCTCCGGATCGCCGATCTCGACGCCCAGATCGCCACGGGCAACCATCACGACGTCGGAGGCGAGAATAACGTCGTCCATCGCGTCCTGATCGCAAACGGCTTCCGCGCGTTCCACTTTCGCTACGATCTTCGCGTCGCAGCCCGCTTCACGCGCCAGGCGGCGAGCGTAGTTCAGATCTTCCCCGCAGCGCGGGAAGGAGACGGCCAGATAATCGACGCCAATTTTTGCCGCAGTAAGGATATCGGCTTTGTCTTTTTCGGTCAGCGCTTCGGCGGAGAGGCCGCCGCCAAGCTTGTTGATGCCTTTATTGTTGGACAGCGGTCCGCCGACGGTGACTTCGGTGAACACCTTCATGCCCTGAACTTCCAGCACTTTCAGCTGAACGCGGCCATCATCAAGCAGCAGGATATCGCCAGGCACCACGTCCGCAGGCAGACCCTTATAGTCAATACCGACTTTTTCTTTATCGCCTTCGCCTTTGCTCAGCTCTGCGTCCAGCAGGAATTTATCGCCGATATTGAGGAAAATTTTGCCTTCTTTGAAGGTCGAAACGCGAATTTTAGGCCCCTGCAAATCGCCGAGGATGGCCACGTGGCGGCCCAGTTTGGCCGCGATCACGCGAACTTTATCCGCGCGAATTTGATGATCTTCCGGGGTACCGTGAGAGAAGTTCATACGTACGACGTTAGCGCCAGCAGCGATAACCTTTTCAAGGTTGTTATCGCGGTCGGTTGCCGGGCCTAAGGTGGTAACGATTTTGGTTCTGCGAAGCCTTCTGGACATGTAATACTCCGTTGACTAAAACAACTTTGGTGTTGCGTGAACATGGAATCGGTCGTTCCGGCCGGTAAAGTTGCTATGCTGAAACGTAACCGAAGTGTAATGGGTTAACTACTTATTATCAGGTTTTATGGGTTGTCGCTGTGTACGGGAAGTTCTTTATCAAAACGCGATTCTTTCAACGCTTCCTTGACCCTCTTCAAGTTATCTCTGAATTTTGCGCCGCGGCGCAGGGTAAAGCCGGTAGCCAGCACGTCGATGAGGGTCAGCTGGGCGAGGCGCGAGACCATCGGCATATAAATATCGGTATCTTCGGGAACATCAAGCGTAATGGACAGCGTCGCCTCGCGAGCCAGCGGCGTACCCGCAGAGGTAATCGCGATAACCATGGCATCGTTTTCACGGGCCAGCTGCGCCAGCTCCACCTGACTTTTCGTTCTGCCGGTGTGAGAGATTATCACCACCACGTCATCATCATTGCAGTTCATACAGCTCATGCGTTGCAGGACAATGTCATCGGAGTAGATAACCGGCACGTTGAAGCGAAAAAATTTATTCATCGCGTCATGGGCAACGGCGGCCGAGGAGCCGAGGCCGAAGAAGGCGATTTTTTTCGCCTGGGTTAAAAGATCGACGGCCCGATTAACCGCGGACATATCGAGAGAATGGTGGACCTGATCTAAACTGGCCATCGCGGACTCGAAAATTTTTCCGGTATAAGACTCTACGCTGTCGTCTTCATCGACATTGCGGTTAACATAGAGGGTGCCGTGCGCCAGACTTTGCGCCAGATGCAGTTTAAAATCAGGGAAGCCGCGGGTTTCAAGACTCCGGCAAAAGCGATTGACGGTGGGTTCGCTGACGCCGGCTTCCAGGGCGAGCGCGGCAATGCTTGAGTGGATGGCCTGCGCGGGTTCCGCAAGAATGACCTCGGCCACTTTGCGTTCGGATTTGCTAAGGTGTTCCAGCCGGGACTGAATTTTTTCCAGCATATTCATGGTAACAAGGCGCTCATCAATGGAAGCGATTTCATTAATGGGTGAAATCATCAGGCGTTTTAGCAAGAATATACCCCTCCGCAATCATTAGCGGGGAAGAATGACCTAAAAAAATGTTGTTTTTTTTCATTACATGATCAGAGTCGTATTTTACTAACTGATAATCGGTCGGAACAACGAACAATATTAGCCGTCTGCCCAAATTGTCGCCTGAAGTTTTCTCCTTGTGCGGTTTAGCGCCTGGAAAGGGGGGCCGAGGCTTTCGGGAAAATCGTAAACACAGTACAGTGCAGTGTAAGAAAATTACAAATTATAGCCTGGCATAAGCACCAGACTATCAACTGAGGAGAATGACATGGCGGTAACGCAAACGGCCCAGGCATGCGATCTGGTCATTTTCGGCGCGAAGGGTGACCTGGCGCGTCGTAAATTGTTGCCTTCCCTGTATCAGCTTGAGAAGGCTGGCCAGATCAACCCGGATACCCGCATTATCGGGGTCGGACGTGCTGACTGGGATAAAGATGCTTACACCAAGGTAGTTCGTGAAGCGCTTGAAACCTTCATGAAGGAAAAGATTGATGAAGGGCTGTGGGATACCCTGAGCGGGCGCCTGGAGTTCTGTAACCTTGATGTTAACGACACCAAAGCTTTTACCCGTCTGGGCAAAATGCTCGACCAGAAAAACCGCGTCACCATCAACTATTTTGCCATGCCGCCTAGCACCTTCGGCGCCATCTGCAAAGGCCTTGGCGAAGCGAAGCTGAATGCGAAGCCGGCGCGCGTGGTGATGGAAAAACCGCTGGGAACCTCTCTTGACACCTCGCGCGAGATTAACGACCAGGTCGGCGAGTTCTTTGAAGAGTGCCAGGTTTATCGTATTGACCACTACCTTGGTAAAGAAACGGTTCTCAACCTGCTGGCGCTGCGCTTTGCCAACTCCCTGTTCGTCAACAACTGGGACTGCCGCACCATCGACCATGTGGAGATCACCGTAGCGGAAGAGGTGGGTATTGAGGGGCGCTGGGGCTACTTCGATCAGGCCGGACAGATGCGCGACATGATCCAGAACCATCTGCTGCAGATTCTGTGCATGATCGCCATGTCTCCACCGTCGGATCTCAGCGCCGATAGCATCCGCGATGAGAAAGTTAAGGTCCTGAAGTCGCTGCGTCGTATCGATCGCGCCAACGTGCGTGAAAAAACGGTACGCGGCCAGTACACCGCAGGCTTTGCGCAAGGCAAAAAAGTGCCGGGCTACCTTGAAGAAGAGGGGGCTAACAAATCCAGCAATACCGAAACCTTCGTGGCGATCCGCGTGGATATCGACAACTGGCGCTGGGCCGGCGTGCCGTTCTACCTGCGTACCGGTAAACGTCTGCCGACCAAATGCTCTGAAGTCGTGGTGTACTTCAAGACGCCGGAGCTGAACCTGTTCAAAGAGAACTGGCAGGAGCTGCCGCAGAACAAGCTGACTATCCGCCTGCAGCCGGATGAAGGCGTCGATATCCAGGTGCTTAACAAAGTGCCGGGTCTTGACCATAAGCACAACCTGCAGATCACCAAGCTGGATCTGAGCTACTCGGAAACCTTCAATCAAACGCACCTCGCCGACGCCTACGAGCGCCTGCTGCTGGAAACCATGCGCGGGATCCAGGCGCTGTTCGTGCGCCGCGATGAGGTGGAAGAGGCGTGGAAGTGGGTTGACTCCATTACCGAAGCCTGGGCCGCCGACCGTGATGCGCCGAAGCCTTATCAGGCGGGTACCTGGGGACCGGTTGCCTCCGTGGCGATGATCACCCGCGACGGTCGTTCATGGAACGAATTCGAGTAAGCGTTCGTTATCCGGAGGAGTTATTTTACCGGTAACATGATCTGGCGCAGAAAGCCGCATAATTTTTAATCTTTTAAGCTCCGGGAGGATTCACCCCCGGAGCTTTTTTTATTACACTGCGGGCAGACATTTTGCCTCTGAGCTGCAGTGTTGGTGCCTTTTAACTCTTTTGACATCGTAAAAATGCCGCGGCCGGACAGATAAATTTTTAGGAGCCTTTATGAATTCGACAATGTTACGGGTAACAAATCGCATTATCGAACGGTCGCGCGACGCCCGTACTGCCTACCTCGCACGGATTAATCAAGCCAAAACGGATACCGTCCATCGCGCCCAGCTGGCGTGCGGTAACCTGGCCCACGGTTTTGCTGCCTGTCAGTCGGATGATAAAGCCTCGCTGAAAAGCATGCTGCGTAACAACATTGCCATCATCACCTCCTATAACGACATGCTGTCCGCGCATCAGCCCTACGAGTCCTATCCGGATATCATCCGCAGGGCGCTGCATTCGGTGAATGCGGTTGGTCAGGTTGCCGGCGGCGTGCCGGCGATGTGCGATGGGGTAACCCAGGGGCAGGACGGAATGGAGCTGTCCCTGCTGAGCCGCGAAGTGATTGCCATGTCTACTGCTATCGGCCTGTCGCACAATATGTTCGACGGCGCGCTGTATCTTGGCGTCTGCGACAAAATTGTCCCCGGCCTGACGATGGCCGCGCTCTCCTTTGGCCATCTGCCGTCCGTCTTCATTCCGTCTGGCCCGATGGCCAGCGGCCTGGCGAATAAAGAGAAAGTGCGTATTCGCCAGCTGTACGCCGAAGGTAAGGTCGACCGAATGGCGCTGCTGGAGTCGGAAGCCGCCTCTTACCACGCGCCGGGCACCTGTACGTTCTACGGTACGGCTAACACCAATCAGATGGTGGTGGAGTTTATGGGCATGCAGCTCCCGGGCTCCTCGTTCGTGCATCCGGATGCCGAGCTGCGCGCAGCGCTGACCGTCGCCGCCGCGCGCCAGGTTACCCGTATGACCGGCAACGGCAACGAGTGGATGCCGCTGGGCAAAATGTTTGATGAGAAAGTGGTGGTTAACGGCATCGTGGCGCTGCTGGCGACCGGCGGCTCAACTAACCATACGATGCACCTGGTGGCAATGGCGCGCGCCGCGGGCATCATCATTAACTGGGATGATTTTTCCGATCTCTCGGACGTGGTGCCGCTGCTGGCGCGCCTCTATCCGAACGGTCCGGCGGATATCAACCACTTCCAGGCGGCAGGCGGCGTGCCGGTGCTGATCCGCGAACTGCTGAAAGGCGGGCTGCTGCACGAAGATGTTAATACCGTGGCCGGCTTTGGGCTTTCGCATTACACCATGGAGCCGTGGTTGAACAACGGCGAGCTGGACTGGCGTGAAGGGGCAAGCGCGCCGCTCGACGACCAGGTCATCGCGACGTTCGACAAGCCGTTCTCTCGTCACGGCGGCACCAAAGTACTGAGCGGCAACCTTGGCCGTGCGGTCATGAAAACCTCGGCGGTGCCGGTGGAAAATCAGGTTATCGAAGCGCCGGCGGTTATTTTTGAAAGCCAGCACGACGTACTGCCCGCTTTCGAAGCCGGGATGCTGGACAAAGATTGCGTCGTCGTGGTTCGTCATCAGGGACCAAAAGCGAACGGCATGCCAGAATTACATAAACTTATGCCGCCACTTGGTGTATTATTGGACCGCCGTTTCAAAATAGCGCTAGTCACCGATGGTCGACTCTCTGGCGCATCGGGCAAAGTCCCGTCAGCCATCCACGTCACGCCTGAAGCCTACGACGGCGGGCTGCTGGCGAAAGTCCGTGATGGCGATATCATCCGCGTCAACGGCCAGACCGGCGAGCTGACGCTGCTGGTGGACGATGCTGAACTGGCCGCGCGGCAGCCGCATATTCCTGACCTGAGCGGTTCGCGAGTCGGGACCGGTCGTGAAATGTTCTCTGCGCTGCGTGAGAAACTCTCCGGAGCCGAACAGGGCGCAACCTGCATCACTTTTTAAGACCATACAATTTGTAGATCTGGCGAGAGAGAAACTCTGATGAAAAACTGGAAAACAACTGCAGAAGCAATCCTCACCTCCGGCCCGGTTGTCCCGGTGATCGTGGTGAAAAAGCTGGAGCACGCCGTGCCGATGGCAAAAGCGCTGGTTGCAGGCGGCGTACGCGTACTGGAAGTGACCCTGCGTACCGAATGCGCGCTGGATGCCATCCGCGCAATCGCCAAAGAAGTCCCGGAGGCGATTGTCGGCGCCGGCACCGTGACTAACGCGGCGCAGCTGAAAGAAGTGACCGAGGCGGGAGCGCAGTTCGCTATCAGCCCGGGCCTGACCGATTCTCTGCTCAAGGCGGCGACTGAAGAAGGGACTATTCCACTGATCCCGGGTATCAGCACCGTATCCGAGCTGATGCTGGGCATGCAGTACGGCCTGAAAGAGTTTAAATTCTTCCCGGCTGAAGCGAACGGCGGCGTGAAGGCGCTGCAGGCAATTGGCGGTCCGTTCGCCCATATTCGTTTCTGCCCGACCGGCGGGATCTCTCCGGCTAACTACCGAGACTACCTGGCGCTGAACAGCGTTCTGTGTATCGGCGGTTCATGGCTGGTACCGGCGGATGCGCTGGAAGCAGGCGATTACGACCGTATCACCACTCTGGCTCGTGAAGCGGTAGAAGGCGCGAAGTAATTTCCGCGCCTCAGTTCTGACCCGGTAAGCGGCAACGCTACCGGGTTTTTTTATCCCTCAACCACCACCGCTGACGCCGCGGCTTTGGCGCGCGCAACCGCCTCATCGACGCTCTCCGCTACCGCCAGCGTAACGCCCAGACGACGGGAACCGTCAATTTCCGGCTTACCGAACAGACGCACCTGCAGGCCCGCGCCGACGGCGGCCTGAAGGTTGCCGAAGGTTACATTGTGGCTGGTGAGCTGCGGCAGAATCACCGCGGAAGCCGCCGGGCCATACTGGCGAATCGCACCAACCGGCAGACCGAGGAAGGCGCGGACGTGCAGGGCGAACTCCGACAGATCCTGCGAAATGAGCGTAACCATTCCGGTATCGTGCGGACGCGGCGAGACTTCGCTAAAAATCACTTCATCGCCGCACACGAACAGCTCGACGCCGAACAGGCCGTAACCGCCGAGCGCCAGCACCACGTTGCGGGCAATTTCCTGCGCGCGGGCCAGCGCCAGCTCGCTCATCTGCTGAGGTTGCCAGGATTCGCGATAGTCGCCATCTTCCTGACGGTGGC
Source organism: Klebsiella sp. 10-1 (assembly GCF_009758445.1). NCBI lineage: Bacteria > Pseudomonadati > Pseudomonadota > Gammaproteobacteria > Enterobacterales > Enterobacteriaceae > Klebsiella > Klebsiella sp. 10-1. The sequence goes on from NZ_WQRE01000004.1 coordinate 190,767, forward strand.
CGACCGGGGCGCAGAAGTGCACGCCGTCGACCGCGCTGACGGTGAGCAGGGTGATTTCAAAATCGAAGTTCACCACGCCTTCGACAATAACGCGGCCGGCGCCGGCGCGGCCGCCCTGCTGGGCATAAAGCCACGCGTCGGCCAGCTGTTCGCGGCGGTGGATAAAGCTTTGTCCTTTACCGGAAGAGCTCATCACCGGCTTGACGATACACGGCAGGCCAATCTCGTTCACTGCGTCGTTAAAGGCGGCTTCACTGTCGGCAAAACGATAGGCCGAGGTTGGAAGCTGCAGCTCTTCAGCGGCCAGGCGGCGAATGCCTTCACGGTTCATCGTCAGCTTTGCGGCGCGCGCGGTGGGAACGACTTTTTGTCCGCACAGCTCCAGCTCGACCAGAGTATCGGTGGCGATGGCTTCAATTTCCGGCACGATAAAGTCGGGTTTTTCTTGCTCAATTATGGCGCGCAGGGCATCTCCGTGCAGCATGTTGACGACATGTGAACGGTGCGCGACCTGCATGGCCGGCGCGTCAGGGTAGCGATCGACGGCGATGGTCTCAATGCCCAGACGTTGACACTCGATGGCGACTTCCTTACCCAGCTCGCCGGAACCTAACAGCATAACTCGCGTTGCCGCAGGGCGCAGCGCTGTGCCTAATACAGTCATGACTCTCTTCCGCAGTAAAAAAACATGCGCCGTAGTATAAACGAAAACGTTTGCGTCTGTCTTTATGCGCGTGAGTTGAGTCCTGGCCCTAAATTTGCTATACTGTATATAAATACAGTATAAAAAAGGGCTGCACAATGGCGGTTGAAATCAAATATGTGGTGATTCGCGAAGGTGAGGAAAAGATGTCTTTTACCAGCAAAAAAGAGGCCGATGCTTACGACAAAATGCTCGATCTTGCCGAAGTCCTTAACGACTGGCTGGTAGACTGCCCGCTGACGCTTGATGAAGCCCAGCGTGATGAGATGGCGATGTGGCTGGCGGAGCGCAAAGACACCTTACATCACATTATGAAGTCCGGAAAACTCCCGGAAGCGGAAGAGCACGCCGCCGGGCAGGATGAAAACGAACAACAGTCCGCAGACGCTGGCGATGACGCCATCAGCGCCAGCGTGGATGACAGCGTGGATGACGGCGCGGCGGAAAAAGCGGCGCCAAAATCGCGCAAGGCGAAAGCGGCCTGAGCCACCCGGAATTTGCGCATCTTTAGCCACTGATAACATTTCCTGACATCGCGTCGTTTAGGCTGATGACATCGCCTATTGTGCAACGAGGAAATCATGGCTAACTGGCTTAATCAACTTCAGTCTCTGCTGGGTCAGCAGGGTCAATCTTCTTCATCTGACGATCGTTCGGGCGGTAAAAATCTGCTGCTGCCCGGCGCGCTTGGCGGCCTGGCGGGACTGCTGGTCGCCAGCAAATCGTCGCGTAAGCTGCTGGCGAAATACGGCACCAGCGCGCTGCTGGTTGGCGGCGGCGCGGTGGCAGGAAGCGTTCTGTGGAACAAGTATCAGCAGAAAATGCGCGCCGGTTCGCCGCAGCCGGCCGGCCAGGTTCCGTCGTCACCTGAACCTGATGCCCGCAGCGAGCGGCTGATTCAGGCGCTGGTTTTTGCCGCCAAAAGCGACGGGCATATTGATGAAAACGAACGCGCGAGCATCGAAGAGCAGCTGCGCGCGGCTAATATCGACGTGCAGGGGCGGGTGCTTATCGATCGCGCATTGACTCAGCCCCTGGACCCGCAGCGCCTGGCGCAGGGTATCAGCAGCGAGCAGGAAGCGCTGGAAGTCTACTATCTGAGCTGTGCGGTGATTGATATTGACCATTTTATGGAGCGCAGCTACCTCAACGCCCTGGGCGAAGCGCTGAAAATCCCTGCGGACGTGCGGTCCGAGATCGAACAGGATATTCAGGCGCAAAAGCAGGCTCTTCCCTCTTAAATCATCACGTTCCGCTTGCATCGCTGGCAGCTTTTGCCACCCTTATATACGGGTCATCTCTCAGCCTGACGTCGCGCAGGCCGGGGATGATCCTCTCTCCGGCGTTTTCTCACCAGCGGTAGCCGAGCGTCGGTCCGCTGTTGGCCGTTTACCAACCTTCGGGGCAGAGCGATTTATGCCGGGAAGATTTCTTGTCTTGCCGTCCGGACGCGCGTCGATTAACGTTGTGCGCATAAAATTAAGCCGAAGAAGAACAAAGAGATGCTACCAAAAGCGAAACGGGTTCCCCGCGCGATGACCTTACATGGCGATACGCGTATTGATAACTACTTCTGGCTGCGTGACGATGAGCGTTCGCAGCCGGCGGTGCTGGATTATCTGCGCGAGGAGAATGCCTACGGCAAAGCGGTGATGGACACCCAGCGTAGCCTGCAGGAGCGGGTGCTGAAAGAGATTATCGACCGCATCCCCCAGCGCGAAGTCTCCGCGCCTTACAGTAAAAATGGCTATCGCTATCGTCAGGTCTATGAGCCGGGCTGCGAATATGCGATTTACCAACGCCAGTCGGTGCTCAAAGAGGAGTGGGACCCGTGGGAGCTTCTGCTCGATAGCAACCAGCGCGCGGCGCAAAGCGAGTTTTACACCCTCGGCGGGCTGGGGATCTCCCCGGACAACGGTCTGATGGCGCTGGCGGAGGATTATCTCTCCCGGCGGCAGTACAGCCTGCGCTTGTGCAACCTCTCCGACGGTAGCTGGTATCCCGAAGTGCTGGAGAACGTCTCCCCGGGATTCGCCTGGAGCAACGACTCACGCACCCTGTGGTATGTGCGCAAACACCCCACCACGCTGCTGCCGTACCAGGTCTGGCGACATACCGTCGGCACCTCGGCGGAAGCGGACGTGCTGGTATACGAAGAGCAGGATGAAACCTTTTACGTCAGCGTCCATAAGACCACCTCGCAGCAGTTTGTGGTTATCTACCTTGCGAGCGCGACCACCAGCGAAGTGCGGCTGCTGAATGCTGAAATGCCCGACGCCGAGCCGGTGTGCTTTCTGTCGCGGCGCAAAGATCATGAATACAGCCTCGATCACTATCAGCACGCGTTCTACCTGCGTTCTAATCGTGAAGGCAAAAACTTCGGTCTCTACCTTACGCATCAGCGCGACGAGCAGCAGTGGCAGGCCCTGATCCCGCCGCGCGATGACGTGATGCTGGAAGGTTTTACGCTGTTTACCGACTGGCTGGTGGTGGAGGAGCGCCAGCATGGGCTTACCAGCCTGCGGCAGATCAACCGTACGACCCGGGAAGCGGTGGGTATTGCCTTTGATGACCCGGCCTACGTTACCTGGCTTGCCTATAATCCCGAGCCGGAAACCTCGCGCTTACGCTACGGCTACTCCTCGATGACCACGCCGGATACGCTGTTTGAGCTCGATATGGATACCGGTGAACGGCGGGTGCTTAAACAGCAGGAGGTTAAAGGTTTCGACGCCAGCCATTACCGCAGCGAACATCTGTGGATCCAGGCCCGCGACGGCGTTGAAGTTCCGGTCTCGCTGGTCTACCGGCACGAATACTTCCGCCGCAGCGCCAGCCCGCTGCTGGTTTACGCCTATGGTTCATACGGCGCCAGCGAGGACGCAGATTTCAGCGCCAGCCGCCTGAGCCTGCTTGACCGCGGCTTTGTTTTCGCCATCGCCCACGTGCGCGGTGGCGGCGAGCTGGGGCAGCAGTGGTATGAGGACGGGAAGTTTCTTTGCAAGAACAATACCTTCAATGATTACCTCGACGTCTGCGATGCGCTGCTGAAGCAGGGCTACGGCGATCCGCAGCTGTGCTACGGCATGGGCGGCAGCGCCGGTGGGATGCTCATGGGCGTGGCCATCAATCAGCGCCCGGAGCTGTTTCATGGCGTAGTGGCGCAGGTACCCTTTGTTGACGTGCTCACCACCATGCTCGACGAGTCGATTCCCCTAACAACCGGGGAGTTTGAAGAGTGGGGCAACCCGCAGGATGAAACGTACTATCGCTATATGAAGGGCTATAGCCCCTACGATAACGTTACGGCTCAGGCCTATCCGCATATGCTGGTGACCACCGGGCTACATGACTCCCAGGTGCAGTACTGGGAACCGGCAAAATGGGTGGCGAAGCTGCGTGAACTGAAAACGAACGATAATCTGCTGCTGCTGTGTACCGATATGGATTCAGGGCACGGCGGGAAATCGGGACGTTTTAAAAGCTATGAGGGCGTGGCTCTCGAGTACGCGTTTCTGATAGGCCTGGCGCAGGGAACGCTGCCAGGCCAGGCCGACGTATAGGGCAGGCGCTTAGTCCCCGAGGTAGTGCTTGAGGGTTAAGCGCAGCTCGGGGCTCATCCGATCCAGGTTGTTGAACAGCCAGCGTAGGTAGCCCGGATCGTTTTCCGCCACTTCAGCAACCGGCTTGCCGCGATACTTGCCAAACGTGAAGGTGGTCAACAGCGCCGGACGGCCGGTAATGGTCGCCATATCGTCAGGCGACCAGCCGGAGACGTTGATAATATCCAGGAGCAGCGCGGCGGTGATATAGCAGTCATAGAGCGCGCGGTGGTGGTGCAGGCCTGCGGGCGTGGTGACGTTCAGCTTACGCGACTTATAGAGCCCCATATTGCTATATTTAATCCCCGGCCACAGGCGGCGCGCCAGCTTCATGGTGCAAATCCAGTCGCCGTGCATCTCTGGCAACACCCGCCGGTCAAAGCTGGCGTTATGGGCAACGTACCAGGGACTACCCAAATAGTGCGGGACAATCTCTTCAATCCACGGCTGGTCGGCGACCATCTCTTCGGTGATGTGATGAATAGCCATCGCCTGCGGGCTGATAGGCCGATCGGGGCGGACCAGATGGCTCATCGGATTGGTTATCTGGCCATCGACAATATCGACCGAGGCTATTTCTACGATGCCTCCCTGCAGTCCGCAGGTTTCTGTATCGATTACGCGTAGCATTGCGCGCTCCGGGTCAAAGGGGTCAGCGTAATAGAATGCGCCGGTCTTGCCAACCCGGGCGTCCGCAGGAGGGCCGAATTATTTCGTTTTGGGTTCATAGGGCAGGCGCGAGAGTGAAACGGATGCCAGGCGATGGGCGATCAGGCGTTCGCGGAACCAGTCCCGGAGATGAGCAGGCTGCTCTCTTTCGACTAAATCGGCGACCACCGGCATATTGTAACGTTCTTTAAAGGCGACGCCGGCTGCCGCAAGATCGACATTGACCTTGTCCATCTCGTCCTGCGAGATTTTTGCCAGATTATTTTCCATTGGGTTTCTCCTGGGTGATACCGAAAGCCGGTCGAGGGTAACGTAAGACTTAAACGCATGGCTCGACTACGCCATTATACAGGGTTATTCTCTGTGCTACATACATAACGAAAAGGAATGACGATTATGCGTATTCTCGCCGGTAGCGCGCTGCGCGTTTCTGCTCTTCTCGCCGGTTTGCTGGTCAGCGCCGGGGCTTTTGCCCACGCGCATCTGCAGCAACAAACCCCCGCCGCAGATTCTACGGTGAGCGCTTCGCCGCAGGCGCTAACGCTGAGCTTTTCCGAGGGTATCGAAACCCGCTTCAGCAGCGTGACGCTTAACGGCCCTCAGCAAAAAGCGGTGGCTACCGGCAAGCTGGCGCTTAGCGATGATAATAAAGCGCAGCTGATCGTCCCGCTGGCGCAGCCCTTAACGGCGGGTGAATATACCGTTGACTGGCACGTGGTCTCCGTCGATGGTCATAAAACCAAAGGGCAATACCACTTTACCGTCAAATAAACGATGCTCGCGGCACTCTATATCGCTTTACGCTTTGTCCACTTCGGCTCGCTGATGGTGGCTTTCGGCTGCGTGCTGTACGGCGCGTGGTGGGCGCCAGCGACGCTTCGTCGTCTGCTGATGCAGCGGTTTTATCCGCTGCTTCGCTACCTGCTGTTGATTAGCGCGCTTTCAGCGCTGCTGATGCTGATGGCGCAGGGCGGCCTGATGGGCGAGGGCTGGCCGGATGTCTGGCAACCCGCCATCTGGCAAGCCGTTGCCGGCACGCGGTTTGGTAGCGTGTGGGTGTGGCAAATACTGCTGGCCTGGGTGACGCTCATCGTCGTCTGGCTTAAGCCGCGCCATCCGGCGCGACTGCTGCTGGTGCTACTCTGCGGCCAGCTGCTTCTGCTGGCGGGAGTGGGCCATGCGGCGATGAGTGAGGGCGGGCTGGGGGGGCTGCAGCGCACCAATCATGCGGTGCATTTGTTCTGCGTCGCCGGCTGGTTTGGCGGGCTGCTGCCGTTTATCTACTGCCTGCGTTTGCTGCAGGGGCGCTGGCGGCAGGCGGCGATTGGCGCCATGATGCGCTTTTCGCGCTACGGGCATCTGGCGGTGGCCGGAACCATTGCCAGCGGCGTGGTGAATACGCTGCTGATTCAGGGCGGATTGTTCAGCGATTCTCCGTGGGGCAGGGCGCTGTTGATCAAATGTGCTCTGGTCGCGGGGATGGTGGCAATCGCGCTGGTGAACCGGTATGTTCTGGTACCTCGAATGTCGATGGACGAGGCGCGGGCAGAGCAGCTCATTTTGCGTACCACGCAGGTGGAGATGGCGCTGGGGGCGCTGGCGCTGCTGGCCGTCAGCCTGTTTGCAACCTGGGAACCTTATTGAATTAACTGGTTAAATCATGAAAAAAATTGTTCTGACACTGATGTTACTGGCAAGCTCCAGCGCCGCGCTGGCGGCCCCGCAGGTTATCACCGTTAGTCGCTTTGAAGTCGGTAAGGATAGCTGGGCATTTAACCGGGAGGAGGTCATGCTGACCTGTCGTCCGGGAAATGCGCTGTATGCCATCAATCCCAGTACCCTGGTGCAGTATCCGTTGAATGATACTGCCATTGAGCAGGTCAAGGCCGGTAAAACCAGCGGCCAGCCGATTTCTGTGATCCAGATCGACGACCCCCAGCATCCGGGGCAAAAAATGAGCCTGGCACCATTTATCGAGCGTGCGCAAAAGCTGTGCTGATTTTTGGAATTATCTGGCTGTATTAAAATGAAAAAACCGCCGTTTACCTGCATCAGGAACGGCGGTTTTTTTATGCGTCTCCGCGATTTTACCAGGAATTATTGGCCCACTTTTGTTGCGGACTGGAAAACCTGACGCGGTAAACTATTCTTATAAGGCAAGGCGACTTAGCCTGCATTAATGCCAACTTTTAGCGCACGGCTCTCTCCCAAGAGCCATTTCCCTGGACCGAATACAGGAATCGTGTTCGGTCTCTTTTTATCTATATCTTTCAAAAGCCTATCTTCAGAAGGCCCGAAACGATCCCTCATTTCCCGACGCAACCTTTTTCCCTTATACCACAACAAAAAACGCATTCACATTTCCTTTACAGAAAAACGCGGCGTTAAAGCCTCTCCAGGAGACGGTCAGGCGCTCTTACTGGCGCCAGCCGTCGCTGTCGGGCGCGCTGCCAGGAAAGCAGTCGTTGGCCACCTTCAGCGTAACCTTGAGTACCACCTGCTGATGGCCGATGGCGTAGTTGCAAGGGTAAAGGAGTCAGCTGAACCAAAACGAGGTTACAGGTAAAGGGATGCAAGGAGAGCGATGGTTCTAAGCGGATGATTCAAAGAGGGAATAGCGCATTGGCATCGGCCCCGGCATTGGGTCCCTGCGCAGCACCCGGAGCGATTTTAGCGCCGGATAAATTGACCGGGCGGATTCGTCTGTTTGTGGATGAGTAAACCGTAATGATTAGTATTATTGATACTGTTTTAGGCATCAAAAATGACGATGAAGTGAGAAAAAGAAAGCGCAGGATGAATTCGTAAATAAAAAAACGGGTTTATTCCGGAGCGACTAAAGAGGGATATAGCTGCGTCTCCAGATAACTGACGAGGGACCAGATTTCACCGCTGAAAATAAACCACAGGGAAGCCGTCAAAATAATCAAGACGATAGCCAACAGCACTGCTTCTGCTTTACTCATAACTTCAATGGCTACCTGAACGGAAACGGAGAAGTGATGATAGTAACGAAAGCGCAGGATAAGATGCAAACGCCGTTGCTAAAACGGCGTTGATTTGTTGGAAGGCTACGCCTGCGAGGAGCCGGCGGCGAGTGCGATAACCCGGGCATTCAGCTCATCGAGCAGCTGGAAGCGGCGGCGATACTCAGCCCGTTTTTTGCTGGCAATCTCGTCCAAAGACTTGCGCTCAAGGCGCAGCGGCAAGCGCCAGCGCCACGCGCCGTCGGCCGCGCCTTCAATAGACTTCCAGAACTCGTCATAGCTGGCGTGGAAGTGGCGTCCTTTACTCAAGCGATAGCGTAATGCCCTGAAAACGTGGCCGTTATCGCTGACGCCATAAATCGCCCGGATATTGCTTTGCGCCGCCAGCGCCCAGATAAACTCCAGCAGCAGGCGTTTAGGAAACAGGCCGTAGCAGGCGCGGGTAGCCTGCTTTATCGCCTCGTGCGGGACGTTGCGCCGCGGCCCCTGCAGCCCGCCGATGGTCAGCTGCCACTGCTCCTGTTCGCGCACCACGCTGAACGTCGCGGTGGCCAGCACCGTTTGGCTACCGTCGCGCAGCCAAAGCGTAGTTTCGCCTTCGCGCTCGGCTTTCCCGGCAGAGGAGGCCGAGATCGTGAACCGGGAGTCATCTTTGCCCTGCAGCTCCAGCAGCGGCATCTCCTGTACCGCGGTCATGGCGGCACTCAGCCGGCCGGCGGGTAAGGTATCGATATATTGATAGTGGCTGACAATCGCCGCGGCGCGCTGGCCGGCGTTGAGCCCGCGCCTCAGGTACTGACGATGAACTTTGCCCGGCAGAGTTGCCTGAGCGGCGAGCAGCTGGCTGAAGTTGGGCCGCGCCGCGAGATTATCCAGCATCAGCCGGGTCGGCGTGTAAAATAATGCTGTTCGCAGCAGGAACTTAAGCCGGTAATTACGCTTTTGCCAGATTGGCGCGGGAATAAGTCTGCCCATAACCAGATCGGTAATTAGATTTGTGCGTGGCTGTAGTACGTAGGCTGAATGCAGGCTATTGTCCGTCACGATGAATACCTCGGCGTTATTTAGCCTCTATTTTAGTGAGACTCGGACGCGAGATTAATGCCCCGGCGGACTATATTTCCGTTTCGTTTAAATTTTATTGAGGTGTGTTTCCGGAAGGGGAATAAGAGAAATAACTCGCTATAATTATAGCTGGAGGAACAATATGTATCAGCATCTTGATGGTTCAGGCTGGCGTAATATTTGGCTCGTCGGTGATCTGCACGGCTGCCTTGCGCAGCTGACGGCAAAACTGCGGCTGCTGAGGTTTGACCCGTACCAGGATCTGCTTATCTCAGTGGGCGATCTGATCGATCGCGGGCCGCAAAGTGCGGCATGTCTGGGCCTGCTCGACTGTCGCTGGTTTCGCGCGGTGCGGGGCAATCATGAGCAGATGGCGCTGGAGGCGCAGGAGAGCGGGAAGCCGGCGCTGTGGATGCTCAACGGCGGGCGCTGGTTCCAGGAGAGCTCGCCAAACGCGCGACAGCAGATGGCGCCGCTCTTTGCTCGCTGCCGTCAGTTGCCGTTGATTATTGAGCTCTGCGCCAGCTCGCAGACGCATATTATTGCCCACGCAGACTATCCGGCGTCGTTCTACCGGTGGCAGCAGCCGGTGGACGCATCCCAGGTCCTGTGGAACCGTCAACGTCTGACGGACCATCTGGCCGGGCGACACGGGGCTATCGGCGGCGCCGATCATTTCTGGTTTGGCCATACTCCGCTCACGCAGCGCTACGACAGCGATAACCAGCACTACATTGATACCGGAGCCGTCTTTGGCGGCGAGCTGACCCTCGTGCAGCTGCAGCAGGCAGGTTAGAAATCGCTGTATTCGCTGGCGGGGCGCCAGAAACCGTCGATAAAATCTTCTACCGGAAAGCAGCCGCCCTGGCGGATCCGCTGATCGTCCATCGCGACTATACAGCGTCGTTCGTCGTCATAAACATCCACGACAATATCCTCGCAGCCGCCGTCCAGGTAACAAATGAACAAAACTAAGGCAAACATCCTGGCCACATGTTCAGGTTAACATGCTAATAAGTATAGGGGGGTTTAGCGAGTGCGGGGGGTAAATAACCCGTCTCAGGCGACGGGTTCTTTTTGAGTCAGGCTACGCGCATGACCCAGGCGTCAGATTGTTGATCGTAGTGCTTACGGTAGAGAACAGAATGTTGACCATCAAGAATAGCGGGAACGCTGGTATCAGCATCCCAACCGTCGAGCTGCATACATAAATCCGGGTCGGATTTGCAGGGAATGCTTAACGTTCGCTCTCCCTGCTGTTCACCGTGCAGTTCGGCATCGTCTATCTCAAACGCGCCGATGCGTATGCTTGTTTTGCTCATAAATTCACCCCGTTTGTCTGCTGAATTGTGGTACGACCAGTTAAGGCCGCAATTTTCAGCGTAGACAATGGGGCGCAAATCGCCAGTTAAAAAATGCTGTTTTTCTGCGCTTAATCACACCTTGCCGGCAAATAGCTTCCCGTCGCGCACCAGCTCGCGTGGATAGCTGTTCTTCAGGCGCGAACCGACTTTTTTCGCCAGGCCCAGGGGAGCGCCCTGATAAGTGACGATCGCTTCGTCCTGCTGCGGCGCGGTTTGCGGGTAAATATCGCGTCCGCGATACCACTCTTCGGCTTCACTCTGCGTTAGCTCAAAAGGCGTCGCGGATGCGGCAAGGGCGATAACCGCCTCGTGCTGCCAGCGGAAGCCCTTGTTGTGCGTTTCCGCCAGCCTGAGCCCAATCCGCGAAAAGCGGACCTTGCCAATAAACGCTTCCAGGGCTTGCGGAAATAGCCAAATTTCCTTATCGCGTTGCCAGAGGGTATGGCTTTCATCCCAGCGCAGGCCAACGGCCGCCGCGGCGTCCGACACGGCGGCGCTTTCCCGCCGCTTGAGGGGAACAAACGGAAACTTACCGACCTTGTAGCCCGGCGCCGGCAGCGGTTCAACGGCGGCGGTTTTACGCAGACGGGCAACGAAGAATCCCTCGCAGTCATAAATCTGCGGGAAGACGTGAAGAAAGCCCTCTGTGGTCAGGGCCTCGCTGGCCTGGGGGAAGAGCGCGCCAAGAGGCAGCGTCTCCACCGCCTGCGGGTAGCGCGCCAGCAGCCAGTGCACCACGTCCTCATTCTCTTCGCGGTTCAGGGTGCAGGTTGAGTACACCAGCGTACCGCCCGGTTGCAGGGCGTGAAAGGCGCTATCGATAAGCTCGCGCTGGGTTGCGGCGATTTGCTGGTTGCTTTCCGAGGACCAGTTTTTCAAGGCATCGGGATCTTTGCGCACCACGCCTTCGCCGGAGCAGGGGGCGTCGAGCAGGATGGCATCGAAGCACTCCGGCAGCGCGGCGCCAAATACCCGGCCATCGAAATGCGTCAGCGCGACGTTGCTTATTCCGCAGCGGCTGATGTTGGCATGGAGGACTTTGACCCGGCTGGCGGAATATTCGTTGGCGAGGATCCCGCCTTTGTTACCCATCCGGGCGGCGATTTGCGTGGTTTTTGACCCCGGCGCGGCGGCGACATCCATCACCCGCTGCGGCATATCGCCATCGGCAAACAGGGCGGCAACCGGCAGCATTGAGCTGGCTTCCTGAATATAGAAGAGTCCGCTGAGATGCTCGGCGGTGCTGCCTAACGGCAGGGACTCCTCATCCTCGCGCTCGATCCAAAATCCCTCTGCGCACCACGGCACCGGCGTAAGCTGCCAGCCATAGGGGGCGACCAGCTGCAGAAAGTCAGCCACGCTGGTTTTCAGCGTGTTAACGCGGATGCTGCGGCGTAGCGGACGTTGGCAGGCGGCAATAAAATCGTCGAATGAGAGATGCGTCGGCATTGCCGCACGCATTTGAGCGAGGAATTCGTCAGGAAGAAAGACAGCGTTTTGAGCCACTGGAGCGCACCACAAGAAAAAAGGGTGCGCAGTTTAACATAAATGCTCCGGCATCGGACACCGGAGCGTTTAGCCAGCGCGGAGTTCAGGCGTCGGGATGGCGGCTGAACTCCGTAGGCCAGCGGCCTAGCGCGGCAGGGCGGTGCCCCATTCGCGCCACTCTTTCGGTTCGCTCCCCAGCAGCAGGAAGTGTTTATCATCCTGCGCTTTCGGCGCCAGCGGCGTACCCGGCGGCGTGGCAAAGGAGATGCCGCCGCGAATGAACTGATTGAAGGTCCCGGTTTTCACCACTCCGCCAATCAGGCCAAAGTCGAGGTTGTAGCCGGAAGAGAGCCAGAACACCGAGTTGTTACGCACCAGATACTGATAACGCTTACTGATACGCAGTTTGACCATCACGCGGTCCGATAGCGATCCCAGCGTCAGCCCGGTGACCGTTCCCACCTCAAGGCCGCGGAATAACACCGGCGTACCGATATCCAGCGAACCGGCTTCCGGAACCTCAACCACGATGCTCAGGCCATCGATATAGCGAGAGTCGCTAATGGTCGTTTCCTGAATTTCGAAGTCGCGACGCGGCGTCCCCCGGCCCGGCTCAACGTTGATATACGGCTGGAAGATGGTATCCAGATGCTCAACGCCCGCCGCGGAAATTTGCGGGGTGATCACCGAGAATCGGGTGCCTACACGGGCGAAGGTCTCCACGTATTCCGGGTAGAGCACGGCTTTCGCCTGCACTTCGTTTTTGGCGGTGATCAGGTTCAGCGATTGGATCTGGCCGATGTTAATCCCCAGATAGCGGATAGGCATCCCGGAGGAGAGTTTTCCCGCATCGAAGGCATGGAGGGTGATCTGCCCGCCCACCGCGCGGGCGGCGGTCTCTGAAGCATACAGAATACGCTTATTACCGCTGCGGACGCGGGCGCTGGTCCCGCTCAGATCGTCAAAGCTGATGGCCCCTTTGAGGGCGCGGGCCAGCGGCGAAGCCTGGACGGTCAGGCCGTTGCCGTCGAGCTGGACCTTAGCTCCGCCTTCCGCCCAGAACACGCTATTGCTGGTGAGCAAATGGCGGTATTCCGGCTTAATGTGCAGGTCGATATCAAACGCGTTGCTGCGCGGTTTGACGGAGGTCACCTCGCCCACGGCAAACTTACGGTAGAGCACCACCGAGCCTTCCTGAACATCCGGCAGCGTTTCCGCAGAGAGGCTCAGCGTGGTTGTCGGGAGGTCGCTCAGGCTATTCTCCTGCGCTTTTTCCATATTGGCATACAGCGGATAGCTGGACTGAATCGCCCCTTGTGCGCCGGGAATAATGCGGATGCCTCCGTCAACCCACTCGCTGGCGCTGGCGCCAAGCACCTTAATACCGTCGAGGCCGACCTTAACGTCAAGGCGGCTGTTGACCACAAATTTGCTATCGCCGTGCACCAGGTCGCGATATTCCGGCGTAATGGCCACCTGGAAGGTGACGCCTTTCGCCGTCAGCTTGCGCTCCAGCACCTGGCCGATTTTAACACCGTGCAGCACCAGCGGCTGTCCGGCGTCGATGCCGAAGCTCTCCGATGCCGTCAGCGTAATGGCCGCGACGTTCGGCTCTTCCAGCAGCGATTTATCCGCCGGCAGCACCACGAAATGGCTGCGCGGCTCACCCTCTCCCGGTACCAGTTCAAAGGTATTACCGGTCAGCAGGGCGCTGAGGCTCGGATTATCCAGCGAAATTTTCGGCTTTTTCATCTGAATAAGCGTCTTATCACGCAGCAGGGTTACGACGCTGGGATCGACGGTCATCTCGCCGGTAACTTTACTTCCGGGCTGGAGGTTGAGCTTAGTGAGCTGTCCGACCTCGAGGCCCTGGTACATCAGCGGCGTAGAGCCGGCTTTCAGCCCCGCGCCGTCAGGTAAATCGAGCGTCACCAGCACGCCGCGCTGGCTGTGGGCTAAATCTTCGTACAGCCCGTACTCATCGTTTTGCTGCGCTGCCTGGGAGTCTCCGGGGGAGTCAAAGGCAATCGCTCCATTAACCAGGGCCGAAAGGCTTTCCAGCTCAACTTTAGCGCCGATCAGGCCGACGTCGGCCTTGACGCCCGAAACGTTCCAGAAGCGGGTGCCTTTTTTGACCAGGTTGGTAAAGCGGCGTTCGATCAGCACATCGATGGTAACGCCCTGGTTGTTATCGTTGAGCGCATAGTCGTAAACCCGGCCAACGGGGATCTTGCGGAAATAGACCAGCGATCCGCTGGTTAGCGAGCCGAGATCCGCGGCGTGCAGATGAATCATCAGCTCGCCGTTGTTGATACGGTATTTCGGCTGGGTATCGAGGGCGACAAAGTGATCTTCCGGTTCGCCCTGGCCCGGCATCATGCCGATATAGTTGCCGCCTACCAGCGCATCAAGGCCGGAAACGCCCGCCAGCGAGGCTTTCGGCGTGACCAACCAGAACTGCGTGTCCTTGCGCAGCGCTTCTTTCATATCGCCTTTGACGCTGGCCGAAACCTCTATCTTACTCAGGTCTTTACTCAGCGAGATATTCTGCACGGTGCCCACTTCTACCCCTTGATAGCGGATAGGCGTGCGCCCGGGGACAATACCGTTCGCCGACTGGAAGTCGATAGTGATAGTCGTCCCGCGATCGTTATAGCTGGTCCAGATCAGCCAGCTGGCGATCATCAGCGCAATGACCGGCAGCAGCCAGAATGGCGATATGCGACGTTTGGTTTTAATTTTGGCTTCAGTCGGCGAAGCGGGCGTTTCCTGACTCATGTGCGTCCCAAAGTAAGCGGCTGTCCAGCCATTCAACAGCAAGGATAGTTAATATTACCGCGGCGCCGAAATATACCGCAGCAGGCCCCATCGTAAAAGCGAGGAGTTGATCGCGGTTTATCAGCGACATGGTTAATGAGATAACGAAAAGATCCAGCATCGACCAGCGGCCAATCCAGGTAATCAGCCGCAGCAGCAGGATGCGGGTGCGCAGCCCCTGTTCGCACTTGAATTGTATGCTGACCAGCAGCGTAAACAACACAATAACTTTGGTAAACGGCACCAGAATACTGGCGATAAACACCACTCCGGCAATGGCGACGTTGCTGTTGGCCAGAGACATAATCCCGGAGAGGATCGTATCATCCTGGCGCGCGCCGTTGACGTAGATAATGGAGATCGGCAGCAGGTTCGCGGGGAGCAGGAACATCACTGACGCAATCAGCGCCGCCCAGCTCTTCTGCAGGCTTTGCGGCCGGCGGTGGCGTAGCGGCGTATGGCAGCGACGGCAGCGTCCGCGGGGATCGCGGTGGCCGGTATAGTGGCAGCCGGTACATACCTGTAAATTCGGGTCCGGGCGCAGCGCCGGGCGCTGGGGATAAAATCGCTCCCAGAGCTCTTCGACGTTCATATGAATGAGTGTGAGGATGCTGAGCAGCGTTAATGAGACGAAGGCGATTAAGCCGACGCCGGGCTGCAGGAACGCGTAATCCTGCACCTTGATCGAGGCCACGCCGATCCCGACCAGGTAGATATCGAGCATCACCCACTCTTTGAGCCGCTCCAGCATCAGCAGCACCGGGCGCAGGTTCATCCCCAGCACGTTGCCTAGCCAAAGATAGGCGATGGAGATAACCAGCAGCGCCGGCGCGCCAATGGCGCAAAATAGCACCATCGCCGCCGTCAGCGGATCGCCCTGGTCGGTCATTTGCCAGATGCCCTGTAATACGTTAGCGTCGATACGGACGCCGAGCAGGTGCAAACGCAGCAACGGCTCCATCCAGGCGAAAGGCATCAGCAGCATCATGGCGATAGCCATACTGCCAAGGCGCGAAAGCGACCAGTCGCGGCCGTCGCGTATTTTGGCGCTGCAGCGCGGGCACCAGGCGCTCTGATTCCGCTTCAGCACCGGCAGGCGAAACAGAATGTCGCACTGCGGGCAGCGGTGATAGTGGGCCTGAGGCAACGGCGAGCTGACCGCATGTACGGTCATCTTTTTTGCTGGCGTAATCTGGGGTGTTTTTAGTGGCATTTATTACGTACGGCAATGAATGTATTTCACTATATTAACCCAGGAATGAATTCATCTTGAGCCTGAACGCATTTAATGCTTATTTTATTAGGCAGTGAGTGTAAGGCAGTAAGACAACTAAGTGATTATATAATGAGCAAAACAGAGTTTTACGCGGATCTGAACCGTGATTTTCAGGCATTAATGGCAGGAGAAACCAGTTTTCTGGCCACGATCTCTAATACCAGCGCGCTGCTGTTTGAGCGGCTGACGGAGGTTAACTGGGCCGGGTTCTATTTACTCGAAGGCGATACGCTGGTGCTGGGGCCCTTCCAGGGCAAGCTGGCCTGCGTGCGAATTCCGGTAGGGCGGGGCGTTTGCGGGACTGCCGTTTCGCAAAATCGCGTGCAGCGCGTGGAGGACGTTCACGCCTTCGACGGGCATATCGCATGTGATGCCGCCAGCAATTCGGAGATTGTCTTCCCGCTGCGGGTGAACGAGCGGATTATTGGCGTCCTGGATATCGACAGCACCGCGTACTCCCGCTTCACCGCTGAGGATGAACAAGGGCTTACGGAACTGGTAGCGCAGCTGGAAAAGTTCATTTCTGCGACCGACTATCAAAAAATATTTGCCCACGTCGCAGGATAATCAACGGATAACGTAGCATTTAGCGATGGCGTCATTATAATGGCGCCTGTTCATGCCTGCGGCTTGTTGGCTACGTCCGTTGTAATCAGGAAATTTCATGGAAAATCAACCTAAGTTGAATAGCAGTAAAGAAGTTATCGCATTTCTGGCCGAACGTTTCCCACAGTGCTTCAGCGCTGAAGGTGAAGCTCGCCCCCTGAAAGTCGGTATTTTTCAGGATCTCGTTGAGCGCGTTGGGGGTGAGATGAATCTCAGCAAAACCCAGCTTCGTGCCGCTTTACGTCTTTATACTTCGAGCTGGCGCTATCTGTACGGCGTTAAGCCAGGGGCGATTCGCGTCGACCTCGACGGCAACCCGTGCGGCGAGCTGGAAGAGCAGCACGTTGCTCATGCCCGTCAGCAGCTCGAAGAAGCAAAAGCTCGCGTCCAGGCACAGCGTGCAGGCCAGCAGGCTAAAAAACGCGAAGCCGCAGCTGCCGCTGCTGGTCAGCAGGAAGACGGCACCCGTCGTGAGCGTAAGCCACGTCCTCAGGTTCGCCGCAAAGAAGGCACCGAACAGCGTAAGCCGCGTCCTGCCGTTGCGAAAGCACCGCGCGAAGAGCGTCATACTCCTGTATCAGATCTGACCGTGCTGTCCGTCGGCCAGGCTCTGAAGGTGAAAGCAGGCAATAACGCAATGGACGCCACCGTTCTGGAAATCACCAAAGATGGCGTTCGTGTACAGCTGACTTCTGGTATGTCAATGATTGTACGCGCAGAACACCTGGTGTTCTGAAACGGAGGCCGGGCCAGGCATGAACACATTCTTTAAGCTCACCGCGCTTGCGGGCCTGCTAGCAATAGCAGGCCATGCGTTCGCCGTGGATGATATTACCCGAGCCGATCAAATCCCCGTGCTGAAAGAAGAGCCGCAGCACGCGACGGTGAGTGAGCGCGTAACCTCGCGCTTTACTCGTTCGCACTATCGACAGTTTGATCTCGATAACGCCTTCTCGGCAAAAATTTTTGACCGCTATCTGAACCTGCTGGATTACAGCCACAACGTGCTGCTGGCCAGCGACGTTGCTCAGTTTGCCGCGAAGAAAAATCAAATCGGTGACGAGCTGCGCAGCGGAAAACTGGACGTTTTTTACGACCTGTATAACCTGGGGCAGAAGCGCCGTTTCGAACGCTATCAGTACGCGTTGAAGGTGCTGGAGCGTCCGATGGACTTTACCGGCAACGATAACTTCAACCTTGACCGCAGTAAGTCACCCTGGCCGAAAGATGAGGCCGAGCTGAACGCGCTGTGGGATGCCAAGGTTAAGTTTGACCAGCTGAGCCTGAAGCTTGCGGGTAAAGACGACAAAGAGATCCGCGAAACGTTAACCCGCCGCTATAAGTTTGCTATTCGCCGTCTGGCGCAAACCAATAGTGAAGATGTGTTCTCGCTGGTTATGACCTCCTTCGCCCGCGAAATCGATCCGCATACCAACTACCTGTCGCCGCGCAATACCGAGCAGTTCAATACCGAAATGAGCCTTTCGTTAGAAGGGATCGGCGCGGTGCTGCAGATGGACGACGACTATACGGTGATCAACTCGCTGGTGGCCGGTGGCCCGGCGGCGAAGAGCAAGTCAATTAGCGTTGGCGATCGTATCGTTGGCGTCGGCCAGTCCGGTAAAGGCATGGTTGACGTTATCGGCTGGCGTCTTGACGACGTCGTGGCGCTGATTAAAGGGCCGAAGGGCAGTAAGGTTCGTCTGGAAGTGCTGCCGGCGGGCAAGGGCGCGAAAACGCGCATCGTCACGCTAACCCGCGAGCGAATTCGTCTCGAAGATCGCGCGGTTAAAATGTCGGTGAAAACAGTTGGTAAAGAAAAAATCGGCGTGCTGGATATCCCCGGTTTCTACGTTGGCCTGACGGATGACGTTAAGGTTCAGCTGCAGAAGCTGGAAAAACAGAACGTCAGCAGTATCGTTATCGACCTGCGCAGCAACGGCGGCGGCGCTCTGACCGAGGCGGTATCGCTTTCCGGTCTGTTTATCCCGTCTGGCCCGGTAGTGCAGGTTCGCGATAATAACGGCAAAGTGCGTGAAGACAGCGATACTGACGGCGTCGTTTACTACAAAGGCCCGCTGGTCGTGCTGGTTGACCGCTTCAGCGCTTCGGCTTCTGAAATCTTCGCCGCGGCGATGCAGGACTACGGTCGCGGACTGATCGTTGGTGAGCCAACCTTCGGGAAAGGCACCGTGCAGCAGTACCGCTCGCTGAACCGTATTTACGATCAGATGCTGCGTCCTGACTGGCCGGCGCTGGGTTCCGTGCAGTACACCATCCAGAAGTTCTACCGTATAAACGGCGGCAGTACTCAGCGTAAGGGTGTAACGCCGGACATCATGATGCCAACCGGAACCGAAGATCGTGAGACCGGCGAGCAGTATGAAGATAACGCCCTGCCGTGGGATAGCGTTAATGCAGCGACCTACGTCAAGTCCGGCGACTTAACGCCGTTTGGCCCCGGTTTGCTGAAGCTGCATGATGAGCGGATTGCCAAAGATCCGGAATTCCAGTACATCATGAAGGACATTGCTCGCTATAACGCGATGAAAGACAAGCGCAATATCGTTTCCCTGAACTACGCCCAGCGTGAAAAAGAGAACGAAGAGGATGATGCGACTCGTCTGGCCCGGATTAACGATCGCCTGAAGCGTGAAGGTAAGCCGCAGCTTAAGAAACTGGACGATCTGCCGAAGGATTACCAGGAGCCGGATCCGTATCTTGATGAAACGGTACATATCGCGCTCGACCTGGCCCATCTGGAGAAAGAACGGCCAGCGGTGGAACCACCGGTTAGTCAATAAGCACCCGACGGGCACACATGGTTGTGCCCGTTTTTTTATCTGCTCCTCCCGCCAAAAACCTCGATTCCCCCGTGCCTGATGTCAATATATTATGCAGATGTCAGCGATATGCTACAAAATGTAAAGTTGTGTCTTTCTCGTGACTTAGCGGGGGAGGATGGTTGAAAATTAACGTTGCACCCATACGATATGGGTAATCGCATAGTGCGTTTTGTTAAATCGAGGTTAGAAGAAAATTATGATGCGAATCGCGCTCTTCCTGTTGACCAACCTGGCCGTTATGGCGGTGTTCGGGCTGGTGCTAAGCCTGACGGGAATACAGTCAAGCAGCATGACCGGGCTACTGATCATGGCGCTGCTTTTTGGTTTTGGTGGTTCGATCGTTTCGCTGATGATGTCGAAATGGATGGCGCTAAAATCGGTGGGTGGGGAAGTCATTGAGCAGCCGCGTAATGAAACCGAACGTTGGCTGATGAATACCGTCGCGCAGCAGGCGCAGCAGGCGGGGATCGGCATGCCGCAGGTTGCTATCTACCATGCTCCGGATATTAACGCGTTTGCTACCGGGGCGCGCCGTGACGCTTCGCTGGTTGCCGTCAGCACCGGGCTGCTGCAGAACATGAGCCGTGACGAGGCGGAAGCCGTTATTGCCCATGAAATCAGCCACATTGCCAACGGCGATATGGTGACCATGACGCTGATTCAGGGGGTGGTGAACACCTTCGTTATCTTTATCTCGCGCGTTATCGCGCAAATTGCCGCAGGATTCCTTGGCGGCAACCGCGATGAAGGTGAAAACAGCAACGGCAACCCGCTGATTTACTTTGCCGTCGCTACCGTCCTGGAGCTGGTGTTTGGGATCCTGGCCAGCATCATCACCATGTGGTTCTCGCGCTACCGTGAGTTCCATGCGGATGCGGGCTCTGCCCGTCTGGTCGGCCGTGAGAAAATGATCGCCGCCCTGCAGCGTTTGAAAACCAGCTACGAGCCGCAGGAAGCCAGCAGCATGATGGCGCTGTGCATAAATGGCAAAGCGAAATCTATGAGCGAGCTGTTTATGACACACCCGCCGCTGGATAAACGTATTGAAGCTCTGCGCAGCGGGGAGTATCTGAAGTAATCACGTCCTTCCGAGCGCAGAAACAAAAACCGCAGCCTTAACCGGGCTGCGGTTTTTTTTGTGCCGTAATCGGGCCCGGCTACTGTCCGGGACGCGGCTGGGTGACGCGAAGCCCGCTAACGGTGGCCGCAATGACCGCCAGCCCTCCGGCCAGCAGCAGCGCGGTATGAGTGCCGCCGTTGCCTTGCAGATTGAACAGCAGCGCGACCAGCGCCGCGCCGGTGCTTTGCCCCAGCAGTCTGGCGGTACCGAGCATTCCGCTGGCCCCTCCGCTGCGGTGGCTAGGGGCCGATGAGACGATAGTGTGGTTATTCGGCGACTGGAACAGACCGAAACCCGCGCCGCAGAGCGCCATGCGCCAGATAATATCGAGATCGGACGGCGATGAGGGCAGCAGCGCCAGGCCAAACAGACCGCAGGCCATAACCGCCAGTCCCACCGCACCTAGCAGCCCCGCGTGAATTTTCTCAATCAGATAACCCGCCAGCGGCGCCATCACCATCGTCGCTAAAGGCCAGGGCGTCAGCAGCAGCCCGGTCTCCACCTCGCTGCGTCCGATCGTCGCCTGCAGGAAAAAGGGCAGCGAAACCAGCGCCAGCATTTGTGCGCAGAAGGAACAGATTGACGTGCAAATGGAGAGCGAGAACAGCGGGATACGCAGCAGATCAACCGGCAGGAGCGGCACCGGCATCCGCAGCTGGCGGCGAATGAAGAAGAATCCGATAACCAGCATTGCAACCACTTCAGCCAGCACCAGTTGACCGGACTGCCCTTGGGCAAAGCCGCCGAGCGCGGTGATCAGCAGGCCGAAGGTCAGCGCGTTCATGACGGTGCTGGGAAGATCGAAGCGGGTAATTCGGCTGCGGCCGCTGTTGGCCGGCAGGTAGCGTATGGCGAGCGTCAGCGAAACAATCCCCAGCGGAATGTTGATTAAAAACAGCCACTGCCAGGAGGCGATGGAGAGTATCGCAGCGGCAATCGTCGGGCCGGCCGCGGAAGATACGGCGACCACAAACGAGTTGATCCCCATTCCCCGTCCAAGGAAGCGCTTCGGGAAGATAAGACGAATGAGCGCGGTATTCACGCTCATCAGCGCGGCGCCGCCGAGCCCTTGAGCGACGCGGGCGAGAGTCAGCATCTCAAGCGAGTGGGAGAGGGCGCAGGCCAGTGAGGTAAAGGTAAAAACCAGCAAACCGATTTTGTAGATGCGCCGATAGCCAAACATATCGCCCAAAAAGGAGAGCGGCAATAGCGCAATAACGATGGCGATTTGGTAAGCGTTGACTATCCAGATTGAGGCGGCGGGCGAAGCGTTAAGATCTGTGGCGATGGTCGGCAGGGCCACGTTAGCAATGGCGCCGTCGAGTACGGCCATCGCTATGCCTAAAACGATGGTCAGAATGGCGCCGTAACGCTGCGGCAGGGGCAGACCATCGGAAACGTTTTTATCCATGTTAAGTTTGTGTCTTTATCGTGACTATTCTCTGGGTAATGATTTTAGCATTGATTATTCGGCTGTATGTCGCAGATTTGTAACGAATGGGCAGAAGAACGATTGCGGGCATCGGGTTGCGAATTTATAATAAAAACCGGTTCTAATTTTTATAAAACAGTAGCGATGAGGTGATAAATGGCAGTTGCAGATTTGGATAAACAGCCAGATTCTGTCTCTTCAGTATTGAAGGTTTTTGGCATCCTGCAGGCGCTTGGCGAAGAGCGTGAAATTGGTATTACCGAACTATCTCAGCGCGTTATGATGTCAAAAAGCACCGTTTATCGCTTTTTGCAGACTATGAAGTCGCTGGGCTATGTCGCCCAGGAAGGTGAGTCTGAGAAATACTCCCTGACGCTGAAGCTGTTCGAACTCGGCGCGCGTGCGCTGCAGAATGTCGATCTGGTGCGCAGTGCGGATATCCAGATGCGCGAACTATCGCGCCTGACGAAAGAGACTATCCATCTCGGTGCGCTGGATGAGGACAGTATTGTCTATATCCATAAAATCGATTCGATGTACAACCTGCGCATGTATTCGCGCATTGGCCGCCGCAACCCGCTGTACAGCACCGCAATCGGCAAAGTGCTGCTGGCGTGGCGCGATCGTGCCGAAGTGGAGCAGATTCTCGAAGACGTCGAATATAAGCGCAGCACCGACCGGACGATTACCAGCACCGAAGAGCTGCTGGGGGTGCTGGACAGCGTTCGTCAGCAGGGCTATGGCGAAGACAATGAAGAGCAGGAAGAGGGGCTACGCTGCATTGGTGTACCGGTCTTCGACCGCTTTGGCGTAGTGATTGCCGGGTTGAGTATTTCGTTCCCGACGCTGCGCTTCTCGGAAGAGCGGCTGCACGAATACGTTGAAATGCTGCATACCGCGGCGCGTAAAATTTCTGAACAGATGGGCTATAACGACTATCCGTTCTGATCGCGGCAGGCGTTAGCTGCGTCGGGCTACTGCGGGAAGAGGGTTCCTGCCGTAGCCCGAAGCGGATTAACCTTTGTCGATAACGGTTTCGCTTTTGCGCAGAACCGGACAGTCAGTCAGGCCAATAATACCGCTATCAGAATGAACGTACTGTACGGTGCTGGTGCCGCGGGCGGTCAGATACTTACACTGGAGGCCCAGCCCCGCTGCGTTCTCATTGCTACCAATCAACATGCCGTAGCCGCTTAATAATACGCCAATCCATAAGATAGCCAGTACCACAATCGTACGAATGATCAATCGCATTGTTGCCTCATAATTTGTATTATCCTCGGCGTTTATTTTGACAGGTACACGAGTTGAAACAAGTCTATGATTCTTAAACTTGCCTTTCGTATTACAGTTAGCCGCGGTTTAAGATGAGCGTGCTATCCTGGCAACATCTGGTATTGATGCGGAGTGTGGAGTGAAAAAATTACGCTGGGTTTTGCTGATTGTTGTCATAGCGGGCTGTTTGTTGCTGTGGACTCAGATGCTTAACGTAATGTGCGATCAGGATGTGCAGTTTTTCAGCGGCATCTGCACCATCAACAAATTCATCCCCTGGTAAGACATTTTTATAACGACTGATTTTCTTCTGCTGCGCGGGTGGTAGAATAAACGCCTTCTCTTTGAGGTGGTGAAATGAGTGAGTTACTAAGTCCTGGGATCGTAAATCTGGCATCGCTGGCGCTTTCTATTGTGCTGTTGCTTGTCGGCCTGTTGTTATGGTTTTTTGTTAATCGCGCAAGTTCGCGCGCCAACGAGCAGATTGCCCTGCTGCAGGCTCTGCTGGATCAGCAAAAGCGCCAGAACGCGCTGCTGCGTCGTCTCTGCGAAGCCAATGAGCCGGAGAAGGAAGAGGCTACCGGACCTTCAGCCGTTGAGAAGGGGAAGGATGACGACGACTTTATCCGTCTCGTCGCTGAACGGTAGCTGATAAACGGGTGTACACCGCCTTGGTGTACGCCTGCCTCATCGCCTTGCGCAATAACTTATTCTTATCCTTTTGTCCTGATTGCCACATTTCTTAGGCTACTTAATGTGTTAGCGATCGCAATTTTATCCAATAAGCTATGGATTTTTGAGCTAATCAAATAAAATAATAACATCGTGATTTAATTGCATGATGAAAGAAAGTGTCATCGAAATTTCATTATTCAGGTGCAATATAAACACTATTTATAGTGGGGCGAACAACATTTAATTAACCCTGCATATTCTCGGCCTAAGCCAATTTTCAACTATCAATATGCGCGTTTATGCGCATCGTTATGCACGTACCCTGCCGCAACCCTCTGAAAACTGGCAGGGTGCATCTCTGCCGGCCTGGATGGACCGAAGTTGTTGAGCAATGGTGAAAAAGTTGCCACGCTCATCCATGCGTAATTGTATGTTTGCCGCGCTGGGCGGGATTAACGGCGGGGCGGAAAAGGCGCATAAACGTGCAGTTGGTCAAATGATTCCCTTATATTTTGTGCGAAGGATCGAGACCCGTTTAAAAATGGCTTGCCATTATTAACGTTGTATGTGATAACACCTTTCGGGTTAAACGAGGTACAGTTCTGTTTATGTGTGGCATTTTCAGTAAAGAAGTCCTGAGTAAACACGTTGTCGTTGAATACCGCTTCTCTGCCGAACCTTATATTAGTGCCTCATGCAGTAGTGTGTCAGTTTTATCTATGTAAGTGCCTGCGGGCGAAGAAAACAGTCTAAGGAATTTTGCAAATGGCAAAGATTAAAGGTCAAGTTAAGTGGTTCAACGAGTCTAAAGGTTTTGGCTTTATTACTCCGGCTGATGGCAGCAAAGACGTGTTCGTACACTTCTCCGCTATCCAGGGTAATGGCTTCAAAACTCTGGCTGAAGGCCAGAACGTTGAGTTCGAAATTCAGGACGGCCAGAAAGGTCCGGCAGCAGTTAACGTAACTGCTATCTGATTCAAGACCACTCATCTTGTAAAGAAAGCCTCGCCTTTGCGGGGCTTTTTAGCGTTTATTGCAAAACATTTCCGATTTCTCCCCTTCGTTGTGCTTTGTTGCAAAACAACATCTTTATTAGCACTGTTTCGCATCCTGTTTTGTCGATTTTCTGTTAAATCAGAGGGTTGCAAAATAATGCTGGAGCTACGGTGCAAAAGAACAAAACTAAGTCAGGTGCGAATTTCACCCCGATTCGCTTTGGGCTGCTGTGTGCGGCGATCCTCAGCTGCCTTGGGCTGCTATTGGGCCGGGTGGGATGGCTGCAGATTGTCTCCCCCGATAATCTTGTTAAGCAAGAGGATATGCGCTCGCTGCGCGAAGAGCCTATCGACGTCCAGCGGGGGATGATAAGCGACCGCGAGAATCGCCCGCTGGCGGTCAGCGTACCGGTTAGCGCTATCTGGGCCGACCCGCAAACGATAGTGGAAAAAGGGGGCGTCGGCTATGGTCCGCGCTGGCAGGCTATGGCCGAAGCGCTGCACCTTAATCTGGGCGATTTGGCAAAGCGGGTTCAGGCTCATCCCCATATGCGGTTTGTCTATCTGGCCCGCCAGGTTAACCCGGAACAGGCCGAGTGGATCGATAAACTGCATCTGCCGGGGATTAATCTGCGCGACGAATCCCGCCGCTTTTATCCGGCCGGCCACGTTGCGGCCAACCTGCTTGGTTTTACCAATATTGATAATCAGGGAATTGAAGGCGTTGAGAAAAGCTTTAACTCCCAGCTGACCGGAAAGGCCGGCCGCCGGCTGGTGCGTAAAGATCGCCACGGCCACGTGGTTGAAAATATCACCGAGGTTCCGGCGGTTCCGGCGCACAATTTACAGCTAAGCATCGACGAGCGGCTGCAGACGGTCACCGAGGATGCGCTGGATAATGCGGTCAGCTGGAACAAGGCGGAGTCCGGGGCGGCGGTGCTCATTAAGATCGATACCGGCGAAATCCTGTCGATGGCCAGCTATCCCGACTTTAACCCCAATAATCGCGATAACGCCCGGCTGGATGATTTTCGTAATCGCGCCATCAGCGATACCTTTGAGCCGGGCTCGACGGTTAAGCCACTGGTGCTGATGACGGCGCTGCAGCAGGGGATTGTTCAGCCAGACAGCGTGGTGGATACCCATCCTTTCGTCCTCGACGGTCACCGCATTCGCGATGTCGGCTACTACCCGGAGCTGACCCTGACCGGCATCCTGCAAAAATCCAGCGATACCGGCGTCTCGCACCTGTCGCTGGCAATGCCGGTCCAGCACCTGATTGACACCTATAAGGCCTTTGGCTTTGGCGATCCGACGGGCCTGGGGTTAACCGGGGAAAGCGCGGGGCTGATGCCCCAGCGCCGCTACTGGGGGCAGCTGGATCGGGCGACTTTCGCCTTTGGCTACGGTCTGATGGTCACCCCGCTGCAGCTGGCGCACGTCTACGCTACCATCGGCGGCTTCGGCATCGAGCGGCCGCTGTCGATTACCCGCATCGATCCGCCGGTCATCGGCACGCGAGTGATGCCGGAGCAGATCGTCCATCAGGTCGAACATATGATGGAGAGCGTGGCGTTACCGGGCGGCGGCGGGACAAAAGCGGCCGTCCGCGATTACCGGATTGCGGTCAAAACCGGCACGGCTAAAAAGATTGGCCCCGACGGCAAGTACATCGATAAATATATCGCCTATACCGCAGGCGTGGCGCCGGCCAGCAACCCGCAGTTTGCGCTGGTGGTGGTCATCAACGATCCCAGCAACGGCGCCTATTACGGCGGGGCCGTTTCGGCGCCGGTATTTAGCCAGATAATGGGCGATGTTCTGCGTCTCGAAAACGTGATGCCGGACGGAATGCCGGCGGGCTCGGGCAATCTTATCGTTATGCATAACGGCGAGAGCCTGCCCCCGGCGCTGTAACAGTGGTCTGAAAGAGCGAATAACGCTACACTTTCGCTCTTTCAGCGACACCGGAGTTGTCATGTCTTACAGTTGCCCCCTTTGCCACGCGCCGCTTGAGCGCCGTGAAAATAGCTATATCTGCCCGCAGCGGCACCAGTTTGATTTAGCGAAGGAGGGATACGTTAACCTGCTGCCGGTGCAGTTCAAACGCTCGCGCGATCCGGGCGATAGTGCGGAGATGATGCAGGCGCGGCGCGCCTTCCTCGATGCCGGTCACTACCAGCCGCTGCGCGATGCGATCGGCGAGTTCCTGCAGACCTGTGCGCCGGCCGATCTGCTGGACATCGGCTGTGGAGAGGGCTACTACACTCACGCATTTGCCGCTATCTCAGCCAGCTGCTGGGGCCTTGACGTCTCAAAATCTGCGGTTCGCGCGGCGGCCAAACGCTATCCGCAGGTTAATTTCTGCGTCGCTTCAAGCCAGCGCCTGCCGTTTGCTGATGCCAGCTTTGACGCGGTGGTGCGGATCTATGCGCCCTGCAACGCTCTGGAGCTGGCGCGGGTTGTCAGGCCCGGCGGCTGGGTGGTTACCGCGACGCCGGGCCCGAAGCATCTGCTTGAGCTGAAAGGTATGATTTATGACGACGTGCATCTGCATGAGCAGAATACGGAAGCAATGACCGGCTTTACGCTGCGCCATCAGCAGCAGCTGGCTTACTCAATGACGCTAAGCGGGAGCGAAGCCGAGGCGCTGCTGCAGATGACGCCGTTTGCATGGCGGGCGAAACCGCCGGTTCGTGAGGCGCTGCGTGAGCAGGCGTTATTCAGCTGCCAGACCGATTTTATGATCCACTGCTGGCAGCGTGATGCCTGATAGCTAGCCGGCGAAATGGCTCCAGAGAATTTCGGCGCCGATACCTATCAGCACAATTCCTCCCAGAATTTCAGCCCGCTTGCCTAGCAGCGGGCCGATAAATCGTCCCAACATAATACCCAGCGTTGACATCACCAGCGTCGCGCAGCCAATCGCCAGCGCGGTGGCGATGATGTTCACCTGCAGGAATGCCAGACCGACGCCAACGGCCATAGCGTCAAGGCTGGTGGCAAATGCGGTAGTGACCAGCAGCCAAAAGCCGTGGCGATGGGGCGCTTCGCACTCGTCGCCGGCGTCGCCGCGAAATCCTTCAATCACCATTCGGCCGCCGAGGAAGACCAGCAGCACAAAGGCAATCCAGTGATTCCATTCGAGGATGAACTGACTGGCAAGCATCCCCATTCCCCAGCCGACAAGCGGGGTCAGCGTTTCAATCGCGCCGAAGATAAGCCCGGTACGTAACGCTTCGGAAAATTTAGGTTGGTGGAGAGTTGCACCCTTACCGATAGATGCGGCGAAGGCGTCCATGGACATGCCAAAGGCCAGAAGAATCGTTGCGGATAAGTTCATAAGTGCGTCCTGACCGGGGATATTCCATATGACACATCGCTGCCCCCAGTAAATATACGCAATAAGTCTAATGATTATATATTGCGTACTGCAGTGATGCGTCTATGGTCTCGCCTGATTGAATGCGTTCTTCAACCCGTACGTGCCACGTTTTGCAACGAGTATGTTGACACGTACATCTCCTGGCCTGGCGGACAGGACATCGGCTACTCCCCAACGACGGGCGCAACCTTAACATATTTTTAGAATATAAAACAATAACACTATTTAGATATTTTAATAACCAAATGATAACGATTTTCATTTGAATTTAGGTGTCAAGAATTGGTTAATAAATATGAGGGAAGTGGGCAGATGAAATATAGCAAGGGCTATATATCCATCTGCCTGAATGAGCTGAAATATAGCGTAGGCTATATTTTTAACCTACTGAGTGGAAACGAGAAGTTTGTATATTTTTTCCAGATCGTCGATATTTCGTACGCGAATAAGCAGGCGTCTTTGCTCTAATTGCATCACCAGCACGCCGTCTTCCGATAAATTCATCTCTTTAATACGCTTATATTCAATCCAGATATTGGCGAAGAAAAAACCAGCGGGCTTGAAGATGATTTTGGGCGTGCGGATCCAGAACAGGTAGAGACCCATTAATGCCAGAGCAGATAATAACCATGTGGTAATGAGCGCGCCGTGGCTGATAATGTTGTTATAAATCAGTATGGCAGTTAGACCGACGAAGATTATTCCATCAACGCGGCTGCGGCGGAGCAGGGGAATGGCCAGCAGCTGCGGGCCGTTACGGCGCGGCATAATAAACTGGTCGTAAATCGCAAATGCCAGCAGAACCAAAATAAACAGCACCAGCACCAGATCCGTGAGTGTCATCCATCCTCCGAACAAAAACTAAAAAAAAAGCCGGGGGCAAGCCCCCGGCGTACAGCAGGATAATTACAGCCCCAGTAGGCCGATTGCGTAGCCAACGATACCGATGACGAAGAAGCCAACGATGATCCACAGGGCGTTAACTTTCTTACGCAGCAGCCACATACAGGCGAAGGTCAGCAGCAGAGGCACCAGACCCGGCATCAGCTGGTCAAGGATAGTCTGCACGGTGGTCACGCGAGTCTGGCCATCCTGACCGGTGATAGTCGATACCACCAGCGGGATGTTCACGTGCGTCCATTTATTGACCAGCGCCCCCATGACAAACAGGCCGAGAATCGACGCCCCCTCGGTCAGTTTCTGCAGGAAGCCGCCGCCCATATCTTTAACGATGTCGATACCTTTACGGTAACCGTACGCTACGCCGTAGTAACGGGTCAGCAGACGTACTGCGTTAAACAGAATAAAGAACAGCAGAGGACCAAGCAGGCTGCCGCTCATCGCGATACCGGCGCCCAGCGCCGCGAATACCGGACGCACGGTGCCCCAGAAGATCGGGTCGCCTACGCCTGCCAGCGGGCCCATCAGACCGACTTTGATACCGTTGATGGCACCATCGTCGATTTCCGCACCGTTAGCGCGCTGCTCTTCCATCGCCAGCGTTACGCCGAGCACCGGCGCCGCAACGTAGGGGTGGGTGTTAAAGAACTCAAGGTGACGCTTAATCGCCTGTTTACGCGCATCGTTATTCTCCGGGTACAGGCGACGAATTGCCGGCACCATAGAGAAGCAGAAGCCCAGCGCCTGCATACGTTCGAAGTTCCATGAACCCTGGAACAGGTTAGAACGAATGAACACGCCACGAATATCACTCTGAGTGAGTTTTTTCTCGGTGGTATTTTTAGTCATATCAACCATTTCGCTCACCTGTTAGTCCAGTTCGTTATCGAGATCGTTATTACCAGCAGCCTGCGCTGGCGCACCCGCTACGCGGTTGTATTTCGGGCTCAGCTGGATGTAGAGGATTGCCATTACGGTACCAATCACGCCCAGAGCAACCAGGTTGAAGTTGGTGAACGCAGCGGTAACGAAGCCGAGGTAGAAGAACGGCATCAGATAGCCTGCGCGCATCATGTTGATGACCATCGCGTAACCAACTACCACGATCATGCCACCCGCGATGTTCAGACCGCCGGTTACCACTTCCGGAATGGCGTTCAGCAGGCCCTGGACTTCACTGGTACCGACGGAGATAGCGACGATAACGGCCGGGATAGCGATACGCATGGCCTGCAGGAACAGAGACGAAACGTGAAGCCAGGAAATGGCCGTCAGGTTTCCGCTCTCCGCTGCTTTATCCGCAGCGTGCTGGAAGGCAACGGTAATCGTACGGACGATAATGGTCAGAACCTGGCCTGCCGCCGCCAGCGGGATAGCCAGCGCGATACCGGCACCAATGCTTTGGTGACCCGCGATAACCAGAACGGTCGAGATGATGGACGCCAGGGCGGCATCCGGCGCAACGGCGGCACCGATGTTCATCCAGCCCAGGGCGATCATTTCCAGGGTACCACCGATGATAATACCGGTTTTCATATCCCCGAGAACGGCGCCAATCAGCGTACAGGCCACCAGAGGACGGTGGAACTGAAATTCATCAAGTACCGACTCCATACCCGCAATACACGCGACGATGAACACCAGCACAATCTGAAGAAGGGTAATCTCCATTGTACTTCTCCTGTTGATTAAGTCTTAAGTTGAAAAGTCAGGCGCGAGCGCAGGGTTATTTATTAACCTTGGCGATCAGGTCCATCATTTTCAGTTTCTGGTCGGTGGAAACTTTGCGTGCTTCCAGTTCGATACCGCGGGCGTTCAGCTTCTTGAACGCTTCAATATCTTTCTCATCGACCGAAATCGCGTTGTTCACCTGCGTTTTGCCCTGGCGGAAAGCCATACCGCCGATGTTGACCGTGGTGATATTCACGCCACCTTCAACAACACGCTCAACGTCAGTCGGGTTAGTGAACAGCAGCATAATGCGCTCGCCTGCGTATTTAGGGTTGTTGTAGACGCGGATCATTTTAGCCACATCAACAACGTGGGCGGTGACGCCCGGAGGTGCAACCTGAGTCAGCAACGTTTTTCGTACGGTATCGGCTGCGACTTCATCGCTGACGACGATAATACGGGTGACGTTGGTTTCTTTGGTCCAGCGGGTCGCTACCTGGCCGTGGATAAGACGGTCATCGATACGCGCCAGGCCGATAACCATGTAATCGTTTGGACCCATCGGTTTAGCTGGGGTTGCCGCTCGTGGCGCTGCCGCCTGAACGGGAGCCGGAGCCGCTTTTTCAACCGCTTTCGCTTTCAGCGCTTTCACGCCTTCACGACCGGTTTCCACCGCTAACGCCACCAGCTCGTCGAACGACGGGTCGTCGTCACGGGCCATTAGCGTTTCAACCAGCATTGGAATGTTGACGCCGGCGATGACTTCGTAGTGCTCTTTATCGACGACAATGCGGCTCGCCGCATTGAACGGGCTTCCTCCCCACGTATCGACGAGAAACAACACGCCTTTAGCCGTGTCCAGCTTCGCCAGCTGTGCGTTGTATTTTTCGATCAGCGTTTCGGCGTTTTCACCGGGAACGAAATCGATCCAGCCAACGTTTTCCTGCTCGCCCAACAGCATTTCTGCCGTTTTCAGCAGCTGTTCTGCAGCCCAACCATGTGTGCCTATTACAATAGCAATCGTCACTTGCTACCTCCTTTATTATGGTGAATGCATCATCTGTTGTGATACATCCTGAATCACTCTTGCGAACAAAATCGATTCAGTAAGGGTGTAAGATATAAAATAATCACTACAGCGAATTATTTTAGATAGTGAAAAAATAATTAATGTGATGAAGATCCGTTAATCACGCATCTACGAATAATAATTTCGCGGCGCAAAAAATAGCCTTAGCTATTGCAAAAACAGGTAAATTTTTTTCCAATCTGGTTCTGTTTTTTGCTATGTTTAGCTTCCGTTTAACTACTCAGGAGTATAGGGCATAGCCCGCTGTATGGACCCTCATCGACGTCTTTTCACCTTTTGGCACCTGTCTGCCACCGCTACCGCTATCTGCTACGCTTTTTTACCAGCAATAATTGTCTCGCCTGTGCATGACATAGCGATGATTGCGTCCGTCGTTAACTGGAGCAACTCATGGAATTCTTAATGGATCCCTCTATTTGGGTCGGCTTGTTGACGCTGGTCGTCCTCGAGATCGTGCTCGGTATCGACAACCTGGTATTTATTGCCATCCTTGCGGATAAACTGCCGCCAAAGCAGCGTGATAAAGCACGTCTGATTGGCCTGTCGCTGGCGCTGTTCATGCGTCTGGGGCTGCTGTCGGTTATTTCGTGGATGGTGACCTTAACCAAACCGCTGTTCAGCATCGCTGATTTTTCCTTCTCCGGGCGCGATCTTATTATGCTGCTGGGGGGGATATTCCTGCTGTTCAAGGCGACGACCGAACTGCACGAGCGGCTGGAAAACCGCCAGCACGATGCCGGTCATGGTAAGGGGTACGCCAGCTTCTGGGTGGTGGTGCTGCAAATCGTCGTGCTTGATGCCGTGTTCTCGCTGGATGCGGTGATTACCGCCGTGGGTATGGTAAACCACCTCCCGGTCATGATGGCGGCGGTGGTGATTGCGATGATGGTCATGCTGCTGGCATCGAAGCCGTTGACCCGCTTCGTTAACCAGCATCCAACGGTGGTGGTGCTGTGCCTTAGCTTCCTGCTGATGATTGGCCTGAGCCTGGTGGCCGAAGGCTTTGGTTTCCATATACCGAAAGGCTACCTGTACGCTGCGATTGGCTTCTCAATCACCATTGAGTTCTTCAACCAGGTGGCGCGGCGCAACTTTATCCGCCATCAGTCGACGCTGCCGCTGCGCGCGCGCACCGCCGATGCGATCCTGCGTTTGATGGGCAGCCGTAAGCAGAATCCGGTGACGCACGATGGCGACATGCCGTCCGCGGTACCGGTGCCAGAGGGCGCGTTCGCCGAAGAAGAGCGCTATATGATTAACGGCGTGCTGACTCTCGCGCAGCGTTCGCTGCGCGGCATCATGACGCCGCGCGGTGAAATCAGCTGGGTGGACGCCGAGCAGAGTGTAGAAGAGATTCGCCGCCAGCTGCTCTCCTCTCCGCACAGCCTGTTCCCGGTGTGCCGGGGCGAGCTGGATGAGATTATCGGTATTGTTCGCGCTAAAGAGATGCTGGTGGCGCTGGAGGCCGGCGAGAACGTTGCGGCGCTCGCCTCGGCATCGCCGGCGATTGTGGTTCCGGAAACCCTGGACCCGATCAATCTGCTGGGCGTTCTGCGCCGGGCCCGCGGCAGCTTCGTCATTGTGACCAACGAATTTGGCGTGGTGCAGGGGCTGGTGACGCCGCTGGACGTGCTGGAGGCGATTGCCGGCGAGTTCCCGGACGCCGATGAGACGCCGGAGATTGTTGCCGATGGCGACGGCTGGCTGATCAAAGGTTCAACCGACCTGCACGCCCTGCAGCAGACGCTGGGGCTGGATGACATCGTCAATGAAGAAGAGGATATTGCGACGGTGGCCGGGCTGGTGATCGCCGTCAACGGCCATATCCCGCGCACCGGTGATGTGGTTGAGCTGGAGCCGCTGCGGTT
This sequence comes from Klebsiella sp. 10-1, assembly GCF_009758445.1. Classification (NCBI taxonomy): domain Bacteria; kingdom Pseudomonadati; phylum Pseudomonadota; class Gammaproteobacteria; order Enterobacterales; family Enterobacteriaceae; genus Klebsiella; species Klebsiella sp. 10-1. Next base: position 224,601 of record NZ_WQRE01000004.1, read on the forward strand.
CACCATCGTTGAGGCCAACAGCTACCGCGTCGATCTGGTCCGCGTCGTTAAAACGCGGCACGAGCACGACGAAGAAGAGTAATCCCGCCGACCTGCCGGTCTCCTCAGGAGGCCGGCAGGCTATTGACTATCCGTTTCCTCATCCGCCGCCAGATCGTGCGCCGCCAGCCATTGCGGGAATTCGTTAACCGGCATCGGCCGGGCGTAGCGAAACCCCTGCAGGATATCGACGCCGTGGTTACGCAGGTATTCCGCCTGCTCCTCTGTTTCAACGCCTTCCGCGATGGTGACAATTTCCAGGCGATGCGCCAGGGAAATAATCATATCCGTCACCGTTGAATTTACGCTGTCGATGCCGATTGCGCTGGTGAAGGACTTATCAATTTTTAAGATGTCGGGGCGGAGTTTTTTCAGCCATGACAGCGAGCTGTTGCCGGTGCCGAAATCGTCGATTGCCAGCTGCACGCCTTTGAAATGCAAATGTTCGGCCATATGGCGATCGCCATCCTGCAGCACGTCGCGCTCCGTGAGCTCCACCACCAGCTGCTGGACGGGATGGGCGCTAAACCAGTAGTGATGCAGATCGCGCAGCAGCTCGCCGTTAGCAAAATGGCGGGCGGCGACGTTGATCGAAATATGGAAGCTTTTGTCCTGAGGGAAAAGGTTGAGCTGGCGTGCGGTTTCCGCGATCACGTAGCGGGTGAGGGGAACGATAAGATTGTAACCCTCGGCAATGGGAATAAAGACATCGGGGGAGATCCTCCCCCGGCGCGGATTGTTCCAGCGCAGTAATATCTCGACTCCGCAGCACCTTTGGCTGCGCAGATCCTCCAGCGGCTGGCACCAAAGTTCGAACTCACGCGCGGTGATACCGAGGCTGATTTCACGGGAAAAGCTGAGCCTGCCTGCGGTTATGAGCCAGGTTATGCCGGTCGTTAACAGCGTGAAGATCAGCGCCAGCGGCAGCTCGGCGGGGAGTTCGTGCAGGGCGATTGCCGAGGCTCCGGGGCCGCTGACGTTGATGGTAAAGGGGAACTGCGAAGAGCTCTGGCGATAAATGACGCGCTCGCCCGGAATGGCGTCGTGGTCCACCAGTCCAAGGCCGTTAATAAAGCTTTTGTTACCGACCCGCAGCCCAATACCGGTAATCAACGGTGATTTCGCGTTGAGAATTAACTCCCCCAGCAGCTCAATATTAATCATCAGCATTACGCCGTCGGAGCCGCTAATCGATGCCGGATACCACTGAATTAATACCGGCGAGCCGACCAGCAGCGATCCATCGGTGGAGAAGACCAGAAGAGGGTGGTTGCTCGGCAGCATGGGCTGGCGCTGATGAAGGTTAAAATTACGTTCGCCATAAATACTGGAGCAGTAAAGAGTATCCGCTTTCACCAGTGCGATAGTTCGCACCGTTTGCAGCGAAGACGCCAGCTTGCGTAAGGGCAGGTGAATTTCCCGGCACGGCTGACCGACGAAATTCAGCATCGACAGGTGCTGCTTTTCAAGAGGGCGAAGAATTTTATCCATGGCCATCACCATCTGACTGGTGACCGTCTGGATCCGTTGCTGATTTAGGCTACGCTGCGAAATAAATCGGATAACCAGAGTGGTTGTCAGCGTTAATAACGCAACAATCAAACATACGACGATACGTTTACGGCGGTATGTCGTGATGACCTTATGTGCAGTCTGCATGCGCGACACCCTGTCGACTCTGAGTACCGTTCAGAATAACAATCGTCAGACAGTAAGTGTAGTGGGTGTAAATGAATAGAAGAAGAAAAATGCGCCGGTTAGGGCGCATTTCGGTTGCGAAGGTTTAGTCACACTGTACTTTGATGGCCAGACCGCCGCGGGAGGTCTCGCGATATTTGGCGTTCATATCCTTGCCGGTTTCGTACATCGTCTCGATAACTTTATCGAGGGAGACGCGCGGTTCGCTGGTGCGGCGCATCGCCATGCGCGCGGCGTTAATCGCTTTAACCGATGCGATGGCATTACGTTCGATGCACGGCACCTGGACCTGGCCGGCGACGGGATCGCAGGTGAGGCCCAGATTGTGCTCCATACCGATCTCCGCCGCCACGCACACCTGTTCAGGGCTGGCGCCGAGCAGCTCTGCAAGACCGGCTGCGGCCATGGAACAGGCCACGCCAACCTCGCCCTGACAGCCCACCTCAGCGCCTGAAATAGAGGCATTCATCTTGTACAGCGCGCCCACGGCGCCGGAAGCCATAAAGTAGCGAATGTAGATATCAGGGCTGACGGATTCAATAAAGTGGTCATAGTAGGCCAGCACCGCGGGCACAATCCCGCAGGCGCCGTTGGTCGGGGCCGTGACGACGCGGCCGCCGGCGGCGTTCTCTTCGTTGACGGCGAGGGCAAACATGTTCACCCAGTCAATGACGTTCATCGGATCGCTGGACAGCTTATCGCTGGCCACCAGCAGGCGGCGCAGCGCAGAGGCGCGGCGCGGTACGCGCAGCGGCCCGGGCAGTACGCCTTCGGTATTCATGCCGCGATCGATGCAGGCGCGCATGGTCTGCCAGACGTTGGCAAAATAGTCTTCAATCTCTTTTTTGCCGTGCAGCGCCAGTTCGTTCTGCATCACCATCCCGGAGAGTGACAGCCCGGTCTCTTTGCAGTAGCCCAGCATCTCCTGCGCCGATTTAAACGGGTAAGGAACGCTGAGCTCTCCCGCATCCTCTTTGCCGAAATGATCTTCGTCGACGATAAAACCGCCGCCGATGGAGTAGTAAGTTTTGCTGTAGATTTCTTTGTCGCCGGCCCAGGCATGAATCGTCATCCCGTTTTCGTGCAGCGGCAGGTTGTCGCTGCGAAAACGCATACCGTCATCCTGCGGGAAATCGACTTCCTGCTGCCCTTGCGCCAGCAGCAGGCGTCCGCGGGCTTCTACGTCGCGAATAAATGCCGGAATCGCGTCAATGTCGACCGTATCGGGCTGATTGCCCGCCAGCCCCATGATAATGGCGATGTCCGTGTGGTGGCCTTTGCCGGTTAATGACAGCGAGCCGTAGACGTCAACCGCCACGCGCGTTACGTCATTAAGTAGTCCCTTTTCGACCAGGTCATCGACGAACTGTTTACCGGCTTTCATCGGCCCTACAGTATGGGAAGATGAGGGACCAATCCCCACCTTGAACATGTCGAATATACTAATCACCATAACACTCCAGTACAGGGTTGCCGCGGCTGCGGCAACGATGTGATAACTGCGCATAGTGTAAGAGGGAACCGTAGCATCAGCTTAACTATTCACATGAATTAAACTAATGGATAACCATGAATTTACTAATGCTGAGAGCGCCGTCATATTTAAGTATATACCCTAAGTAACGGGCCCGACGGGGGAGCCGCAAGAGGGGGGCGCAAAGGGCGGTGCGGGGGAGTTCGGCGAGCGAACGCAGCCGCAAGAAGGGCTGCGCAAAGTCGATTAAGGCGTCAGGGCTTGACGCCGATTTGCAGGGCCAGCTCGCGGATAATCCCCGCGGTCATTCCCCAGACAAAATAATGCTGATACCAGGAAAGCCAGACCCGATGCGAGTTCCCGCGGCGATGGATATCCAGAGGGTGATAGCGGCCCAGGCGCAGCGCTTCGGCCAGCGGCATTTCAAAGACCGCCGCCACCTCATCCTGGCTGGCGTGATAGCGCAGGTTAGGCGGAATGATCCCCACCACCGGGGTGACCTGAAAGCCGGTCACGCTATCCACCGGCGGCAGAACGCCGATGATTTCCACCTGTTCAGGGGGAATAGCCACCTCTTCCTGCGCCTCGCGGAGCGCGGCGGCAATCAGCGACGCGTCGCTGTTATCGACCGCTCCGCCCGGGAAGGCCACCTGGCCGGCGTGCTTACGCATCCGCGGCGAACGCTGGGTAAGCAGCAGCCCCGGCTGCGGGCGACGGACAATCGGTACCAGCACCGCGGCCTGGCGCTGATTGAGGGCGCCTTGCGAAGGCTGCGGGCGCAGTAATTGAAAGCGCGAAAGAAAGTCGTCCAGCTCAAGGGCGTTATCCGCCATATCCTAGCTCTCCAGTTGTTGCAGAATGCGGTTAACTTTATCAAACGTTTCCTGATATTCAGCCTCTTCTTCGCTATCCGCGACAATCCCGCCGCCCGCAGAGCAGTATAGCTGCCCCTGCCACGCCGTCAGCGTGCGGATCGTAATGCTGGTGTCCATATTGCCGCACAGGCTGAGATAGCCGATGCTGCCGCACCACGCGTTGCGCCGCTGCGGCTCCAGCCGATCGATAATTTGCATCGCGCGCACCTTGGGGGCGCCAGTAATGGAGCCGCCGGGAAACGCCGCGCGCAGCAGGTCGCTGGCGTGAAGATGGGCCGGTAGCCTGGCGGTAATGGTGCTGACCAGATGGTGGACCGCCGGGAACGGCTCAACGACGAAGAGCTCGGGTACGCGAACGCTGCCGGGCTCGGCAACCCGGCCAATATCGTTGCGCATCAAATCGACGATCATCAAGTTTTCCGCGCGGTCTTTCGCCGAGTTAGCCAGCTTTTCTGCCTGGCGAGCGTCCTGCTGAGGATCGGCCAGCCGCGGGAGGGTGCCTTTAATCGGCCGGGTCTGGATTTCACCCTGATGAAGCTGGATAAAACGCTCCGGAGAGAGGCTCAGGACCGCGCCTTCCTCGAGGCGAATAAAGGCGCTGAACGGGGCTCTGTTGGCGCGGTTAAGCTGGCAAAATGCCTGCCACTCGTCGCCCTGATAGCGGGCCTGGAAGCGCTGAGCCAGGTTGACCTGGTAGCAATCGCCGCTCTGCAGCCACGCCTGTACCTGGCGGAATTTCTCGCCATACTGCTCGCGGCTCATATTCGAATGCCAGGCCGAGGTCAGGCTAAAAGGTGCCGCCGCTGGGGCCGATTGCGCCCTCAGCCACTGCAGGCGCGCCTGGGGATCGCCGTAGCTCAGCAGCGAGACTTCACAACGCTGGTGATCGACGATCAGCGCCCAGTCGTAAATGCCGACCGCCATATCCGGCAGCGCAATATCCGCGTCGGCCTGAGACGGCAGGTTTTCAAAACGACGCCCCAGATCGTAGCCGAACAGCCCCAGCGCGCCGCCAAGGAACGGCAGGTGCGGATGGGCCTGCGGCGCTAATCCGCACTGCGCCAGCTGTTGCGCCACTATTTTTAGCGGATCGTCGGCGGACGTCGTCAGCGTTCGGCCGTCGTTCACCGTGGTGAGGCCGCCGCGGGTAGTCAGCGTTGCGCGCGGCTCGGCCACCATAATATCAAAACGGTTATGCGGGTGATCGGCAAAGCCTGAGTGTAGCAGCATCGCCCAGGGCGCTGCGCTTAAGGGCGCAAAGTAGCGCTCGGCGGCATCCGGATGCCAGGGCAGGGTAATAATAGCGGGGGACAACATCTTCCTCGATCCTGATCGTTACCGCCCGCTGGCTTATAAGGGGACGGCGTGAAATAATTACGCCCCACAATGTAGCAGGAGTCAGTTATGTTTGCAGGTTTACCTTCGCTGAGCCACGAGCAACAGCAAAAAGCAGTAGAACGTATCCAGGATCTGATGTCGCAGGGGATGAGCAGCGGTGAGGCGATTCGTCTGGTCGCCAACGAACTGCGCGCCACGCATACCGGCGACCGGATCGTAGCGCGCTTTGAAGATGATGAAGACGAAGACGAGAGCGAAGACGCGTAATTAGACGGCGGCGATAATTTTAATTTCGACTTTGTATTCTGCTTTCATCAGCGCTGCCTGAACGGTGCAGCGAACCGGCGCGTGACCGGCAACAACCCAGGCGTCCCAGGCTCTGTTCATCGCGGCAAAATCGCTTTTGTCCGCAAGGAAAATGGTGGCGTCGAGAATACGCGATTTGTTGCTACCCTGTTTCTCAAGCACCGCGTCAATCTGCGCCAGAGTATTGGCGGTTTGCTCTTCAGCGCCCGCGTCGAGATTTGCCGGCACGCCGGTGTAATAAAGCGTCTGGTTGTGGATCACAACATCAGACCAGCGGGCTTCGGCATCGATACGCGTAATAGTCATTTCAGTTTCCTCTCTATCCAATGAATTTCAGGCAGCTCTGCCGGCGGAACCGGCGCGGAAAGCTCCCGAAAGACGACGGGTATATCCATTTGACGGGGGCAAGACTGCCATAATGTTCCGCCCGCGTCACTACCCGGGCTGGTGAAAAGACCTCCTCCCTGACATAATCACTGTCCAAATAACCAGGGGGCATTGTGATCGACGATTTTGCAGCAGACGGCCAGTTGGCCAACGCGATTCCGGGATTCAAACCACGCGAGCCGCAGCGCCAGATGGCGGTGGCGGTGACGCAGGCTATTGAGGAAACGCGGCCTCTGGTGGTCGAAGCAGGGACCGGAACCGGTAAAACCTACGCCTACCTGGCGCCCGCGCTGCGGGCAAACAAAAAGGTGATTATCTCCACCGGCTCGAAGGCGCTGCAGGATCAGCTCTACAGCCGCGACCTGCCAACCGTGGCCAAGGCGCTTAAATTTAAAGGTAAACTGGCGCTGCTGAAAGGGCGGTCGAACTACCTGTGCCTGGAGCGTCTTGAGCAACAGGCGCTGGCCGGGGGCGATCTGCCGGTGCAAATTTTGAGCGATGTCATCCTGCTGCGATCGTGGTCCAACCAAACTATCGACGGCGATGTCAGCACCTGCGTCAGCGTGGCGGAGGACTCCCAGGCCTGGCCGCTGGTCACCAGCACCAATGACAACTGCCTGGGCAGCGATTGCCCGCTGTATAAAGACTGCTTCGTGGTTAAAGCGCGTAAAAAGGCGATGGACGCCGACGTGGTGGTGGTCAACCATCACCTGTTCCTTGCCGATATGGTGGTTAAAGAGAGCGGCTTCGCTGAGCTCATCCCCGAAGCGGAGGTGATGATCTTCGATGAAGCGCATCAGCTGCCGGATATTGCCAGCCAGTATTTTGGCCAGTCGCTCTCCAGCCGCCAGCTGCAGGACCTGGCGAAAGACATCACCATCGCCTACCGCACCGAACTGAAAGATACCCAGCAGCTGCAAAAATGCGCCGATCGCCTGGCCCAGAGCGCGCAGGATTTTCGTCTGCAGCTCGGGGACCCCGGCTATCGCGGCAACCTGCGCGACCTGCTGGCCGATAGCCATATCCAGCGCGCGCTGCTGCTGCTCGATGACGCGCTGGAGCTCTGCTACGACGTGGCTAAGCTCTCCCTTGGGCGCTCCGCGCTGCTGGATGCCGCCTTTGAGCGGGCGACGGTTTACCGCGCGCGGCTGAAGCGGCTGAAAGAGATTAACCAGCCGGGCTTCAGCTACTGGTACGAATGTACCTCGCGCCACTTTACGCTGGCCTTGACCCCGCTGACCGTCGCCGAAAAGTTTAAAGAAGTGATGGCGCAAAAGCCCGGCAGCTGGATTTTCACCTCGGCAACGCTGTCGGTAAATGACGATCTGCGCCACTTTACCTCTCGCCTCGGTATTGAAGAGGCCGAGTCGCTGCTGTTGCCCAGCCCGTTTGATTATGCGCACCAGACGCTGCTCTGCGTGCCGCGCAATCTTCCGCTGCCGAATCAGCCCGGCGCGGCGCGTCATCTGGCCGCGATGCTTAAGCCGCTAATTGAGGCTAACGACGGGCGCTGCTTTATGCTGTGCACCTCCCACGCCATGATGCGCGATCTGGCGGAGCAGTTCCGCGCGACCATGACGCTGCCGGTTCTCCTGCAGGGGGAGACCAGCAAAGGACAGCTGTTGCAGCAGTTCGTCAGCGCCGGTAACGCGCTGCTGGTGGCGACCAGCAGCTTCTGGGAAGGGGTCGACGTGCGCGGCGATGCGCTCTCTTTGGTGATTATCGACAAGCTTCCCTTCACCTCTCCCGACGATCCGCTGCTGAAAGCGCGAATGGAAGACTGCCGGCTGCGCGGCGGCGACCCGTTCGACGAGGTTCAGCTGCCGGATGCGGTGATCACCCTCAAGCAGGGCGTGGGGCGCCTGATCCGCGATATTGACGACCGCGGAGTGCTGGTCATTTGCGATAACCGTCTGGTGATGCGCCCCTACGGCGCGGTATTCCTTGCCAGCCTGCCCCCCGCGCCGCGAACCCGCGATATCCGCCGGGCGGTGCGCTTCCTCGCCGTGCCGCCGGGGCGGTGATCTGGCGTAAAATGTGATAAACTGCGCGCCATTTTGTCAATCTGCTATAGCGAGAGCGCGACAACTCATGCGAATTTTGGCTATCGATACCGCCACGGAGGCCTGCTCCGCGGCGCTGTGGAATGATGGCACCCTTTGTGCTCATTTCGAAATCTGCCCCCGCGAACATACGCAACGTATTCTGCCTCTGGTGCAGGATGTCCTCAATGAAAGCAACGTCTTACTGACCGAACTGGATGCGCTGGCGTTCGGCCGCGGGCCGGGTAGCTTTACCGGCGTGCGCATCGGCATCGGCATTGCGCAAGGCCTGGCGCTCGGCGCCGAACTGCCGATGATCGGCGTTTCTACGCTGGCCACTATGGCGCAGGGCGCATGGCGTAAAACCGGCGCCACCCGCGTGCTGGCCGCCATTGATGCCCGCATGGGAGAGGTTTACTGGGCGGAATATCAGCGCGACGAGCAGGGCGTCTGGCACGGCGAAGAGACCGAAGCGGTCCTCAAGCCGGAGGCCGTCAGCGAACGTCTGCAGCAGCTTGAGGGGGCCTGGGCAACCGTTGGTACCGGCTGGCCGGCGTGGCCCGATCTGGCGAAGGACTCCTCGCTGACCTTAACCGACGGCGAAATTGCGCTGCCGGCAGCGGAAGATATGCTGCCGCTGGCCTGTCACCTGCTTTCCGTCGGTAAAACCGTTGCCGTAGAGAACGCCGAGCCGGTTTATTTGCGTAACGAAGTGGCCTGGAAGAAACTTCCTGGCCGAGGATGAATCTCAGTAAACATAAGACTGAGAGAAGGAGTCGCATCATGGCGGGTCAAACTAAAGTAGTACGTTGGCTGTTGGCGGGCGCCGTTGCCGCCGCGTTAAGTGGCTGCGTTTCGGTACCGGATGCCATCAAGGGCTCTACCCCGACGCCGCAGCAGGATTTAGTGCGGGTCATGGCCGCACCGCAGCTGTACGTTGGTCAGGAAGCTCGCTTTGGCGGCAAAGTGGTCAACATTATGAATCAGCAGGGCAAAACCCGCTTAGAAATCGCCACGGTGCCGCTGGACAGCGCCGCCCGGCCCGAGCTGGGCGAGCCTTCGCGCGGGCGTATTTTCGCCGACGTTAACGGCTTCCTCGACCCGGTGGACTTCCGCGGTCAGCTGGTAACGGTGGTTGGCCCGATTGCCGGCGTTGTCGACGGCAAGGTCGGCGGCACGCCGTATAAGTTTATGCAGATGAACGTCATCGGCTATAAGCGCTGGAACGTTGTGCAGCAGGTGGTTATGCCGCCGCAGCCGATTGATCCGTGGATGTTCGGCCCGCGTCGCTGGGGCTACGGCCCATCCCCGTGGGGCTACGGCGGCTGGGGCTGGTATAATCCAGGCCCTGCGGAAGTCAGAAATGTGGTAACCGAATGATTTTGCGGTTTTTCTAAGCTATTCGTAAGCTAAAAGAAACAGCGGCCAGTCCGCTGTTTCTTTGTTTCTGGTCTGATAAGAAAAATAAATAGTGACGCGCTTCGCAACCTGCAAAACGCCTAATTAATAAACTGGTACGCTGAGTTAATATAATGTTAACAGAATGTTTGTTGATCAGGGGGTGTGATGACGACGAATAACTATTTCAGAGGTGATGCAGTGAAAAAGGTTTGGCTAAACCGTTATCCCGCCGATGTTCCTGCGGAGATAAATCCTGACCGCTATCAATCCCTGGTTGAATTGTTTGAACAAGCCGCCGCGCGCTATGCCGACCAGCCGGCGTTTATCAACATGGGCGAGGTGATGACCTACCGTAAGCTGGAGGAGCGCAGCCGCGCTTTTGCCGCTTACCTTCAGCAGGGGCTGGGGCTGAAAAAGGGCGACCGCGTGGCGCTGATGATGCCCAACCTGCTGCAGTATCCCATTGCGCTGTTCGGGATCCTCCGCGCCGGGATGATCGTGGTTAACGTCAACCCGCTATATACGCCGCGCGAGCTTGAGCATCAGCTGAACGACAGCGGCGCCGCGGCAATCGTGATCGTCTCAAACTTTGCACATACCCTGGAGAAGGTGGTCGATAAAACTCAGGTCAGGCACGTGATTCTGACGCGAATGGGCGATCAGCTGTCGACGGCGAAAGGCACCCTGGTTAACTTCGTCGTCAAGTACATCAAGCGGCTGGTGCCAAAATACGATCTGCCTGACGCCATCTCGTTTCGCAGCGCGCTGCAGCACGGCTACCGGATGCAGTACGTCAAGCCGGAGATCGTCTGTGAAGATCTGGCGTTCCTGCAGTACACCGGCGGTACGACCGGCGTAGCGAAAGGGGCCATGCTGACCCATCGCAATATGCTGGCCAACCTTGAACAGGTCAACGCCACCTACGGGCCGCTGCTGCACCGGGGCAAAGAGCTGGTGGTGACGGCTTTACCGCTGTACCACATTTTTGCGCTGACCATGAACTGCCTGCTGTTTATCGAGCTTGGCGGGCAGAACCTGCTGATTACCAACCCGCGTGACATTCCGGGGCTGGTGAAGGAGCTGGCTAAATATCCGTTCACCGCGATGACCGGGGTCAATACCCTGTTTAACGCCTTGCTGAATAACAAAGAGTTTCAGCAGCTCGATTTCTCCACGCTGCACCTCTCCGCCGGCGGCGGGATGCCGGTCCAGCAGGTTGTGGCCGAACGCTGGGTGAAGCTCACCGGACAGTATCTGCTGGAGGGCTACGGCCTGACCGAGTGCGCGCCGCTGGTCAGCGTTAACCCGCACGATATTGACTACCACAGCGGAAGTATCGGGCTGCCGGTCCCGTCGACGGAAGCGAAGCTGGTGGACGATGACGATAACGAAGTCGCGCCGGGCCAACCGGGCGAGCTGTGCGTGAAAGGCCCGCAGGTGATGCTGGGGTACTGGCAGCGCCCGGACGCCACCGCGGAAATCATCAAAGACGGCTGGCTGCACACCGGCGATATCGCGGTGATGGACGACGATGGCTTCCTGCGGATTGTCGATCGTAAAAAAGATATGATTCTGGTCTCCGGATTTAACGTCTACCCCAATGAAATTGAAGACGTGGTGATGCAGCATTCCGGGGTTCAGGAAGTGGCGGCGGTCGGCGTACCGTCCGGCAGCAGCGGTGAAGCGGTGAAGATTTTTGTCGTCAAGAAAGATGCGACGCTGACTGAAGAGGCGCTGATCGCCTTCTGCCGCCGCCAGCTGACGGGCTATAAGGTTCCCAAGCTGGTTGAGTTTCGTGATGAGCTGCCAAAATCGAATGTCGGGAAAATTTTACGGCGAGAACTTCGTGACGAAGCTCGCGCTAAAGTAGACAATAAAGCCTGAGCTAAGAGTGAATCGCCAGACGCCGGCTAAGCCGGCGTTTTTTATGGGCGCCAGTTAAGAGAGCATGATTTGAACTATCAGATGATTACCACCAACGATGGTCTTCGCACCGTCTGTGAAGCGGCAAGCGCGGCAGCTGCGGTTGCGCTGGATACGGAATTTGTCCGCACCCGTACCTATTATCCGCAGCTGGGACTGCTGCAGCTGTTTGATGGCGAGCAGGTTTCGCTCATCGACCCGCTGGAAATCACCGATTGGGCGCCGATGCGTGAACTGCTGCTAAATCAAAACGTCACCAAATACCTGCACGCCGGCAGTGAAGATCTGGAAGTGTTCCTCAACACCTTTAGCCTGATGCCGCAGCCGCTGATTGACACCCAAATCCTGGCGGCGTTCTGCGGCCGCCCGATGTCATGGGGCTTTGCATCGATGGTTGAAGAGTATTCCGGCGTGGCGCTGGATAAGAGCGAATCGCGTACCGACTGGCTGGCCCGTCCGCTGACCGAACGCCAGTGCGACTATGCCGCGGCGGATGTCTGGTATCTGCTGCCCATCGCCAGCAGGCTGATGGCCGAAACGGAAGCCGCCGGCTGGCTGCCCGCCGCGCTGGACGAGTGCCGCCTGATGCAGCAGCGCCGCCAGGAAGTGCAGGACCCTGCGCAGGCGTGGCGCGATATCGGCAACGCCTGGCAGCTGCGCACCCGCCAGCTCGGCTGCCTGCAGCTACTGGCAGAGTGGCGCCTGCGCAAAGCGCGGGATCGCGACATGGCGGTCAATTTTGTCGTGCGTGAAGAGCACCTGTGGAGCGTGGCGCGCTATATGCCCGGCAGCCTCGGAGAGCTCGATAGCCTCGGGCTATCCGGAAGTGAAATTCGTTTCCACGGTAAAACGCTGATAAGCCTGGTGGCGAAAGCGCAGGAGCTGCCGGAAGAGGCGTTGCCTGAACCGCTGCAAAACCTGGTCGATATGCCGGGATACCGCAAGGTGTTTAAAGAGATTAAAGCGCTGGTGCAGGAGGTGAGCACCGGGACCGGGCTGAGCGCCGAGCTGCTGGCGTCCAGACGGCAGATTAACCAGCTGCTGAACTGGCACTGGCAGTTGAAGAGCGGAAATGCTCTGCCGGAGCTGATTTCCGGCTGGCGTAGCGAACTGATGGCCGATCGCCTGCGGGCGCTGTTAAGCGAATATCCGCGCTAGGCCACGGCAAATAGCCCGGGGTGATCTCCGGGCTTATGCAACAAACTGGCCCGACAGCGCAAGGCTATCGGGAGGAGCCAGCGTCAGGATTTCGACTCTTCCGTTTCTGGTAAAGTCACGTTCAACTCCAGAATCGAAATATCACCGTCTCGCTGCTCCAGCTGCACGCTGACCATTTCCGGGTCGATCTGCACATACTTACAGATCACTTCCAGAATATCTTTTCGTAGCTGCGGCAGGTAATGCGGTTCAGCATCGCCGCGACGACGCTCCGCGACGATGATTTGCAGGCGCTCTTTCGCAATGTTGGCCGTGTTCTTTTTCCGCGAGAGAAAAAAGTCGAGTAATGCCATAATTTATCCTCCGAACAGGCGTTTGAGGAAACCTTTCTTCTCTTCTTCAATGAAGCGGAAAGGACGTTCTTCTCCGAGCAGACGTTCGACGGTATCGGCGTAGGCCTTACCTGCGTCCGACGCATCATCCAGAATAACCGGCTCACCCTGGTTCGACGCACGCAGCACGGACTGATCTTCCGGAATCACGCCTACCAGATTGATACGCAGAATTTCCAGAACGTCTTCCATGCTCAGCATGTCGCCTTTATTGACGCGACCTGGGTTGTAGCGGGTCAGCAGCAGATGCTCTTTGATCGGCTCTTCACCATTTTCCGCGCGGCGGGATTTGGACGCAAGAATACCGAGGATGCGGTCGGAGTCACGAACGGAGGAGACTTCCGGGTTAGTGGTGATGATGGCTTCGTCAGCGAAATACAGCGCCATCAGCGCACCGGTTTCGATGCCTGCAGGTGAATCGCAGACAACAAAATCGAAATTCATTTTTTTCAGTTCTTCAAGAACCTTGTCTACGCCTTCGCGGGTCAGAGCGTCTTTATCACGCGTCTGGGAAGCGGGGAGGATGTAGAGGTTTTCGGTGCGCTTATCTTTGATTAACGCCTGATTCAGCGTGGCGTCACCCTGAATAACGTTAACGAAGTCATAAACCACCCGGCGCTCGCAGCCCATGATCAGGTCAAGGTTACGCAGGCCAATGTCGAAGTCGATAACGACGGTCTTCTTTCCCTTCTGGGCCAAACCAGTAGCGATGGCCGCGCTGGAGGTGGTCTTGCCGACGCCCCCTTTACCCGAAGTCACAACAATAATGCGTGCCATAGAAATTCCTTGTTAAAAAGGGACTAACTCAACGGTTGAATAGTCAAAGCGTTATCGCCCAGACGCAGACGCGCCGCTTTGCCATAAAATTCGGCCGGGATATTATCACTCAGCCAGTATTCCCCAGCGATGGATACCAGCTCCGCCGTGAGGTGTGAACAAAATATTTGGGCTTCTCTGTCGCCGCCTGCGCCTGCGAGTGCACGACCTCGCATCATGCCATATACATGGATATTGCCGTCGGCGATAAGTTCCGCTCCGGCACTCACATGATTTGTAACAATTAGATCACAGTTTGGTGCATAAATGCGCTGACCGGAACGTACCGGCAGGTCAATCAAACGCGTTTTTGTGATCTGATTAACAACTGGCGCAGCGACGACCGGTTCCGGCGGCGCCTGACGCGGCATTTTTTCTTTCCCTTCCGTCAGCAAAGGGATCCCCGTGCGGTCGATTTCCGTTTTCAGACGCGGGGCTTTGCAGCCGCTCACGCCGATAATGCGTAAACCGGTGCCGGCGATCGCCTCCTGCATAGCGCGCCAGTCGACGACATTTTCGATGTTGCTAATATTCACAACGACCGGGGCGTGACGTAAAAAAGCGGGGGCCTGGGCGATTTTGTCTTCTAACGCCTGACGAATAACCTCGGGATTTGCGTCGTGCAAATGAACGACAGATAAGGTGAAGCTACTGCCCTTAAGTTCGATTGGCGTATTTGACATCCTGGCCTTACTCAATTTGCTGTTTATCACCCGCCGAAGTGCGGTGATATTCCGAAGACTAAAAGGCATGTTATAGTCACTCATATATTGAGGCAAGTGACCACGAGTCTAATTCCGGGTAAAACTATGTTTTGTGTGATCTATCGAAGTACTAAACGTGAGCAAACCTATTTATATGTCGAAAAAAAGGACGATTTCTCACGTGTGCCCCCTGAATTAATGAGCAGCTTCGGCGCGCCGAAAATGACCATGCTGCTGCCGCTCGACGGGCGTAAAAAACTGGTCGGCGCTGACCTGGAAAAAGTCAAACAGGCGTTGAGCGATCAGGGCTATTATCTACAGCTTCCTCCACCGCCTGAGAATTTACTCAAGAAACACCTGGCGGAACAGGGGAATAATCCTTAAATAATTCAGACTGCCGGAAGGGGAACGTCGTTCGCGCCGAGGCGGCCTGAAGTAAAAGGGTATCACTCTGATTCACCCACTAAGGGGAAATAATGTACCAACATCATAACTGGCAGGGAGCATTACTGGATTTTCCGGTAAGCAAGGTCGTTTGCGTGGGCAGCAATTATGCAAACCACATCAAGGAAATGGGCAGTGCGACGCCGGAAGAACCGGTGCTGTTTATTAAACCTGAGACGGCGTTATGCGATATCCGTCAGCCGTTGGTGCTTCCTGAGGGGCTGGGATCGGTGCATCACGAAGTGGAGCTGGCGGTGCTGATTGGCAGCACGCTGCGCCAGGCGACCGAAGAGCACGTGCTTAAAGCGATCGCGGGCTACGGCGTGGCGCTGGATCTGACCCTGCGCGACCTGCAGGGCAAAATGAAAAAAGCCGGCCAGCCGTGGGAGAAGGCCAAGGGATTCGACAACTCCTGCCCGATCTCCGGTTTTATCCCCGCAGCCGAGTTCCACGGTGACCCGCAGAACACGGCGCTGAGCCTGAAGGTGAACGGCGCTGCTCGCCAGCAGGGCACCACCGCCGATATGATCCATAAAATTGTGCCGCTGATTGCCTATATGTCGCGCTTCTTTACCCTGAAGGCCGGCGACGTGGTGCTTACCGGCACCCCGGAAGGCGTCGGCCCGCTGAATAGCGGCGACGAGCTGGAAGTCGGTTTTAACGGTTTAACCCTGTCCACTCGCGTACTGTAACGTCCTTTTGCCGCCTCCCGAGGCGGCAAAACTTGCATCGGCGTGCCAGACTGGTTATAAGGTGCACCCTGAATTGCAATGACGGACATCCCTATGAGCGAACAACTCTTCTGGCAACATAAAACGCTGGAGCAAATGGCCGACGCGGAGTGGGAATCACTGTGCGACGGCTGCGGACAGTGCTGCCTGCATAAGCTGATGGATGAGGATACTGACGAAATCTATTTTACTAACGTCGCCTGCCGTCAGTTAAATATTAAAACCTGCCAGTGTCGTAACTATGAGCGGCGCTTCGAGTATGAGCCGGACTGCATCAAGCTTACGCGAGACAACCTGCCGACCTTTGAGTGGCTGCCGCCAACCTGCGCCTATCGCCTGCTTGCGGAAGGTCAGCCGCTGCCGCACTGGCACCCGCTGTTAACCGGATCGAAGGCGGCGATGCACGGCGAGCGTATTTCCGTGCGCCATATTGCGGTGAAAGAGTCCACCGTCAACGACTGGCAGGACCATATTTTAAACAAGCCTGACTGGGCGCAGTAGCCGCTCGCTGCCCGCCGCGCCAGACAGAACGGCTAAAACAGAAAACCCGCCACCGGCGGGTTTTCTGTTATCAGCCATCGGCAGGCGGGGTTACGACTTTTTGCTGTGGAACAGCCCGTTTTCGCCGTCGGCGTCATCTTCAACCCAGAAGTTGATATTGAACTGGGCATCGTCGCTTAATTCGATGCGATGCCAGTACTGAGGCGGGCTGGTCGCAAACTGCCCGGCGTTAATCACCACTTTGACCTCCGGCTCTGTCGCCTGTTCATCAGCGAAACCATAATAAGTTACCGTCCCTTCCATCACGCAAAGCTGGCCGAAAACGGCGGCGGCGGTGTTGTGGTGGGTGAGCAGGGCGGCAGGTACGTTCTCTTTGGTAAAGAAGGGGGTGGAGCGTTTAACTTTCCAGTTAGCCGGAATACGCAGGTGAGACATCGTGAGCTCCTTAGCGGACGCGAATAAGATGCATTTAATATGCAGCTTATAGGGGCGAACGTCAACTCGCGGGAGAGAAAAAACGCGTAAAGGCGCTATGCTGCCGACCCGAACCTCAGGCGGAACATGCGCCTTCGCTGCGCCTTTTCATCAGCGAACGTTCAGCATCGTGGAGAGAATACGGGATGGGGCAAAAAAAAACCTGCCAGCGGTTTCACTGACAGGCTTTGCTCTCGGCGGCGCGACTTCACCGCGACGGGATTAGCGACCGAACAGATCGCGTTTTTTAGGTTTGAACGGCTGAGCAATCACAACCAGCACCGCCACAACCAGGTAGGCGGCAAAGATCCCCACCAGCCACTGCGGCATCTCCAGCGTCAGAAACTCCCATTGACGCACGGAACAGTCGCCGCTGGCCACGAACATCTGCGGCAGCCACTTATCCAGCGGCAGCCACGTTGGGAAGCGGGCGGCAAAATCGCAGGTCTGGAACGGAGAAGGGTGAAGCTGAATCATGGTATGTTCCCATGCCAGCTGCAGCCCCCGCAGCGCGCTATAGAGCCAGATAACCAGCGCCACATAGCGCAGCGGCGTTTTCGGTGCGATGGCGCCGACGATACCGGCTCCCATAATGCCTAATAGCGCACAGCGTTCGTAAATACACATTACGCAAGGCTGCAGCAACATAACGTGCTGGAACCACAGCGCAACCAGCTCAAGAGCGAAAGCGGTGAACGCCATCAGGAGCCAGGCTCCGCGTCCCCTTGAGCACTGGTTTAAATATCGCAACATAGTCTTTTCCCTGAAACATGCTAAATCATGGCAGTGTAAACGAAAACCGAACCGACGCCAGCAGCTAGTCCGAAAATATTACGTAAAAATATTGCACATCCGGCGGCGGGTTGCGGATGTGCCGATATCGCGTCAGCTTCAGGGAAGCTGCGGCGTCACAAGCCAGCCCTGTTCGAGCATCCACTGCGTCGCTGGCATCAGCGTAAACTCAACGCCCAGCAGCCCGACCAGGGTCATCACGATGGTGTAAGGCAGCGCCATCCATACCATTCGCCCGTAGGAGAGGCGAATCAACGGCGCCAGCGCGGAGGTCAGCAGGAACAGGAACGCCGCCTGCCCGTTAGGCGTGGTGACCGAAGGCAGGTTGGTCCCGGTATTAATCGCGACGGCCAGCAGCTCAAACTGCGGCAGGCTGATGGCTCCCTGCTGGAGCGCGGTTTTGGCCTCGTTGATATAGACCGTGCCAACGAAGACGTTATCGGAAATGGATGACAGCAGGCCGTTAAACAGATAGAACAGCGACAGCTGGGCGTGCGGCGACGCCTGCAGTACGAACTGGATCACCGGGGAGAACAGGCGCTGGTCGATAATCACCGCGACCACGGCGAAAAAGACCGTCAGTAGCGCGGTGAACGGCAGCGCCTCGGTAAAGGCTTTACCAATAGCGTGCTCATCGGTCACGCCGGAGAAGGTAGTGGCCAGCACAATCACCGATAAACCGATCAGGCCGACTTCCGCCAGATGCAGGGCCAGCGCGGTAATCAGCCAGATACCGATAATCCCCTGGGCGATAAGCCGCAGGCGATCCTGACGGCTGCGCTGGCGCCGGCTGCGATCGTCATAATCCTGCAGAACCTTACGCACCGCGGGCGGCAGCGGTTCGCCGTAGCCGAACAGCCTGAACTTCTCCACCAGCAGGCAGGTGAGCAGGCCGCAGACGATGACCGGCAGCGTCACCGGCGCCATGCGCAAGAAGAATCCGGCAAAGTGCCATCCGGCGGCTTTCGCGACGATCAGGTTTTGCGGTTCGCCAACCATGGTCATCACGCCGCCCAGCGCGGTACCCACGCCCGCGTGCATCATCAGGCTACGCAAAAAGCCGCGGAACTGCTCCAGTACGTCGCGATAGTGCGGATCGATATGGCTATCGTCCAGCAGATCGCGATCGTCGGGCCGCGCGGAGGCCACGCGATGATAAATACCGTAAAATCCAACCGCGACGCTAATCACTACCGCCACCACGGTTAGCGCATCGAGGAAGGCGGAGAGGAACGCCGCCGCCAGACAAAAGGCCAGCGACAGCAGCATTTTGCTGCGGATACCCAGCAGCAGACGGGTAAAGATAAACAGCAGCAGCTGCTTCATAAAGTAGATCCCCGCCACCATAAATATCAGCAGCAGGAGCACTTCGAGGTTGCCGGCGATCTCATCGCGAATATGCTCCGCGCTGGTCATCCCGATAAATACCGCTTCGATAGCCAGCAGGCCGCCGGGCAGCAGCGGGTAGCATTTGAGCGCCATCGCCAGGGTAAAAATAAACTCAACAACCAGCAGCCAGCCGGCGACAAACGGATTGAAGCAGAACAGCAGCGGGTTAAGGATTAAGAAGACAATTAAGGTGAGCTTATACCAGTCCGGAGACTGGCCAAGAAAATTACGCCACAGGGCGCGACCATAAGACATTTCCACGACAGACATCCTTCCCCGTCAAATATTGACATGATTTTACGTATAACTATTTGCAAGACTAACAGTTGAGTAAAAAGGGTAGCAACCTGGTTCGCCTCGCGCCCGGTTTCATCAAGTACCAGGAGCAAAATCTCAAAATGAAACGGCGATCCCCTTTTAATTACCTCCTGGCGCTATCTGCCCTATAGCTGCTCTGGTATGATGAGTAGAATTTGCAACGCTGTGTAATGGAAATCTTACTATGGTCATTAAGGCGCAGAGCCCTGCGGGCTTCGCGGAAGAGTACATCATTGAAAGTATATGGAATAATCGCTTTCCCCCGGGCACAATTCTCCCCGCCGAACGTGAGCTTTCTGAACTTATTGGTGTTACCCGTACGACCTTACGCGAAGTTCTGCAGCGTCTGGCACGTGACGGTTGGTTAACGATACAGCACGGCAAACCGACGAAGGTGAACAACTTCTGGGAAACGTCGGGTCTGAATATTCTCGAAACGCTGGCGCGCCTCGATCACGACAGCGTCCCGCAGCTGATTGATAACCTGCTGTCGGTGCGTACCAATATCTCCACTATCTTTATCCGCACGGCCTTCCGTCAGCATCCTGAAAACGCGCTCCAGGTTCTTGCCGCGGCGCGTGAGGTGGAAGACCACGCGGACGCCTTCGCCGATCTCGATTACGGTATTTTCCGCGGCCTGGCGTTTGCCTCCGGCAACCCGATCTACGGTCTGATCCTCAACGGCATGAAGGGGCTCTATACCCGCATTGGCCGTCACTATTTTGCCAATCCGGAAGCGCGCAGCCTGGCGCTGGGCTTCTATCACCAGCTGGCTAAAGTCTGTGAAGAGGGGCAGCACGAGCAGGTTTATGAGATCGTCCGTCGCTACGGGCATGACAGCGGTGAAATCTGGCATCGTATGCAGAAAACGCTGCCGGGTGATTTAGTCATCGGTATGCGCTAAGACCCGCGATAAGATAAAAAACGCCCGGCGATTATGCCGGGCGTTTTGTTTGCCGCGATTTACAGCGCGTTCTGCCGCGGCGGGCTGCGTTCCAGCAGTTCGATGCTGCCATCGGCATTTTGCTGCTCCAGCAGGATGTCGAATCCCCACAGGCGATGGACGTGCTTAAGTACCTCGCGACGCCCCTTATCCAGCGGTACGCGGTTATGCGGCACGTAGCGCAGCGTCAGCGAACGATCGCCCCGCAGGTCGACGTTCCACACCTGAATATTCGGCTCCAGATTGCTCAGATTGTACTGGGCGGAAAGCTTGGAGCGAATCTCCCGATACCCCTCTTCGTTATGGATGGCGGAAATCTCCAGGTAGTTATGATGGTCATCATCGAGCACCGTAAAGAAGCGGAAATCACGCATAATTTTCGGTGACAGGAACTGGCTGATAAAGCTCTCATCCTTGAAGTCGCGCATGGCAAAATGCAGCGTCTCCAGCCAGTCTGAGCCGGCGATGTCGGGGAACCAGTATTTGTCCTCTTCGGTCGGCGACTGACAAATGCGCTTGATATCCTGGAACATGGCAAAGCCCAGCGCGTAGGGGTTAATCCCGTTGTACCACTGGCTGTTGTAGGGCGGCTGGTAGATAACGTTGGTGTGGCTGTGCAGAAACTCCAGCATAAAGCGTTCCGTCACTTTCCCTTCATCGTACAGGTGGTTGAGGATCGTGTAGTGCCAGAACGTCGCCCAGCCCTCGTTCATGACCTGGGTCTGCTTTTGCGGGTAGAAATACTGGCTCACCTTACGCACGATACGCAGGATTTCACGCTGCCATGACTCCAGCAGCGGGGCGTTCTTCTCCATAAAGTAGAGCAGGTTTTCCTGCGGCTCAGAAGGATAGCGGCGCGCGGTTTCGATGGCTTTCTCTTCTTCCCGCTTAGGCAGGGTGCGCCACAGCATATTCACCTGGCTTTGCAGATACTCCTCCCGGCTTTTCTGCCGCGCCTTCTCCTCCTGCAGCGAGATTTTCTGCGGACGTTTATAGCGGTCAACGCCGTAGTTCATCAGCGCGTGGCAGGAGTCGAGCAGCTTCTCCACCTCATCAACGCCGTAACGCTCCTCGCACTCGGTGATGTATTTTCGGGCGAAAATCAGGTAGTCAATGATCGAGCTGGCATCGGTCCAGCTGCGGAACAGGTAGTTATTCTTGAAAAAGGAGTTGTGCCCGTAGCAGGCGTGGGCCATCACCAGCGCCTGCATGGTAATGGTGTTCTCCTCCATCAGATAGGCGATACAGGGGTTGGAGTTGATGACAATTTCGTAGGCCAGCCCCTGCTGGCCGTGCTTATACGCCTGTTCGGTTTCGATAAATTTCTTACCAAACGACCAGTGCGGGTAGTTGATTGGCATGCCGACGCTGGAGTAGGCATCCATCATCTGCTCGGAAGTAATGACTTCGATCTGATGCGGATAGGTGTCGAGACGATACAGCTTCGCCACCCGGTCAACCTCGGCGAGGTAGGTTTCCAGCAGTTCAAAAGTCCAGTCGGGTCCATCGCTTAAACGAGTCGTGTCCCTGTTCATGGAATCAATCGTAGCCATTAGCGCGCCCTCATTGTCGGTGACTCTCTCTATACGGAGAGCCTCCCAATAAGCATAGAACACGGCTCGACAAACTGCGCCTGCGGACAATTTCTTTTCTTCGCGATTTCACAATCTTAAAGGCCTGATTCAGCCTTTCTGGCGGGATTTTATTCTGAGGAAAAATGAAGCGCAGCAGGAGATAGTAAATCTACCGGGTCAGTGCTGGTGCGGTTTGGTGTGAGATTAGTCACCATAAATAAAGCGTATGTTGAATAATATTTTCAACTGAGTTATCAATTTGTAATCAGATGATTGTTCTTTAACTATTACGGAGTCGCTATGCGAGTCGTCATACTGGGAAGTGGGGTGGTTGGGGTAGCTAGTGCGTGGTATTTGAGCCAGGCGGGACATCAGGTCACGGTTATCGATCGTCAGCCGGGGCCGGCGGAAGAGACCAGCGCCGCCAACGCCGGACAGATTTCTCCGGGCTACGCCGCCCCCTGGGCCGCGCCCGGCGTGCCGCTGAAGGCCATCAAGTGGATGTTCCAGCGCCACGCGCCGCTGGCAATCGGTCTTGACGGCACGCAGTTCCAGCTCAAATGGATGTGGCAGATGCTGCGCAACTGCGACACCCGTCACTATATGGAAAACAAAGGCCGCATGGTGCGTCTGGCGGAGTACAGCCGCGACTGCCTGAAGGCGCTGCGCGAAAGCACCGGCATCCAGTATGAGGGACGGCAGGGTGGGACGCTGCAGCTCTTCCGTACCGAAAAACAGTATGAGAACGCCACCCGCGACATCGCCGTGCTGCAAGATGCCGGCGTGCCGTATCAGCTGCTGGAGGCGAAACGTCTGCTGGAAGTCGAACCGGCATTAGCCGAGGTGAGCCACAAGCTGACCGGCGGTCTGCGTTTGCCGAACGATGAAACCGGCGACTGCCAGCTGTTTACCACGCGCCTGGCGGCGATGGCGGAGCAGGCGGGCGTCACCTTCCGCTTTAATACTTCGGTTGATGCGCTGCTGTACGAGGGAGAGCAGATCTCCGGCGTGAAATGCGGCGATGAAATTGTGAAAGGCGATGCCTACGTCATGGCCTTCGGCTCCTACTCGACGGCGATGCTGAAAGGGCTGGTGGACATTCCGGTCTACCCGCTGAAGGGCTACTCGCTAACGATCCCGATCGCCGAGGAAGACGGGGCGCCGGTATCGACTATTCTTGATGAGACATACAAAATTGCGATTACCCGCTTTGACCAGCGGATCCGCGTCGGCGGGATGGCGGAGATCGTCGGCTTTAACAAAGAGCTGCTGCAGCCGCGTCGCGAAACGCTGGAGATGGTGGTGCGCGATCTGTTCCCGCGCGGCGGCCACGTAGAGCAGGCGACCTTCTGGACCGGTTTACGTCCGATGACCCCGGACGGCACGCCGGTTGTCGGCCGCACGCCGTATAAAAACCTGTGGCTGAATACCGGGCACGGCACCCTCGGCTGGACCATGGCATGCGGCTCAGGACAGCTTTTGAGCGATTTAATATCGGGTCGCACTCCGGCTATTCCGTACGACGACCTTGCCGTCGCCCGCTATAGTCCGGGCTTCACTCCGGCGCGTGCTCAGCACCTGCACGGCGTTCACAACTAAGGAGTCTTCATGTCCCGTCCGGTACTGGCCAGCATTGATTTGTCGGCCTTGCGGCAGAATTTACAGATTGTCCGGCGCGCGGCTCCTGGCTCGCGGCTGTGGGCGGTGGTTAAAGCCAACGCCTACGGTCACGGCCTGGCGCGCGTGTGGCACGCGCTGAGCGGCGCAGATGGCTTTGCGCTGCTGAATCTTGAAGAGGCGATCCTGCTGCGCGAGCAGGGCTGGAAAGGGCCGATTCTGCTGCTTGAGGGTTTCTTCCACGCCGACGAGCTGGCGCTGTTTGATAAGTATCGCCTGACCACCAGCGTGCACAGCAACTGGCAAATTAAGGCGCTACAGCAGGCGAAGCTTCACGCTCCGCTGGATATTTACGTTAAGGTCAACAGCGGAATGAACCGGCTGGGCTTTATGCCGGAGCGTATCCATACCGTCTGGCAGCAGCTGCGGGCGCTGGGCAACGTCAGCGAGATGACGCTGATGTCGCACTTTGCCGACGCGGAAAACCCGCAGGGGATCGTTGAGCCGATGCGCCGCATCGAGCAGGCGGCGGAAGGGCTGGCGTGCTCGCGCTCGCTGGCGAATTCGGCGGCGACGCTGTGGCACCCGGAAGCGCATTTTGACTGGGTCAGGCCGGGGATCGTGCTGTACGGCGCGTCGCCGTCCGGCCAGTGGCAGGACATCGCCAACAGCGGCCTGAAGCCGGTCATGACCCTCAGCAGCGAGATTATCGCCGTGCAGAACCTGAAGGCGGGCGAGGCGGTGGGCTACGGCGGCCTCTACCGGACGACGCAAGAGCAGCGGATTGGCATTGTGGCCTGCGGCTATGCCGACGGCTATCCGCGCATCGCGCCGGCTGGAACGCCGGTGCTGGTTGACGGCGTGCGCACCACGCTGGTGGGGCGCGTCTCGATGGATATGCTGGCGGTAGACTTAACGCCTTGCCCACAGGCCGGGATCGGCGCGCCGGTCGAACTGTGGGGCAAAGAGGTTAAAATCGACGATGTTGCCGCCGCCAGCGGCACCGTCGGCTATGAGCTGATGTGCGCCCTGGCGCCGCGCGTTCCCGTTGTGACCGTGTAACTTCTCGTGAGGCGGCTCACTCCGCCGATCATATATGCCGGTATTTCAATAGGTTACTGAAATACCGGCATTTCGATAACCTCAAACTACCCGCCAAAACCCGCCCTAACTCGGTGGGTGTGGACACTTTGTGGATCCCAAATCAGGCACCAGCTTTTGCCACTAGGTACGCAACTACAGCACCGAATACACCCATCACTATAGGGATGATAATGTTGCCCCATTTCCAGCGAGCGATTTCATCAAGCTTATCGAAACGATCCTGCACCACCTTGAGCGTGGACTCTTGAGACTCTTTTATCGCTTTGAAGGTATTAAGGTTTATCTCTGCAACACTTGCTTTGATATCACCCTTAAGACCGATAATTTCAGACTTCAAATCACCCTTAAGCTCTGATAAATCAGCCTTTGTGACAAACTGCTCTGAACGCTCTGTCAGTCGTACAAGGTCAAGTTTGACAACGGAAATGCCGTCTTCAAGTTTTTCTACACGCTTTTCAAGATTGTCAGACATATCACCGCCCCCATTCCCATCTTTCTTCCATATTACATCATCAATACTTCTGCGGTTGGGAAGTTCCGAAACGTTACTCATTGCCTTCCGCCTCTTTTGATTCCTGACGTGCAAACCACTTAAGGACAACACTAGCGCGGTAAAGTGTGAGATGACCGCAATTTAAGCAATTCATCTGATAGTAGCTATTTAGTATTCCCCTCGGCTGGTCTACATCGTCAAAAGAAACATACTGAACGTAGGGAGGCGACCTTAACAAGTCGTCGTTTATTTTTCCATTTTCTATCGCTGGAGCTTTAATTCCTTCCAGAGAGAATGCTTGCGGGACTGATAGCTTTTCAGAACCACATGAGACGCATTTGCCCGAGACGCCCCTCTCGGCGAGAAACTGGAAAAACAGCATCGGCGTGATCTGCCTTAATTTTTCCATTTGCTTTTCTACAATTTTCTTTGAATCTTCATCCGTTTTTTTGTTGAACTTTTCCTCAAGGTATAGCTTGATAAGGTGGTTTTTTAGATCGTCATCAGATATTTCTATGTTATCCATAGCTTAATTCTCCAGAGGGTTAAACCGCACTGCATCCTGAAGGTAATCAGGTGCAAGATGCGCGTAAACCATCGTTTGCTGTATGTTCGAATGACCGAGTATTTTTTGCAGGGTCAGAATATTGCCGCCGTTCATCATGAAATGGCTGGCGAAGGTATGCCGCAGAACGTGAACCCCTTGGCCTTCCGGCAGATCCGGAGCCACCTGTTTGATCGTCCGGCGCAGCAACTCGTAATCCACGTCCGCAAAAATATCGCCCGTTCCCCGCTCGCACAGCTCATCAAACAGCGCATTACTAACAGGCACGGTTCTGTTTTTGCTGTTCTTGGTGTTAATGAACATCGCCTTTGAATGAGCAAGATGTGTTCGCCTTAGTTTAACGACCTCACCCCAGCGGGCGCCGGTCGCCAGACTTAATCGCGCCGCGAGGTTTTCCGGCTCGGGCAGGGTAGTCAAAAGCTGGTTAATCTGCGACTTCAGCAGATAGCCCATTTCATGCGCGTGCACTTTTAGCGGTGAAATGCCTTTAAAGGGGTTTTCGTGGTGATAATTCCCGGTTTCAATGAGCGTACCGAACAGAGAAGAGAGCGTTTCCTGTTCGCGGTTGAGCGTTTTAGCCTTAATGCCCGCTGCATATCGGGTTCCGCGATATTCGGCCCAGGCATTCTTATTCATCCGGTCAGTGGTGGGGAAGCCCATCGCTTCATCAACGCGCTCCAGTTTCCGGCGGGTACTTTCACCTGATTTCATGGTCTGGCCTTTGATGCGCCACCAAAGCTCAATAAGTTCGGAGAACGGACGCTTGTCGGGGGCTCTATCCAACCACTCTTTCCCGTGCTGAGAAGACAGGATCCAGCGCTCATATTGTTGCGCTTCGGATTTGGTTGGGAATTTTTTGCGTATACGCCGGCCTTCACGGCCCTGCGGACGCATATCAACCATATAGCCATCTTTAAGAGATTTAATACTCACCAGAAAATCCCCCTATCATGACAGATCCCACCCTTACCCCATCTTTCCATTATGTTTAAAGCAGTTAGCCAACCTTCTTCGCGCCTCGGCGACTCGATGTGCCGTCTTGCCCATTAGGGGAGAGAGCCGGAGCTATCTGGCCGGATGCTTCATTGGTTTCATCACTCATTAGCCACAAGGTGTACTTTTTGAAGACCTCGTGAGTTGTAATTTTCCTCAGCGTAACTCCGCCAGGCTCCATTATCCCGACCTCATATTTCTTAATTGTGCTTATGGAAATACCTGTTAAATCGGCAAATTTTGCCTGACTTAAATCCTCTGCTTCCCTAATCAGCTTTAGTTTCTCACTTAGCTCGCTTGACATGGTTCATTCCTATGATCTAAAGTTGGTTCATATAAATGAACCAATAAAACCCCAAACTACCCAAACAAGGCAGGATAACACATGGCAAGAAACGCAAGAAGAGCCACTACGCCACCTGAAATCAGGGATTTGCCGGGGGATTACCCATTCGGCGATCGTGTTTCTGAGTCCCTGGCCGACTATGCAAAACGCACCGGCTTAACGCTGAAGGCAGTTCAGCACCGCGCAGATGATGGCCGCTTACCGATCATCCAGGCCCGCCCGCGAGCAAAGCGGGAAGTGAACCTGCTCGCCATCTACATGAACGCCCGTTACAAAGCCGAACGCTTTGTTGAGTCAATGAACTAAAGGGGATGATCATGCCGAAAGGGAGCGGAATTACGGGAGATGACTTGCCGAAAGTTACCTGGATAAATAAGCACGCCGGAATTTGTTGCGGTTTTACCATCCGCGTATTACCACGCAGGGTAGGGAAGAAACGTTATCAAATTATGAAAGATGGTGATTCCTTTGGAATTGACTTCGCTTTATCGGAAGCGCGTAGAACGATAGATCGGATTATTAACAACAACCATTTTATTGTCCATTAAGGAAGCGGGAATATGAAACGCCTTTATGCCGAACAGATTAATAAAATGCTGGAAGATTATTATTTCAATCTGGAGAACAACCCTCAAGGCCGCGAGTCACATTACGGGGTTCTGGCTAGCGGAATCCAGCACATCTATGGTGCTGCATTCTGCCTGAATGACGATGACACGCTTAGCGAGCTTCGCCCATTCGTCAACACCATCATGAATGGAGAGATACCCCCTCCAGTGTTTGCGGGGATTGCCGCATGAGCATGTTCACCGAAGAGAAAACTTCATGGGCACAGGAAATGCTGATCCGCGAGGCAGTAGATAACGCCGAGCAGGGTTTTACTGTTCACCTGAAAAATGGTTGCGTCATTGTCGTACCAGCAAGCAGCCCGTCAATTGATTTAATTATTTACGGGCTGGAAAAAGATATTCGTGGTAATCACGAGCGTGCCAGAACGACCTTTATTGATTTTCTGTATCACTGGCACGAAAGGTTATTCAAGCTGGCTAAAAGAAAACCGCGCCCTAACCACTAATTAACCAGCGTTAAAAATAACGGCATTCATTTTGCCGGGGATTCGTTTTGCCTTTTTCAGGAGGTCGCATGTCGATCACGTCAATAAAACTGGATGGCGGAATAAGTGATCCAGAGTTTGTGGAAATAAGCGCCAACGCACGGAAACGCGAGCGCGATCACCTGCTGGGCCTGCTGCGCATTTTCATCGGCCAGCTGAAAAAGGAAAGCGCCACCCCGGAAGAGATTTATTTATCAATCGAACAGTGGGCCAACGCCCGCGAGCTAACCATCAGTGAGGGAAAAAACCATGAATAACATGATGCTTGACGTCAGGGCATTGGGCAGTGAAGACGACTCACAGCTGTTCGCTGTTGGGTGCGCCTTCTTTGAACCGTCAACCGGGCAGCTTGGGCCCCAGTTCTACCGCGCGATTGACCTAAACACCGTCAAAAATATCGATCCTGCAGTGGTGATCGGGCTGCTGAAAAGGGACGCCGATCAGCGCGTAGAGATAATTAGCGCGACCCACACCGAATTAGCCGCCGTGGCCGAACTTCTCGGATTCGTGGAAAAAAACGCATCGAAACATGCGGATCTCCGGTGCTGGACAAGATCGGAGGGTGCGGTAAGGCAGCTCATTTCTGCCGTGAAGAGGCATAACCTGGTTGTGTCCCGCATCGCTCTCAGGGTCTGTAGTTTGAATACGCTGGTTATGCTGGCGGGTGCCACCGGTTACGTTCCGCACCCGCGCCGCTCAACGGCCACTTACATGCTGACTGACGCCGTATATCAGGCCGAGCAGGTTTGCGAGATCTGGCAGCGCCTAACCAGCCCGCATCTCGAATCACTGTGAGGGCCGCCATGCATCCGCGTCTCTCCGTCATTTGCAGCGCACCGCTGCCGGTCTGCAACAGGGCGCTGGCCGCCCTGAAGTGCTTCGCCCGCGGTCAGCGCAATTTCTCCCGCGTCATGCCGCATGCCTATCTCGTGATCCGCATTGGTCGCCGCTGGCGCTTGCTCAGTAAGAACGGCGGCCAGCAGTGGCGGCTGATGACCCACGAAACCTACAACCAGGAATATCGCAAATGAACCGATCACCTGAATACGCCCAGGGTGCATTGGCCGCCCTGCACGAGGCCAAAACCCTCAATCTCGCAAACGCCACAGCGCTCGGCGTGCTGGAAGGCCCGGAGGCCGCAAAGACCCTCGTTAACCTGATGAATATTGTGATTGATCCGCTAATCCAGAAATACACCGTGATGGAGGCAAAAAAATGATTAAGTCCCCGATCAAATGGGCCGGCGGCAAAACCCGCGTTATGCCGCAGCTGCTGAAGCACCTCCCAAAAGCTGATTGCCTGATTGAGCCATTCGTTGGCAGCGGCACCGTATTTATGAACACGGAATACCGCCGCTACGTCCTCTGCGACAGCAATCGCGCGCTGATCAATTTCTTTCTTGTATTGAGGGATGATACAGAGCGCCTGATAGCGGTTGCCCGCAATATGTTTCGGGACGGTAATAAAGCAGATAAATATTACTCCGAGCGCGCAAGATTCAATTACATGTCATGGTATGAATCAGAAGAGGATTGCCGATCGACATTATGGGCGGCGTCCTTTTTGTACCTGAATCGCCACTGCTTCAACGGTCTTTATCGTACAAATCTGGACGGCGATTTTAATGTGCCATTTGGCCGATATAAACAGCCATATTTCCCCGAAGCCGAAATGCGCTTATTCGGCGAAAAAGCGCGGGATACCAACGCACTCTTTCTTAGCAATGATTTCCGCACCTCCATTCCATACATCGCGAAGAACCGCCCGAATTCGGTAATTTACTGCGACCCCCCCTACATCCCGGCCAGCAAAACCGCCAACTTCACCGCCTACGGCAAGCCATTCACACTGGACGATCACCGCGCTCTGGCTGCAACCCTGCTCGATGCTCATCGCCAGCATGGCGCCCGCTCAGTTATCTCAAACAGCGATACCCCAGAAACCCGCGAGATCTACTCCGCTTTCAGCCTCCACGCCTTCAGCGTCCGCCGTTCTGTCAGCGCCAAAAGCCGCGACATGGCCGGTGAGGTTATTGGCGTTCTTCGCGTGTGCGATTGCTGTGGCCGCTCAGGTGGCGCCAGCTGCCCGGATTGCGGCCCTGTGATGGGTGCTTCCACTTACGGCGCAATGGCTGCAGCGGGTGCATTCGACGGGGCGGAGGAATTTTGATGAGTGAGCCAGTGTGGTTAGCAGTAGATCCCGCCGATGAGCGAGGGGATTACACCATCGTGACAGCGCTGGTTTACCGCATAACCGGTAGTCAGCAATACCACACCTTCACCCTGATTGATTTTAGGGCATTCATCCTTGATGCAGATATGCCGCTCTCTAGGTCATGCGTATCCGGCATTGGAAGCGATGACCAGGGCATCAGGAAGGGTGGGCTTGTGCGGCTAAAGCTTGTTTCCGAGGCACCTGACGAGGGGTTGCCATTCTGATGAACGAAGAAACCAATTACCGCCGGTTCTGGCGAAACCTTGTTATCTGCTGCGCACTCTGCTCGCTGCTGTTCTGGCTCCCGATGGGCTATCTCGCCTTTCGTGTTTTCTCTGTGGTGTGGGAGGCGCTGTGGCTGCTTATTACAACGAAATAGACCCCCACGCAGCACAGCACCTGCGCAACCTTATCGACGCCGGCCACATTGCGCCGGGCGTCGTTGATACCCGCTCAATTGAGGATGTAACCCCCAATGACCTTATCGGATTCAATCAGTGCCATTTCTTCGCCGGGATCGGCGGATGGTCGCTTGCCCTGCGTCGCGCAGGATGGCCAGACAGCCGCCCGGCATGGACAGCATCATGCCCCTGCCAGCCTTTCAGCCAGGCAGGCAAAGGGCTTGGGTTTGCTGACGAGCGGCACTTATGGCCCTCCGCACATTGGCTTGTCGGCCAGCGCCGCCCTGTCGTGGTCTTTGGCGAGCAATCTGGCAGCGCTGACGCGAACGACTGGATCGACCTTGTACAAGCTGACGTGGAAGCCCTGGGCTATGCCTTCGGGGCGACTGCGTTTCCGTCTGCGAGCGTCGGCGCGCCGCACCAGAGAGACCGTGCTTATTGGGTGGCCGACGCCGATCGCCAGCAATGGGAGAGGTGCGGGGAATTTCAACCGACAGGGGGGGGGTAAACCTTCAGACAGCTGCGTTATTGGCTGGCTGGACAACGCCGAGCGCGACCGATGGAGTGCGCGGAGGGACGGGTATCACCTCGGGAATGACGGGCAGCAGCCTTACGCAGATGGTGAAAATGGCGGTATGGCCGACGCCGACAGCAACGGACGGGAAAGGCGGTTATCAGGGAGGACGGATCCGCAACGGGAAGCTATCGACGGACAGGCTCGATGTGGCTGCGCAGCTTGCGGGCTGGCCGACGCCGACCACGAGCAACGACCGCTCGCCATGTCCGCAAGAGGCTATGCGGATGTATCGCGACAATGGAACAAAGATTCAGAAGCGGCTTCAGGATGTAGCTGCGTTATGCGGCCCGGCCCGGTTAACGGCTTCTGGAGAGATGCTGATTGGCTCCACGGCCGGGATGGATGGTGGAGGCCAGTTAGACCCGGATCATTCCCGCTGGCTGATGGGATTCCCGCCCGAGTGGGAAGAGTGCGCACCTACGGAAACGCTATCAACATTGAAGCGGCGGCAGCGTTCATAAAGTCCTACATGGCAGCGGTGGATCATGTCTGATTCCGCCGCTTTAGTATGGAGATGGAACGCCAAACGGCAGGCTGTTAACCCCAATAGTGTTGCTGATTCTGCGATTGAGTATCTCACCCCGAAAGGCGAGCGGAAGACGCTCGCCTATGCGGATTTGGTCGATACCGTCTATCGCACCCCCATGCGCCCGCGCGAGGGCGCCGCGCGCGAAGCATTCGACCGCAAAGGCCGCGCTCACTATCTGCGCCGCCGGGTTCAGACTCTACCGGCGTTTATCCGCAAGCGGTTCTCTCTGCGCCTGGAATCGCTGGAGCGTCACGATCCAAAAGAGGCAGTGCGCTGGCTGTTCAGCACGTTTGAGCGGCACGTGTTACGCCGCGTCGACGCGGTAAACGCCCAATACCTACCGCAGAGCGAACTCCCCGCGATCCTTGCGCCTCTCCGTGATGATTTTCACCTGCTGCCCTGGGCGGACAAAAAACGCCTGAAACGACTGGCCTATAAGCTCGCAAACCTGATGAAAAGCGAGTTTATGCGCGAGTTTGATTTCCAGTACGGGAAAACCGCTGATGTTGAGTTTTCCACGCTCTACGCTTACGGCTATATCGCCAGCAAGGCGACGAAGCTCAATATCTCGATCCCTGGCTGGGGTCGGTATTGCGAAGAGGAGATGGGAGCCGAAGAGGCACTGCGCGCCGTTGCGCGCCTTCAGTCGGAAAAGTGGTGGTTAGGTAAAATCCGCCGGATCCATGATTGCTGGCGAGAGCACCTCATGATCGCCGCGGGCTACGTCAGTAAGGTGGCGTCGCCGTATTGCTCCGATCCGTGCTTCAAGGAATGGATAGCCCAGAAAAAAGCGAACTTCGAATACCTCCAGGCGATGGAGTTGGAAGATCAGGACACTGGCGAGCGCAGCTCTTTGCTGGACAAGGTCATGGGGAGCACGTCCAACCCCAAAAACGCCCGCGCCGAGCTGATGGTGCGCATGCGTGGGTTTGAGGATATGGCAACCGAAATGGGTTTGGTTGGCATGTTCTATACGCTGACCGCGCCGTCTCGTTATCACTCCACGCACGTAAAATCCGGCAAACGCAACGACAAATATCGCGACGCTGGCCCGCGCCAGACGCAGAAATACCTCTGCAAAGTCTGGGCGCGAGTCCGTGCGAAATGGGGGCGAGAAGGTATTCGCACCTTCGGCTTTCGTGTAGCCGAGCCGCACCACGACGCCACCCCGCACTGGCACCTGCTGCTATTCCTGCGCCCGGAAGAGGTGGAATATGCAACGGCCATTTTCCGCAAGCATGCGTTGAAAGAGGACGGTAACGAACCGGGCGCGCAGGAGCACCGTTTTACCGTTACGCCGATTGATGAAAAATTTGGCTCTGCAACGGGCTATATCGCGAAGTACATCTCTAAAAATATCGACGGTTACGGCATGGACGGCGAGCTAGACGATGAATCCGGCCAACCCGTCAAAGAGATGGCGAAGCGCGTGCGCGCATGGGCGTCGCGCTGGAATATCCGCCAGTTTCAGCAGATCGGCGGCGCCCCGGTGACCACCTGGCGCGAGCTGCGCCGGTTAGGTAACCGCGAGCTGGTTCTACATCCGGAGATCGAAGAGGCTCGCGCAGCTGCTGACGCGGCGGACTGGCCGGGGTACACCAACGCCCAGGGCGGCCCGTTAGTGCCTCGTGACTGCCTGCGCGTTCGCCTCAGTTACGAATACACCGAGGAAGGCAATGATTATGGTGACACGGTCGCCAAAATAACCGGTGTCTATTGCCCTCTCACCATCCGTGAATCCGTCATTTTTACCCGCACAACCGAATACAAAATTGTGCCGAAGCGTAAGCCGTCGCCGGTCGAGAATTTGACCTTAGAAGGCCGCGCAGCGGCCCCTCGGAGTTCTGTCAATAACTGTACGGGGCCCGCCGGATCGGACGAAAAAGCACCATCAGAAACGGCGGTGCCAGCTGATAAAACCGCGCCCGACAACAGTTCGGTGACAGCACTTCCGCTGAATATCGATGTTTTGAGGCGATATTCACGCCAGCAAAGGCAGGAGATCACCAGCAGGTTAAGAAAATCCGCCCGGGAAAGCTCAGATCAAGCCTTCACGCGTACCGCGCGCGGCCTGCGCACGTCGATTGATGACGAAAGCGCGCTGACATGGGGGCCAAAAGTTACCGCCGCGAAAGATATGAGCCTGACGCTGGAAGAGGCCGAGCGGCGCTGGCGCGAGCAGCTGCGGATCGAGGCTGAACGGCGAGCAGATAACTACGCGGCGGCGGTTGCGGAGTATCAGAAGAAAAAAGCTGAAGCTGCATTGCTTCGTCAGAACGGCGCAGCATCAATTAACCAGAATCAGAATTCACCACAACCAGACATTAGAGCGGGTGCTCAGGCAATGCCTGATAAAGTGATCGCGGGTCTGGATAGACGTAATATCATTCTAACCGATAGAGAGGTTAGAGCGTTGTTAAGTGGCTGCATTCTGGCGTATGGCGAAATGGAATTTGCCATCAGAGAAGGGGGTCTGGTGGTAGAGCATCGGCTTTATAAGCATGCCAACCACGCCCCAGCATCGGCGACTAAGCAAAGTGAGTTACTTAGTCGCTGGCAAAAGGCTACCAGGAAGAAACTATGACCACGTTCAGTGTAGAAATTAACGAAAATATCGTTATCAGACTTAAAAAGAGTGCTCGTCCGGAAATAACGCTTGATCTGCCATCTGTGCCGGAGCAAGGCGATAAGCTGTGGGTGAAAAGCATGCGCGGTACTCATATCGTCGAAACGGAAAGGTGTATGATCGTGGAGTCGTGCCGCGTTTCACGTCTGCGCCCAACCATACGGTTGGTATTATTATTTGGCATTGCAACCAATCACGGACACGATGAATCAGCCACACCGCTTGCGTTACAGGATAAACGTAAGCATGCACCGCTGCCGGAGGTAGTTCGGAATATCAGATTGGAACAGGGTCAGCAAGGGCTGTTACAGAACCGAGAGAGAATGACCAGAAAATTAGCACTACTAGGCAAGACTGGCTCCGTCGCTTCTGGATGTGTTGGTCATACATCAATTCCGGCCACTAATGACCATGCTGCAGGTGACGTTGAAGATGGCAATTCTGAAGGAGGTGATAAAGAATGAGCCATCTGGAATTAAGGCGGAGAGCTATCATCATCAAAAATTATCGAAATTTTATCATATGGGCTTGCATTTCAAGAGTGAGCGGATAAGCCTATATAATAGACGTCTTTTATCACAAACGGAGGATTCGCCATGGACCCACAGATAAATGTAAACGCAGACTTTACCCCTGCCATTGAAGGTGGAACAAAAGGATTGGGCAAGTTATTTCGAGTGATTTTGGGAAAAAGATTAAGTAATAGCGATTATCATGAAGCTCTCAGTAATGCTCAGAAATTAAAGGATGTTTCCTTGATTGAGGGGGGGGTAGCTGAGTATCGTGATGGTGCCTTAATCATCTTGCGGGACGATGCTCAGGAACCTAATACCGTTGCAGGCGCAATGTTGTCTATGAGGGATGCTAATGCACGAGAGGCCCTGAATCATGCAATTCATACGTTGCAAAATGAAAATCCAGTTGTAGACGAGGAACCATTGTCGGAGACTTTTTTTCATCACTGGTACAACCATGCTTCTAAGGTGTCGGAAGATGAAGTTCGTTCTTTATGGGGAAGGGTTCTTGCTTCTGAAATTCAAGCCGGTGGTTCAATATCATTGAGGACAATGAATATTTTATCGACAATGGAAAAAAGACAACTGCAAAGTTTGGAGATCCTTTCTAAGTACACGGCTGGAGGAAAACTTATTTTTTCCGAAAACAATGATGATATCAGATCCTTTGCATCAGATGTAAGTGTCGATGATATCAATGAAATGATGGATTTAGGTATTGTAAGGCCTGAAGCAGCTTCAAATTTTATAATTACAGATCTCTTTTTATTTAACAAAGATTTTAATCTAAATATACACACATGGGGTGCTAATGAAGAATATATATTAGGTGTGGATAAGCGTAGAGTGGTATCGGTTAAAATAAAAAACTTGACATCTACAGGCTCCTTACTGCTTCGCATAGCTCAGTCTAATATAGACTTAGATAAGCAGGTTAAAGATTATTGCCTCTACCTTCTACACTCTAGCCAGTTAAGTGCACAGAATGTTGTTAAAATAGATATTTTTAAGCGAACAAAAAACGGAACCTATCAGCACTTAGGTAAAGTTGAAAAATGAAATGATAATTTCTTTCGTGAATTACATAAAACACAGGTTAGAAACACGCCCAGCCCTTTGGAATACCAATTCGGACATGTCATTGAAAATTATGATAAGTATCATTAAATTTGCGCAGCCATACTGATAATGTCAGCGTGGTTTTATTAGGTTACCAAACCACTGAAGTCTTGATTTCCAGCCCGCCAAAACGCGGGCTTTTTTTAGGATTTAATGAATGCAAAATGTTGCACAAATTTGCACAATTTTTGAAACGTCGTTTTTGCCTCACAGCGCCAGCACTGGCGGGACCTGGGCGGTTTGCACAAAGTGCACAAAAAGACGCATGTTTAGCGCGCAGGCGAGGCGGGGGAGCAATCGCGCGCTTTGGGGGTAGGGAAGGGGTCGGTATACCTCGCCAAAAGCCGCCTGCCGGGCGCGCACTTTCGCGGTGCATCCGGCGAGCGGGCAGGCAAAAGCCCGCCAGAGTGGCGCTGGCTGCGTCTGGTTGGTGATATGACATTGAAGTGTTGCAGGTTGGCCGACATGGCCGGGAATGGTGGTGGTGCTGGTCGGTACCACACCGCCGGAAATGGCAGTGCGGTACCTTCAAATTACTTCGGGGTTTCCAGCAGGGCGTAAGGGTTGAAGCGGATCACCTCTTCGCCGAGCCAGTCGTTAACATGCTTCATCGCTTCCATCACCGGCGTCAGTTCGTTGACCGCGAATACCCTCGCCGCCTTCTCGACGTCGCCGAACGATCCGTTGCCTTCCGGGATGGCACCCATCAGTTGCGGCGGCACGCGGTGAGCTGCAAGCATGTCGTCGCGGGTGGAGGACTTCACGCCGACAAACTCATCCTTCGCCGATATCTGGCTGAACGGCAGGATCTGCACGGCGTCTTTGCCGACGC
The DNA here is from genome assembly GCF_009758445.1 of Klebsiella sp. 10-1. Taxonomy (NCBI): domain Bacteria; kingdom Pseudomonadati; phylum Pseudomonadota; class Gammaproteobacteria; order Enterobacterales; family Enterobacteriaceae; genus Klebsiella; species Klebsiella sp. 10-1. The sequence goes on from NZ_WQRE01000004.1 coordinate 261,365, forward strand.
CGGGCGCACTCAGCAGAATGTTTTTAAATGCCCCGCCGCGCCGGGTATCGGTCAATGTCTTCTTCAGGTTCTCCAGACTTTCCCCGTCAGCCACTGCGCTGCTGACGTAGACAATACAACCCGCATGCGATCCGTTGTCGTAGTAGAGCTTGCGGAACTTGTCGGCCGAGTGAGACAGGTTAGCCGACAGCAGGCCGGCGAAATACTCCGGCATGCCGTAGATCTCCTGGTGAATGTCGGGGTTGATCACATGACACACCGAACTGGTTTCGAACGGGTGATCGTCAAGCCCGGACTGAATAAACCAGTAGGTGTCGAGGTCAGAACCTCGCCGGGTGTACTTCGCCAGCGAGTTACGAAAACCCATTGGCCCATGCAGGCGGTTGCGCCGCATCTCAAGGTACGCATTGCCGAATACAAACCAGTCGAGCGCAAAGGCCGAGAACGCCTGGCGCGACAGCAGCTTGTGCGGGATGAAGCACCCGGCCAGCACGTTACGTTTGAAGAACAGCGCCGACTGGTGCCAGCTCGCATAGCCGAACTGGCGGGCCAGCCCGTACCAGCTAATCGGCGTCTCGTAGTACCGGCCATTGTTGGCGCAGTACATGTTATCCAGCAGGTCATGAGCACCGGTCACGGGCCACGGGCCGTCGAACGTGAACGCGCTCAGGCCGGGGGCTGACTTCAGCGCGTCGGCGAGGTCTGCTTGCTCTCTGGCATACTGCCTGCCGCGCGGGGATTTTCGTCTGCTCATCAGTACTCCATAACAGTCATAGTGTTGCCGCCTTCCTGGCCCAGCGGCTCGTTAACGGTGGCGAGCATGGTCGCCCAGGCGAGATCGCCGTGACTCACACCACGGGCGCGGTCGGTGTCGTAAGTGATGACGCCGCCGGGCGTGACCACCTTGCGTACGGCGCAGAAAGCGGTGATTAGATCATATTCTCCGCGGTCATACTCCCAGCGGCCGGCGCGAATCAGTTGCAGCATTTTCAGTACCAGCATGCGTTTACTGGCTGGCGAGAATTGGTAGCACACCGCCGCCGGAAAGCGCTTCTTCACGAGCTGGTAAACCGCCTCGCCAATGCCGCTGCCGTCGATGCCGATGTGCTGCACGTTGTAGCGCGTGAGCATGTTAATGATCATGGCGGCCTGCGCCTCAAACTCCATGCCGCGCACGCGAATGGTCTCGATAGTGCGGAACTTGCCGCCGGGGATCAGTGGCGCCGCGTTAACAGAGATGGCCCCGCTGTCGCCTTTGCCGCTGGAGCCGTTGGGGTCGTAGCCAATCCATACCGGGCGATCGGCCATTGGCCGCATGGCGTAAGGTTTCCAGTCCGGCCACTCGTCGTAACCGTCTGCGCCGCAGCTCAGCAGTATGTTGTAGTCAAAGGCGGTTTCACCGTTCTTGATGAAGGTGCAGGCGTAGAGGTTGTCGTACTCTTCCGGGCTGTTTTCCTCGCGGATTTCGTCAATGTCAGTCAGATCCCAACCGTTATCGACCGCATCCTGCAACGTGACGATCTGGCGCCAGATTTTGTCCGGGCACATCAACCCACTGTTAAGCGTCTTCCAGGACGTGTCGAACTCCACGCGCTTACCGTGGCTGCGGCCTTTGTTGAAGGCTTCACCCGACCAGAAAGGGTACGCCTCGTGACTCTCCGCTGACGGTGTCGAGAAGTAGGTACGCGTCAATCCCTTCAGGGTCGCCATTGCGCCGGCCACTTTCTTCAGGTTGGCAAACTGCCCGACCCAGAAAAATTCGTCAAAGTACAGATTGCCGGTATAGGACTGCGCAGTTGCCGCAGAGGTACCGAGGAAGTGCAGTTCCGCGCCGTTAAACAGCTGGATCATGTCACCCCCTTTAAGTTCCACGTCTACCTCGGCGGCAGCGGCGCGAATGAAGCTGCGAAACTGGTACGCCTGGCGACGACTGGCCGACAGGAATATCTGGTTGAGCTGATGCTTGTACTTCACGTCATCAGACAGCGCACGCAGCAACGCTTCGCGGGCAAAGTACCAGGTCGCACCAACCTGTCGGCTTTTCAGGATCGCCCGGTTACGGTGGTGATGGTTCTCATACCAGGTTTTCTGATGCCAGTGCAGCGAGTCGATGATATTGGCCCGCAGCGCGGAGATCTGCGTCTCGGAAAAGAAGTTCTGTTTCTTGCGGATCTTCTTCTTCGGCTGCGCCATTGGTGTGCCGTTATCCAGCTTTTTGAGCTGTCGCGTCAGCAGGTCAATTTCCTTGAAGTCGCCACCGGTCTTTGTGTCCTTACTGGTGAGCTGGATCAGTCGCGCATCAATGGACGTCGTGACGCGCTGGATCGGTGGCGTGGTGTCCCATTCGTCACGTTTTTTCCATGAGTAAATCGTGTTCTGATTGATACCCATCAGGCGCGCGATTTCCGCCGGCGGGTATCCCTGCCAGTAGAGCTGCCGCGCCCGCTGCATGATGAATGCTTCTTCAATCGCCATTTGTCCTCCTCGCTTCCTGCCGGGGAGATTAACCCGCGCGCGCGTGCCCTTTCGCCCGCTTTTGGTTGTCACAGTTCCCTCACAACAACAACGCGTTGAGCGCGTGCGGCACCGCCTGCCATCATCACCGGGAACTCAACCAGATGAGCAAAAGAACATGGCTAATCAGGCAACCACCCGCAAGAAATTTAAGGTCATGACGTCCGGAACAACGGTCGATGGCCGCAATGTCACCCGCGCACAGCTTCATGCGATGGCGGCAGCGTACAACCCGGCAGTCTATGGCGCGCGCGTCAACATTGAGCACTATCTTTCCCCGTTCCCTGACAGTGTATTTAGCGCTATGGGGGATGTTGTTGCTCTGTCCGCTGAGGATATCAACGAAGGCCCTCTGACCGGGGAGGCGCATCTCTTTGCAGAGATTGAGCCCACTCAACGCATGAAGGACATGCTGGCCGACGGCAAGAAGGTCTATTCCAGCACCGAAATACACCCTAGCTTCCCACTGACGAAAGGCCCGTACCTTATGGGGCTGGCGATGACCGACACCCCGGCAAGCCTGGGTACCGATAAGCTGAAATTCACCGCTGAAAAGCGCGCCGAGATCATGCGTTTCAGTTCGCAGGATGCAGAAGTCACCTTGTTTACCGCTTCTTTTGAGGCCGAACTGATGCAGGAAAATCAGAGCCGTAATGATTCAGGTAAGGAATGGTTCTCCCGCGTGATGGGCATTCTCGGCAAGGGTCAGAAAACCGACGATCAGCGTTTTAGCCAGGTGCATCAGGCTGTTGAGGTCGTGGCGCAGTCTCAGGTTGATCTTGGCGAGCAGTTCAGCACCTCCGAACAGGAGCGCCAGCAGGACAAGGCCGCCATCCAGAAGCTGACCACTGACCTTGCCGCACTGCGTCAGCAGCTTGAAGGGACGGACGGCAACTTCAGCCAGCGCCAGCCAGCAAACGGCGGTGCTAACGCGCAGCTCGCTGACTACTGATATCCATAACGAGAGAAACCGCACATGAGAAACTCCACCCGCAGGCACTTTGACGGTTACGTTGCCCGTCAGGCGCAGCTGAACGGCGTCACCGCCGCCGCCGTCGCGGCGCAATTCAGCGTTGATCCGACCGTGCAGCAGCGCCTTGAGGCCGCAGCGCAGCAGGATGATGCTTTCCTGAAACTGATCAACGTCTTTGGCGTTGAAGAGCAGATCGGACAGAAAATCCTGATCGGCAGCAAAGGCCCGCTGGCGGGCGTCAACAACAGCACCACCAACCGCCGCAATCCCGGCGCTAACGACCAGATGGATCCGTACAACTATCTGTGCCGTAAAACCAACTACGACTACGCCGTCAGCTACGCGCAAATGGATGCGTGGGCGCATCAACCGAACTTCCAGCCGCTGATTAGCTCTGCGATGGCCCGTCAGATGTCGCTCGACCGCATCATGATCGGCTTTAACGGTACCAGCTACGCCGACCCGTCAGACCGCGCAGCGAATCCGCTGTTGCAGGATTGCGGTATCGGCTGGCTGCAAAAAATTCGCAACGAAGCGGCGCACCGTCGCATTACCGGCGTGACGATCACCTCGCGCAACCAGAACAACGCCATTGTCGCCGAGGGAACCTACGGCAACGTAGCGGCTGCGGTCTATGACGCCAAAAACAGCCTCATGGATGAATGGCATAAGCGCAACCCTGACAACGTGGTGATTTTGTCCGGCGATCTGCTAACAACCAGCAATTTCCCGACCATCAACGCCATGAGTCAGACCAACCCGAACACCGAAATGCTGGCCGGTCAGCTGATTGTTGCGCAGGAACGCGTAGGCAATATGCCGACCTTTATCGCCCCTTACATGCCGGGTAACGCCATTCTCATCACGCCGCTTAAAAACCTCTCGATCTACTACCAGCGCGGTGGTCTGCGCCGGACGATCAAAGAGGAACCGGAATACAACCGCGTGGCAACGTACCAGTCCTCAAACGATGACTTCATCGTGGAAGACTACGGCGCGGTGGCCTTTATCGACGGCATCACCTTTGCCGAAGCACCGGGCGGCGAGTAACCGCGCACTGGCGGGCTTCGGCCCGCCGTTAATCGGGGAAAAAACAATGCTGACACCGGCACAAAAACATTTTCAACGCGTCATGGCTGAACGTCATGGCAAAACAGACGAGCAGTCAGATACCGCGCGGACGGCGCACGAGCAGATCATGCACCGGCTACGCATGGATCAGAGTGCATTAAAGCGAGTGCAGTCTGACCAGGCGAAAGCGGCGATGAAACGCCAGCTGCTCCCGCATTACGAGGGCTGGATCGAGGGCACGCTCGACGGCGACAGCGGCCGACAGGATGAGGTGATTGTCACCCTGATGGTCTGGGCGATCGATGCCGGTGATTACGCGCTGGCCGCCCGCATTGGTCGCTATGTCGTCACGCATGGTCTGCTGATGCCCGACCGCTTCAACCGTACCGCCGCAACCGTTCTGGTCGATGAGATTTGCGATCCGATTCTGGTGCAGGTCAAGGCAGACGATACCACCGACGTCACGCCGTATCTGACGGTACTCGATGACGTAGCGGACTTTACCGCCGGCAGCGATATGCCCGATGTGGTGCGCGCCAAGCTGTGCAAAGCTCGCGCTTTTGCGCTGCGTAACGGCACAACCGAAGAACAGACCACCGCGCTGGCACTGTTGCGCCAGGCGCTAACCCTGGACGCGGGCGCCGGGGTGAAAAAAGAGATTGAGCGACTGGCTCGTGTGGTGAAAAAAGCCGCCGCACAGACAGGCGCAGACGGGGCCGATAGCACCGATGGTTCCGATGGTGGAGAGGGCGCCGAAGGCACCGGCGAAACTGGAGGAGATACCGCAGCGGACGGCGCAGGTGCAGGCCAAGCTGCAGCATCGTCAAATCCGGCGGTAGCGGCCAGCGAAACAGCAGCCAAAACCACCCGCAAAAGCCCAACCCGTAAACCGGCAGCGCGTAAAACAACCGCGAAAAAAACGCCTGCCGCCAAAAAATAACCGACTTGCGCCCCGTGCGCTGGCGGCGCGGGCGGAGATCTGCAACGCATTGCGTTTACTTTTCTCCGTCCGCTCACCGCCACCTATTCAGGAGACGACGCGATGAGCCTTGTAGCCGGTCGCACTGTTACCCCCTCTTCGGAGGATGTGCCGGACACTGACGACGGTGGCGAGAAAGTCACTGCCGGGAGTTTCTGGCCGGAAATCGCCCTGAGCGATGTGCGCATGGAAATGCGCATCAATGGAGCGGTGACGACCTCGCGCCTGAAGCAAGCCGTTATTGAAGGGGTATCCCACACCCTCGATCAGCTCACTGACTGGCAGGCCGCTCAACTGGCAGCGGGTTACACCCAACTGGCCGACGTCCCGGCGGTCAGAGTGAACAACGAGAGCGTGAAGGTTCATCGCTACCGCCGCGCGGTATTCAGCATCGCCCGTGCGCATATCCTCGGCACTAACCGGGACGTGGATACCACAGGTGATGCGGGCGAGAAGCGCGCCATCGCGCTGGCTTCACAGGCCGACGATATGTGGCGCGATGCGCGCTGGGCGATATCCGACATTCGCGGCACCGTGCGCAATACTGCGGAGGCGTTCTGATGAAAGTGAAAGCATTGCAGGGCGATACCGTGGATTTGCTGTGCCAGCGGCACTACGGCACCACGCAGGGCGTGACTGAGGTAGTCCTCGCCGCTAACAAATCGCTGGCCGGTCAGATCTTTCTCGACGCCGGCCAGGTGGTGGAACTGCCGGAAATCAGCGCCACCGCGACACAGGAGACCGTGCAGCTATGGAGCTGATTAATCGTATCTGGAATGGCGTGACGTACTCCTGGTCAACGCTGCTGACCAGTGTCGGCGTAATGACGCAAAAGGACTGGTTGACCGCTATCGGCATCCTGATTGGTATCGCTGCCGCCGCGCTGGGTGAGCTGCATCGCCGCCGCATGGCGCGCATTCACGAAACCAACAACACGCTGCTGAACGAATTGATCGACGCCATCCGCGACGACACCGAGAACCGTCAGGACGTTAAAGAACTGATCCGCACTATCCGGGAGGCACCGCGATGAAAAAGGGGATTATTGCCTGCTCCATCGCCGCGATCATCTCGCTGGCCGCCACGTTGTGGCCGCAGGCGCTGCGAACCAGCCCGGAAGCACAGCTGAAGATGGCGAAGTATGAGGACTGCCGTAAGACCCCGTACTACTGCCCGGCGGGCGTGCTGACGGTAGGCCTTGGCTCCACCTCAAAGGTGGAGGATCGCCAGTACGCCGAGGGCGAGATCGCCGAGCGATGGGTTAACGACCTCCTGCGTGCTGAGAAATGCGTTAACCGCGAATTTAACGGTGCCGCTGCGCCGCAGAAAGTCTTCGAGGGCATGACCGACGGCACGTTTAACGTCGGCTGCACCGGGCTGGGCTGGTACACCAATGGCAAGGGCCAGAAAGTCAGAACCACCCTCTGGCACAACGCGCAGGCGGGCAACTGGAAGGGCGTTTGCGAACGGCTGACGGACTTTGTGAACTCCGGCGGCAAGCGCCTGAAAGGGCTGATCAACCGCCGGGAAGAGTTTAAGGCCTGGTGTTTATCCGACCCCGCGCTGAAGGGGGCGAAATGAAAGCGACCGCCATTCTTGCCATCGTGATGTTTGCCCTGCCGATCGCCGCTGTCAGCGCCATCGCATGGCAAAGCCATAAGCGCGAACAGGCCGAAAAATCGCTGACCAGCACCCAGGAAGAACTGAAGCAGACCGGCGATGTGCTGACCGAGGTTAGGGCGCTACGCCAGGACGTCAGCCGGGTGGAAGCCAGACTGAAAACACTAAACCAGCAGCGCAACACAACGGGAGAGCATCGACGTGAAAACATCAAAACCGCACTGGCCGGTAACGGCTGCGCCGTTGCTCCTGTGCCTGCTGCTGGCGCTGACGGCCTGTACCAGCGAGCCGAAGAAGTCGCCGCCGCAGATTATTCAGGAGCCCTTACCGGAAAGCCTGACGGCAAAAACTGACGTCCCGCCGCCACCGGCCAGGCCGATGACGTGGGGCGGGCTTGCCGTCTGGACGGACTCATTACTTGACGCGCTGGATACCTGCAACGCAGATAAGGCGGGGATCCGTGAGCTGGAACTGCGGCGTATTGCCAGGGGGGTAAAGTGAAAAAAGCTGAACTACTGCGTGCTGCGCTGACCGCCGGTAACACCTGGTGCAAAGCCAACCCGGAACAAATCACAGTCTGGGTGGAGAAAGGCCATATCCAGATCGAGGCGACCGGCGAAGCATCGTTCATGTACCACTACACCATTCAGGTACTGGCGATGGATTTTCCCGGCCAGATTGATGATCTCATGCTGCCGCTGCTGTCGTGGGTATGGCAGCAGCAGCCCGACCTGCTGTTGAATCCCGACAATAACCGTAAGGTGGAGTTTGACGCCGATATCGTCAATGACGACGTCGCCGACATTCTGTTTAAGGTGCCTGCCTGGGAGCGCGTGATAGTGGAAATCGCGGACGGAAAACCCGTCGCGAAACATCTGGCGGAGTCGCGTCCGCGCTTTAACGGTGGCGAGTGGGAGATGGTCTTTGATCCGGAGTCCGGGGGCGCGCTGGTATGAGCAATAACGACGCGTTGTTTCAGCAGCTTGACAAGGTGTTTGCGACGATCCTGTCGGGCACGTCTCCGGCAGGTAGACAGCGTACCGCCCGCAGCGTCGGTACCATGTTGCGCCGGAGCCAAAGCCAGCGTATCGGCAGACAAGAGGCGCCGGACGGGGCGAAGTACCCGCAACGCAAGCAGCGGATACTGCGCGCGCAGGCAGGCATGCGTTTTATCTGGCAGGGGGAAACCCGCCAACTACGCAACTGGCGGGCCACTCGCGGACGCCACGGGCGCATGCTGACCGGCTTTGATATCGACAGAGGGGATATGCGCTCGTTTTATCGCGAAGATATTGAACGCTACCTCGATATCAGCTTCAGACCAGCCAGCCGGAATACGACCAAACGAGAGCAGATGTTTCGCCGTCTGCGTACCGCTCGTTTTCTTAAAACCAGCGCCACGCCTGACGGTGTTGAGGTGGGGTATTCCGGCGTGGCTGCGCGTATTGCCCGCGTCCATCAGTTCGGCCTGCGCGACAAAGTCAACAGCAGCGGCGCGATGGCGACTTATCCCCGCCGTGAATTGCTGGGCCTGAGTAAGGCCGACCGCATGGCGATAGCCCGTCAGGTGATCGACTCGCTGGGGGTGCGCTGATGGATCTTGCTGAGCTGATTCGCCTGCTGGAGAACGTCGTGCGCACCGGCACGGTGACCGAGATCGACGAGGACAAATGGCGCGTCAGAGTGCAGAGCGGCAGACTTGAAACCACATGGCTACGCTGGAACGCGCAGCGGGCCGGGGCGTTTAAGGTTTGGGTACCGCCATCCATCGGCGAGCAGGTCTGGTTTCTGTGCCTGGGCGGTAATACCGATGTCGCCTTTATCGGCGGCAGCCTGTACAGCGACGACAACCCGGCACCGGGCACATCGCGTAATGAGATGGTGGTGACCGCTCCGGACGGTGCAACGTTCCGCTATGACGCGGAGGCAGGCGCATTGCAGGTAAAGGGTATTCAATCCGCTGTGGTTGAGGCGTCAGTCAAAATCACGCTGGAAACGCCGGAGGTGGAGTGCACCAACCTGCTGACCACCAAAAATCTGAACGTCACCAAGGGCGGGGAGATGCGCGGCAATTTTAATCACACCGGCGGAGCGTTCAAATCTAACGGCGTGCAGGTGGATGATCACAATCACGGCGAGGTTGAGCGCGGTGGCGACTGGACGGTGGGCACAAAATGACAGAACGCTATCGCGGTATGAATGCCGCAGGCACCGGCACTCTGACCGACGAGGATCATGTGTGGCAGTCGGTTAACGACATTCTGCTGACACCGGTAGGTAGTCGCCTGATGCGCCGTAACTACGGCTCTCTGTGCCCTGATCTTATCGACAGTCCGCAAAACGATGTCACCCGCCTGCAACTGATGAGCGCAACTGTGATTGCACTGGCGGCGTGGGAGCCGCGCATTGTCCTGGACACCATCAATGTGACGTACTCCGCCAGTGGCGCCGTAACAGCGGAAATGTCCGGCATGCTGACCGAGACCATGGAAAAAAGCACCCGCGCGGTGACATTAAGGAGCGCTAATGCCAACGATTGATCTGTCGCAGCTGCCATCACCGACCATTATTGAAGAGCTCGACTTCGAGACCATTCTCGCCGAGGTTAAGGCGGTCATGGTGGCAGCATTTCCTGCTGATCAGCAGTCAGCCGTTGCCGCTGCGCTGGCGCTGGAATCCGAGCCGTTGACCATCATCGCGCAGGCGATGGCGTACCGCGAACTGCTGCTACGCCAGCGCATCAATGAAGGGGCGGCGGCCTGCATGCTGAGCCATGCGACCGGCGATGATCTGGATAATATTGCCGCCAATCTGGACACGGAACGCTTGATTATCACCGAAGCCACCGACACCACAGACGCGGTAACGGAAAGTGATGAAGCCCTGCGCCTGCGTGCGCAGGCAGCGTTTGAGGGGATGAGCGTTGCCGGGCCATCGGCGGCATATGAGTATTTTGCCCGTAGCGCCAGCGGGAAGGTTGCCGCCGTGCGCGCGACCAGCCCGGCACCCGCAGAAGTGGTGATAGCCATCCTGTCGAGTGACGGTGACGGCACGCCATCAGCCGAGCTGATCGCGACGGTGCAGGCAGCGGTAAACGATGAAGATACGCGCCCGCTGGGCGATCGCGTGACAGTGCAGGGCGCCAAAATTATTGAATACGCAATTGATGCCACTCTGTATCTGTATCCGGGCCCGGAATCGGAACCGATCATTAATACCGCGCTGGCCTCACTGCAAACCTTCCTGACCGGCGCTGATAAAAAAATCGGCCGTGACGTGGTGCGCTCCGCTATTTCGGCGGCCCTGCATGTTCAGGGGGTGCAGCGCGTGGTGATTAACTCCCCGTCAAGCGATCTGCAGATCGATAACACGCAGGTCGCGCGTAATACCGGGTACACCGTGGAAAACGGCGGCACCGATGAGTAATTCTCTCCTGCCGCCGTCCTCCAGAGACTGGCTTCGCCACACCGAAGCCGGCACGGCCAGGCTGTCGGCGATCACTGTTGCACTTCGCACACTGTGGACGCCGACAGATTGCCCCGTGGATCTGCTGCCGTATCTGGCCTGGGCGTTGTCAGTTGACAGGTGGGATAAGGGGTGGCCGGCAGAGAGAAAGATTGCCGCTATTCAGCGTTCGTACTGGTTGCACCGGCGCAAAGGTACGCGCGCGGCGGTGCGGCGTGTTATTGAGGACATGGGATTTTCAGCGACGTTCGCGGAGTGGTTCGACGTCGGCGACGAGCCGGGAACATTCCGCCTTGAAGTCGATATCAATGAGGTCGGTCTGACACACAAGACGCTGGCCGAACTGAATCGCCTGATTGATGACGCAAAACCGGTCAGCAGGCATGCCGCCCGGCTCAATATCGCCGTTAAGCTGACAGGGGATATCTGGACGGGGTCAACGCTTTGCAGCGGCGACATTATCAGTATTTACCCCGCCGACTATGAGGCGGAAGAAAACATTACTTATAACGGCGTGATTTTCCACGACGGTAATTTTAATTACGGGTAAGACTATGACCAGACTGCCAGAATCCTCATTGTGGGAAGAAGAGATTGAGCTTATTTCCAGAAGCGAGCGCGTTTCCGGAGGACTGGACGGCGTGGCAAACCGCCCACTGAAAAGCCTGGCCAACCGCACGCGGTTCCTTAAGCAGCAAGCTGGAGAGTTAGATCAGCTTATCGCGGAAAAAATCAGCGCGGTAAAGACCTTTTCGGAAGGTGCTACGCTGGAGTCGCCACGCGAAGAAATACTCTATGGCGTACTTCGCCTTGTATGGACGGGCGCATTTCCCAAGAGCGTTCCGGCGTACTCATCACCGAAAACGACCGGCGGCGTAGGGGCGGGAGCCTGGGCCTATACATCAGATGCAGTCATTCGCCAGAACCTGGCTTCAAACGATGGCCTGAAATGGATCGGAAAGTGCAAAACCCTTGAGACACTTCGCACGATTGAGCCAACGATTTCAGGTCAGAGTATTATCCTGGAACGCGCTGTTATCGGAGGGCCATTATTAAACGTAATCATTACGCATAACCCGGCGGCGGCGGATGCGGTCGACGATGGCTACAGTCGTTTCGTTACCGCGGGTGGGGCGGTTTGGGATGCGGATATTTCATTCGGACATAATGTGTTTCTGGCTGGCTATTCTGATGCGCTAAATAATCTTGCCGACTGCCTAAACAAAATCATTCTGAATAAGGTCAGCAAGGTCATTTCCCGTGGCTACGTTGCGGGCGGTGTGGATTCTGAGATAAGAATTCCCCCAAACCCCAACGCTGAAGGCGTGACGAATTTTTACATGAATAAAAAATCCGTCAAAATCCCGTCGTTTTTGAGGGTTCATTCCGCGCCGGCGGCAATTTATGATTACAGCGACTTCACCACGGGTGTCGGCATTATTGGCAGTAATGAGTTTGAAGGCCTCACCAATGACATGATGTACCGGAATAACGGTGGTGGATGGGGAGCCGGAGCCGGTGCCTCTAACAGCCATAATTCGGGCGGATTTATTGGTAATGGCTGTTTAATAAAAGGCCCGAACACAACCTCAAACCCCAACGCGACCACCTATCCGGGCGTGCGCTGGGGTAACGTCACGTACCCCGGCGGCGACCAGGCCCATTTCAGGGATACCACCTTCTCTGATGCGCGCGTATCCGGGTGGGGTTCAGGGTTCCGCCCTGGCTCCGTTAATACCTATCTGATGGATGTGGTTGCCTGCCATTTTACAAATAACACCTACGGCATTGATACCTATACGGCATGGAGCGGTAGCACTCCGCAATGGGCTAACAGTGGCGAGAAAATGTCATTTCGTGGGTGCCTGATAAGTAACAACCGAAGCCATGCTGTTTATCTGGATAATCGCGGTGATTTCTTCTACTTCGATATGTGCAGCATTGACTACAACGGCGGGGATGTATTCCATTGCAGCCCGACCAACCTCGGGGAAGTGAATTACATTAACGGCCACATCGAGGGTAACAGCGGATTAATCCTTAACTGTCCGACGCGAACAACGAATGACGGGGAAAATAACGTCAAAATTCGCGGGGCGAAAATCTACCCCAATAAATCCACCAACGATAAATATGGTGGCGTCAGGGATATTGTGTTCGGGACGACCATCAGGACGATTCTGGAGCTGGACAGCTGCAATATCTTCTGCCGCGCACCGTATGTTAACGGCGCATACCCGACCTGGAAAAGTTACAACCCGGCCAACCTGGCACGTCTCATTATTAAGTATCCAGGCAGCGGCCAGACATACCGATTCCTGCCATCCTATGACGGAACATACGGTTATCGAATCAACGACAAGCTGCTGTTTTCCGGCAATGAAAATGAGAACGTCCCCACATCACGAACGGGGGATTTCTGGTGCATAAAATCAGGCGGCGCATCATGTGTGTACGGCGGCGCAGGTGACGCAGACAGTGATGGGGTCATCCCAATTAAAATCACGCTGAACTCGCCGACCGATACGGTGCAGTTGCTGTTCAGCCGGCAAATAACACCTGAACGGGGAACGCAGCATATTCACGGTTTTTGCTCGGTAAAAGCGGCAGCGTTTGCCGGGGCGCTGAACGTATCGGCTATCGCCAGAACCATTGCCAGCGTCACCAGAACGGTCAGCGCGGCTCCCGGTCCGGTGGCTGAAACCGAAAACCTTTACGGAGTAAACCAGAGTATCGCCCAGGATATTTTGCTGTCCCTGAAAAATGAGACGATTTCTATCACCGCAGATGACTACATGGGAACCCGGCCGCTGGCAGTCCAGCTAATCGGCGGGAATTACTCTTATCTCGGTTTCCTGTTCACCGGCGGTACCGGCACCTTCTACGTCAAATTGCCGGTGTGGGCGAACCTCGATTTGCACCCGACTATCGGCTACCAGTAAGGAAAAACTCATATGACCATGTATTACATCCGCAAAGAGGAGGACGGCGTTTACGCCGTCTCCACAACCGATATCAGCAGTTTTATTTCGGGTGACTGGCCTGACGATGAGTATTTTGAATACGCGATGGCCGCGCTGGTTTCGTATCTGTCGTCTCAGCCAGAAGGTGAGGGGTATGTTCTGGTTGATAAATCCAGAGAAACAACAAGCGACAACCTGAATACCCGATAACGGCCAGATGGCGAGGAATCGATCACAATGAGCAAAATTTTTAAATCGGTGATAACGGTCGCTGGCAGGGAAAAAATTGCGGCCGCCATCGTTAACGGGGATAAGGTTGTATTTTCTCAAATGTCTGTCGGTGATGGTGGCGGTAGCGCGACAATTCCCAACGATGAGCAGACTGCGCTGGTCAATGAATTATTTCGGACTCAGCTGAACAGCCTGAAGCTGTCAGATACCGAAAACATCATTATTGCCGAAATGGTCATCCCACCTGAGGTGGGTGGCTTTACTATCCGAGAGGCCGCGCTGTTTGATGATGCCGGTGTGTGCATGGCGGTTGCCAACGTCCCGGAAACCTATAAACCCGCTCTGACAGAAGGTTCAGGGCGATTTACCATCCTCCGAATCTGGCTGGCGGTCAGCAGCACCGAGGCGGTAGAGCTTGTCGTTGATCCAGGAATCGTGCTGGCAACCGTAGAGGATGTGATTAACGCCGGTAATGATGCCAAAGATTATGCCGATGAGCAGTTGAGCGAGCACGCCAATTCACGGAACCATCCCGACGCCACGCTGAACGAAAAAGGATTCACCCGGCTCAGCAACGCCACTACCAGTAGCGATCAGGATAAAGCAGCAACGCCGCTCGCGGTAAGGCTGGCTGTTGAAGCTGCCATCACGGCTGCCTGGGAGCTGGATAACCCCGTCGGCACTGTGAAGTTTTATGCGCAGAATGTGAATCCCAACGAGCGCTACCCGTGGACTGAATGGGTTTATACCGGAGAAGACAGGACTATCCGCATCGGTAAAGCCAGTGGTGCGAACGTTGGTACGACCGGCGGCAGCGATACCGTCATGCTACAGAAAGCTAATCTGCCAGCCGTGCAGATTGACGTAAGCGGCGAAACCAGCGAGTTACCAGAGGTGACGCTAACCTCTAAACCTGCCGGCAGGCATAAGCATGGCGGCGTGCCGAGCCGGGTGGATCCGTGGGAGATTGGCGGCGATATCAGCCAGCGCTTTAACCCGGCAAATTTGGGCGAAACGGATGAGGCTGAAGACCATCAGCACGAAGTTGTGCAACCAGCCCACAAACACAATACCAGCGGCAAAACCGATAACCTCGGCGAAGGTAAATCTTTCAGTGTGGTAGAAGCCCACACCCTGCTGATGTGCTGGGCGCGAGTGGCGTGAGTATCGAGTGCCGTCAAAATTAACAGTGCTGCAGGACAGTCAGAAGTGGCGGCGCGGTACCAACATAGTCAAATATGGCGATATCTGCCGGCAGTGAAAGCCCCTCGAAGGGGCTTTTTTGTGGGTTAAAACAGGCTGCTGAGGGAGTTTGATACCGAGTTAACGGCTTTGGTCGCGCTGGTTTTGAGATCATCCAGCACATCACTGACCGACGACGTCTGTAGCTTCTCGCGGAAATCCGCATCTGCCCGACTCAAACTGATAGTGAACTCAATCTTTTTGGGGTTGCCGTAGCGGTCAAACTCCGTTTTTCCTCGCTCCAGCCGCGTCATGACGTACATCCCGTAAATCTGCCCGTCACCTTCAATCAGCGGCCAGGGGCGACCGGCAAAGCCGATTGTCTCTAGCGCAGACAGCGACCACCGTCCGCCGGTGATTTCGGGGTAAAGCACACCGTCAAGCGTGATCGTGTCATCACCGGGCCCGATGTACTGCCAGCCTGCCGACTGATTAACCCGGTCATTCTTAACGTGACGCCACTCCTGCGAGTGGCGCAGCTGCTGATACGGGACAGTGCGCAGCGTAAAAACAAACATCCCGTAAATCATCATCATAAAAAACCTCCTTACTCCCGATCGCGGAATGAACCACGGTTAGTTTTGCGGGTGCCGGCCATCGCATCGCGCACGGCATTGCGAACCATTTTTTCAAGCTCCTGATCCGAGCGTTTACCGACGTCGTTAAAGACCAGTTGGAAGAACGGCGCCGCACCCGAAGCCGCCGCGACCGGCACAGGTGATGCCCCCTGCGTCGCAGTCGGCACCGACAGAATACCGCCGGCCGCCGCCGCAGATACGCGCGGCACAGGCTGCGGAATAACCCGTGCCTCCTGATAGGCGCCACGCAGCGCCAGTGCGCGCGGCAGGTTTTTAAAAACAATGTCGCCGGGGCCGATTTTCTTCGTATTGTTGGCTGTCGCCTTCGTGTTATCGGCGATACTGTTCAGACGTCGCAGAGTGCCGTTATCACCTGTAATGACCGGAGGTTTATCGCCGGCAGGCTTGTACACTTCCGCTTTCCCTAACGGGAGTTGATGCCCTGCCAGCGCTGCCGCAGAGGCTTCAAGCTCCCGCTGTGCCTTATCAGCCTGTTGCCTGGCTTTGCCTATCCCGTCAGGGATGAGATCCAGCTTCTTAAGTAGCCAGTCCACGCCGTTCATGAGTTGCTGAAGCGGCCACAGCAGAACGCTAAGCGCCGTCCCCATCACCCGACCGAATGTCTCCCCGGCAGAGACGCACTTATCCAGCGTCTCTTTGCTGGTCTGCATCGGCGTTAACAGGTTTTTGAACCACTCCCAGACGGCTTTAATACCGCCACCCAGAGCAGAGAAGACGGGCGCCAGCGAAGAAAAGGCGCCCCTGAGCGGCGTCAGTGCCTGCCATACGCCAGCAAAGAACCCGGAGAAAAACGCCTTGATAGGCTCCCAATAGCGCCAGATCAGCAGCCCCGCCGCGACAAACGCCGCAGCAATCAGCCCGATTGGGCTTAACAGGAAAGGCAGCGCCCCACCCAGAACAGATACCGTGCCGGTGATCATGCCCCAGAGCGCAGGGAGGCCGGTCAGCCTGAGCATCAGCATGCCAAGACTTTTACCAAAAGATGCCAGCGCCGCACCTGGAGCCAGAAATGCACCCATTAACCCGGCCCGAATCGCGGGCATGATGGCGGAGATCCTCCCGAAACCGGATGCGATACCCGATATAACGACAGGCCAGCCGCGCATGCTTGCCATCACCGGGCCAGCGGCGGCACCCAGGGTGCGGAATGCGGCGACTGTGCCGAGAATGCCGCGACCACCGGTTAGCACCGCAAAGCCGAGCTGTAGTTTTGCCAGCGGCCCAATCAGAATGCCGGCGGCAAGCGAGAGGGCGCCAATAGCGACAGTCAGCGCCAGCGTACCGCCCACAACGAGGAGGAGAGTTTGCGCAAGTCGGGGATTTGCCTTAACCCAGACTGTTACGCGCGAAATAGTTTCATCAAGCCATTGCACCAGGCTACGCAGCGGGCCCTTGACGGTATCAGATATCTGGATTTGCAGACCCTCCCAGGCGCTGCTGAGGTTTGAAATGTCGCCCCCGAGGTTATCTGACATTTTTTTTGCCGTGGACGCGGACTCTCCCTGCGCTTTTTTCAGTTCAGCAATAAGCCTCTGGAGATCACCACTCCCTACGGATTTGACGAGCGTCTGTAACCCGACCATTGCCTCTTCGCCAGCGATATCCTTGAAGAAGCTAATTTGATCGGTGTCACCGTATTTTTTCGTGGCTTTATACAGGTCGCCGAGGATTTGCTCGACAGGCCGCAGCTTACCGCGGCTGTCCGCGACGCTTACTCCAAGCTCCTTGAGGGCTTTCGCAGCGGCCCCGGTTGGTGCCGAAAGTCGGGTAAGAGAGGCGCGCATAGCTGTCCCCGCATCGCTGCCACGCAACCCGTTATTAGCGAGAACACCAGCCATCGCCGCCGCTTCTTCCAGACTTATACCTAGAGCGGCAGCAACTGGCCCGGTATACTTCATTGTATCGCCGAGTGCGCGCAAGTTTGTGCTGGAACGGGTAAATGTGCCGGCCAATACGTCACCAACACGCCCCATATCCGTTGCCTGCAAGCCAAACTGCTTGAGCACACTGGCGCCAATGTCGGCAGTCTCACCAAGAGAGATATCCCCGCTCAGCGCGCCGCCGGCAATAGCTGTATCCAGAACGCCGGGTAACGCGGCCTGAATGGCCTCAGGCGTAAAGCCGGCCATCGCGAGGAATGCTTGCCCCTGCGCCGCATCACTGCTTGAAAATGCCGTTTCGGCACCTAATTTTTTGGCCTGTTCTCGCAGAACTGTAAACCGGCTATCGCCTTTGTCCATGCGGGTCAGCGCCATTACCCGCGACATGTCGGTATCGAAGCCGACGGCAGGCGACAGAAATCTACCGCTTGCGTATCCAGCCACCGCCGCGCCAGCTACTGCCATCGTGCCGCCGCCGCGCAGTTTCGCGCCGGTTTCTTTTGCCTTCTCATAGCTTGCCTGTGCGCGCGTTACCGCAGCCAGGCGCTGTCGTTCACGCTCAAGCGCCTGGCTGTATTGCTCAGTTCGCCGGATGGCAGATTGCACCGCACCGCTACCGGCGGTGAGGTTAACGCCGTGCTGGCGCACCGCCTGCCCGGCAGAGCGTAATTGGGTAGTCTGCTTGTTGTAGGTATCCGTCAGGCGTGAGAGCTTGTTGCGCAGCGTTTCAAGACGTGCCGCCTGAGCCTCGGTAAGCTGCCCGCCTTCGCGCTGCTTCTGGTTGAGACCGTCAAAGGCGCGCTGAGTGCTCCGGAGCTTCAGAGCTGTGTCGTTAGCTTGCGAGCGCAGCTTGTCGAAAGACGCCGCACCTTTCTCCAGGTCTTTAATGGAAGACTGTGTTTTTTTGAGGGAGTCAGAAAGGCCGCCAATCGCTTTGCTGGCGGCGCTGACCGGGCGGGTGAGCTTATCAATGGCGCTGAACGCAACGCGAATACTAAGATCCATCGTCGTCATCCTCCTGTTCATGGTTGCCGCTTCTGATGGCCGCCTTCTCGCGCCAGGCCATCAGCTCGCGCAGCTCCATGCCGTACATCTCGGAGGGCGGCCAGTGAAAAATAACTGCAATGTCGGCGATCAGATCGTCGACGTCAGAAAATACCGCCTCTCTTATTCGCTCCCCGTCTCCGCCGCGTTCGGTACGGACGGCGCCGGCCTCGCCAAAAAAGGC
The DNA here is from genome assembly GCF_009758445.1 of Klebsiella sp. 10-1. Taxonomy (NCBI): domain Bacteria; kingdom Pseudomonadati; phylum Pseudomonadota; class Gammaproteobacteria; order Enterobacterales; family Enterobacteriaceae; genus Klebsiella; species Klebsiella sp. 10-1. The sequence continues at coordinate 280,130 of NZ_WQRE01000004.1, forward strand.
GTAAGCTCTTCACATAGTGCGGTGAAGTCACCCGTTGCCAGCGTGGCAATTTCGGTACTGGTCAGCTGCGGACTGGTGGTGCGCGTCAGCAGGGTGGAGACCGAATCGAAATCGAAGTTCAGCACATCAACCAGACGCAGGCCGCGCAGGGATCCCGCCTGTTTGATGGTGTCGGTGATAGTGATGGTGATAATTTCCTGATCGCCGCGCTTAACCGGCTTACTGAGAATAACGGACATAGCATTTTCTCCGGGCGGCCAGCAGGCCGCCTTAAAGGTGAGTAAAAAGGGTTATCAGCTGCCGAGGCCCAGCGCCGACATAATGCGATCCGGGTAGAGGTTCTCCCCGTTGCGCTTGTAGATAAAGTTCAGCAGGTCGATTTCCAGCAGCGGCTTATCGTCCACTGACAGCTTGTAGTAGGTGTTTTTGATGGCGTAGGTGTGGTTGGTATCATCACCCTGTTTCGCATCACCCGGATCGATTTCGGTGATACGTCCGCGCATCTCAACTTCCAGTAACGAGCTGGTACCGCCGCTGTAAAACTCACCGACAAAGCGCAGGCGCATTTCGTCGATATCGCCGCCATATTTCAGGATCAGCTCTTCAACCACGCCACCGACAATCATTGACGCGTCCAGCGCGCCGGAATCCAGCCCCAGATCAACCGCCACCGAACCGAGCATACCGCCGCCCTGGTAATCTTCGGTCTTGCGGGTCACTTTCGGCAGCGTCACGCTGGGGACTTTGCCGATATGGTTCACGCCGTCCACAAAGACGGTGAACAGTCGGAGTTTTTTAGGAATAGCCACTATTCACCTCCCAGCGATGCAAAAGCGGATTCGTAATACTGATCGGTGAACGTCTGGATCATCGTCAGGTCTTCCAACGGCGGTACCGGGCTGTAGTTGTAGCGCACGATGGCCTTACCCTGCCGCAGGCCAACGGTTGGGTTATCGACGATATCAAACCAGCACGCTGCGCCAATCAGCTTGCCGGCGGTAACCAGCGCCTGAAGTTTGGCGTTAATGCCGCTCACCACGTCTTTCACGTTCGCAGGCGTCAGCGGGGTATCCACGGTGGTGAATTGCGCTTCCGCGATACTGTCTGCCAAGATCTGCGCGGTTCGTGTGTACACCTCGAAAATGAATTCTTCGGTTTCGGTGGTGCGGTTGCCCCAGAAGCGGAAGCCGTCGCGCTTAATCAGCGTGGTGATCTCGTTGGCGTTTAGCTCGTTGGCGTCGGAGTCCTCCGCCTGCAACGCCCAGAACACGTCCTTCGCAATCCCCAGCACGTTTTTGACCGGCACGTTAGACAGTGATTTATGCCAGCCCTGCTCGTTGTCGATAAGCGCCCGCAAACCCAGCGCATACGCTACGGCCGGGAATTCTTCATTCACACCGCTCAGCGGGTTATAGGCGATGAAGTTCGGCCAGATCAGCATGCCCTCGCGCTCCGCAAACGTCTCGCGGTAGGTTTTCGCCTCCGCGATGGTGTCGCAGCCGTCGCAGTAGCTGTATGAGAACGCCCGCAGCTGCTTCGCGATAACCCGCAACTGCGCAGTCACTTCGGCGGTGTCGTACTCCGGAATGCCGAGAATGCGCGGGCGATAGCCGGTTTTCTGCTCCGCCGTCAGGAAGGCAAACATCCCGGTGTAGCTGCCGTCAGCCTGCGTGCCGCCGATAATCAGCTGCGACTGCGTCGGCTCATCTTCCCCGACCTTAGCCTCAGCAACGCGCACGACAATCACGCGGGTGCTGACCTGGTCGGAAATAGCTTTCAGCGATTTGTAGAGCGAGCCTGTTTTACCTGCTTTGCCGAGCACACTGATAACACGCGTCACCAGCACCGGGGTGTTAAGTGGAAAAGTGAGAGGGTCGGCGTCTTCGGCTACCGCAACCAGACCAATGACCGTTGAATCAATGTCATTGATCGCGGTCTGGAGGTCGGTGTTTTCTTTGACGCGCGCCCCGTGAAAAAAGTTGTCGGTCATACTCTACCGCCATCATGTTGAGTGAGTTCGCGGTCATCATCGCCGGGATGGCGGGCCGCTGTCGTGCCTTCAGGGTTGTGACCGGCCTGTCACAACAAAAAGCCATCGCCAGCATCGCGCGCGCATGAAACCATCAACGGCGGGGGAATGCATATGGCACTGACGACAGACACTATCGACAAAGCAAAAGCGCTACTGGACGAAGGGGCGCAGCGATTCAAGGACTATCAGTCCGAGCTTTCGCGCGTGCCGGCGTTCAGTATCCTGATGGGCGGCAAAGCACTGACGCAGCTGGATCCGCGCATTATTTCGCTGGAGCTGACCGACAACCGCGGATTTGAGGCCGACGAGCTGACCATTGCTATCGACGATAGCGACGGATTGATTGAACTGCCGCCGCGTGGTGCTGAGCTGTCGGTATCGCTGGGGTGGCAGGGTGAGCCGCTGGTTTACAAAGGGGTTTACACCGTTGACGAGGTCGCCCATTCGGGGCCGCCGGACCGACTGGAGATCACCGCCCGCAGCGCGGATTTTCGGGATGAGTTCAACGTCAAGCGCGAGGTGTCATGGCATGACGTGACGGTTGAGCGCATCGTGTCAGCCATCGCCAGGCGTTACAAACTGACGCCGGTGATTTCCGAGCAGCTGATGAGCGCCGAGATTGACCACGCCGACCAGACCCAGGAAAGTGATATGTCATTTCTGACGAGGATGGCCGACCTGCTGGGGGCCATTGCCACCATCAAAAACGGTAGCCTTCTGTTTATCCTGCCGGGTGGTGGCGTCAGCGCGAACGGCAAAGCCCTGCCGCAGTTTGCGATCACCCGCTCCAGTGGCGACCGGCATTCGTTCCGCGTCGCAGACCGTGACGCCTACACCGGCGTGCAGGCGTACTGGCTGGATCTGGAGTTCGGCAAAAAGAAGAAAGTCACCGTCAAGGAACGCAAGAAAAAGACCGAGAGGAAGCCGCGCAGCAGCAGTCGGGAAGGGGATTATATTGCAGGTGAAGACGGCAACGTTTTTGTACTGCGGACAACCTATAGCAGCGAAATAGCCGCCCAGCGGGCTGCTGCGGCAAAGTGGCAGCAGCTCAAACGCGGCGCCGCCGAATTTAATATGACGCTGGCCTACGGTCGCGCAGATCTGTACCCGGAGATGCACGGCACGGTATCGGGATTTAAGACGGATATGAATAATCAGGACTGGATAATTGCGAAGGCCACGCACACGATCGACGACGGCGGATTTAAAACGCAGCTGGAGCTTGAAGCGAAAATACCTGAATGGATTGCAGAAACGGAGTCGTAGCAGCCATAATAACGGTGAGTTCAACTCCCGCCCGGGAGGCCATCATGTTCAAGTGTCCCATTTGCGGTGCCGTTGCCAAAACGCGCACCAGTCGCCCATTGAGTAATACCACCGTTCGCCATTATCACCAGTGCCAGAACTTTGAGTGCAGCGTCACATTTACCACCCTGAATAGCGTTGAAAAGCTGGTAACAAAACGCGGTCATCGCGAAAAGTTGCCACCTGGATTTATCCCTTTGGATGCATTCCCTGCATCGCATTACGGCAACGATCAGCTCAGCTTTGCCATATAAAAAAGCCCCGCATCTGCGGGGCTTGGTTTTAGATCTTCAAAAGAAGTTAAAATGCGTGGGTATGCGATGCGATGATTAACTCAGAGCCATCGCCTTTTGCTTGCCCCGCCTCTTTGCAAGAAGAGCTGGGGTTCTCAAAAACAAACCCGCTATGAGCGTATCTATTTAACACCCGCACTTCTTTTGTATTTTTTAAGTACGTATTTTTTTTGGGGTTTAGCCAAAGAGGGCCACACACACCCATTCGAATGACGGAGTTATAGATTTGCGTAGTAACGCTATCTTCATTCATTACAAGCGTAACAACACCATCATTACTTTCAATAGACAGCGGATTCCAGGGTTTAAGAGACTTCTGTAAAACAGCCTCGTTAGAGGCTTGCGCCGTGACGCTGGCTGATACCAGCAACAGTGAGAGAGCTAGTTTTTTCATTGTCGGTTTTATCCAAAGCTTAATTGTTAAAAAGCGCCTTGTTGTTATTTTTTCGGTCTTTTTGTGGTCATGGAATAAATAAAATCAATTAAAAACATGCAATTAAATATGTTTTTGAGGCGGATCACTCCGCCTCATCTTCCGCAACGCGCACCCCGACCTTCAGAACGTGGTCCTCTTCTTTTTCTGCGACCGTCCATACCATTCCGGCAAACTCAACGTGGTCGCCCACCACCGGCGCGGCCCCGAGCTGGTGCTGCACAACGTCGCCCAGCGACTGCTGGCGATCGCGATACTCTTCCCCGCCGTCGAGGCCGTAAATTTGCGCGACGTCGGCAAACTTAGCGCTGGCGTCAAGAATAAAGTCACCGAAGAAACGCTGATCGAGTGCCACCGGCGGCGACTGGCTGAACATTTTACCCAGCGCGGGCAGGTCGCGCTCGCGGCCGATAACGCACAGAATATCGCCTTCCAGCAGGCGGGTGCTGCCGGTGGGATGCAGCAGCGCGTTATCGCGAAACAGGGCGGCAATGCGCGTTTCCGGCGGCATATGCAGATCGCGCAGCGCCGCGCCGACGCACCATTTATCCGCGCTGAGCTGATAGACGAACTGCTCCCACGGATTTTCCGGATGAATATCCAGCCCGACCCGGGAAATTGGCCAGCCCACCGGCGGGACCACCACTTTGGCTTTTTTCGCCGCCCATGACAGCGAGGTCCCCTGCAGCAGCAGCGAGACCAGCACCACGAAGAAGGCGACGTTGAAGAACAGCCGCGCATTCTCAAGGCCGGCCATCATCGGAAAGACGGCGAGAATAATCGGTACCGCGCCGCGTAATCCCACCCAGCTGATAAATATCCGCTCGCGCAGGTTAAACCCGCGAAACGGCAGCAGGCCGGCGAAAACCGACAGCGGACGGGCGATAAAAATCATCCACATCGAGAGCAGCAGCGCCGGGATCGCAATGGGCCACAGGTCGGACGGCGTCACCAGCAGGCCGAGCACCAGGAACATGGCGATTTGCGCCAGCCACGCCAGGCCGTCGAAGTTTTGCAGAATGCCGTGACGGTTGCGAATCGGCCGGTTGCCGAGCAGGAAACCGCACAGATAGACCGCCAGGATGCCGCTGCCGTCCAGCGAGGTGGTGACGGCGAAAATCATAATTCCGCCGCTCAGCGCCAGCAGCGGATAGAGACCGGTAGGCAGCACGATGCGGTTTATCATCTGCAGGAGCAGGTAGCCGCCGCCGAGACCAATGACGATCCCCAGGCCAAACTGCTGCACGATGTGGACCGCAAACATCCAGCTCAGGCCGGATTCGTGCTGCTGAATCATCTCGATAAGCGTGATGGTCAGGAACACCGCCATCGGATCGTTGCTGCCGGATTCGATCTCCAGCGTCGAGCCGACGCGTTCGTTCAGGCCCTTGCCGCCGAGCAGGGAGAACACCGCCGCGGCGTCGGTTGAGCCGACAATCGCACCGATCAGCATCCCTTCAATCAGGTTGAGGTGAAACAGCCACGCCGCCATCAGCCCGGTGAGGCAGGAGGTGATCAGCACCCCGACGGTGGCCAGCGAAAGCGCCGGCCACAGCGCCACGCGAAAGGAGCTGGCCTGGGTGCGCATCCCGCCGTCCAGCAGGATCACCGCCAGCGCCAGGTTACTCACCATATAGGCGAAAGGGTAGTTGTCAAAAGGGATGCCGCCGATACCGTCAACGCCCGCCAGCATCCCGATAGCCAGGAAGATGACCAGGATCGGAATGCCGAGACGTGAGGAAAAGGAACTCAATAAAATGCTACAGGTTACTAATACAGAACCCAGAATAAACAGACTAATAACCGCACCGGCATCCAATGTTCATGTACTCCTTACGAGTATGAAGATTTTGATAATTTGACATCATATTAACCATCTGCGGGGGATCCGGAAATGTGTCACGGAAAATTTTATTCTGTCAGCACCGGATGGCCGCTCAGCGTTAAGGTGGTGGTGGCCGAATTGTTCACCAGCAGCGCCCTCGCGCCAAGCGGCAGGGTGACGGTGCGCTGCTCGTGGCCGAAATCCAGGCCGTCGATCAGCGGAATCGCGAGCTGCGCGCGCAGGTATGCGTAAACCGCCGCTAAATCGTACCCGGCGTCGTAATCGTTGGGCGCGGCTCCGCTGAAGCTGCCGAGGATAATCGCCCGCTGGCGCGCAAGAATGCCGCTATGCAGCAGCTGCAGCAGCATACGCTCGACGCGGAACGGGTGCTCGTTGATATCTTCCACGACCAAAATGCCGTCGGTAATCTGCGGCAGCCACGGCGTGCCGATAAGCGAGGTGAGCATCGCCAGGTTGCCGCCCCACAGCGTGCCCTGCGCGCGGCACTCCGGACCGTCGCCGTGCCATTCGAGGGTAAACTCCGGGCTGCTCAGCGCCTGCCAGAAGTGAAATTCCGTGAACGGGTCCAGCGTTTCCGCACCAAAGTTACCTGCCAGCATCGGCCCGCTGAAGGTGATTATGCTACCCTTTGCCAGCAGACCCAGCTGGATCGCCGTGAAATCACTGTGGCCGCAGATCAGCAGCGGGTCGCGCTGCTGGCGCGCGGTTAAGCCCTGCCAGTCGATGTGCGGCAGCAGGCGGCTGGCGCCGTAGCCGCCGCGCACCGGCATCACGATGCGGTTGCTGCCGCTGAGGGTAGCGAGCTGGTTGATATCGCTCAGGCGTTCTTGCTCAGTCCCGGCAAAGCGCTGCTGTCGGCGGGTAATGACCTGCTGATGCATCACCTGGTGTCCGGCTTCCTGCAGACGGCTGACGCCGCGGGCCGCGGCCTGCTGGTTGGTGCAGTAGCCTGAGGGGGCGACCAGATAAAACTGAGACATGACAATTCCTTGCTAAGAATGAAAGGGTTATCATGCCGCCTGGAGCGATTATTGTCATCTCCAGGCGGCAAACTTCAGCCAATAAGGATAGATGTGTGAAATTGAGATGGTGCGTTTTTTTATGTGTGTTATTGGCCGGCTGTAGCTCAAAACATGATTACCGCAATCCGCCGTGGAACGCTGAGGTTCCGGTGAAGCGGGCAATGCAGTGGATGCCAATCAGCGAAAAAGCCGGCGCGGCGTGGGGCGTTGACCCGCAGCTGGTGACGGCGATTATCGCCATTGAGTCCGGCGGTAATCCAACGGTAGTGAGTAAATCCGGCGCGGTTGGTTTGATGCAGCTGAAGCCTTCGACCTCCGGGCGCGACGTCTATCAGCGCATGGGCTGGCGCGGCGAACCGTCGGTTAGCGAGCTGAAAAATCCTGAGCGCAATATTTCGATGGGCGCGGCCTACCTGAGCATTCTTGAGAACGGTCCGCTGGCCGGGATTAAAGATCCGCAGGTGATGCGTTACGCGGTGGTGGTCTCCTACGCCAACGGCGCCGGCGCGCTGCTGCGCACCTTCTCGTCGAATCGCCAGGACGCGATTGACGAGATCAATGATATGGATGCCGACGACTTCTTCGAGCACGTAGCGAAAAAGCATCCGGCTCCGCAGGCTCCACGCTATATCTGGAAGCTGCAGAAAGCGCTGGATGCGATGTAATCATTGCCGCCTTCCCCCGGTCGCGCCGCGCTTAACGGGGCTACAGATCGCGTGATTTTGTAGCCCGGTAGGCGCAGCGGCCGGGGGGAGAGTTATCGGCTATCTCTTAAAAATCGTAGCCGACGGTGGCCGTCACGCTACGCTCCGCGCCCCAGTAGCAGTTGCCGGTTCCGTAGCAGCCGGACAGATACTCCCGGTCACTGAGGTTATTCGCGTTCACCTGCACAAACGCCCCTTTCAACGACGGCGACCAGACGCCGAGATCCGCACGCACCATCGCATCCAGCAGGGTCACCGACGGCAGGCGCTCGGTATTGGCGTCATCCGCCCACTGTTTACCAATGTAGCGTACGCCCGCGCCGGCGCTGATCCCCGCCGGGAACTGATAGTGCGCCCAGAAGGAAGCCATCTGATCCGGCGAGAGCTGCGGCGTATTATCGTTGGTGCCATCCTTGGTTTCCTGGAAGCGCAGGCGGTTCCAGGTATAGGAGGCGATGGTGCTCAGCTGCGGCGTAATTTGGTTATGCATCTCCAGCTCGACGCCCTGAGAGTGAACTTTCCCGGCCGGAACAAAGGTCGCGGTGGCGATATTCGGATCGCGGGTGGCCACGTCTTTCTGGGTTAAATCATAGATGGCGATGCTGTACATATCGGCGCTGCCCGGCGGCTGGAACTTCAGACCCGCTTCTACCTGTTCCGCGGTCGTCGGTTTGAGCAGGGTGCCGTCGGCTCCCGGCAGCATCGCCGGGGTAATTGCCTGGCTGTAGCTCAGGTACGGCGAGAGGCCGTTTTCCAGCGCGTACAGCAGGGAAGCGCGGCCGCTGATATGGTCATCGGAACGGCGGCTGGTGGTGCCGAACGTGTCGCTGACCTGCTGGGAAACGATGCGATCGTAGCGGCCGGAGAGGTCCAGATGCCAGCGATTCCACACCATCTCATCCTGCAGATAGAGCCCGGTCTGGTAATAGCGGCGGTTATTGTTATCGCTGTAGGTGACGGTATGCCCGCTCTGAGCGGTATAGCCGGTAAACGGATCGAGCGGCGAGGCGCCGCCGGCACCGGTCCATAAATCGTTGCGGAAGCGGTGGTATTCCGCGCCGAGGATGAGGGTATGCGCCAGCTCGCCGGTACTAAAATCGGCGCGCAGGCGGTTATCCGTGGACCACGCGTCCAGCGAGCCGCGAGAGCCGCTGTAGCCGCGGGAGAGCATATTCGTGTCGTCAACCCAGCCCACCTGATACACCTGATCTAACGAGACGTTGGTGTGGGTATAGCTGCCGGCGGAGTAGGCCGACCAGACGTCGCTGAACTGGTGGTTAAATTCATAGCTGTAGATCTGCTCGCGACGCTGATAGCCATCGGACGGATCGCCTTCGTTGGTGCCGGTGGAGAGCTTACGCCCGTTGTGCGCGTAGCGGGTGCCGTCCAGCGGCAGCGAGCCGTGATAGCCGCCCGACGGATCTTTTTGCAGATAGGCGCGCAGCAGCAGAGAAGTGTCGGTATCCGGCTGCCAGAGCAGGGACGGCGAAATGGCGTAACGCTCTTCGCGGGAATTGTCATACTGGGTATCGCTGGAGCGCGTCATGCCGATAATCCGATAGGCCCACTGGTCGTTAATGGCATCGGTATAGTCGAAGGCGGCGCCTTTGGTATTTTGCGTTCCGCCGCTAAGACGGAAATGACCTTCGGAAGTGAACTGCGGGCGCTTCGAGGTCAGGTTGACCACGCCGCCCGGCACGCTTTGCCCGTACAGCGCGGAGGAGGGGCCGCGGATGACGTCCACCCGCTCGATAAACCACGGATCGACCTGAATGACGTTGTGGCTCCCGCCATCGCTCATCAGGCGCATTCCGTCGAGGAACAGGTTGTCCACGTCGCCGCCGTGATAGCCGCGCAGGGAGACGGTATCAAAACGCGTCGCGCCGCCGCCAAAGCTTGAGTAGACGCCGGGCGTGTACTGCAGCGCCTGGCTAATCGTATTCGCCCCCTGGTCGGCCATTTGTTGTCGGGTAATGACCGACACCGACTGGGCGGTAGTAATCAGCGGCTGATCGGTTTTGGTGGCCCCGGCGGAGGTCTTTGCGCTATAGCTCGTGGTCGGCGTGCTGGCGGAATCGACGGGCTGGGCGGTGACGACAACCGTCTCTTCCGCAAGGCCTGCGAGAGGGAAAGCGGTAGCGAGGGCGCACAGCAAGGCGGAGCGTTTGAAGGTGACGCGAGCGATCATTGCATAATCCTGAAGTTACGCAGCCTGGTACTCCTGTACGCCGCCACGAGAAAAAGCGAAAGTGTCAATTTCCGTCATAAAGTAATGCGAATTATTATTGTTTATTTTTTTCGTTATCAAGTTGTAATTGGCGCACAGGAAAGTAAAACCCTATGATAAATATGGTGTTTATCGGCGCATGCGTGGCGGGCAGGGGATGTCGAGGCGAAAGCTGCCGCGCCGGGCTACCAGATTTAGTAGCCCGACGCTAAGGAACTGCGGGGGCTAAGAGCGGCTTTGCAGACGTAGCAGAGCCAGCGCTCTCCAGCCATCGGCAAGGAACGGCATGGCTGAGAGCGCCAGCAGCTCTTCAGACGTACCGCCGTCGCTAAAGACGATGGCCTGCACCCGGCTAAGCGGCCAGCCCTCCGCCGGCCGATCGAGCAGCACAAAGCCGTCGCTGCAGCCGGCCTCGCCGGGGGTGAGTACCCGGTAAAACCAGCCGTTGCGCGACTGCTGGTGCATCAGCTCCGGGGCGTGAGGGTCCCGTAGCCGCTCGGCCATAGTCTGACAGGCCACGCGTCCCCAGGAGATCTGGATTTCAGCGTTGCCGAGGCGAAAAACATCCCCCGGACAGACGTTGGCTTCCGTCATCCCCCGGGTGGAAAAGTTCTCACCGAACAGTCCGATATGCAGCTGCTGCCCCGCCAACGCCGGATAGCGTTCGCGCCAGTAGTCGTAATGCTCCCGCGCGTAGTGCATCAGCGCGCAGTCGGGATCGGCAAAATGCTCCTCAATACCGTTTTCTGCCTGCAGACCGTGGGTGTTGAGAAAGACGCGTCCGCTTAACGCCGTTTTACGCAGGGAACCGTCCGCCTGGCGCTGGTTGCCGAGAATGCTGCGCAGCATTACCGGAAAATCTGCAATCATGATGTCCTCCTTTTTCTCCGCCGCGGCGGAGAAGGTCTCAGAATTTATATTCCACGCCGGCCCAGAAGTTACGCCCTTCCTCAATAAATCCTTCGCCGTAGTAGTAGCGGGTATCGAAGAGGTTATTGACCGAGGCGTTGACGCTAAAACCGTGGCCGATGGCGTAATCGGTCCGCAGATGGGTGATGGCGAATCCCGGCGCTTTTTGCGATCCGTCGCTGTTGCTATAGCTGGAGGTGCGCGCCTCTTCAGAGAGCGTGATTTGCAGCGGCTCGACGGGCTTGAGCGTCAGCCAGGCGGTCAGCGTCTGCACCGGCAGGTCGGTGACCTTGCCCGCCTCTTCGCGTTTGGCATCAGCATGAATCAGACCGTAGCTTAGCCCGACGTCGAGCAGGTCAAACGGCGAGCCTTTGATCCCCACATCCAGGCCGGTATAGTCAACCCGGCCGCTGTTTTGGTTCTGCACCGTATCGGCATCGATATTGATCGCCAGGATGGCGTCGCTGACCCGGTTATAGTAGGTGCTTATCTCGTAGGCCCAGCGGTCGTTGAGGTGTCCATTCCAGGTCAAATCGACGCCGCGGGCGCGCTCGGGCTTGAGCTGCGGATTGACCAGCGCAATCTGGTCTTTCGCCGGTTTCGAGGTGGTATAGCGCTCTTTGAGCGTCGGGAAGCGGGTGCGATCGGACCAGGAGAGCGACAGGGTATCTTCGTTGCGAAAGCGGTAGCGAGCCATCGTTTCCCAGTTAAACGCGCTCTGCCGGTTGTCGTCGTAATGGGTCACGCTGCCGTTCTTTTCGTGCTTCATTCCCTGAAGACTGTTGCGCCAGTCATAGCTCATCCCGGCGACGAAGTCGAGATTATCCGCCGCCGCCCACTGGTATTCGCTGGCGACGGACCAGGTGCGATCCTTATAGCGATCGTAAGGACCGTTGACGGCGCTCTTCTCCCGATGAACATCATCTTTCCAGTTAACGGCAAAAGAGAGCTGGTCGTTCTGGCGGACGTCGGCGGCGAGCTGCAGCCCCGCGCCGGTGCTGTAGTCGCTATAGTGGCTGTAGCTGCCGTTTTTATTGTGCAGGTCCGCCAGCGAGTTATACATCAGCAGGGTGTTTTTGAAGGTGTCGTGATAGAGGCGGCTTTTCAGGGTGAAGCTGTCGCCGAGGTGCGTCGTACCCTGGTAGTAATAGCTCTCCTTATCGTACTCCGGCCACTGCCAGTAGCGGGATTTCTGGCTGCTGGTTCCGGCGTAAGGCGGGTTCTGCTTCTCGCCATCCTGCTTGATATAGGTCAGGGCGTACTCGTCGTTAGCGCGCGGCGTGAAGCCGAGCTTAATAATGCCGCGCTTATCATCGCTTGCCGAGTTGACCAGCTTGCCGTCTTCCCCGGCGACGGGGTTATTCGTTCCGTGAGGCAGGCCGAGGAAATCCTGCTTCAGGCGGCTGCCACTAAGCTGGATGTAGCCCAGATCGCCGCTGGCCCCAAGGGAGGCATGGGTGTCATAGGCATTAGTTTCGCTGCGGCTCCAGCCCTGACGATAGCCGATGCTGGCTTCCAGCGGTTTACTGGGGCTCGGGGTGGTGATGTTGATCGCCCCGCCCATTTGGTTGGGGCCCTGCAGCAGGGAAGAGTAGCCTTTTGATACCTCCACCGAGGCGATATCGGAAGTGAGAAACCGGCCCAGGTCGAGGTTGCCGTCGTAGGGGACGTAGATCGGCACGCCGTCAAAAAAAACCGGGACCTGACGGCCATCGAAGCCGCGGACTTTTACCTGCAGCTCGTTGCGGCTGCCTGACTTTTGTAACACCACGCCGGGGACCACCGATAGCGCGTGCGCGACATCCTGCTTATCCAGACTCTTGATGGTCTCCTGTCCGAGGATATTGGTGGTCGCCGCCGGGACGGGGCTTGACCAGACGGTCATGGACTCCTCCGCCGGGTCTGCCCAGGCGGTCTGACCTAAGCTGAGGCTAATCAATGTGCAAAGATAGCGCTTCCTGATTCTCATTTTTATTGTTCCTGTTTTCGTTTTTTTATCTTGAACTGTCCGGCTCCAGGCGAACCTGAATATCCGCCGGCGGCGCATACCACGGCGCCGAAGTAATAAACAATTCAATCCCACAATCGAGGTAGTTGGTTAAGGTGGTTAAGGTAATTCCGCCCGTCAGCGCCAGCGTGCAGCGCGGGGCGATACGCTGCGCCAGGTCAGCAACCTGGCGCGCCTGCGGCGGGGTAAATTTATCCAGCTGCAGGATGTCGGGTTCCGCCTGCAGCGAGGCCAGCGCTTCTTCGAGCGTGTCGGCCTCAACGGCAACCTTTTTCTCCGGCGCTGACTGGCGCAGGAGCTGAACGGCGTGTCGCCAGTCGCCGTCGTCGGCGAGGAACCGGCGATGATTGGCGAACAGCAGCAGGGTTTCCGCGCAGCCGGCCCGGTGGATCAGCCCGCCGGCGGCGACGATGGCCTGGGTACCGAGCAGCCGGGTGCCGGGAATGGCTTTGCGGGTACAGGCGATGTGCGCTGCGGGATGGCGGGCGCGCAGCAGCGTCAGCATTTCCGCGACATAAGCCGATACGCCGCAGCTCCACTCCAGCACGTTCTGCGCCGCTTTCCAGCCCTGATGCAGCGCCTCAGCGCTGCCGGTCGCACGCAGCAGCGGCGCATCGGGCTGGACGCGCGCGCCCTCTTCCTGTAGCACGGTTACGCTTAATCCCAGGCTTTTCAGCATCTGTCCAGCCGGAGAGATACCGCTGACGCAGCCGCCCTGACGGTGGCTGAAGGTCATGACGCCGGGGCGCGCGCCAATCGCCAGCGCACGGGTGGTCAGGTCGCCGCCCTGAATATCCTCCATCAGCCACGCGTCGGTCAGCGCCTGGGGGAAGTAGATCATACGTTTTCCCCACACTCCCAGGAGATAAGCGCCCAGTCGCGGTTGGTTGGCGCGATGGCCTGCGGGTCCTGCCGCTGATACCAGTGACGAAGCCGCGCGCGATCCTCTTCGTTGAGTACGCCAAGCGTCCATTTGACGTTCTCTTCAAAACGTTCAAAGGTGGCGTTATCCCGTTGGCAGCTGGGGCCACGGATAAAATCGACCCGCGCGTGAATGCCCATTTGATACAGGACGTTCAGCGCGTAGATATAGTTCGGTAGTTCGATCACTTCGCGTCCCAGCGCGCGCTGGATTGCCGGCGGCATAAACGTTGGCTGAACGAGGTGGGTGGTATAGACGCGCAGCCGCGCCTGGCGATTGAGCTGATCCATCGCCTGACGCATGTTGCCGACCAGCGTTGAGCGTGAGGCCACGGCAATATCGCAGCGCGGAATATCGTGCCACGACTCCTCCCACGCCCGGAGATGCCAGCAGGCGTTGGCGATGCGCATCTGCGCCGCGCGCTTTTCGGCTACCTCCAGCATTCCCCGGCTGTAATCGACGCCGTGTACCGCAGCGAGTTTATCCGCCAGCGCCAGGGCGACGGTTCCCGGCCCGCAGCCCATATCAAACAGGCTTTGCGCGCCGGTTAAGTCTATTTTTGCCAGTAGCTGCAGCAGGTAGCCGTCCGTAGGCTGGGCGCAGCTGTCGGCCATTTTCTCCGCCCTCGCGTCCCAGTGGGCGGGGGATTTCTCGGTGCGTCCGGCGAGCCTGAGCTGCTGTTGGTAAAGCCCGGCAAAATCAATATCGTCAATGAGCATAATTATTCCTGAAAGTGTGGGTGGCCAAGATGGTGGCGGATCTGGGCGGGCGTCACGCCGTACAGGGTGGCGAGGTTGCCCGGTGAGAGCTGCTGCTCCGCCGTTCCCTGAGTGACGAGGCCGTTTGGTTCGACCGCGATCACGCTATCGGCGATGGCGAGGGCGTGCAGCGGATGGTGGGTGGCCATAAACAGCGTCATCCCGGTTTGCCGCAGCTGGCGCAGGGTGTCGAGCAGGCGGATCTGGTGGCCGAAGTCGAGGCTTGAGGCCGGCTCATCCAGCAGCAGCAGACGCGGGCGCTGGACCAGCGCGCGGGCAATTAAGGTCAGCTGGCGCTCGCCGCCGCTCAGCGTGGCCCAGTTCCGCTCGGCGAGATGAGCGATACCCAGCGCCTCCAGCTGGGCGTAGGCGATACTGCGTTCGCTTCTGGCGGGCTGGGTGAAGGTACCGATATAGGGGCTAAGGCCCATCAGCACCATATCGAGGACGCTGAAGGCGAAGGCCCCGTCGTGCGCCTGCGGCACCCAGGCGATCGCGCGGGCGCGATCGCGGGAGCACAGCTGGGTTACCGGCAGACCGTCGATCAGGATCTGGCCGTCGCGCAGAGGAAGGAGGCCTAGTATGCTGCGCATCAGCGTGGTTTTCCCGCTGCCGTTGGCGCCGAGCAGGCAGCACAGCGTGCCAGGCTGCAGCGAAAACGACACGTCGCGCAAAACGGCGCGTTTGGGATAGCCAATTTCGGCATGGCGTACCGTCAGTAGCGTCATGGTCGGCTCCTGCGCAGCAGCAGCGCCAGAAAGAAGGGCGCGCCGATAAAAGAGGTCAGGATCCCGAGCGGGATTTCGCTGGCGCTCAGTCCGCGCGCCAGGGTGTCGGTGAGCAGCAGCAGCACGGCGCCAAGCCCCATCGCCACCGGCAGGAGGCGCTGATGATTGCTGCCGGTCAGCAGCCGCCCGATATGGGGGACGATCAGCCCGACCCAGCCGATAATGCCGGCAATAGCGACCGCGCTGGCGGTCGCGAGGGTCGCGCAGGCGACCACAATTAGCCGCAGGCGAGCGACGTTGATCCCCAGCGATCGCGCTTCGTCATCGGACAGGGTCAGCAGATTGATTCGCCAGCGCAGCAGCCACAGCGGCAGGCACCCGGCGATCATCAGCGGGGCGGCGACGGTCAGGTCGGCGGGGGTAATATCGGAGAGACCGCCCATCAGCCAGAAGGTGATCGAGGGGAGCTGGGTGTAGGGATCGGCGAGAATTTTGATAAGCGAAATTCCCGCCCCGCACAGCGTACCGAGGCAAATCCCCACCAGCACCAGCGTCAGCGCCGGATCGTGGCGGACGATGGCGCGGGAGACGATCCCAACGCCGGCCACCACCAGCAGGCCGCCGCAGAAGGCGAATAGCTGAATATAGAGCGTCGACATTCCGCACACCAGCGCCAGGCAGGCGCCGAGACCGGCGCCGCCGGCGACGCCAAGGATATCCGGCGAGACCAGCGGATTGCGAAACATTCCCTGGTAGGCGGCTCCGGCGGCGGAGAGCGACGCGCCGATGGCCAGCGCGGCGCCGATGCGCGGCAGGCGTATCTGCCAGAATACGATGCCGGCCTGCGGAGGAAGCGAGGCGCTGTGCGGATCGAACAGCAGATCGAACAGCCGCCCGAGGGTCAGGTTCCACGGGCCGGTCAGCAGGGCTGCCGAGAGGACCAGCAGGGCGGCAAGCAGCAGCGCGGCGCTCAAAGTTGCAGGCTTCATGGACGATTCACCAGCCTCGTATAGCGCTCGGGCGTTAACGCCGCGTGCCAGAATAGCGTGCTGTAGCGGGTCAGATCCTGCTGCAGCGTGGCGCGGATTCGCGGATCGAGCCAGGCGTGCAGGCGGCGCATCCCGGCGAGGCGGTTGATCCCCGGCGGCGCGTCCAGCCAGCCAAAAGGCAGGCCGTCAAGCAGCAGAACCCGCCGCTGCGCCACGGCGGCGACGCCCTGCCAGGCGGGGTCGCGTAAAATCGCGTCCCGCGTCGTGGCCTGCTGGGTGAGGATGATATCCGGCTGCCATTCCAGCAGATTTTCCAGCGAGACCTGGGCCAGTCCGCTGCGTCCGCTCACCCGCGCGACGTTCTCTAATCCCAGCAGCTCCGCCGCCTCCGTGTGCAGCGAACCGGCGAGGCCCGTTTCCAGTCCCCTGGCTCCCCGCGCGGCGTAAAAGCGCGTTCGCGCCCCGGCGCCAGAGGAAAAGGCGAGCGCCTCGGCGATAAACGTTTGCGCCAGCGACGCCTGGTGCCGGGTGCGTTCGGCGGTGCCGACGATGTCGCCAATCGTCAGCAGCTGCTGCGCCGAGGAGGCCAGGGTGCCGGTAATCAGCACCCACGGAATATGGCTGCGGGCGTGAACCCGGCGCGCCTGCGAGATCCAGGTGTCGTCCGCATTCCCGCAGTCCACCACCAGATCGGGCTCAAGCGCCAGCAGCCCCTCCAGCGACAGGGTGCTGGCGCGTCCGGCAAGACGGCCCGTTTTCGGCAGCCGGGCGATGTGCTCGGGCAGCGGAGCGTCCGGGAAGAGGGCAAAATCAAAAGAGGAAAATCCCAGCAGTTTTTCCGGCGCGGCGGCGAGCAGCAGCATATCGGCGGGCCCGCCGGCGCTGACAATCCGCCGGATAGCCGCCGGCGCAGGGTGTTCGCCAATGCTCAGGGCCAAAGGCGTGGCGGCGCGACTCTTCTGGCCGGGAAAGCACAGCATGAGGCTTAAAGCCTGCAGGAACGTACGGCGCGAAAAAGGCATATGTTTCTATCCTGAAACAAAGTGATGAAAAAACCGCTATATATTTACATATATAACGTTGATGAAGTTGCCAGAGATCAAAAATCGACACATTAGTTTCCGCCTTACTCCATAAGGGTAAGGTGAAGTCGAAAGGCCATTCGGGAGGGGAAAACGCCCGGCATGGCTGAGCCGCCGGGCGTAAGTCGGGAGCGGTGAGGGGTTAATGCGCGGCGGCAGGCGCCGCCTTATCCGTTCCACTGGCGCTATCGTTTGCCGCCGGTCGCGCGGCAGGCGCCGCCTTATCCGTTCCGCCGGCGCTATCGTTTGCCGCCGGTCGCGCGGCCGGGAGCGAATCGCAGGGTTTCTCTTTCGGGCACACCAGGTCGAGCATTTTCAAGGTCACGCCGTTGGTCCAGCCGAAGCCGTCCTGCAGCGGATACTCACCGCCTCCGCCGCCGGTGCCGGTTGAGCTGACGTCATACTTTTCCACCAGCTTCTGCTGGCTGTCATAGGTATGCTGCACGTTGCTGAGGAAGCGCCAGCTGACCTCCATCGCGATTTTCTGCTGGCCGTAGTTTTGCAGCCCTTCGGCGGCCACCCACTGCAGCGGCGCCCAGCCGTTCGGCGCATCCCACTGCTGACCGCTGTTGACGGTAGTGGTGGTTAAACCGCCCGGTTTAAGCAGACGAGACTGCGTCGCGGCGGCAACTTTGGCCGCGCGTTCGCTGGAGGCGGCGTTGACGTACAGCGGGAACAGAGCCGCGGCGGTGAGCTGATTGCGCACCTTGTGGCTTTTGAGATCGTAATCGGCGTACCAGCCCTCTTTGTCATTCCACAGGTATTTCTCCAGCGCCTTCTGGCGGGCGTTAGCCAGCGCGTCGTACTGCGCCGCCTTCGCGCTATCGCCGGCGGCTTTGCTGGCGCGGGCGAGGGTTTTCTCCATGCGGAACATCAGCGAGTTAAGATCGACCGGAATGATGCTGGTGGTGCGAATGGTGCCCAGCTGCTGCGGGTTATCCATCCAGCGGGAGCTGAAGTCCCAGCCGGAGGCCGCGGCGGAGCGCAGATCGCGGTAGATCTCGGTCGCCGGACGGTTGGGGTTGTTTTTGGCGGTGGTCACATCATCGAGCCAGGACTCCGGGCGCGGCGTATCGTTGTCATCCCAGTAGCGGTTCAGCAGCGCGCCGTCCTCCATGCGCACCACGCGCTGATTCGCTTTACCCGGCTCCAGCGCATCGGCGCCTGCCATCCAGTAGCGGTACTCTTTCTCCATCTCAGGCAGCCAGGTTTTCAGCGCCTGGTCGCCGTCGTGGGTCGCCAGCAGCTCCACCATAAACGGGAAGAACGGCGGCTGTGAACGGCTCAGATAATAGCTGCGGTTGCCGTTCGGGATATGTCCCCAGGTATCGATTTCATAGGCAAAGTTAGCCACCATATCTGCAACTTTGTCCCAGTGCCCGCTCTCGGCCAGGCCCAGCATGGTGAAGTAGCTATCCCAGTAGTAGACCTCGCGAAAGCGGCCGCCCGGGACGACGTAAGGCCTGGGCAGCGGCAGCAGCGAATCCCATTTCTCGACCTCAACGGTACTGCGGGTCAGCACCGGCCACAGGCCGTCAATATGCTGGCGCAGGGTCTGGCCCTTGGGCGGTACGTACGTATCGTTATCTTTCGGTAGCGTAAAGTTGAGCCCGACAAAGTGGCGCAGGTCGAAGCTGGCCTGATTTTTCTGCATGCGATAATCGGCGAGGATCATCAGCGGATCGCCGTTCGGCACCGCATCGGCGAAGGTTTTCTGATCGGGGAAGAGTTTGGCGCTTTGCACATCGTTGAACAGCGGGCCTAGCAGAATATCCGGCGACTGCGGCGGGGCGGGCTTTGTCTCATCGGCCTGGGCTGCCAGCGCCGACAGCGCAAAGAGGGCGCCTCCCAGCGCCAGACGCAAAGCGTAGGGCAGCGTTGCCGGGCGACGTGAAACGGATCTCGTCATGGGTAGTTCTCCTTATCATTACAGACGATTTTGCCACTGCGATTGACCATCAGAAAACCTTAGACGAATATCCGCCGCTACGCGTGTCGCAGCTAACATTTTGCGTGAAAACAGATAATTTACCTGCATTTTGCGCCGCCGCCGGGCGGATAAGGGCGCCATGCGGGTGGCCGCTTTCTGCTAAAATCGCGCTACCGTAACAACGAGCTAAAAGCCCACCGGGAGCGAGCCGTGAACCGACGTCATTTTCTACTGTTTAGCGCCGCGGCGCTGCTGGCGGCCAACCGCGCCATCGCCCGCGATCCTGAGCAGGAAACCCTGTGGCTGTGGCCCGGCGACGCGCCGGGCGGCGGCGGGCCGCAGGGCGCGAGCCGGCGGTCGGCCCGAGGCGCCCTCAGCCATATCGCGCGGCCGCAGCTGTCGGTGTGGCAGCCGGCGGCGCCTCGCGGACACGGCGTGCTGGTCGCCGCCGGCGGTGGCTACCGGCGGATTGAAATGGCGAAGGAGGCGTGGCCCGCCGCCCGCTGGCTAACGGCCCGCGGCTATACCGCCTATGTGCTGAGCTACCGTCTTCCCGGCGAAGGCTGGGCGGCGGGTGGCCTGGCGCCGCTGCAGGATGCCCAGCGCGCGCTGCGTCTGATTCGCCAGCGCGAGCAAAAGGTCAGCCTGCTGGGCTTTTCCGCCGGCGGCCACCTGCTGGGAATGACCGCCTGCCGGGCTGATTTTGCCTCTTATCCGCCGGTCGACGCGAGGGATGCGCTGTCCGCCCGCGCCGACGGAGCGGCGCTGATCTATCCGATTATTTCGCTGGAGCCGCCCTATAGCCATACCGCGACCCACCGGGTCCTCGCCGGACCTCACGCCTCACCGGCGGTTGACCGCGCCTGGTCGGTGCAGACCTACGTGAACCGGCGCACGCCGCCCTGCTTTTTAACCCAGGCGCAGGACGATCCGGTGTCCGATCCGCACAATACGCTGATTATGGCCGACGCCTGCCGCCAGCATCAGGTGGCGGTCAGCCTGTATCGCTACGCCAGCGGCGGTCACGGCTTTGGGATGGGACGCCCGGGCACGCCAACCGTCGCCTGGCCGGAGCGCTATGCGCGCTGGCTGGAGACGCTCTCGCCGTAATGGCGCAAAGCGGCTTTCCGTGCCTCATCGTGGTGCAGTCCGGGTGAAATATAAGAAAAATGACGGGTTGTTTTTTGCACAGTTAAGCGGCGCGAGGCTGCGGGCTTGCACAGCCAGGTTACCGGCCGTGACCTGGCATAATTAATGCTTATCTCTTCCCGGGGTTACCCCAAAGTGAGTACAACCGGAGGAGACGGCCATGATAAAAATAACGCTTCCTGACGGGCATTATTATGACGAGATGCTTACCGTCGAGGGACAGCAGCGCCAGCACTATAACGCCTGGTGGCAATGGTTTCACAACACCGATCAATTCTCTATCCGGCAAAAAAAAGAGCAGGCGGAGCTGCTTTTTCACCGTATTGGCATCACCTTTAACGTGTATGGCGAAGGCGAGGGGACCGAACGGCTGATCCCGTTTGATAGCGTACCGCGCATTATCCCCGCCGCCGAGTGGCGGCGCATCGATCGCGGCATCCGCCAGCGGGTGAAGGCGCTGAACGCCTTCCTTTACGATATCTACCACGAGCAGAATATCCTGCGCGCCGGGATTATTCCGGCGGAACAGGTGCTGGCGAACGATCAATACCAGCCCTGCATGCAGGGGATTAATCTACCCAATAATATCTACGCCCATATCACCGGGGTCGATATGGTGCGCAACAGCGACGGCCAGTACTACGTGCTGGAGGACAATCTGCGCACGCCTTCGGGCGTCTCCTATATGCTCGAAAACCGCAAAATGATGATGCGTCTCTATCCCGAGATGTTTGAACAGCACCATATTGCGCCGGTGGAGCGCTATCCGGGCTATTTGCTGCAAACCCTGCGTGAAAGCTCCCCCGTGGACGATCCCTGCGTGGTGGTGATGACGCCGGGCCGCTTTAACAGCGCCTATTTTGAACACAGCTTTCTTGCCCAGCAGATGGGGGTTGAGCTGGTGGAGAGCGCCGATCTGTTTATTAAAGCGGACGCGGTCTATATGCGCACCACCGAGGGGCCGCGGCGGGTCGACGTGATCTACCGCCGCGTCGACGACGCCTATCTTGACCCGCTGGCCTTCCGCGCCGATTCGATGCTCGGCGTGCCCGGCCTGCTGTCGGTGTACCGCGCGGGAGGCGTAGTGCTGGCGAACGCGATCGGCACCGGCGTGGCCGACGATAAATCGATCTACCCCTTTGTGCCGGAGATGATCCGCTTCTATCTCGGCGAACAGCCGATCCTCAACAATATCCCGACCTGGCAGTGCCGCAAGCCGGAAGACCTGCTGTACGTGCTTAACAACCTCGATCGGATGGTGGTTAAGGAAGTGCACGGCGCCGGAGGCTACGGCATGCTGGTCGGCCCGCGTTCGACGAAAGAAGAGCGTGAAGCGTTCCGCCAGCGCCTGCTGGCAAACCCGGCCAACTACATCGGCCAGGATACCCTGGCGCTCTCGACCTGCCCGACCTTCGTCGAAGACGGCCTGTCGCCCCGGCATATCGATCTCCGTCCTTTCGTGCTTTCCGGCCAGGAGATCCGCCTGGTGCCCGGCGGCCTGACGCGGGTGGCGCTGACGGAAGGCTCGCTGGTGGTGAACTCATCGCAGGGCGGCGGCACCAAAGATACCTGGGTGATGGAGGATGACGAATCATGCTAAGTCGTACAGCGAGTGAACTGTTCTGGATGGCGCGTTATCTGGAGCGCGCGGAAAGCTACGCCCGGGTGCTCGACGTAACCTGGAAACTCTCGATGATCCCCCGTCATAGCCAGCAGGCGCGGGATCTGGCCCTACCGCTGAACCTGTCGCAGACCCACGAGCTGTTTCAGGAGCGCCACGCGCGCTTCTCGATGGGCAATCTGTTTAACTTCTTTGCCCTCGACGGCAACAACCCCGGCAGCATCTACAGCTGCGTCGAGATGGCGTGGAATAACGCCCACGCGGTGCGCGGCAGCCTCTCCGCAGAGGTATGGGAGTGCATTAACGCGACGCGGATTGAGCTGCGCAGGCTACGCCAGCAGGGGATTAGCGAGCTCGGCAGCGACGGTTTCCTTGAGTGGGTAAAAGAGCGGGTGCACCTGTTTCGCGGCGCGGTGCTGGGCACGCTGCTGCGCAACGACGCCCTCAGCTTTATCGGCATCGGCACGCTGATTGAAAGGGCTTACGCGACCACCCAGCTGCTGCTGATCAAGGACCAGCAGCTGAGCAGCGACCCGGACCCGGTGCGCGAGTACTACCGGCTGGACACGCTGCTGAACGCGGTCAGCGCGCGCGAAGCCTACAACAGTATTTATCGCCAGCCGGTGAGCCGGGAGACGGTTATGGAGCTGCTAATTTTGCGCAACGACGTCCCGCGCTCGCTCCGGGCCTCAATTTCCGATCTGATCGGCCAGCTGGAGCATATCGCCAACGATCGCTCCCATCTGCCGCTGCGCCTGGCGCATCAGCTGAACGTCGACCTGCGCTTCAGCACCCGGGAAGACCTGGCCAGCGCCGACCTGCAGAGTTACCTCAACGGACTGCTGGCGCGGATCAACGCCCTGTCCGACAGCATCAGACAAACCTATCTGGAGGCGCTATGAAACTGGTTATCGACCACCTGACCCGCTATGGCTACGATGAAGAAGTCAAGTTTTCGACTCAGTATCTGCGCCTGACACCGCGCAGCTCCGGCCGGCAAAAAATCAGCTCCTGGACGCTGACGCTGCCGGACGGGGCGAGCATTACGACCACCGATGCGTGGGGCAACGTGCTGCACGTATTGACGCTGGATAACCCGCATAAAGAGATCTCGATTCGCGCCAGCGGGGTGGTCGATATCGCGCAGGAGGATGAGGAGTGCGGGGTAGACGAAGAGGAGCTGCTCTCGCCGCTGGTCTTTTTACGCTGTACGCCGCTGACCCGCCCCGACGAGCGGATCCGCGAGTTTGCCCGGAACCTGTACCGCGCCGATGAGCCGGAGGCGAGCCTCAATCAGCTGATGGCGGAACTGCTGGTAAAAATGCCATACTCACCGGGAGCCACCCAGGTGCAGGACTCCGCCGCCGACGCTTTCGCGCGATCTAAGGGCGTGTGCCAGGATCATACCCACGTTTTCCTCGCCTGCTGTCGGGCGATGGAGATCCCGGCGCGCTACGTTAGCGGCTATGTTTATAGCGATAACGCGCAGCACGTGGCGATGCACGCCTGGGCCGAGGTGTGGCTCAACGGGCGCTGGAAATCGTTTGATATTACCAATAATACCCGTAACCTGAATCAGCACCTGCGGCTGGCGACCGGGCTGGACTATCTTGACGCCTGTCCGGTGCGCGGTACCCGACTGGGCGGCGGCGGGGAAATTATGTTAACCAACGCTGAAGTGCGCGAGCATTCGCAACAGGCGCAGCAGCAATAAAGGCAGGAACGGAGAACGATGACCTACTGTGTGGCCATGTGTTTAGCGGATGGGCTGGTATTCGCCTCAGATTCGCGCACCAATGCGGGCGTGGATCATATTGCGACTTTCAAAAAGCTTCATGTTTTTCAGCAGGAGGCTGAACGGGTGCTGGTGCTGCAGTCCGCCGGCAATCTGGCTACGACCCAAAGCGTGATTAGCCTGCTGAGCGCGCGAATTCGCACCCAGCAGGAGCCTAACCTGATGCAGGTAAGCTCCATGTATGACGCGGCGATGCTGGTGGGCAAAACGCTGCAGGAGGTTATTCAGCGCGACAGCAGCAACCAGCAAAACTGCGGCAATACCAACTTTAACTGTAACCTGCTGCTGGGCGGCCAGCTGGCGGGGGAGACGCACCGCCTGTTCCATATCTACCCGGAAGGTAATTTTATTGAGGCCACCCGCGATACGCCCTATTTCCAGATTGGCGAAAGCAAGTACGGCAAACCGATTATCGACCGGGTGCTGACTATAGACACGCCGCTGGAGCAGGCGATGTGCTGCGCGCTGATCTCCATAGATTCGACGCTGCGCAGCAACCTCTCCGTCGGCCTGCCCCTTGATACGCTGCTCTACCGCAGCGGCAGCCTGAGCGGCGCGGAGCAGCATCGGATAACCGAAAGCGATCCTTACTTCAACACCATCCGCAGGGCGTGGTCCGAAGGGCTGCAGAATACGTTCCAGAAGCTGCCGCCGTTTGCGCCGGAGCGCGAGCGTTAAATCACGGTCGATGATGAAAGATAGCGCCCCGGCGTCATCCCCGTCATGGTGCGGAAAAAGTAGATAAAGGCGCTGTCGCTGGCGAAATCCAGCGCCTGCGCGGCATCGGTAATGCGTTTCCCCGTCGCCAGCAGCTCCACCGCCTTCATCAATCGCCACTGCTGCCGCCACTGCTGCCAGGACATCCCGGTGTCGCGGCGCAAAATACGGCTGATGGTCTTTTCACTGGCTCCGCACTCTGCGGCGAGCGCCCGTAGCGTCGGCGGCAGCGCGTGGCCGCCCAGCGCGGCGAGGCGCTTATCCTGCGGCAGGGCGAGCATCATCGGCTCATGGGCCGCCGCGCTAATCTCCGCCGCGCACAGGGCGGCAAGGTGCCAGCCGGTACCGCTCTCCCAGTCGCTTTCCCACGGGCTCGCCGCCACCCGCTCCAGCAGCTCGCGCAGCAGCGGGCCGACGTTGAGGATCGCCGGGCGTTGGGGGAGAGCAGGAAAGCAGGAGGGCTCAAACCACACCGAGCGATAGTCGACGATGCTTTTCATCTCCGCGCGATGGCGTATGCCCGCCGGGATCCACGCCGCCCGGGTGGGAGGGAGCAGGCACAGCAGCGCGCCGTCGTTGAGCGTCAGGCTCACGCAGCCCTGACGGGTAAAAAGGATCTGCGCCATGTCGTGCCGGTGGCTGCCGGAGTCATGGTTACCCAGCGCCGACCGGACGCCAACCACCGTTTTGTTCAGCGCATCCGGGTTGAATGCCGCCTGCGCATCGAGCCACGCCATAATGTCCGATTTCCGATATATATAGTCACTATGTTTATAATGTCCGATCTGCGGCCTGCCTACAATAGCGCCTCTTATTATCAGGAGGTGGATATGTTCGGGCGTTCGGCCATAGTGCTGGTTACCGCATTACTGATGTTTCCGCAGATTGTGGAAACCATTTACAGTCCGGCGCTGACCGATATCAGCGTCCGTTTTGCCGTCAGCGCGCAGCAGGCGGCGCAAACCCTGGCGGTTTACTTTATCGGCTTTGCTCTCGGGGTTCTTTTTTGGGGGCGGGCGAGCGATCTGTACGGTCGGCGTCCGGCGCTGCTGGCGGGGATCGCGACGTACGCCCTCGGCTGCGCGATGGCGCTGGCGGTAACGGATTTCACCCTGCTGCTGCTGGCGCGGATCGTAGCGGCATTTGGCGCGGCGAGCGGATCGGTTGTCAGCCAGACGATACTGCGGGACCGTTTTAGCGGCCGCCGGCTCGCCGGCCTGTTTTCGCTTATCGGCCTGGCGCTGGCGGTGAGTCCGGCGGCAGGCGTCTGGATCGGCGGTTTACTTGCCGCCGGCTGGGGAGTGCGCGGCGTTTTCTTCGCCCTGGCACTGCTGGCCGGCGTCTTGCTGCTGCTGTGCCATTGGCTGCTGCCGGAGACGCGGCCGGCGCAGAGCGCGAAGACCGCGTTTGTGCCGGTGCTGCGCCGGATGGCGACGGACGGGCAGATTGGCCTGGCGGTCATCCTGATCGCGGCGTTCAACGTCAGCCTGTTCAGCTATTACAGCCTGGCGCCGTTTATCTTCGCGCAGCTGCGCCTGCCGGTCGCCGCGTTTGGCTACAGCGGTATTGCGCTGGCCAGCGGCTCCCTGGCCGGGGCGTTGCTGAATCGCCGGCTGCTACGCAGGGGCGTGACTCAGGGACGGATGCTGCTGCTCGCCTGCTGGCTCCATCTTATCGGCGGCGCGGCGGTGTACCTCTGGCGCGACTCGCTTTGGTTCCTGCTGCCGATGGCCGGCATCGCGCTGGCTTTCGCTATGGCGATCCCGCTGGTGCTCGGTTCGGCGCTCGGCGCCTACAGCGATTGTCGCGGCACCGCCGGGGCCATTTTGGGTCTCGCCTACTATCTGCTGATTGGCCTCGGGCTGGCGCTGGTCGGCTGGGGGCAATCGCTGGGAATGTCGCTGATGATCTGCGCCGCGGCCGGCGTCATCGCCGGTATCCGCTATTTACCCTGTTTCGCCGAAAACAGCGCGGGCGCCGCCCAGGGCACCCGCGTCGGCTAGTCCTCCTCCGCCAGCCGCTCGCCGCTGGCGGCATCGAAGAGGTGGATTTTCTCGCGTCGGGCGGCGAGATTCAGCGGCTGCTGGTGCCGGGCGTCGATACGTCCGGCAACCTGCACGTGCACCGGGAACCCCTGCCAGTCGAGATGCAGCAGGGTGGATTCCCCGGTAACCTCCATAATATTAACCGTCCCGGGCAGGCCGTCAGCGGCCGGCTGGATATCCTGCGGGCGCAGGCCGACGGTGACCGGCGCGCTTCCCTGCTGAGCCGCCGCCCGCTGCCAGCGTTCCGGCAGCGCCAGCCACAGTTCGCCGCAGCGCACGCCGGGAACTCCGTCGCGGCTGACGATCTCTCCCGCCAGCAGGTTCATCGGCGGCGAGCCGATAAAGCGGGCCACGAAGGTGTTGCAGGGGCGATCGTAAATCTCCAGCGGCGGCCCCTGCTGGACGATAAGGCCCTCGCGCATGACCACGATTTGGTCGGCCAGAGTCATAGCCTCAACCTGATCGTGGGTGACGTAAATCATGGTGGTTTTAAAGCGCTGGTGCAGCGATTTGATCTCCGCCCGCAGCTCCATGCGCAGCTGGGCGTCAAGGTTGGAGAGCGGTTCATCAAACAGGAAAACCTGCGGGTTGCGTACCATCGCCCGGCCCATCGCCACGCGCTGGCGCTGGCCGCCGGAAAGCGCGCGCGGGTAGCGGGCCAGCAGCTTATCGATCCCCAGCAGGCTGGCGATATGCTGGACTTTGCTTTTCTGCGTCTCTTTATCGACCTTTTTGACCTGCATATGGAAGGCGAGGTTTTCGGCCACCGTCAGGTGCGGGTAGAGCGCGTAGCTCTGAAAGACCATCGCCACGTCGCGGTCGGCGGGATCGAGATCGCCGATCGGCTGGCGGTTCATCAAAATTTCACCGGCGGAGAGGGCCTCAAGTCCGGCCAGCAGCCGCAGCAGGGTCGATTTCCCGCAGCCGGACGGCCCGACCAGCACCGTGAAGCTGCCGTCAGGAATGGTCAAATCCAGCGGCTGAAGCACCGTCTGTTTGCCGTAATGTTTGGCGACTTTTATCAGCTCAACGCTGGCCATCGGCGGTCTCCTCAATATGGTGTTGTAGGGTTCGCCAGTCAGGATAGTGGCGGGGAGAGGTGCTAATGGCGTGCGCGGCGACGGCGTTGCCCCAGCGCAGCGCCTGTGATGCCGGCTGGCCGTTTAACAACCCGGCGAGAAAGCCGGCGTTAAAGCTGTCGCCCGCGCCGATGGTGTCAATCACCTCGACCGGCTTCACCGGCGCGCGGTCGCCGCGCTCCGCGGTCCACCACCAGGCTCCCTCCGCGCCGCATTTGACGATGCAGCCGCCCCGGCCGCTGAGGCGCGACGCCAGGCTGCGGGCCGCCTGCGGCAGCTCGCTCATCGCGGCGAGGCCGAGGGTTTCGACTTCGTTGAGCAGCAGCCAGTCGCAATCGGCCAGCCACTGGTGCGCCGCTTCGCGCAGCGCCGGGTCCCAGCTTTGCGGCGGCCAGCCGGTATCCACGGCGACCTGAAAACCGCGCTGACGCAGCGCCCGCAGCAGCGCCGGATAGTGAGGCAGCAGGGCGGTGCACAAAAACGTCCCGCAGAGCAGCACGATATCGCCGGCCGTCGCCTGGTCGGGAAGCTGGGCGAGAACGTCGTCGGCGGAGAGGCGGGTAATATGCCCGTAGTTGCTGAGGAAAGAGCGCTCTTTATCGGGATGTGTTACCGCTACCGTCAGCGAGGTTTCGCAGGCGTACTGCGGCCAGCGCTCGGCGCTGCCCGGAAACTGGGCCGCCAGCCAGGCGGTAAAGGCGTCATCGCCCTGGCAGCCGATGGTGCGATGCGGGATCTGCATGGCGGCCAGCGCCAGGGCGCAGTTGCCCGCCGAGCCGCCGGGGCGCAGGGCGCTATGCTCCAGCATCACCTCCGTCCCCGGCAGAGGCCACTGCGCGAGGGTGCCCATAATCAAATCAATATTGTAATTGCCCGCGATATAGATCACGGGCGCGGCGAGCTTGTGCATAGTTATCCTTTACTTCCACCGTTAGTGAGGCCGCTGACCAGCGTTTTTTGTAACCAGATAGCGATAAACAGAGGCGGGACCGAGGCGAGAATACCGACGGCGGCCACCAGACCATCGTCGGTGGCGCGACCGGCGGTAAACCCGGCGATGGTGACCGGCAGCGTCTGGGCCGCGATATTGCTGGTAAACAGCAGCGAATAGAAAAACTCATCCCACGCCAGCAGCCAGCCAAACAGCGCCGAAGCGCCGAGCATCGGTTTCGCCAGCGGTATGGTGATGCGCAGCAGCACCTGCCACACCCGCAGCCCGTCGAGGCGCGCGGCCTGCTCAATATCCTGCGGCAGCGCGTCAAACTGGTTTTTCACCATCCAGGTGAGGAACGGCATAATCAGCGAGCAGTAAACCAGTACCAGCCCGCTGCGGGTATTGAGCAGGCCGAAATGTTCGAGAATAAAGTACAGCGGCAGGACGAAGGCCACCGGCGGCACCATATAAATACCCAGACCAGCGTACAGCCAGCCGTCGCGGCCCGGATAGCGAGAGAAGCTAAAGGCGGCGGGCACCGCCAGCGCCAGCGAGACCAGCGTCGCCCCGGCGGCGACCAGCAGGCTGTTGCGCAGCGCGGGTAAAAATAGCGCCCCCGGCTCGCCGGGCTGCAGGGAGAGCAGGCGGCCGTAGCGGCTAAAGTCCCACTGCCGCGGTAGCCACTCCAGCGGGACGCGGGTCAGATCGGCGGGGGTGCTGACGCTCATCAAAAATAGCCACAGCATCGGCGCCAGAATCGACAGGGCGACCAGCGCCGCTGCCAGATAGCGCAGGAGAGTACGGACTTTACGCTTCATATTCAGTGCTCCGGCGGCGCTGGCGCAGCAGCATAAACAGATACAGGGCGATCAGCAGAGCGCACATCAGGGTCATCAGAATGGCGTAGGCCGCGCCGCTGCCCGCCCGCAGATAGCTGAAGGACTCCTGATAGACGAAAAAGCTGAGGGTTTTGGTGCTGTCGAGCGGGCCGCCGCGGGTCATCACGTAGATGATATCGAACACCTTGAAGGCGTCGATGGTCCGCAGCACCAGCGCCACGCCCAGCGGGGCGGCGATGGCCGGGAAGGTGATGGCGCGAAAGCGCCGCCACGATCCGGCTCCGTCGAGGCGCGCCGCCTCGTACAGATCCTCAGGAATGGACTGCAGCGCCGCCAGCACCAGCAGCGTGACCAGCGGATAGTTTTTCCAGATATCCGCCAGCATCACCGCATTCAGCGCCGAGTCCGGCGACCCCAGCCAGCTGCGATAGCCGTCGATAATCCCCAGCTGGCTGAGCAGCGCGTTAATGCTGCCGTAGTCCGGGTTAAAGTTAAGCCGCCACATCATCGCGTTGACGATGGTCGGCAGCGCCCAGGGCAGTATCACCAGCACCCGCAGGATATTCCGTCCGACAAAGCGCTGATTGAGCAACAGCGCGACCAGCACGCCGATAACGCCTTCAATGGCGACGGAGACCACGGTAAAATAGAGCGTACGGGCAAAGGCGGCGCGAAAATCCGGGTCGGTCAGGGCATAGAGATAGTTCTCCAGCCAGACGTAGTTCGTCGCCTCACCGTTTCCCACCAGCGCGGTATCGGTAAAACTTAGCCACAGGGTGCGCGCCAGCGGCCAGGCCGTCAGCAGGAACATCGCCACCAGCATGGGCGCCAGCAGCACCCATGCCTGACGACGCTCGCGTTGTTGCAAACTCAGCATCAAAAGTCCTTAACGCAGGCGGGCCGCGCTTTTATCCACGGTCTGCATGGCGACTTCCGGGGTTTCTTTACCCTGAAGCACCGCCTGAAGCTGCTGCTGCAGGGTGTTGGAGAGCCGCGAATAGTCGGCGGTTTCCGGGCGCGACAGCATGACGTTCAGCGATTTGTCCGCGGCGACGATCAGGCTCTCCTGGCCCTGAGCGACCGCCGGGTCGTGGTAGGAGGATTTCCACACCGGCAGGCTGAGTTTGGCGTATTTATCCTGCACCGGCTGCGAGGTCAGGTAGTGGATATACTGCCACGCCTGCTCCGGGTGCTGGCTGGCTTTAGCAATGCCTAAGCCCATCGAGCCGTTGACGGCGCCGGCTTTATCCGGGGTATCGCCGGGGGCAGGAATAATGCCGACGTCGCCGGCGACTTTACTCTGTTTCGGGTCGTTGGCCATGTTGTACATATAGGTCCAGTTCAGCGCGAACGCCGCATCGCCGTTGGAGAAGGCTTTACGGACATCCTCTTCGAGATATTCGCGCGAGGCGGGGTTGGTCAGGCCGTCGTCCAGCGATTTCTTCATCAGCGTAACCGCTTTCAGCGAAGCCGGCGTGGAGAAGTCGAGCTTGCCGTCCTGGTAGAACTTACCGCCGAAGCCGGAGACGAGGGTGGTGTAGTCGCAGACCAGCGCTTCCGCCTGGGACCAGCTCCACACCAGCGGGTATTTCACCACGCCTTTATCTTTAAGAATTTTGGCGTCGTCCAGCACCTGTTGCCAGGTGGTCGGCACCTGCTTGATGCCGGCTTTTTCGAGCATGGCTTTGTTGTAGTAGAGATACTTGGTGTCGAGGATCCACGGCATCCCGAGGGTTTTGCCTTTGTAGACCACGGTATTCATTGCGCCAGGGAACACCTTTTCCCGCTCGTCGGCGGGGATCCGCGCCGAGACGTCCTGCAGCAGATCGAAGCGGCTAAACTCCGCCGGCCAGATGGCATCGAAGAGCACCACGTCATAGCCGTTACCGCCGGCACCGCGCGCCGCGACGATCTTGTCATGCAGCGCTTCATAGGGGACGAACTCAAGGTTGATTTTAATATCCGGATTTTGCTTTTCGAAGTCGGCGGTCATCGCACGAATATCGTTTTCGCTGTACGCCGCCTGGGTCATAAACAGGGCGTTGACCTGGGTGGCGGCCGCGGCCGCGCTACCGCTGATGACGAGCATAGCCAACAGACCGGCCTTCACCCGAAGTGTGCTGTGGTATTTCATGTGGCTCTCCGCTGTACTGAGAAAAAGGGGTTATGATTTATTAAATCAATTTGATTGATTTAATCGGGGCGACAATACAGCCGCAAGGTCATTCGTGGCCCTTGGCATAAGCGTAGCAAAGCCTGTGCCATGCGAAAGTCCGCCCGAGAATGTCGTTGCGGGATTTGTGACGGCGGCTAGAATTGCAGCATCAGGCGCCTGGGAAAGGCAAGGAAGGGAAAGGATGAAAACATCGGGAACAAACCTTGAGCACGCGCGGGTGCACAACCGGCGGGTGGTGATTGAAGCCGTGCGCCTGCATGGCAAATTAACCCGCGCGGAGCTGGCGCGCTTGACCGCGTTGACCCCGCAAACGGTCTCTAATATTGTCGCCGAGCTGCAGCAGATGGAGATCCTCACCAGCCACGCGCCGCGGCGGGCGGCGGGGCGCGGCCAGCCCGCGGTGCCGGTGAGCCTCAACCCTTCCAGCGCGTGGTCAATCGGCATTCATCTCGATCATCAAACGCTGATCGTGGTGCTGGTGGATCTCACCGGCGAGATCCATTTTCGCCGGCTCATTTTGGTGCAAAAGCCCCAGCCTGGTGCCACCTTTGCCCGCATTGGCGAAGTTATACAGGAGCTGCGTATGCTGCCGGGGCTCGACTGGGGCCGGGTGCTGGGAATTGGCGTGGTGATGCCCGGGCCCTTTGGCGTAGAGGGGATCTCCTCCACCGGGCCGACGACTCTGAACGGCTGGGAAGGCGTGGACGTCGAATCTGAACTGGCGCGGCTTAGCGGCCTGCCGGTCACCCTCGAAAACGACGCGACGGTGGCGGCCATCGGCGAGCGTTTTCACGGCGTTGCCCGCCATCTGAACTCCTTTGTCTATCTCTATATCGGTACCGGGCTGGGTGCCGGTATTTTTACCGACGGACATATTTATACCGGACATGCGCACAACGCCGGGGAGGTCGGGCATATCGTCGTCCAGCCGGGCGGCCGGACGTGCTACTGCGGCAATCAGGGCTGCCTTGAGCGCTATGTTTCGCTGCAGGCGGCCTACGAGTTCTGCGGCCTTGACCCCTATCGGGCGCTGCCAGAAGACCTGCTGGCGGTGGATGAAGCGCTGTTCGACCGCTGGATTGACAGCGCGCTGCCGCCGCTGCGCCAGGCGATCAATCTGCTGGAGTGCGTCTTTGATGCCGAAACGGTGGTGGTGGGCGGGACGATGCCGGCGCCGCTGCTGGAAAAAGTGCTGGCGCGCCTGCCGCCGCTGTATCAGTCGGTGCGCGGGCGCTACCTGACGGGGATGCGGGTGAAAATGGGGATGACCGGCACCGATACCGCCGCGCTCGGCGCCGCCGCGTTGCCTATTTTCGATGAGTTTAACCCGCAGTTCCAGGCGCTGATGAAGTAGCCCGGCGGCCGCTATCGTGGCCGTCGGGACTAAGGCAGGGGATTGAGCAGGGCCTGCGCCGTCAGCTCGTCGGTGACTAGTGGAGCCCGGCTGCCCGCAGGCTCAGGGACTCGTCGCCGTCGGGAAGAGAGCTTAATTTCATCTTCTCAGGCTTTTGACAGCTGCAGACGATGGATCTGCAGTACCGCCTTCGCCGCTTCCTGGCCCTTTTTCACGAAGTGCTCGCGATAAAAATCGATAAATTCGGCGGCGGGCTGGAAGTTGTGCGGCGTCAGAGAGACCGAGAACATCGGCACTTCCGTCGCCAGCTGCGCCTGCATCAGACCGCTGACCACGGCCTGGGCCACGAAGTCATGGCGATAGATCCCGCCGTCAACCACCAGCGCGGCGCAGACGATGGCATCATAGTTGCCGCTTTTCGCCAGCCGCTGGGCCAGCAGCGGCATTTCAAACGCCCCGGGGACATCCCAGCTATCGACAGCGTATTCTGCCTGCTGACGATCCAGCTCCTGGCGGAAACCGGTCTCGGCCTGGCTGACGATTTCCGCGTGCCAGTTGGCTTTGATAAAGGCGACTCTTAACGATGGCATGACACACTCCTGTTAAACGGTCGGCATCAGGCGATGCGGACCCAATCATTTAGACCTGCAGATCCTCGACTCCGCTATCGATGTCGGGGCCGAAAAGGCCACGCTTTCAGCGATATCGGCGACAACCTGGCTATCGGTCGGTTCGCGTTCTTTAAAACTGAGCTCAAGGCAGATCTCGTTATCCTCGGCGCCGCCGCGTATGAGCGCGCCGGGCAGCGGTTCGGGTTGGATCCGTCCGTTAACATTATACTGTAATGTAAACGGTCGATGCCCGCCTTTATCCAACATGCTTTGTTTAATATGGATAATCGGCGAGTCGCGGGGGACGGTTTCGGCCCAGGCATAGGGGTCATAGTCGCGCGGGTCGGGGAGGTGACGTCTCCGCGGTCAATATCCGCCATCATCCGCATCGGCAGCGCCCTGCAAGCGCTTCGCCAAGCTCGCGGTTCTGGCAAAGCTAAGTGATTTAAATACTTTGTTATTCTCCGTGTTATCTCACATCTTCGAAGGATAAAAGATAACGCGGAAACGGTATTTGCAGTAATGGCAAAAAAAACGTCTGTCTATTTGCACCCCCAGCAGCGCGACCTGATTCACCAGCTTTCACGCAGCCGCCTATGGCGCAGTGAACTTCCGACCTGGCTCCTGATTATCACCATCTACGGCGGCTGGTTCGCCACCCTCGCGTACTGGCAAACCCTGGGGCTGTTGCCGGCGACGCTGCTGCTGATCTGGTTTAGCGCCTGGTATATGTCTTTACAGCATGAGCTGATACACGGCCATCCGACGCGCTGGCCGCGGCTGAACCAGCTGCTGGGCATCCTGCCGCTGGCGGTGTGGTATCCCTACGGCCTGTACCGGGATTCGCATCTCGCGCACCACGATAATCACCATCTCACGATACCGGTCGATGATCCCGAATCCTACTATTTTACCGCC
This sequence comes from Klebsiella sp. 10-1, assembly GCF_009758445.1. Lineage (NCBI taxonomy): Bacteria > Pseudomonadati > Pseudomonadota > Gammaproteobacteria > Enterobacterales > Enterobacteriaceae > Klebsiella > Klebsiella sp. 10-1. The sequence goes on from NZ_WQRE01000004.1 coordinate 314,556, forward strand.
GAGAGCTGGCGGCGTTTCGCGCCCTGGCAGCGCAAGGTGATTCATCTGCGCAACACCTTTATCGGACGGCTGCTGCTGGCGCCGCTGCTGGATATTGCGCAAACGCTCGTCAGCGCATGGCGCGCTTTTCGCCTGCGTCAGAAGGCGGCGATGGCGATGTGGACTACGCACGGCCTGCTGCTGGCCGGCCTGTTTGCGCTGATGGCGCGCGTTGATTTTTCGCCACTCTATTTTGTCGCCGTCGTCAGCTATCCGGCGCTGGCGCTCACCAAGGTTCGCTCCTTCCTTGAGCATCGGGCCGCCGACGATCCGCTGGCGCGCTCGGTGATTAATGAAGCGGGGCTGCCGTGGCGCGTGCTGTTTCTTAACCTGAACTATCATTCAGTCCATCACGACCTGCCGGGGGTTCCCTGGTACGGATTGCGTAAACTTTATCTGCTCGAACGGGAGAACTACCGGCAGCGTAACCACGGATTTCTGGTGCGCGGCTATGGCGAATGGCTGCGGCGCTTTTTGTTCCGTGCGGTAGAGGTGAACGCCCATCCCGGCGTTAAAAAGCAGAGCGGCGCGGGGGAGAACCATGAGTAACGTTGTCGATTTTCCCATGTATGCGGTTAATCATGAAGAGACGCGGGCGCTGTGGCTGGCGTTGCGCGAGATCCTCGCGGCCCGCGGGGTGGCGGTGGAGGACCTGCCGACGCGATGGCCCCGGGATGAGCTGCTGAACCACTGGCGCGATCCGCAGCTGCTGCTGAGCCAGACCTGCGGCTATCCGCTGGTGACCCTGCTCCCGGAGGTGCAGATCGTCGGCTGTTTTCACTACGCGGCGGCGGGGTGTGAAGGCGTGAACTACCGCAGCCTGCTGGTGAGCCAGGCTGTGAATCAGCATCGGACGCTGGCGGATTTTCGCCAGCGGCGGGCGGTCTGCAATTCGCCAGATTCGCAGTCCGGCTACAATGCGCTGCGGAACATGGTGGCTCCGCTGGCCGAGAGCGGCCGGTTTTTTTCCGCCGTGCGCTGGAGCGGCAGCCACCGCCAGTCGCTGATTGAATTACAGCAGGGAACCGCCGATATTGCGGCAATTGACTGCGTCAGCTGGGCGCTGCTGCAGCGCCACGAACCGGCGCTGCTTGCCGGTCTGTGCGTTATCGGACGCAGCCCGTCGGCGCCGGGGCTGCCGCTGATAAGCAGCAAGGATACGCCGCCGGCGACGATTGCGCTCTTACGCGAGGCGCTGCATCAGCTGGTTAGCGGGGCGCAGTATCGGGATATTTGCGAGGCGCAGCTGATCGACGATTTTAGCGTCGTGACGCGCCAGCCGTATGCGCAGCTGCTGGCGTGGCGCGCCGAGGCGGCGACAAGGGGCGTGACCCGGCTGTAAGTTTGTGAAGGAGGCCGGGCCTCCTTCGGCGCGGGCTAGCGCGGATCGGCCGCAGCAAAGCGGTTTTCCGCCGCCGGTAGCCCGAGCTTCTCCCGCAGCGTGCCCGGCGGGTAGCTGGTGCGCATCGCGCCGTTACGCTGCAGAATCGGCACCACCTGGTCGACAAAGCGATCGAAATCCCCCGGCAGCAGCGGGAACATCAGGTTAAATCCGTCCGCCGCTCCGGCGCGCCAGGTGGCGGTCAGCGCGTCGGCGACCTCCTCCGCGCTGCCGATCAGCAGCCAGCTGTCAGAGCTTTGCAGCAGCAGGCGGCCCAGCTGCAGAACGGTCAGGCTGGGATCGTAGTGGCGGATAAGCCGCAGCGCGGTGCGGATGCCGTCAAACGTCTCCTCGTCCGGCAGCGGCGGCAGGGGTTGGTCCGGCGAGTGGGCGCTTAAATCCATCCGCAGATAGGATGAGAGCAGATCTATCGCCATCTGGTCGCTCATCAAACGCTCGTTCAGCCGCTGGCGCTCCTCCTTCTCGGCGTCGGAATTGACCACCACGGGCAGAACGCCGGCGATGATTTTAAAGTGCGCCGGATCGCGCCCGTAGTCCCGCAGCCGCTGATTCATCTCCTGACGATAGGCCAGCCCCTCGGCAATGGATTGAATAAATACGAAGTGCATATCTGACCACGCCGCGGCGAGGTTTTTCCCCGCCTCGGAAGATCCCGCCTGGACCAGCACCGGATGACCCTGCGGCGGGCGCGGGACGTTGAGCGGCCCGCGAACGTTAAAGAACTCACCGCGATAGTTGAGGTGGTGCACCTTCGGCGCGTCGGCAAACAGGCCGCTCGCTTTGTCATACAGCACGGCATCGTCCTCCCAGGAGTCCCAAAGCCGGGTGACGACATCGATAAACTCCCCGGCGCGCTGGTAGCGGTTGCCGTGCTGCGGAAGCTGGTCGAGGCCGAAGTTCGCCGCTTCCTCTTCCAGCCACGAGGTGACCACGTTCCAGCTCGCCCGGCCGTTGCTGAGGAAGTCCAGCGAGGCGAAATAGCGGGCAAGGTTGTAAGGCTCGTTGTAGGAGGTGGAGGCGGTGCCCATCAGGCCAATATGTTCGGTCACGGCGGCGAGGGCGGCGAGCAGGGTAATGGGCTCCAGGCGCGCGTTCGCGTAGTGGGTTAAGCCGCTGGGTACCGTATCCCAGATGGCGATGTGATCGGCGATGAAAATGGCGTCAAGGGTGGCGGCCTCGGCCTTCTTCGCCAGCTCCGCGTAGTAGCCGAGGGTGAAAATTTCTTTGCCCGGCGCCTGCGGATGGCGCCATGAGAACCGGTAATCCCCCTGCGGATTAAAGAAAAACAGGTTCAGAATCATATGATTTTCAGACATTTTGCGGCTCGTTTCCTGTCATTGCCGATCCCTGGCATGGAGAGATTAGTGGCTTGCCAGATGGGTATTAACCCACTGTTCGGCAACCGCTGCCGGGTCTTTATGCTGCAGATCGACCTGCTGATTGAGCTCAATCAGAGCGGCGTTATTCAGCTTGCCGGATACCTCGTTCAGCACCTTGCTCACCGTCGGCGTCAGGCTGGCTTTACGCACCAGCGGCACCACGTTCTGGCTCGGCTGCTCGTGCTTATCGTCGGCCAGCACCACCCAGTCCTCTTTCGCCAGGTTGCCCTGGGTGGAGATAACCGTCGCGACGTCGATTTTGCCGGAGTTGAGCGCCAGGCGGGTCAGCGGCCCGCCCATATCAAGAGACTTTACCGCCTTAAATTCGATTCCATAGACGCGCTTAAGGCCCGGCAGGCCGAGCGCGCGTACCGCCAGCTCCGGCGGCCCGCCGATCGTCAGCTCATGAGCGATGGGCTGCAGATCGGAAAGCTTACTCAAACCGTATTTTTTCGCCGTGTCGGCGCGAACGGCCCATGCGGTAATCGAGGTTGCCGGCGAAGGCGTCAGCAGCGCGAAGTCGGCGGGCAGGGCTTTAGCAAGCTCGGCGCTGACATCGCTCTGGCTGGTGGCCAGGGTTTTACCGTCGTAATAGTTAAGCAGGGCGCCAAGATACTCCGGCACAATATCAATTTCGCCGCTCTTTAATGCCGGAATAATAATCTCGCGGTTGCCGAGATTAAGCCGCGTGCTGACCTCAATATTATTTTTCTTCAGCGCGCTGGCATAAATATTAGCGAGAATAGAGCTCTCGGTGAAATTAGCGCCGCCAATCGTGACGCTTTCCGCTAATGAGCTAAAGCTTAAGCTGAGTAAACCGACGGCTAACAGGGACAGGCGAAAACGGCGATGATGAAAAGGGAAAGCTAATATATTCTGCATAGTGCCTCGCTAAGTGTATAAATATCCGTGATGCGTTAAGCCACGGGTACGCTGCGGCCCGGTTGAAATATTCGGGACGCCGCTACGGGTGATAAAAAATTAATACTCCGGGGTGCTGACGGTATGGGTGAAGCGCCGGTCAATGAATGAAAAGAGCAGCTCGCTGCCGATGGCCAGCAGCGATACCACCAGCGAGCCGGCGATCACCTGGGGAATATCGCGCTGGCCGAGTCCGTCGATCAGAAAGCGGCCGAGGCCGCCGAGCCCGGCATAGGCCGCGACGACGGCGGTGGCGATCAGCTGTACCAGCGCCGTGCGCATCCCGGCGAAAATAAGCGGCGCGGCCAGCGGGATCCGCAGTTGCCAAAGGCTTTGCAGCGGCGTCATGCCCAGCGCTTTCGCCGCATCGCATAGCTGGCGGTCGGCATGATAGATCCCGACCCAGGCGTTGGTGAGAATCGGCGGAACGGACATGGCGACCAGCGCGGCGAATAGCGGAATATCGTTAAAGCCAAATAAAAGAATGCACAGTAAAATTAATCCTAGCGCCGGAATAGCCCTGCCGATATTAAATAAGTTAATGATTATAAAGGCGCCTTTTCGCCAGTAGCCAAGAGCGATCCCCGTGGGCAGGGCAATGGCCGAGGCGATCAGCATGCTCAGCGTAACGTAATAAATATGCTCCCGCAGGCGCACCAGGATACCGCTGTCGGTGAGCCAGTGTTCGGGCTGTAAAAACCAGCCCAGCGTTGCCTGTATGATGTCCATCAGCGTGCCCAGGGCGTAATCCAATAGCCAACGCGGGCTATCAGAGAGTCAAATAACAGCGACAGCGCGAGGCTCAACGCCAGGCTGACAATGACAGGAGTGATAAAATCCTGGTTAAACCCCGCCAGCAGCAGCTGCCCCAGCCCGCCCTGGCCAATGAGCGCGGTCACCGTCACCAGACCAACGAGGGTAACTGAGGCAATGCGCAGACCGGCAAAAAGCGACGGCGCCAGCAGATGCAGCTCAATATCGAAAAAACGATAGCCGCGGGTGTAGCCCAGCGCGCGGGCCGACTCCAGCACCGCCGCCGGCAGCTTCTCGATGCCGGCAAGGGTGTTGCGCAGCAGGATCAGCAGGGAATAGAGCGTCAGGCCGATGACTGAGGTGGTCAGCGACAGGCCGGTAAACGGCAGCAGTAAAATGAACAGCGCCAGCGAGGGGATCGTAAACAGGACCCCGCAGAGATAGAGCAGTGGCTGTGCGGCCTTCGGCCAGCGCAGGGTCAGGATAATCAGTAATCCCGTCAGCAGGGTGCCAAAAAACAGCGAGATAACCACCAGCTGCGTATGCTGCCACAGCAGCGCACCAATCATCATCCGGTTGTCGACGATCCACTGCCAGTCAACCATAACGACGAATTTCCACCAGACCATCCAGCACGTGCTGGAGCAACGAGTGCGAAATGGCGCCCTGATATTTTCCGCTGCTGTCGACATGCACCAGCACGCCGCCCGGCGCATCCAGCAGGGCGCTGTAGGCAAAACGCAGGCTATGCAGCGCGGCCAGCGGCTGGGTGACAGGCAGCGAGATTCGCCTGTGCGGGTCGAACCACTGCAGCGGGCGCTGGTGCTTATCGAGGATCAGCTGCAGCGAGCTGCTGAGCGTCGGGTGGCTGCTGGCGATAGGCGTATATTGCTCATCGACCAGCGCCACGTCATGGCGCGGAAGCTGGCCTACCTGAATCATGCCCAGCCGCTTGAGGTTGGGCTCGGGGCCAATAAAGCGGCGGACAAACTCGCTGGCCGGGTGCGATAAAATATGGTCAGGGGAGGCAAACTGCGCCAGCACGCCGCCCTCCTCGAAAATGGCAATTCTGTCGCCCAGGCGGATGGCCTCGTTAATATCGTGCGTCACCAGCACGATCGTTTTATGCAGGCGCTGCTGGAGCAGCAGAAGCTCGTCCTGGAGGCGCTCGCGCACCAGCGGGTCGATAGCGGCAAAGGGCTCATCCATCAGCAGCACCGGCGGGTCGGCCGCGAGCGCCCGGGCGATGGCGACGCGTCCCTGCTGCCCGCCGGAAAGCTGGTGCGGATAGCGCTCAAGGAGCAGGCGGTCCAGCGACATTAAATCGACCAGCTCGGCAATGCGCGCGCGGATCTGCGTTTTGCTCCAGCCGAGCAGACGCGGCACCGTAGCGATATTTTGCGCCACCGTGCGGTGCGGAAATAACGCCGCGCTCTGCATCACAAAGCCAATTTTGCGGCGCAGCTGGATAATATCGCTATCGGCTATTTTTACTCCCTGAACGTAGACGTGACCGGAGTCCGGTTTATCGAGCTGATTAATCATCCGTAATAGGGTGGTTTTACCGCAGCCGCTGGGGCCAACGAAGGTGCACAGTTCGCCGCTATTAATCGTCAGGTTAAGATTGCTAATTGCCGCATGCGCGCTGCCGGGGTAGGTCTTATGGATATTTTCGAGTTTAATCATGTGCCGCCGTCGCGCCCTGAAGTTTATTTCATGGAAAGCATGAATAAACTACAAGCTACAGAGGCGGTGATTAACGAGCAAATATGATATTTGCATTTGCAATGCCGCTATTTGAATTTAACGCGTTGGGTAAAACTGATAATGAAAAGGCCACGCGGAGCGTGGCCGAGGAGCAGAATTAAAGCAGCAGGTAGCTCAGTGCGGAAAAAGCGACCATCCCCGCAATCACCGTGGCAAACAGACTACGGGTGAGTACACCGGCCACCGTCGCGGCGGCGGCGGCCAGCAGCGAAATACTGATGCCCGAACCGCTCAGCGCCGGTTTGCCGAGCAGCTCCGCGGCGATAATTGCCGCCATAATGGCTGACGGAATAAAGCTCAGCCACTGCTGGAGAACCGGCGCCAGGCGAAATCGCGAAAGCAGTAACACAGGTACCGTGCGCATCAGCGCGGTGACCAGCGCGGAGGCGAGAATGGCAAGGATGATATTTCGTTCCATCTTATTTTTCCCCTTTAGACGACAGGCGCAGCCCGACCGTCGCCAGCGTTGCCGCGACCGATGCCGCCACGATGACCACCACGCTCATATCGGTGTGCCCGGCGGTGAACAGCGTGATGACCACCGCCGTCGCAATGCTGAAGGCCTCCAGCGCCTTGCGTCGGCTGGCAAACCAGATCATCAGCACCAGCCCGATAAACATCGACACCAGGCTGAAGCTCAGCCCCTCCATCAGCGACGGCGGAAGGGCGGAGGCTAATCCTGCGCCCACCACGCAGGCGAGGATCCAGTTCAGCCACGCGGCGACGTTAAGCCCGAGCATCCACGCGTAGGGCACTTTGTTGTGCGCGCTGCCGCGCTGGACCGCGACGCCGAAGGTTTCGTCGGTCAGCAGCAGCCCGCTGATAATTTTTTGCCCGGTGCTGTATTCCCGAAAGAATACGCTCATGGCGGAGCTCATCAGCAGATAGCGGAGGTTCACCAGCAGCACGCTCAGCACCACCGAGGCGACTTCGGCGCCCGTGGCCCACAGCGAATAAAACAGGAACTGGGCGGAGCCCGCGTACAGCGCGCTCGCCAGTAAAGCCGTCTGCGCGGTGGTGAACCCGGATAATGTGCCGATCGCTCCGGCGGCAAACCCAATGCTCCAGTAGCCGGGAATTGTGGGCAGGCAGGCGATAATGCCCGCGCGAAACTCCGCCGCTGCCTCATCCCTGGGCGAGGTCTTCTTATTCATCAACATCAAATAGTCCCGAATTGTGCATCACTGAATGATAATCTTAAGAAATCCCGAGGATCGCTATAGTAAAATCCTGCTCATTGATTGAAATAGCAATATTGCGCAATAAAAAGGGTACCGGCATGGTGAAAGAGATGCGGGATGATATCAAGCTCTGGCGGGACAGCGAGCTTCACGGCGGGATGGAGATCCTCCGCGCCTCCTGCTACGAGCACAGCTATCCGCCGCACTTTCATAATGAATATGTGATCGCCGCTTTCGCCCGCGGGGCCCAGCGCACGCGCATCTGCCGGGAGCGCGGTATCGCGGCGGCGGGGACGGTGATGGTGATCATGCCCGGCGAAGTGCACACCGGCGAAGCGGTACAGCGCGATGAAGGCTGGGATTACTGCGCATTTTATCCTTCGGCGCAGCTGATTGATGAGGTGGCCGCAACGGTACTCACCGGCACCGGCGAGGTCCATTTTGGCGGCGAAGGGATGCGGCACGATCCGCTGATGGCCCGCAGCATGCTGCAGGCCTCCGCCGTGCTTGGCGCCAGCCGCGACCCGCTGGAAAAAGAGTGCCTGATGTACCAGGTGCTGAATATGCTGGTGGGGCGCTATGCCGGACGCAGCGCCCGCGGCGGCCGACGGGACGCGATCCGCGCCGATATTCGGCGCGCCATCGAGTTTTTACACTGTGCTTATCAGCAGCCGCTGGCGGTTAAGGAGATTGCCGAGGTTGCCGGGCTGAGCGAGTTCCATTTTATGCGCACCTTCCAGGCGCAGACCGGGCTATCGGTCCACCAGTACCTGACGCAGCTGCGCCTGGTCAGAGCCAAAGGGCTGCTGGCGAAAGGCTTCGGCGCCGCGCAGGTGGCGACGGACGTCGGATTTTACGATCAAAGCCACCTGATTAAATACTTCCGCCTGCATTTCGGCATCACGCCCGGCGCCTTTGCGACCTCATCGATATAGGCCACCTGTCAGACTCTCCCCGGCAAAGCGAATGATTTTGCGTATGCAACTAACATATCCGCATTTGCGCGACGGCGCCGATCGGTTATTTATTGCGGCTGGCATTCCCTGCAGGAGGCATTGATGGAGATTAACTCTGTTTACCGGATCGCCGCCGGACTGGAGCAGGTCTGGCGCTCGCGGGTATTGGGAACGGTAGGCAATAGCGCAATAAAGGTCATAAAAATGGGCGGCGAGGGTATCGCCCCCGAAGCGCATGCTGATTTCGACGAACTGCTGCTGGTGCTGGAAGGGGAGCTTCCGCTGGTTATTGACGGCACGCGGTTCAACCTCGCTGCCGGCGATTACTGCTTTGTGCCGAAGGGCGCCGTGCACCACGTACCGACCGGGAGTTTCGGTACGCTGCTGCTGGTTGATATCTGGGACGCGCCCCTGTCTTAATCGCTGCCGACCGGGCAGGTTTCAGAACGGGCTGGCGCTGCTGGCGTTGATAAACTCTCCGCTGACCGGGTGAGTAAAACGCAGCTCGCTGGCGTGCAGCATCAGGCGCGGCGTGCTCTCGGTGCCCGGCAGCAGCAGGCCGCCGTAGAGATCGCAGCCTAGAATAGGGTGACCTGCAAGCTGACAGTGAATGCGCAGCTGATGGGTACGCCCGGTTTCCGGGGTCAGCTGCACCCGGGTCAGCGGCAGCTGAGTCCCGTCTTCCCGCAGGCGATACAGGCGCTCAAGCACCCGATAGCGGGAGCGGGCCGGCTTGCCGCGGGTGGCGCAAATGGTCATCAGCGGAAACAGCGCCGGGTCTTTCGCGATGGGGGCGTCTATCACGCCTTCATCATCGGCCAGGTGCCCGCACAGCAGCGCGCTGTAGACCTTGCTCACCGCGCGCTGGCTAAACTGCTGGCAAAGGGCAGCGTTGATGGCCTTGCTGCGGGCGATCACCATCACTCCGGAAGTCCCGAAATCGAGACGATGAACCAGGGTACAGCCGGGGAAAGTCTGGACTAACCGATGGTGCACCGAGTCGAGATTGCGCGGGTTTTTGCCCGAGAGGCTGAGCAGGCCGGCGGGTTTAGCGATCAGCAGCAGATGATCGTCCTGATAGAGGATCTCAATCTCTGCATGACACGGCGGGGCAATAAAGGTATCAACGATCGTGGACATCGGGCGGCACGCCTGGAAAAGGGGATGCGGATGATAGCGAATTTTCAGTCAGCTGGCGAATTCGTTATTTAACCGGCAATTCGCGCAAATCGCCGATTATGCTCCTCAGGCGTGCGGGGCGTTTCGGGATTTAATATGCTGCCAGAAGCGCTCGGCCGATTGGTTCAGCCGCGAGCCGGAACGATACATATATGCCCCGATCGGCAGCGAGAGGGTGGCGTCCATAATAGCCAGGCGGCCCTCATCGAGCTCGCGCTGGATAGAGTATTGCGGCAGCCAGCCCACGCCGTCGCCGTTGAGGATCATGCGTTTAAGCAGTTCACTCATCGAAGAGACGAAGGTTAGCGAGAAGGTGATCCCCGGCGTGCGGTCGATAACCTGATTGACCTGGCGCCCCATATAGCTATCGTTGGCATACCTCATCAGCGGCAAGACGCCGCGGTGCAGATGAAAGAGCGGCCTGCCGCTATCATCGCAGGGCGAAACAAGATGTACCGAGGAGTCAAATATTTTGTGGTTAATAAACGGATAGTTCATTAACTCCTCATTATAAAACGACAGAATAAAGTCGCTTTTGCCTTCCTTGAGGTTAAATACGGCCTCGTTAACGTTAATCGATTCTACATGGAAGGTTTTATTTTTTATGTCGGTGTAGCCGGCAATTAATTCCGGAAGTACCAAAACTGAGAGCGACGGAGCGGCATCGATTCTTATTTTCTGGGTGGTATTATTTAGCCCCTTAATGCGGCTAATCTGAAAATCCATGTCGTCCAGCATATTTCGCGCATAGCCGACGAAGATCTTTCCGCGGGTGGTGAGCTGCAGCGGGTTAACCCCGCGGTCGAAAATGCTGAAGCCCAGCGACGCTTCAAGCGCCTGAATCCTGCGGCTGAAGGAGGACTGCGATATATTTCTGGTTTTAGCCGCAAGAGTAAAGCTTCTGGACTCCTCCAGAGCAATGACATCGTACAGCCACTTCACTTCAAGATTCGCCAGCACGGACCCGTTCCTTACGCTGTATTTAATGCTATGCAATTTTAGCATAACGCATAGAAACTATGCAATTAACATAACCAATCACAGGTGTTAACATTTTTCTCAGATTTAGCGTATTCCTTAGTTGTAAATACGAGTATTAGTAAAGTACAGGCGATACCCTACGAGCACCGTTATAAAATCGCTGCTCCAGGCGGCTCATCCTGTTATTTCATTTTGCTGTGGATTTTTTCCAGAAGGGAATTTACAGAAGAACGCAATAGCGGGCTGAAATAATGAATACATCTTACTAGCCAGTTGTTTGTCAGGAGTTCCATGCCACGTATTGAATTAGTAAAACAGGCTCTGCTGGAGCTTGGCATTAAGGATAGCAGCGAGTTATTTTATAACCCCGATTACGACCTGCTGATTGCCCATGAAACCAGCCCGGAACTCACCGGCGCAGCGCGCGGCGTGATGACCGCATCCGGCGCCGTAGCCGTTGATACCGGGATATTTACCGGACGTTCGCCGCGCGACAAATATATCGTCAGGGATGACCTGACCCGCGACACCGTCTGGTGGTCCGATGCCGGGCTTGGCCGCAACGACAATAAACCGTTAACGCCGGAGATTTGGACCAGCCTCAAAACGCGGGTTGCCGGACAGCTGAGCGGCAAAAAGCTGTATGTGGTTGATGCCTGGTGCGGGGCAAGCCCTGATACGCGCCTCGGCGTGCGCTTTGTCACCGAGGTGGCGTGGCAGGCTCATTTCGTCAAAAATATGTTTATCGTTCCCGACGCTGAGGAGCTGGAGCAGTTCACGCCGGACTTTGTCGTCCTCAACGGCGCGGGCTGCACCAACGACCAGTGGCAGGAGCAGGGCCTTAACTCTGAAAACTTTGTCGCATTTAACCTGAGCGAGAAAATTCAGCTCATTGGCGGCACCTGGTACGGCGGAGAGATGAAAAAAGGGCTCTTCTCGGTAATGAACTATCTGCTGCCGCAGCAGGGCATTGCCTCAATGCACTGCTCGGCTAACCGCGGTGAAGAGGGCGACGTGGCCCTGTTCTTTGGCCTTTCCGGTACCGGCAAAACGACCCTTTCCACCGATCCGCTGCGCCAGCTTATCGGCGACGATGAGCACGGCTGGGATGACGATGGCGTATTCAATTTTGAAGGCGGCTGCTACGCCAAAACCATCAATCTTGATCCGCAGGCGGAACCGGAAATTTATCAGGCGATTCGCCGCAATGCGCTGCTGGAAAATGTGGTAGTCAGAGCTGACGGCACGGTGGATTATGCCGACGGCAGTAAGACCGAAAATACCCGCGTTTCATATCCGCTGTCGCATATCGAAAATATCGTCAAACCGGTATCTCGTGCCGGCCATCCGGCGCGGGTGATTTTCCTCGCCGCCGACGCTTTCGGCGTGCTGCCGCCGGTGTCACGTTTGACGACCGAACAGATGCAGTACCACTTCCTGTCGGGCTTCACCTCGAAGCTGGCCGGGACCGAGCGCGGTATCACCCAGCCGACGCCAACTTTCTCCGCCTGCTACGGCGCGGCGTTCCTGCTGCTACACCCAACGCAGTACGCCAGCGTGCTGGCCGCAAAAATGGCGGAAGCCGGCGCGGAAGCCTGGCTGGTTAATACCGGCTGGAACGGAGAAGGGAAACGCCTGTCGTTACGCGATACCCGCAGCATTATCAGCGCTATCTTAAACGATACCACCGGCCCTCTGCGCCCCGAGACGATCCCGGTCTTTGGCCTGGCAATTCCTGAGAATATCCCGGGCGTTGACGGCGCGCTGCTCGATCCGCGCAGCGGGTGGAGCTCTGCCGACGGCTGGCAGGAGAAAGCCGAAAGTCTGGCCCAGCTGTTTATCGATAACTTCAGCCAATATAGCGATACCGAGGCCGGCGCGCGCCTGGCTCTGGCGGGCCCAAAACTTGAACCGTCCGCCGCTACGGCGAACTAATTGGCGCTGTAAATAGCGTAGCCCGCTCTAAACCCGGATGGCAAAGCGATTGCCGTCCGGGTTTTTTCTTTTTTGAGGGCCGACTGACCGCGTTTTAGCGGTAAATGTCGGCCACCTCAGCTTTCGCTTGCCCGTTGACGCGATCCGTTAGCCTTAATGATCAGGGGCATCCTGCTGGCAGCTTGCCCGCCTTCAATCCAGCCGATTATTTTCATATATCAGCAGTAAATTAAACGATCTATGCCGCTTGTGATTTTTTAAATGTCCAGTATTGGACTTGAAAAATAATGTTTTATTATTTCAGTTATTAATCGAATTGCCATTATTGCTGATGTGAATGTTATTTGTTTTATGCTGCGTGGTTTTATTTCAAATAAACATTGACGGTCGGCGTCGTTCCAGGCCTGTTATGTCGGGCTTATGGCGCGGTGAGTTTTAATTAGCGGTTGCTGTTAAGGGTTATTTTAATTATTGATGCTTTACGTGGCGATAAATTTAGAGTAAAAACAAAAAAGCCACATCCGCTATGGTAACAATATTTAAGATTAAGTGATTAATTTATTCAGGAGATAAGTATATATGTCTGAATCATTTCAGAACGAAATACCTCGTGCGCGTGTAAATATAAAACTGGATCTTTTGACCGGGGGAGTCCAGAAGAAAGTAGAGCTACCGTTAAAGCTCCTGAGCGTGGGTGACTTCAGTAACGGCAAGGCAGAGGGCATGCTTTCTGAGCGCGATAAGATCGACATCAACAAGAACAATTTTAACAGCGTCCTGGCTAATCTTAATCCCGAAGTAAATCTCACCGTTAAAAACACCCTCGCCAACGATGGTTCTGAAGAAGATGTGAAGCTGTATTTTCAGAATATGAAGGATTTTGAGCCGGAGGCGGTGGCACGTCAAATACCGCAGCTTCGGGCAATGCTCTCTATGCGCAATCTGCTGCGCGATTTGAAATCAAATCTTCTTGATAATATGACTTTCCGGAAAGAGCTGGAAACCATATTAAAAGATCCCGCGCTTTCCGAAGAGTTGCGCAATGAGCTGAATGCGCTTGCCCCGGCCCAGGATTAATTACTGGAAGTTCTTTTCACGGAATAATGACGAGTAAATGCTAATGTCAGTCAATAATGAATACCAGAATCTGGCGGGTGACGCCACTGTCGAAAAATACCTGCCTCAGGGTGGAGTATATGCCTCCCTGTTTGACAAAATTAATTTAACGCCGGTGGCTGAACTCGGTGATTTAAACGGTTTTGATGATACTACCGTGATGGCGGAAACCTCCGTTGATGCCCGCGTGACCGCCGCGGTGAAAGTATTTATGCAGTGTCTGCAAAAATCCGGGCACAAAGTGGAGAAGCTGGATAAGACGATCCTCGACCAGCATATTGCGGAGCTGGATTTTCAGATCGGCCGTCAGCTTGATGAAGTCATGCATCACCCGGATTTTCAGCGCACTGAGGGCATCTGGCGCGGGCTTAAATCGCTGGTTGATAAAACCGATTTTCGCCAGAACGTAAAGCTGGAATTACTCGATTTGTCTAAAGAGGAGCTGCGCCAGGACTTCGAGGACTTTCCGGAAATTATTCAGAGCGGGCTGTATAAGCAGACGTATATCGCGGAATACGACACCCCGGGCGGTGAACCTGTTGCCGCGGTTATCTCCGCGTATGAGTTCGATGCATCCGCTCAGGATGTGGCGCTGATGCGTAATATATCAAAAGTCGCCGCCGCCGCGCACATGCCGTTTATTGGCTCTGCGGGACCGAAGTTCTTTTTAAAGGACAGCATGGAGCAGGTTGCGGCCATCAAAGATATCGGCAACTACTTCGATCGCGCCGAGTATATCAAATGGAAAAACTTCCGCGACACCGACGACTCTCGCTACATCGGTCTGGTGATGCCGCGCGTGCTGGGCCGCCTGCCGTATGGTCCGGATACCGTGCCGGTGCGCAGCTTCAACTACGTCGAAGAGGTGAAGGGGCCGCAACACGATAAATACCTGTGGACCAACGCCTCCTTCGCCTTTGCCGCAAATATGGTGAAAAGTTTCATCAACAACGGCTGGTGCGTGCAGATCCGAGGGCCGCAGGCCGGTGGCGCTGTGCAGGATCTGCCCATTCATCTGTATGACCTCGGCACCGGCAATCAGGTGAAAATTCCGTCAGAGGTGATGCTGCCGGAAACCCGCGAATTTGAGTTCGCCAGTCTCGGCTTTATTCCGCTTTCCTATTACAAGAACCGCGATTACGCCTGCTTCTTCTCGGCCAACTCGGCCCAGAAACCGGCGCTGTACGACACTGCGGAAGCTACCGCAAACAGCCGGATTAACTCGCGCCTGCCCTACATCTTCCTGCTGTCGCGTATCGCGCATTACCTGAAGCTTATTCAGCGTGAAAACATCGGCACCACCAAGGATCGTCGCCTGCTTGAGCTGGAGCTCAACACCTGGGTGCGTAGCCTGGTGACCGAAATGACCGATCCGGGCGATGAACTTCAGGCTTCACACCCGCTGCGCGATGCAAAAGTGGTAGTTGAGGATATAGAGGACAATCCGGGCTTCTTCCGCGTGAAGCTGTTTGCCGTGCCGCACTTCCAGGTCGAAGGCATGGACGTCAATCTGTCGCTGGTTTCCCAGATGCCGAAAGCGAAAGCGTAACGTAAGGCAGGAAGCCGATGAAAACGGAACAACCGTTGTGGGGCAGGGGCATCATGGTCTCTCCCCAGCACTTCCAGCAACAGGCTGCGTATGCGGCCTGGTCTGTGGAATGCATTGCCCGACTGGGACTCAATCATCCTTGGGGGGTGATTGAGTCGACCTTTGAACCGGACATACTGAAACTCGGTCGTCTTCAGGCCCGTAAGCTGCATGTCCGTTTTCAGGACGGTACGCTTATTGATACGGATAATGCCGATGCGCTGCCGCCGGTTCTGTCACTGGACGGCGAATCACATGACATCGTGGTGGTGCTGGCACTGCCCTTGCTACGGGCTAATGGCGGTAACTGCCTTAAATCCGATGAAGTGGCCGAACGTCCGGTACGTTACCGCCAGTGCTGGCGGGACGTACGCAACCAGTATGATGTGGACACCCGCCAGATTGCGGTGCTGCAGCCCGAACTGACGCTACGCTTTGCTCATCAGAACAACAGTGATTATCTGACCTGCCCGGTGGCCCGTCTGCAACAGGATTCGCAGGGTATCTGGGAGCTTGATGGCTGTTTCCTCCCGCCGCTGCTATCCGTACAGAGCAGCCGCTGGCTGATGACCCAGCTCGAACAGCTGATGATCCAGCTGCGAGCCCGCCTGAGCCGTCTGATGGCCATGCGCCGGGAAAGCAATGCGCGGATGGCAGATTTTGCGGTGGCCGACGTGTCTCTTTTCTGGCTGCTAAATGCCCTGAACAGTGCGGAACCGGTACTCGGCCAGTTTCTGCGTTATCCGCAGAGCCCGGCTGAGCGTCTGTATCCAGAACTGGCGAGGCTTGCCGGCAGCCTGCTTACATTCTCCCTTGAGCATCAGGTCAGCGCTATTCCGCTCTGGCATCACGAACGGCTGAGCGCCGTTTTTCCGCCGTTGTTTGACTTATTGAGCGACCTGCTGGAAGCAAGCCTGCCGTCACGGGTGGTGTCCGTTGAACTTGAGTACGATAAGCGCCTGCATTTCTGGCAGGCGCGTCTGCACGATCCCCGTCTGCGCGAAAGTGCCGACTACTACTTATCTGTACGTTCCCGCATCCCGGTGGCGCAGTTGCAGGAACAGTTCCCGCGCCAGTGCAAGGTGGGCAGCCCGGATCACGTCCGGGGTATCGTCAATTCCTCGCGGGTAGGGGTGCCGTTGACACCGCTACGTCATGTACCGGCCGCTATTCCGTTGCGTCTGGAGAATCAGTATTTCAGCCTTGATGTATCCCATCCCCTGGCAATCGACATGCTCGAAGGCGGCTGCTGCATGTTTTATGTCCCGGGAATGCTCGGCGAGCCTGAACTTGAGCTCTTTGCGGTACTGAGAACATGAGTGAGCGTAAACGCGGCGTTGCCGCGTCCATCGATATTGATGCGCTGTTGCAGGATACCTGGCTGCAGGTTATCAGCCTGCGTTATGGCCCACAGTTTCAGGAAGGGGAAGGTCGATTACTCTGGGAGCGCTGTGTCGCTGACGTGGAGCGCGTACAGCGCGCGCTGAAGGAGAGCGAACTGGATGACGCCAGCTGCCAGCATATTCTCACAGCACAATGTGCCCTGCTTGATGAGGCGGTTAAAGGGCGCGGCATAGAGGATGACGCCTGCGTACAGTGGTATGACATTCCTCTGCAGGGGCACTTCCTCGGCACTATGGATGCCGGCGATACACTGTGTGACCGTATGCGCGACGTGCTGCGTGAGCCTGCACCTGACGATGCGGTGCTCACCTGCTTTCAGCGCGTCATGATGCTGGGGTTCCTCGGTGATTTTCGTTCGTTGAACGATCCCGAACGACAGAAACTGATACTGGCACTGAATGACCATACCTCCCCCTTCGGCTATCCACAGACCCATATGGTAATGGCTGAAAGCCGGGCAGGGCGGTTTATGGGCGGCTGGCTGTCCTCATGGTCCGTACGCATCGGCATCAGCATTCTGGCGCTCGCTGGCCTGTGGTGGGTACTGAGCTACTGGCTCGATCAGATGCTGGCAGCCCTGCTGCCTGGGACCGTGAAATGAGTCCGGCGCAGCGGCGTGGACTTGCGCTGTGGGCGGCTCTGCTGACCGCCGTCGTGTGTCTGGGGTTTCTGCCGGCATCCCGACTGGTTTCCATTCTCATGCTGCTGGCTGGGCTGGGGCTAATTGCTGCAACTGGATATACCACAAGGCGGCGCTGTGAGCAGGAAGTGCCCCTACGGCTGGATAATCTTCCTGAGGCCACGTATCGCCAGCCGGTAGTGCTGGTCTGCGGCGATCTGCCGCAGGTTTGGCCTGAGCAGTCTCAGGTGCTTACCGTCACACAGGGATGCTGGATCAGGGTCGACGAGAGTCAGAATCTGGAGCAGGTGGCCCGGCAGCTGTTATGGCTGCGTCCGAACTGGGGGCGTCAGCTTTCGGTGATGGTTAGCATCTGTCCGCAGAAGCATGCGGACAGCGAAGCCCTGACCAGCCGTCTGCTGGCCCTGCGCTGGTTTATCAGCCAGCTGCGTCGCGATACCGGACATACCGTACCGCTGGTTTTGTGCGTCCGGGCCGGCAGCTCGATGATGAATGACATGCTCTGGCAGGTTGCTATTCCAGGGGAAGGGAGCCGCGTCTGGCGGGAGTCCTCAGCACCCGGTCCCGTTTCTGCATGGGTCACGACCGGTGGCACGGTGGTCATGCAGCAGCAGGTGCTGATGAACAGCCTGATGACCTGGTCCCAAAGCCACGTCAACGCGGTGTTTACGGATAAGAATCCGGATATCCCGCAAATTGCGCCCGCCGCAATGTTATGGGGGATTGGGCCGACCCTCTCTGGCGGTCTCAGTTCTTCCCTCTGGAGCGCCTGGCTGACACGACACACCGCCATGCGGCACGTCGCGGGCTGGCTACCCGTGGAGGATGGCCCCAGGGGTGCGTCTCCGTTCCCGGACTTTGTCCTTCCGCACTTACCGGAAAGCCAGGGCCTCACGCCCCGCGGCCGCGCCTGGCGCTGTGCGCTCGGACTTTTCACCCTGGCGTCCGCTGCGGCTCTGCTCAGCAGCGGCTGGAACAATCGTGAGCTGTTGCACCGTCTGAGTTTCGATATAGCCCATTATTACCGACTTTCCATGGACGACTACGGGCCGAAAGCCGATGCGGTCAAGATCTTACGCCAGGATGCCGCTCAGCTGGACGGCTGGGCGCGTAACGGCGAACCGCTACGGATGAGGCTTGGCCTGTATCAGGGAGAAAGATTACGCGTGCCGGTGCTGAATGCGATCCGCTCTTATGTGCCGCCGCCATCGCCGCCAAAACCGAAGGCAAAGTCGGCGCCAATACCGAAAATTATCCGTCTCGACAGCATGTCGCTGTTCGATTCCGGCAGTTTCGCACTGAAAGCCGGCTCCACCAAAATGCTGGTCAATTCGCTGGTTGGCGTCAAGGCCAAGCCGGGCTGGCTGATCGTGGTCGCAGGGCACACCGATAACACCGGCAATCCACAACTCAATCAGACGCTGTCCCTGAAACGTGCCGAAGCGGTGCGGAACTGGATGCGGGATACCGGCGACGTGTCGGAAAGCTGTTTTGCGGTGCAGGGCTACGGCGCAAGCCGCCCAATAGCGACCAACGACACGCCGGAAGGCCGCGCGCTGAACCGCCGTGTCGAAATCAGTCTGGTACCGCAGGCGAACGCCTGCCAGATACCGGGCACCCCCCAGGCGCCATCGCCGGATGATGGCGCATCACAACACAATGGAGAGTAATTCATGGCAATTCCTGTTTATCTTTGGCTGAAAGACGACGGCGGTGCGGATATTAAAGGTTCCGTCGACGTGAAAGATCGTGAAGGCAGCATCGAGGTGGTGGCGCAGGAGCACAACCTGTACATCCCGACCGACAATAATACCGGCAAGCTGACCGGCACCCGCATTCACACGCCGTTCCTGTTCACCAAGGAGATCGACTCCTCCAGCCCGTATCTGTACAAGGCGGTGACTACCGGCCAGACCCTGAAGTCCGCCGAATTCAGGTGGTACAAAATCAACGATGCGGGTCAGGAGGTGGAGTATTTCAACACCAAACTGGAAAACGTCAAGCTGGTGAAGGTCGCGCCGAAAATGCACGACATCAAGGATCCTGCCTACGAAAAGCATAACCACCTCGAGCAGATTGAGCTGCGTTACGAAAAAATCACCTGGACCTACAAAGACGGCAACATCATTCATTCCGACTCCTGGAACGAACGCGCCACCGCGTAAGCCTGATGCGGACGGGGCAACCTGTCCGCAGTTTTCCTGAGTATCTGCCCGACGGGTACTGAGTAAAACATCCCGTAAACGAGAAATCTGACCTGATGCGCTTTAGGTTCCTTACGACAAGGAAAAGCGATGGGCGGTAGCGTGCCCGAAGGTCCCCAGACAGCGAGTTCAAGAACATGGAAAATCCGGCAATCCTCCTGCGACGTCTCAACCCCTACTGCGCCCGTGCGCTGGAAGGGGCCGCCTCCCTGTGCCTCACGCGAGCGCATGCTGAAATTCTGCCGGAGCACTGGCTGCTGAAGCTGCTGGAGCAGGGCGAGGGTGACCTCATCGTACTGGCGCGTCGCTATGAATGGGATATGGACTCCCTGTGGCAGGATTTACTCGGCTGGCTGGATGCGCAGCCGCGCTCGGTACGCAGCCGCCCACAGCTGGCAGAGAGCACCCAGACCCTGATGCGCGAAGCCTGGATGCGGGCCTCGCTGGCCGGTGAAGAACGCATTCGCGGCGTGCATCTGCTGATGGCGCTGGTCGATAAGCCTAAGATGGCACGCTGCGACGGCCTGTGGCCGCTGCTGACGCTGGGGCAGAGCCAGCTGCAGCGCCTGCGCCCGCTGCTCGATACGCAGTCCGACGAACGCCCGGAAGCCCAGCAGGACGCGGAGCTGGCGCAGAACGGCAGGGAGGTGCAGTTTGTTGGTCGCCCGGTCGGTGCCGGGATAAAAGAAGGTGAGCTTAATCCGGCGCTACAAAATGCGTTGGATAAATATACCCTCGACGTCACCGCCAAAGCGCGCGAAGGCGGCATCGATCCGGTATTTGGTCGCGATACGGAAATCCGCCAGATGGTGGATATTCTCTCCAGACGCCGCAAGAATAACCCGATCCTGGTCGGCGAACCGGGCGTCGGCAAAACGGCCCTGGTGGAAGGCCTGGGGCTGCGCATCGCCGAAGGTAATGTACCGGAGTCGCTGAAAGCCGTCAGCCTGCACACTCTCGACCTCGGCCTGCTGCAGGCGGGGGCGGGCGTCAAAGGTGAATTCGAACAGCGGCTGAAAAACGTCATCGATGCCGTGCAGCAGTCACCGGTACCGATTCTGCTGTTTATCGACGAAGCGCACACTATCATCGGCGCCGGCAATCAGGCGGGCGGCGCCGATGCGGCCAATCTGCTCAAGCCCGCGCTGGCGAGGGGGGAGCTGCGCACCATCGCCGCCACGACATGGAGCGAATACAAACAGTATTTTGAACGCGATGCGGCGCTTGAGCGCCGTTTCCAGATGGTGAAAGTTGATGAGCCGGATGACGAAACCGCCTGCCTGATGCTGCGCGGCCTGAAATCCCGCTATGCCGAACATCACAACGTCCACATTACCGATGACGCGGTACGCGCTGCGGTTACCCTGTCGCGGCGCTATCTGACCGGCCGCCAGCTGCCGGACAAAGCGGTCGATCTGCTGGATACCGCGAGCGCCCGCGTGCGTATGAGCCTCGATATCCTACCGGAGCAATTTACCCGTATCCGCATGAAGCTCACCGCGCTGGAGATGGAAAAACAGGCGCTGCTGGAGGATATCGCCGTCGGGAATCGCGCTGATGGTGAACGCCTGATCATGATTGAGCAGGAAGAGGTGCGCCTGATTGTCGAACTTGATGAGCGGGAAACCCGGTACGGCCAGGAGCTCACGCTTACGGAGCAACTGCTGGAGAGCCGTCAGGATATCTCCCGTCAGGGTGAGACACGCGAACTGCAGCAGCGGCTGCAGGACATTCAGCAAAGCAGTCCGCTGCTTTCGGTTGATGTGGATGTTCGCACCGTCGCTAACGTGATTGCCGACTGGACCGGCGTCCCGCTCTCCTCGCTGATGAAGGACGAGCAGACCGAACTGCTGAATCTTGAAGGCGAAATCGGTAAACGCGTGGTGGGGCAGAGTGCGGCCCTCAACGCCATCGCCCGACGCCTGCGGGCCGCCAAAACCGGGCTGACGTCTGAAAACGGTCCACAGGGCGTATACCTGCTGGTGGGCCCCAGCGGCGTTGGCAAAACCGAGACCGCGCTAGCGCTGGCGGACGCGCTGTACGGCGGTGAAAAATCCCTTATCACTCTCAATTTGTCCGAATACCAGGAGCCGCACACCGTTTCCCAACTGAAGGGGTCACCTCCGGGATACGTGGGCTACGGCCAGGGCGGCATTCTGACCGAAGCGGTACGCAAGCGCCCGTACAGCGTGGTGCTGCTCGATGAGGTGGAGAAAGCCCACCGCGACGTGATGAATCTGTTCTATCAGGTGTTCGACCGCGGCTTTATGCGCGACGGCGAAGGGCGCGAAATCGACTTTCGCAACACCGTGATTCTGATGACATCTAACCTCGGCGGCGACCCTATCATGCAGCTGCTGGACGAACGGCCGGAAGCTACCGAAGTCGATTTACATGAACTGCTGCGCCCCATTTTGCGCGACCATTTCCAGCCAGCGCTGCTGGCCCGCTTTCAGACGGTGATTTATCGCCCTCTGAGCGAGCCTGCAATGCGCACCATTGTGGAATTGAAGCTTAAGCAGGTAAGCCAGCGGTTGCAGCGCCACTACGGCCTGGAAACTCATATCGGCGAGAGCCTGTATGACGCGCTTACCGCGGCCTGCCTGCTGCCGGATACCGGTGCGCGCAACATTGACAGCCTGCTCAATCAGCAGATTTTGCCGGTGCTGAGCCAGCAACTGCTGGCTCATATGGCGGCGAAGCAGCAGCCAACATCGCTGACGTTAGGCTGGAGTGAGGATGGCGGTATTGCACTGGAGTTCAGCGGAGCCAGAGGAGAGGCATCATGAGTACAAATCCAAAAATCAGATTCAGCCATAACCACCACCAGCTGGCGATTAAAGGATGTAAGCCCGCGCTGGACGTGCTGGCCTTTGAAGGCGAGGAAGCCCTGAGCCAGCCGTTCAGCTACCGCATTGAGTTCACAAGCGCCGAGCATGCCATCAGCAAAGAGATGATGCTGATTAAGGCCGGTTCTCTGACGCTGCAGGCCCCGGTGGATCAGGGTTTTGGTATTAAGCTGCAGCAGCCAGTGCGGGTGATTCAGGGCGTGGTCAGCGGCTTCGAACGGCTCGGTACCTCGGCGGATGAAACCCACTACGCGTTGACGCTCCAGCCGCGTCTGGCGCTGCTCTCTCGTTCACGCCAGAACGCCATCTACCAGGACATGTCGGTCCCGCAGATCGTCGAAAAAATCCTGCGTGAACGGCATAACTTCAAAGGCCAGGACTTTCTGTTTTCACTGAGTAAAGAGTACCCGCGCCGGGAGCAGGTGATGCAGTACGGCGAAGATGACCTGCACTTTATCACCCGCCTGCTGGGCGAGGTGGGGATCTGGTTTCGCTTTACCGCCGACACGCGCCTGAACATCGACGTGGTGGCGTTTTACGACAGCCAGCAGGGCTACGAGAAAGGCCTGACGTTGCCATCGGTACCGCTGTCGGGCCAGCATTCGAAAGGGGTGGACTCGGTCTGGGAGATGGAATGTCATCACAACGTGGTGCAGCGGCAGGTCAGCACCCGCGACTACAACTACCGTCAGGCTAATGAGGATATGAATGCGCAGGTGGATGTCACCAGCGGGGATACGACCACCTACGGCGATGCGTATCACTATGCTGATAACTACCTGACGCAAGGTAGCACGTTCGACCGCAGCCCGGACCCGGAGTCCGGGGCGTTTTACGCCCGTATCCGCCATGAACGCTATCTGAACGGCCAGACGCAGGCCCGGGCTATTACCAGCTGCCCGACGCTCGCACCGGGCCAGGTGCTGAAGGTCACCGGTGGCTATGAAGTGGCGGAGACGTTCAGCCAGGGCGTGGTGATAACCGCGATCGCCAGCTTCGCCCGTCGCGATCGGGATTTTGAGCTGCACTTCAGCGGTATCCCGGACAGCAGTGATTTTGGTTTTCGCCCGGAGCCCGGCACGCGGCCGGTGATGGCGGGCACGCTGCCCGCACGCGTAACCAGCACCAGTGAAAATGATATCTACGGCCATATCGATAAAGATGGCCGCTATCGGGTGAATATGCTGTTCGACCGCGATAGCTGGGAGACCGGGTTTGAAAGCCTGTGGGTGCGTCAGTCCCGCCCGTACGCAGGCGACACTTACGGCCTGCACCTGCCGCTGCTGGCGGGCACCGAAGTGGCAATTGGATTTGAGGACGGCAACCCGGACCGGCCGTATATCTCCGGCGTGCTGCACGACTCGACCCACGGCGACCACGTCACCATTCGCAACTACAAACGCAACGTCCTGCGGACGCCTGCGAATAATAAAATCCGCCTCGACGATGAGCGCGGAAAAGAGCATATCAAGGTCTCGACGGAGTACGGCGGAAAGAGCCAGCTGAATCTCGGCCATCTTGTCGACAGCGAGAAGCAACAGCGCGGGGAAGGCTTTGAGCTACGCACGGATTCATGGGGCGCCATCCGGGCGCAGAAAGGGATATTTATCAGCGCCGACGGCCAGGCGAAGGCGCAAGGGCAGGTGCTGGAGATGGGGGCGGCGCTGGCAAGGCTTTCCGTCGCCTTAGTGGAAATGCAGTCTCTGGCGGCCAGCGCGCAGCAGGCTCATGCGCTGGCGGCGGATGTCGGTCGTCAGCAAAAACTCCTGAAGCAGAAAATAGAACAACTGCATGAAGAGGTTATCTTAGGCAGTGCGCCAGAAGGAATGGCACTGGTGAGCGGCGAAGATATGCAGCTATCAGCCAGCGATAATCTGACGCTGACAGCAGGTAAGCAACTGGATGTAGGGGCGCAAAAAGACTTCACTCTGGCCGCGGGTAAGCAACTCAGCCTGTACAGCCGTGAAGGGGCAAAACTGTTCAGCTCTCAAAATGATATTGATATTCAGGCTCAGGGCGGAGATATCACCACCTGGTCCACACAGGACACACATATTTCGAGTGGCAAGAATCTGGTCGTTACAGCCCAGGATGAACTGACGCTGATATGCGGCGGTGGTTATATCAAAATCAAAGGCGGGAATGTTGAGATTGGTGGGCCTGGCAAACTGCTTATAAAGAATGCGGGAATAAAGAAGGCCGGCTCCGGCAGTATGCAGGGTGTGATGAAGTCGTTTGAGCCATCAACGTTTGATGAGAAATTTGTTATTACTCATCCCGTATCAGGAAAGCCTCTCGCAAATCAGAACTATGACATTTATATGCCTGATGGGAGCATGTTGTCCGGAATAACAGACAGTTTAGGGCATTCATCACTCATATCATCAAAAGCCGTTGATGGGCTAAAAATAGTTTTAAAAAAATAAAGAAAGGAACAGGGTTATGATAAATCTGATTATGCGGTTCTGCTTTATATATGTTGTTTTTGTTCTGAGTGGTTGTGTAGCTGGCCCTTATGGCGGGGGTGTTGCCTTGGTTAATCCTTTTTCTGCGATGAATGATACGCAGAAAGAGCCGGGCAGCCTGAGGTTTATGGTCCGCCGCAGATAATTTATCGCATTGATAAAGAACGTTACTTTACGCTGGAAGAGTATACCCGCTGCGAAAACGGGAAAACGTTTTATAACAACAAGGCTAAAGGAATTCATACACAGATAGCACCCTCATCAGGTTATTTATTTAAAGGACGGCTGTTCTGGCTATCAAACCGGGATGACTATTTAGCCTTTCCAATCACAGCCAATGATAATAAGGCAGCATGTAAGGGATCGGATAAAGGGTGCCTGAATGTTGTTTCGGTGACAACCGATGGTGGGAAAACCGTGCACTCAGTGACTTACGGATCAAATACACAGGATCCTAATGGTGACACAAAAGACTACGATATGCTGGTGACTAATGACAGTTTTTATCTGATTTATTATCGGGGAAAGGGAAGAGTATACCCTGTTGTAGATAGATGGGATCTTGATAAAGAAAACTGGCTGGGTGTGGTTAAATCTGAGGATGAATATAGTTTACTCAGGCCTGGAGAAGAAAAACCTGTTGGGGGCTTTTTTAAAATAGATATGTCAAAGTTTTACCCAAAAAAAGGAGAGAGTGAAATGCAGTGTGATCGGCAGTTGGAACCAGTACAACCCACAGGAAGGATTTCAGATGAATAATCAAACATCTCCCACACGGAAAGTCGATGTTCAGATGACAGATAACGGGACGCCGTTTGCTCATTCAATAACCTCGCATAAAAATATTCATGTGAATGCTGAAGTTCAGCCGCCATTACAATTTCCTGGATTAGTTATCTTTGTACATGGAGTTAACTCGGAAGGTGAGTGGTATAATGACGCTGAAAAATCATTATGTGAGGGATTAAATCAGCGGTTGGGTCTTAATGGTGAGCATGTTCTTGTAGAAAATCAATATGCCGAAGGCTACTGGGAACCCTGTGATAAAAATAGTCCTGAATGGAGAGGATGTTATAGTGATATGTATGATGAGAAGAAACAGAAATGGGTTCCTCCGCCCAGGGAAATAAAAGAAGAAGGCCGTTCTCCCGTCATTCGGTTTTACTGGGGCTATCGTGCCGCTGATAATGAAACCGATAAATATGCCATTCCGCTTAAAAATAAGCAGGGAGATAATTATTACGACCTGACGCCTGAACAACGAAAAAGCAAAGGCCCTTTTTACTGGGGAGGTGGCCCTTTCCAGAACGGTTGTAATCAGTTAGTCAGTCTTTGGAGCGAAAAAGGGTTTGATAAGTGGCCGTCAGCGCTGGGCATTCCGGTGCCATTCAGCACTCAGCTATTGAACGGAGAACGTGACAGGCTTCTGACAGCAGCACCTCCACGTCATTATTATGCTCATGCAGCAGGCCGTCTGGCAAAGCTCATTAAAACCATTCGTGATAAACATCCCGAGGATACAGTGACGGTGCTGTCCCACAGTCAGGGAACGATGGTTGCCCTGGCCGCTGCTGCAATCGAAGCGCCGGATGCACTGTTTGTGATGAATTCGCCCTATGCGCTGGATAATGAAATGACAACCTATATTTCGTATCCCATGAATGAAATCATCAGCAAAGAGGCCAGAGAAGCGACATTTGCCGATATTGTAAAAAAAGTGGCTGAAAATAAAACACGTTTACAAAAGCAAGGGTGTGAAAGATTACTTGCAGGAGCCAGCAGTGATGGTGAAAGTTGGTCACCGGCCGGGAAAACGCACGGTGGTGTGCCAGAGCGTGATAACCATGGAACAACCTGGATTTACTGCAACCCTCACGACCGGGTAATGGGCTCTGCCCCTTTACGCAGTATTGGATGGCAGGGACTGCCCAATACGGAAACCAGCCGTTTTACAGAACCCCATCCCCTGTTTAAGGCAGCGGGAGACACGCTGTACGTGCGTATGCTCGGGCGGAACACGCCATGCGGCGTTGAACCCAGCACGCAGACCCACTTTAGCGATCTTGATGATGGGAAACCATTCTGGGACAGCACCACAACCCTAATGCAGAAGATGACCTGGCCCGCGCCGGTAAAAGAGCAAAAGCTGACGATTAATGCGCCTCTTGTGCCTGACCCCTTGTCTGCTGAAGAATTAAAGGATTTTGACCAGGATTATCGCAGCAGGGATATGGAGGTTGGTTGATGGGTTGGTCTCTTCCGGAGGTGCCTGAAAAAGAGCAGGCACCATCCTGGTCATCGTGGGTTTGCCTGTTGATTATTTTTCTCGGTCTTTTCATTGGGTTACTTGTTGCTGTACTGAAATCACCGACGACAGGGTTACCTTCATTAAGCAGTGGGGCCTGGCTACCACTGACGGCCTGGACATTTGCGGGCATTTCGGCAACCATCGCGGTTTACAGCTTCTGGTGGGAAACGCTGGCAATCCGTGTCTGGAACTGGAATGAGTGGTGCCGGAGCATGCGTCTGATGTGGCGCAGGCGCGCGCATCAACATCTTGTCATTCTCAGCCATGCTTTCATTGCTGCAGATCCGGGATTGCTGTCTCGTCTTGCACATACACAGGAACTGGCGGTGTCATTGATTATGACAGTGCATGCGTTCGGTATGGCGGTCTTGCTGGCTGGGCAATGATTGGGGCTGCGGCTGAGATGGCTGCTTACGGCCCTGCCTGCCAGTGGCTTTTTCTTGAAGGTGAGACTGATGCCTGGGCAGTGACGCTCGGAAACGCCGCCCCCGCAGTCGGGCACGATCATTTCGTTATTCAGCCACCCTTTCCCGGGGGCTCTGTTCTGATGGCATTGCTGCTGAATGTCGGGCTGTACAGCCTGATGATCCATTACTTCCCATCAACTGCATTCTCCTGGTTGGGGGTAACTCTTCTTCTGCTGTCACTGATAGTGACATTGCCTGGGCTGGCCATTTTGCTGAAACGAATTACAGCCCGTCTTCAGCGCCCAGGATTTATCAGGGTTGCACGACACTCCGGAAAGGAATAACCGGTATGAAAAAGGTTTCAAAGCCCCTGGGAGCTGGATTACTCATTGTGGCAGTTCTGCTGATGGTGCTCTTTGTTCTTGCACAGACAACGCAGTTGCCCTCTGACAATAATGACGATAATTTCTGGTATGTGCTGTCTGGTTTTATCACTCTCACTGCCGCGCTGTGCACCATGGTCTTTTTTACGTTGTTCAGGCAGCAAAATCCTTCTCCCGTTACGCCTGATGGCGAAAATAATCACGCTCAAGAAAAATCGCCGGATCATTATGATTTTACTGCACTAAGCAAATATCTCAGAAGACGTTACTCGTCGTTCTGGCGGCGCAAGGTTCGTCTGCTGCTGGTCACCGGCGATGAGGCGGCAATCGAACTGCTGGTTCCAGGCCTGCAGGAAAACCAGTGGCTTGAAGGCAACCGTACCGTTCTGATTTACGGCGGCAGTCTGACTGCTGAGCCCGATAAGGAAAAATACACCGCGCTGCGTAAACTGCGTCGCGGGCGCCCACTGGACGGGATTGTCCGGATCATGCCTCAGTCGCTTAATCTGACCCCGCAAATCAGTGACAGCGACCTTCGCGGGCTGGAAAAAATCAGTGAATTGCTGCATTACTCAGCACCTGTCTGGCTGTGGCAGTTGTGTGACAGCAAATGGGCGCAGACAACGCGCACTGAGCAGGCGGTCGGGGCAACGTTCCCGCTGCGTGCAAAAGCTGATGATATTGCCCGTCAGCTCAAGCTGATGCTGTCGTCCCTGCGAACGCAGGGAGTGAGCCAGATCGCGGAAAACAACAGTCATGACTTCCTGCTGCGCCTGGGCCAGCACTTTAAAGACGGTGGCATCGCTCGCTGGGCTCAGCAACTGCTGCCATGGCTGGCCGCCTCCCAGCAACGCGTTCCGCTGCGTGGCCTGATGTTCAGTCTGCCAGGGTATAAACCTGTCGATACGTCAGAGGAAACAGCCGGTGCTGAGACATTTATCCCTGAGTCACAGCGCCATGCGCTGACCCTGCCGTTAACCTGGCAGGGCATTGTGGATGACTGTACCCGCGTGCGTGGCCGTCGTGTCGGTATGGCATGGGGAGCTTTCTGCGCTGCCGCCGGACTGGAATCTTCGCGCCGGCCAGGATCTGATAAACCAGGCTCACGCGCTGTGGCCGGGGCTTTCCGGGGCCGAACAGTTGGGCACTCAGTGGCAGCAAAAGCTTGCCCTGAACGGGACTCCGGATGATTCGCTCGCAGGCTGGCATCAGGGCATGCTTAAACTTCAGAGCCTGAGCGAACAGCTCAACGCCCTGGATGGGCAGAAGGGGAAATACATGACCGTCAGCGAGCTGAAATCGCAGGTGTTTGCCGCCATTCAGGCATTTAATAAATCCGTGCCGGTGGAGGAGCAGCTCCGTCAGATATCGGAGCGGCAAGAGCCAGGGATGATCCCGCAGGCGCAGAAGCTTCAGGTGGAGCAGCACTTACAGCAGCTCATCACCCGATACTCGGCGCTAACCAACCGGGAATAGCACTCCTGGCCGGGCAGTTTGTTTGCACTGCAACCGCGCTGAATAGTCATGTGAAAAAGCGCCTAAGGGCATTTTTTCGCGCTGCGGCAGCGTCAGATACAAAAAACCACGCAGTTGCGTGGTTTTTTTATGCTGTCTTCCAGCTGTCATGAGATTCCGTGAAGCCCCATGAGCCAACGGCAACTCTTAGACGTTGAACAGGAAGTTCATTACGTCGCCATCTTTAACGATGTAGTCTTTGCCTTCGGCGCGCATCTTACCGGCTTCTTTCGCGCCTTGTTCGCCTTTGTAAGCGATAAAGTCTTCATAGGCGATAGTCTGAGCGCGGATAAAGCCTTTTTCGAAATCGGTGTGAATTTTACCCGCCGCCTGCGGCGCGGTCGCGCCGACAGGGATCGTCCACGCGCGGACTTCTTTAACGCCGGCGGTGAAGTAGGTTTGCAGGTTCAGCAGCTCGTAGCCTGCGCGGATAACTCGGTTCAGGCCCGGCTCTTCCAGGCCCAGTTCGGCCATAAACTCATCGCGGTCAGCGTCGTCAAGTTCCGCAATATCGGATTCAACGGCGGCGCAGACGGCAACCACCACTGAGCCTTCGGCGGCAGCGATTTCGCGGACTTTATCGAGATACGGGTTGTTCTCGAAGCCGTCTTCGTTGACGTTAGCGATGTACATGGTTGGCTTCAGGGTCAGGAAGCTCAGGTATTTGATGGCGGCTTTATCTTCGTCCGTCAGCGCCAGCGCGCGCAGCATGCCGGCGTTTTCGAGCTGCGGCAGACATTTTTCCAGCGCGACCAGTTCAGCTTTCGCGTCTTTATCGCCGCCTTTTGCCTTCTTCTGTACGCGATGAATTGCGCGTTCGCAGGTATCAAGATCGGACAGCGCCAGCTCGGTGTTGATAACGTCGATATCGTCAGCCGGGTCCACTTTGTTGTTCACGTGGATGATGTTGTCGTTTTCAAAGCAGCGAACAACGTGGCCGATAGCTTCGGTTTCGCGAATGTTGGTCAGGAACTGGTTACCCAGGCCTTCGCCCTTGGATGCGCCTTTTACCAGGCCCGCGATGTCGACGAATTCCATGGTAGTCGGCAGGATGCGCTGTGGTTTAACGATTTCGGCCAGCTTATCCAGACGCGGATCGGGCATCGGTACGACACCGGTGTTCGGCTCAATAGTACAGAAGGGGAAGTTGGCCGCTTCAATACCCGCTTTGGTGAGCGCATTGAACAGGGTGGATTTGCCGACGTTGGGCAAACCGACGATACCGCATTTGAATCCCATGATTTAAATCACCTTAATCTTTGGATAATCAACCTGTTACATTGAACAGATTGTAGAAAAGTAAATAGCTTCGCCTATTATACACGGTGTGCGGCAAAAATTCCGCACGTCGGCCGGTTATTGCGCTTTAAATGCGTGTAAACGGTTGGTCGCTTTGGTCAGGCCTTCTTTCAGCCAGACTTCCGTGCAGCGCGCGGCTTCATCAACGGCCTCATCAATCAGTTTCTGCTCGCTAAGCGGCGGTTTACCTAATACAAAGCCGACAACTTTGTTTTTATCGCCCGGATGGCCGATTCCGACGCGTAAGCGATGAAAGTTCGGGTTATTGCCCAGTTTGCTGATGATATCCTTCAGGCCGTTATGCCCGCCGTGGCCGCCGCCGAGCTTAAATTTCGCCACGCCGGGCGGTAAATCCAGCTCATCGTGCGCGACCAGGATCTCATCGGGATTAATCCGGTAAAAGGTGGCCATCGCCGCCACGGCTTTACCGCTGAGGTTCATAAAGGTGGTCGGCACCAGCAGACGGACATCCTCGCCGGCAAAGTTAATCCGCGAGGTGTAGCCGTAGAATTTGCTCTCTTCGCGCAGCGGGGCGCGGTGGCGGTCGGCCAGGAGGTCTACATA
Organism: Klebsiella sp. 10-1; assembly: GCF_009758445.1. Taxonomy (NCBI): domain Bacteria; kingdom Pseudomonadati; phylum Pseudomonadota; class Gammaproteobacteria; order Enterobacterales; family Enterobacteriaceae; genus Klebsiella; species Klebsiella sp. 10-1. The sequence continues at coordinate 345,791 of NZ_WQRE01000004.1, forward strand.
CCAGGCGCCCGCGTTATGGCGTGTTGCCGCGTATTCCGCACCGGGGTTAGCCAGGCCGACAATCAATTTTATCGTCACTTTTATATCCTGCATGGGTCGTTCTCTGGCGCGTAGTGTACTGTCTGCGAGCGCGCTTGACAAAATTCTGCCAGCGCAGCGCTATCGCCACGATAATTTCGCCGGTGAACCATTAGAATTTGATGTTGTTCAGTAAGTTATTTGTAAACTTTTGTTGGTTTGATGTTCGCTAATGTGATCGCCAACGCAATCACTCTTCTGCCCGTTGTCTATACTAGACCTATAAGTTCTGAGGGTACTCTCAGATAACCCAAGGTTCCGGAGGTGACATATGAAACGCAGAAACGCTTCGTTACTCGGTAATATACTGATGGGTTTAGGGTTGGTCGTCATGGTTGTTGGCGTCGGCTACTCCATTTTAAACCAGCTTCCGCAGCTTGACCTGCCGCAGTTTTTCGCGCACGGCGCAATTCTAAGCATCTTCGTCGGTGCCGTTCTTTGGCTTGCCGGCGCGCGCATCGGCGGTCATGAACAGGTCGGCGACAGATACTGGTGGGTGCGTCACTACGACAAACGCTGCCGTCGCGACCAGCATCGCCACAGCTAAGTCAGTCCGTTGCCTGCACCTGTCGCCAGGCGGGTGCAATTTTGTGAACTTATCCGCACTGCCGCCAGCCGCGATCTAACCGGCTGGCTGACTATGTTACTCCTGCTTATTTTACTCCCGCAACGCCCGTCCCGCTGATATTGTTGCCCCAGTTGATAAATATGCGCTTGACCCTGACGTAACGTCAGGCTGCAGAGTAGCGCCACTGGCAGACAAAAGGAGCAGTCATGTTAATTCAGGTGGGGGAACTGGCGAAACGCGCCGGAATGACCGTCCGTACGCTGCATCACTATGAACAAACCGGGCTGCTGACGCCTTCGGCCAGAAGCGCGGCGGGTTATCGGCTGTACGATCTGGCGGCCGTTCAGCGGCTGCATATGATTAAGGCGCTGGCACAGGCCGGGCTGGAACTCGCCGCTATTAAGGAGCATCTCGATCGCGGTTCGCTTTCGTTATCCGATTTGCTGGTGCAGCAAATTGCCACCCTTGATACGCAGCTGCGCACTATTTCAACGCTGCGCGAAAGGCTGGCGCTGCTCCGCGATGAGCTGGGTAGCGGGCATGAACCCGATCTGGAGTCCTGGCTACAAACCCTGGAGCTTATGAAAATGTACGATCGTTGGTTTAGTCCGCAGGAGCTACAGACGCTGCCGTTCGCAGAACAGGATGAACAGCGCAATCAAATCTGGCAGGCGCTGGTCATTGAAGCGCGGCAGCTGATGCAGGAGAACTGCTCGCCTGATTCGCCGTCGGCGATGGCGCTGGCTACCCGCTGGATGGAGCGCCTGGAGCTTGACACCGCCGGGCGGCCGGAGTTTCTCACCCGCCTCAATGAGATGCACGCTGCGGAACCGCAAATGCGCGCGCAAACCGGTATCACGCCCGAGGTCGTGGACTACATTACCCACGCCTTTGCGCAAAGTAAGCTGGCGATTTGGGCGCGCTATCTGAACGCCGACGAGCTGGCGTTTACCCGTGAGCACTACTTCGATCGGCTGATGGAGTGGCCGGGGCTGGTATCGGCGCTGCATCAGGCCTGCGCTGAGCAGACCGATCCGGCATCCGAGGCGGGGCAAAATCTTGCGCGGCAGTGGCTGGCGCTGTTCCAGTCGTATGCCGGCACCAGCCCGCAGACCCAGCAAAAGTTTCGCCACGCGATGGAGCGCGAACCGCATCTGATGAAGGGGACGTGGATGACGCCGCCGGTGCTCGGCTGGCTCCAGCAGGCGATAGGCGTGATGATGCAGGCGCGAACGCCCGCATCCCGCTAGTTAAATATCCGCCAGCGCGGCGTTGCGATCGGGGTAGAAGCTCAGGCGTCCGGCAATGGGCTGGACTCCGGCGCGCGCCAGGGTACGCAGCGGCTGAAACTCCAGATTAGACACCCGCAGCTCGCAGCCTTCCGGCAGCTTTTTCACGAAGCGCTGGAAGGCATCCAGGCCGCCGGCGTCCAGCACCGGCACCGCATCCCATTTCAGCACCACGATCCGCTTACCCTCAATCCGCGTTTCCAGATCGTTAAACAGCCCCTCGGCGGCGGCGAAGAACAGCGGGCCGATAACCCGCAGCACCAGCACGTCGTCGGGCACGTCTACGTTGACCGGGGCCAGGCGCGTCATGCGGGCGATACGGCGCATAAACAGCAGCGAAGCCAGCACGATACCGACGCTAATCGCGATGACCATATCAAACAGCACCGTCAGCGACATGCACATCAGCATGACCACGATGTCGTCTTTTGGCGCGTAGCGCAGCAAATTCACCACCTTGTGCGCTTCGCTCATATTCCACGCCACCATCAGCAGCAGCGCCGCCATCGCCGAAAGCGGCAGCCAGGAGAGCAGCGGGGCAAGGATCAGCAGCGCCATGATCACCAGCAGCGCATGGATCACCGCGGAGATCGGTGAGGTCGCCCCGGCGCGCACGTTTGCCGCCGAGCGGGCAATCGCCGCGGTCGCGGTAATGCCGCCGAAGAAAGGCGCGACGATATTGCCCAGACCCTGACCAATCAGCTCGCTGTTAGCCTTATGCTTGGTGCCGGTCATACCATCCAGCACCACCGCGCACAGCAGCGATTCAATGGCGCCGAGCATCGCCATTGAGAATGCCGCCGGCAGCAGCGCCTGCAGCGAAGCCCAGCTGAGGGTGAAATCAGAGCCCGGCATATCCCAGGGCAGCACCAGCTGCGGCAGCAGCTGCGGAATGCCGCTTCCCTGGCTGCCGTCGGCGAGCGTGTAGTGGAACTGGGAGCCGATGGTAGCGACGTGGCCGCCCAACAGGGTGACAACCGCCATCACCGCACAGCCCGCCAGCAGCGCGGGAAGATGACCCGGCAGGCGGATCCCAAGGCGCGGCCAGATGATGAGGATTGCAAGCGTCACGATGCCAATCGCGGCGTCGCCAACGTTGATCGTCGGCAGCGCCATAATCAGTGCGGAGACTTTCTGCAAATAGTGCTCCGGCACGTGCGCCATCTGCAGGCCAAGGAAGTCCTTAATCTGCATGGTACCGATAGTAATCCCGATACCTGAGGTAAACCCGAGGGTCACCGAGAGCGGGATATATTCAATCAGCCGCCCGAAGCGGGCCAGGCCGAAGAGAATTAAAAAAATACCGGACATCAGCGTCGCGACCAGCAGCCCGGCGAGGCCAAACTGCTGCGATACCGGGTAGAGGATCACCACAAAGGCGGCGGTCGGGCCGGAAACGCTAAAGCGCGAGCCGCCGGTCAGCGCAATGATGATCCCGGCGACGGCGGAGGTATAGAGTCCGTACTGCGGCGCTACGCCGCTGCCAATTGCCAGAGCCATTGCCAGCGGAATGGCAATAATCCCCACCGTTATCCCGGCAATCAGGTCGCGGGTGAAGCGCGAAGCGGTATATTTTTCTTTCCAGCAGGCGTCGATGAGAGCGCGGAAAGGCATCACGTGTGAGGAGAATAATCTGTTCACGATAATGTTTCATCCATGGGCATGGGCGCATCATCTGTCAACTAAATGGCAGGTGAAGGAGGCAATAGTCATACAAATTGGTTTGAGAGACAAAAAAACCCGCCTCAGCGGGTTTCTTTGGGCCGTGCTCGATTAATGCTCGAACATTGCAGAGATAGATTCTTCGTTGCTGATACGACGAATCGCTTCTGCCAGCATACCGGAAAGCGTCAGGGTGCGGACTTTTTCCAGCGCTTTGATTTCTGGCGCCAGCGGGATGGTATCGCAGACGACGAATTCATCAATCACAGAGTTTTTAATGTTCTGGATAGCGTTGCCGGAGAAAATCGGGTGAGTAGCGTAAGCAAAGACGCGTTTAGCACCACGTTCTTTCAGCGCTTCAGCCGCTTTGCACAGCGTGCCGCCGGTATCGATCATGTCGTCAACCATGACGCAGTCGCGGCCTGCCACGTCGCCGATGATATGCATCACCTGGGAGACGTTAGCGCGCGGACGACGTTTGTCGATGATTGCCATATCGGTATCGTTCAGCAGTTTGGCGATAGCGCGGGCGCGCACGACGCCGCCGATGTCCGGAGAAACCACGATCGGGTTATCCAGATTCAGCTGCAGCATATCTTCCAGCAGGATTGGGCTGCCGAATACGTTATCAACCGGAACGTCAAAGAAGCCTTGGATCTGTTCAGCGTGCAGGTCAACGGTCAGCACGCGGTCAACGCCAACGCTGGACAGGAAGTCCGCAACCACTTTAGCAGTGATTGGCACACGGGCGGAACGAACGCGGCGGTCCTGACGAGCATAGCCGAAGTAAGGAATAACAGCGGTGATACGACCCGCCGAAGCGCGACGCAGGGCATCAACCATAACAACCAGTTCCATCAGGTTGTCGTTGGTGGGAGCACAAGTGGACTGGATGATGAAAATATCACCACCGCGTACGTTTTCATTGATTTGTACGCTGACTTCGCCGTCGCTAAAACGACCTACAGCGGCGTCGCCAAGAGAAGTGTACAGGCGGTTGGCAATACGTTGTGCTAGTTCCGGGGTGGCGTTACCAGCAAAAAGCTTCATATCAGGCACGAGAAGAACCTCAGGCATGCGTCCAGTGGTGGATGAAAAGGGCCAAAAACTGTGCGGCGGCGCCATTCCATCCAGGCGGTGTATTTAAAGAGAGCGATGCAACGTCTGGAACAGGGTGACGTTGTCACCGTAACTCAATTTGCCCGGCGTACTTATCGTTGCTCACGCTAAAACGGAGCAACTTAGAGTAGGGCTAGCCTGAGCGGCGAGATGTTAACTCCTCGCGCAACAAAGCCTTGTAGCCATTCCGGGGCTTTCTCCAGCACCTGACGAGCGGCAGATTCGGTGTCAAATTCAGCAAAGACACACGCTCCTGTGCCAGTCAGGCGCGACGGCGCATATTCTAACAGCCAGGAAAGCGCCGCATCAACCTCGCGAAAACGTTTTCTTGCGATAACCTCGCAATCGTTGCGAAATTCACATTTTAGCAACGTATTTATTGACCTGATTGGGGTATCTCGTGGTAGCTCGGGGTCGCGAAAGATGATCGGAGTAGGAATGCTGACGCCAGGGTGGGCGACGAGGTACCACTTTTCCTGCGGTTCGACCGGGGTCAGAATTTCGCCGATGCCTTCGGCAAAGGCCGCATGACCGCGGACGAAAACCGGCACATCGGCGCCGAGCTGCAGCCCGAGCGTTGCCAGCTGGTCTTCAGACAGCCCGCAGCCCCAAAGCTGATTCAGCGCTACCAGCACCGTGGCGGCGTTGGACGAACCGCCGCCCAGCCCGCCGCCCATCGGCAGGCGCTTCTCGATGCTGATATCGGCGCCGCTGCCGGCTGCCAGCCGCCCGCGTTCTGCCGCCGCCTGCATCAGCAGCCTGGCGGCGCGAATAATCAAATTCTCTTCATTCGGCACGCCGTCCACCGGCGTCAGCAGGCGCAGTTCGCCGTCATCGCGCGCTTCTATGGTTAACGTATCGCCATAATCGAGAAACTGGAACAGCGTCTGCAGCTGGTGATAACCGTCGGCGCGCTGCCCGGTAATATATAAAAACAGGTTCAGCTTCGCGGGAGAGGGCCAGCGGGTCATCATTTCACAATCCAGTTATCCATTTTCAGCTTGATGCGCTGACTGCCGTTGTTGAGCTCCATATTGGCCGGCAGCGATGGCGTGGTATCGCTGGTATATCCGCCGTAGGTGACGCGCCAGGTTTTGCCGTTTTGCGTATAGTTCAGGGTGCTCAAACGATACTGCTGATCGAGGGTGTAGTCGGTCGCATCCCCCGGCAGGCCGACGATCCACTGACGCAGGCTGTTCAGCGGGATCGGCATTCCGGTCAGACGGCCAATCATCTCTTCCGCGTCGGTTGCGGTGTAGGTCTGACCCTTGTTATCGATCAGCGTCACGCTACCCGGCTGCGCGGTGAGCGACAGCTCGGTGCTGCCCAGCGGGTTGGTCAGCAGCAGGCGGTAGCGATCCTGACCGGTCTGCTGCCAGAAGAAACGGGCGTAAACCTTTTGCTCGTCTGAAAGATAAGCAAAGGCGCCGCGGGTCTGGAACTGGCTAAGATTGCGGACATCCTGCTGGTGCTGACGCCACTGCGGCGAGTCCGGGCTTTTACCGGGGCCTTTCGGGGCGTTGAGCGTACAGGCGGTCAGGACCAGGCTTGCCAGGGGCAACAGGCGGAGCAGTCGATTCATAATGATGACAAATCCTTGATGTCTACAGTGAAATCCGGCGAAGAGTGAATACGCACACGATTTGTGTAGCGGGTTACAATAATAACCTTTAATGCTAGCGTTGCCCGGCGGTAGCGTCTACGTTCAAATTGTCTGAAATCAAAAAATTACCGTTAGTGGCTGTTACGCATTGGCTATTACTCCAAAAGGGGAGCGTCTCTTTTATTGATTCCGCGCATCCTGTATGATGCGCTCAGACTAACCTTAGCAACGCTGGTACTACTCCCTCACAATGACCCTTTTAGCTCTTGGCATTAATCACAAAACAGCCCCGATAGCGCTGCGAGAACGCGTAACGTTTTCGCCGGACACGCTCGATGAGGCGCTGGAGAGCTTGCTGGCTCAGCCAATGGTGCAGGGAGGTGTGGTGCTGTCGACCTGTAACCGCACGGAGCTCTATCTCAGCGTTGAGGAGCAGGATAATCTGCAGGAAGTGCTCATCCGCTGGCTGTGTGATTACCACCATCTTAATGAAGACGATCTGCGAAACAGCCTCTACTGGCACCAGGATAACGATGCGGTCAGCCATCTGATGCGCGTCGCCAGCGGCCTGGATTCGCTGGTGCTCGGCGAGCCGCAGATCCTCGGCCAGGTTAAAAAAGCCTTTGCTGATTCCAGCCGCGGGCATCTCAACGTCAGCGAGCTGGAGCGGATGTTCCAGAAGTCATTCTCCGTTGCTAAGCGCGTGCGGACCGAGACGGACATTGGCGCCAGCGCGGTCTCCGTCGCATTCGCCGCCTGTACGCTGGCGCGACAAATCTTTGAATCGCTGTCGAGCGTTACCGTACTGCTGGTTGGCGCCGGGGAGACCATCGAACTGGTGGCCCGCCACCTGCGCGAGCACCACGTACGCAAAATGGTCATTGCCAACCGCACCCGTGAACGCGCCCAGGTGCTGGCTGATGAAGTCGGCGCTGAGGTTATCGCCTTGAGCGACATCGATGAACGGCTGAAAGACGCCGATATTATTATCACTTCCACCGCCAGCCCGCTGCCGATAATTGGCAAAGGGATGGTGGAACGTGCGCTGAAGGCGCGCCGCAATCAGCCGATGCTGCTGGTCGATATCGCGGTGCCCCGCGACGTCGAGCCTGAAGTGGGCAAGCTGGCGAACGCCTATCTCTACAGCGTGGACGACCTGCAAAACATCATTCAGCACAACCTGGCGCAGCGTAAAGCCGCCGCGGTGCAGGCGGAATCGATCGTCGAGCAGGAAACCAGCGAATTTATGGCTTGGCTGCGCGCCCAGAGCGCGAGCGAGACTATCCGCGAATATCGCTCCCAGTCCGAACAGGTCCGCGAGGAGCTGACGCTAAAAGCGCTGGCGGCGCTGGAGCAGGGCGGCGATGCCCAGGAAATCATGCAGGACCTGGCGCGTAAGCTGACTAACCGCCTGATCCACGCGCCAACCAAATCTCTTCAGCAGGCTGCCCGTGACGGGGACGATGAACGTCTGCATATTCTGCGCAACAGCCTCGGGCTGGAATAGCGCCATTTCTCTCTTTTTTCAGGACAGGGTTAATTCACACCTATGAAGCCTTCTATTGTTGCCAAACTGGAAGCTCTGTACGAACGCCATGAGGAAGTTCAGGCGCTGCTGGGGGATGCTGCGACCATCGCCGATCAGGATCGGTTCCGCGCGCTGTCGCGCGAGTACGCGCAGCTGAGCGACGTTGCACGCTGTTACACCGAATGGCGCCAGGTGCAGGATGATATTGAAACCGCGCAGATGATGCTTGACGATCCGGAGATGCGCGAAATGGCGCAGGAAGAGCTGCGCGACGCCAAAGATAAGAGCGAAGAGATGGAGCAGCAGCTGCAGGTTCTGCTGCTGCCGAAAGATCCGGACGATGAGCGTAACGCCTTTGTCGAAGTCCGCGCCGGTACCGGCGGGGACGAAGCGGCGCTGTTTGCCGGGGATCTGTTCCGCATGTACAGCCGCTATGCGGAAGCCCGCCGCTGGCGCGTGGAGATCCTCAGCGCCAACGAAGGCGAGCACGGCGGCTATAAAGAAGTGATTGCTAAAATCAGCGGCGACGGCGTCTACGGCCGGCTGAAGTTCGAGTCCGGCGGCCACCGCGTACAGCGCGTGCCGGCGACCGAATCCCAGGGGCGTATCCACACTTCCGCCTGTACCGTCGCGGTGATGCCGGAGCTGCCGGAAGCCGAAATGCCGGACATCAACCCGGCCGATCTGCGTATCGACACCTTCCGCTCCTCCGGGGCGGGCGGGCAGCACGTTAACACCACCGATTCCGCTATTCGTATTACCCACTTACCGACCGGTATCGTCGTTGAGTGCCAGGACGAACGCTCCCAGCACAAAAACAAAGCGAAAGCGCTGTCGGTGCTGGGTTCGCGCATTCGCGCCGCGGAAGTGGCCAAGCGTCAGCAGGCGGAAGCGTCTACCCGACGTAACCTGCTGGGCAGCGGCGATCGTAGCGATCGTAACCGCACCTATAACTTCCCGCAGGGCCGCGTGACCGACCACCGCATCAACCTGACGCTCTACCGTCTGGATGAAACGATGGAAGGTAAGCTGGATATGCTCATTGAGCCGATTGTCCAGGAGTACCAGGCCGATCAGCTGGCAGCGCTTTCCGAGCAGGAATGATGATTTTTCAACAGTGGCTGGCGCAGGCGATTGCCCGACTGAGCGACAGCGAAAGCCCGCGCCGCGACGCGGAGATCCTGCTGGGACACGTGACCGGCAGGGCGCGGACCTGGCTCCTCGCCTTTGGCGAAACGGCGCTCACTGACGACCAGCTGGCCGAGCTGGAGGCGCTGCTGAGCCGCCGTCAGCGCGGCGAGCCGATCGCGCATCTGGTGGGGCAGCGCGAATTCTGGTCGCTGCCGCTGCTGGTGTCACCGGCGACCCTGATCCCGCGTCCGGACACCGAGTGTCTCGTCGAGCAGGCGCTGGCGCGGCTGCCGGCGACGCCGTGTCGGATCCTCGATTTAGGTACCGGCACCGGCGCGATTGCGCTGGCGTTAGCCAGCGAGCGTCCGGACTGCCGGGTGACGGCGGTCGATTTTATGCCCGACGCCGCCGCGTTAGCCGCGCGCAACGTGGCTCAGCTCGGCATCACCAACGTGACGGTGCTGCAGAGCAACTGGTTCAGCGCGCTGGCGGGCCAGCAGTTTGAAGCCATCGTCAGCAACCCGCCCTATATCGACGAAACCGACCCGCATCTTGCGCAAGGCGACGTTCGCTTCGAGCCGAAAACGGCGCTTGTCGCCGCCGATAACGGTCTGGCCGATCTGGCGCACATCGTTCGCCAGGGGCGTCATTTCCTGACGCCTGATGGCATAATGCTGCTGGAGCATGGCTGGACGCAGGGCGCCGCGGTGCGCGGGCTGTTCCACGACGCGGGATATATTGATGTTGTGACCTGCCGCGATTACGGCGATAACGACCGCCTGACGTTAGGACGTTTCCCGGCTACGGATAAGAAGGTTGACGTATGAATCTGTTTAACGCGGTGCTGTATCTGCATATCGCGGCGGTGGTCGTGTCGGTCAGCCTGTTCGCGTTACGCTACTGGTGGAGCTACAGCGGCAGCCCGTGGCTTAATCGGCGCTGGGTACGTATCGTCCCGCACTGTAGCGACACGCTACTATTTCTTAGCGGCGCCGGATTAATGGCAATAACGCACTATCTGCCGTTTACTGAAGACGGCACATGGCTGACTGAGAAGCTGTTTGGCGTTATTATTTACATTGCATTGGGTTTTATCGCGCTGGGCCGTCGGCGTCCGCGCAGCCAGCAGAGCAGGTTTATCGCTTTCCTGCTGGCTTTGGTGGTGTTGTTCATCATCATACAACTCGCCATCACAAGAACACCGTTACTGGGGTAAGTCATGAGGTCACTAGCTGATTTCGAATTTAATAAAGCGCCACTGTGCGATGGAATGGTCCTCATTTCTGAATTGATCCGCGACGACTTTCCAACAGGTTACGTGCAGGACGAGCTGGAGCGGCTGCTGAGCCTGGCGCAGGAAGAGATCGCGACCTCGTGGGATCAGGAGCGTCAGCTGGAGCGGCTGCTGGAGCTTTTCTATCATGAATGGGGCTTCAGAGACTCCCACGGCGTCTACCGGCTGTCCGATGCCCTGTGGATTGATAAGGTATTGATTAACCGTCAGGGGAGCGCCGCGTCGCTGGGGGCGATCGTGCTGTGGATTGCCCAGCGCATGTCTCTGCCGGTGGTGCCGGTGATTTTCCCGACGCAGATGCTGCTGCGCGCAGACCCTGAAACCAGCGAAGAGATGTGGCTGATTAACCCGTTCAACGGGGAAACGCTGAACGAGCACACGCTGGAAGTGTGGCTGAAGGGCAATATTAGCCCGGTGGCCGAGCTGTTCAATGAGGATCTTGATGAAGCGGATAACGCGGAAGTGATCCACAAGCTGCTCGACACCTTAAAATCGGCGCTAATGGAAGAGCGGCAGATGGAGCTGGCCCTGCGCGCCAGCGAAGCGCTGCTGCAGTTCAATCCGGAAGACCCGTACGAGATCCGCGACCGCGGGCTGATTTACGCCCAGCTCGAGTGCGACCACGTTGCGCTGCTGGATCTGAACTATTTCGTCGAACAGTGCCCTGAAGACCCGATCAGCGAAATGATCCGCGCGCAAATCAACACGATTTCGCACAAACAAATTACATTGCATTAGTCGATATACGCGAATACGCCGCGCTGAGGCGGCGTTTACGTATGACGCGTATTTATCTGGAATGATTCCGGTTACACCCTGATAAGGCGATCTTATGAAACAAAAAGTGGTTAGCATTGGTGATATCAACGTAGCAAACGACCTGCCTTTCGTCCTGTTCGGCGGGATGAACGTGCTGGAATCCCGCGATCTCGCGATGCGTATCTGCGAACACTACGTGACGGTGACGCAGAAGCTGGGCATTCCTTATGTGTTCAAAGCCTCTTTTGATAAAGCCAACCGTTCTTCCATCCACTCCTATCGCGGTCCGGGTCTGGAAGAAGGGATGAAGATTTTCCAGGAGCTGAAGCAGGCTTTCGGCGTGAAAATCATCACTGACGTTCATGAAGCAAGCCAGGCGCAGGCCGTGGCCGATGTTGTCGATGTGATTCAGCTGCCGGCGTTCCTCGCTCGTCAGACTGACCTGGTTGAAGCGATGGCGAAAACCGGGGCGGTGATCAACGTTAAGAAACCGCAGTTCGTGAGCCCGGGCCAGATGGGCAATATCGTCGACAAGTTCATTGAAGGCGGCAACGACCAGGTGATTCTGTGCGACCGCGGCGCTAACTTCGGCTACGACAACCTGGTTGTTGATATGCTGGGCTTTGGGGTGATGAAAAAAGCCTCCAACAACTCGCCGGTTATCTTTGACGTTACCCACGCGCTGCAGTGCCGTGACCCGTTTGGCGCCGCTTCCGGCGGCCGTCGGGCGCAGGTTGCTGAACTGGCGCGTGCGGGTATGGCGGTTGGTATCGCGGGTCTGTTTATTGAAGCGCACCCGGACCCGGATCATGCGAAATGCGACGGCCCGTCCGCGCTGCCGCTGGATAAGCTGGAGCCGTTCCTGAAGCAAATGAAGGCTATCGACGATCTGGTTAAAGGCTTTGACGAGCTGGATACCAGCAAGTAACGGCCCCTGATAAGACAAAAGCCTGTCGGTTGCAAAACCGGCAGGCTTTTTTATGCGGCAGACCGCAGCGAATCTCCCCCGGCCGGGGGGCGGTGAATCAGGCAAAAATGGTCATCAGATAGGCGGCGAATAGCGCCAGGTGCGCCGCGCCGTTCAGCACGTTCGTCCGTCCGGTCGAGAAAGATATCTGGCACAGCAGCAGCGAGGCGACCATCACCACCATTTCCGGCGCGCCGAGGCCAAAGTGCAGCTCATTGCCGGTTAAAAAGGCAATCAGGGTCACTACCGGTACGGTCAGAGAAATGGTGGCCAGCACCGAACCGAAGAACAGATTCATCGCGCGCTGCACCTGATTGTTTAACACCGCCTTCAGGGCGCCCAGGCCTTCCGGCGAGAGGATCAGCAGCGCCACCAGGAAACCGGTAAAGGCCACCGGCGCGTTCATGCTGGTCAGGAGCGTCTCCAGCGGGTTGGCGTTCATCTTAGTTACCGCAATCACGGCAATCAGGTGAATGAGCAGCCAGACGGTGTGCCAGCCGCTGCTGTGCGCCGACGGCTTACCGTGATGCGGGTCATCGTCATCGCCGTCATCTTCATGCTCATAAATAAACAGGCTCTGGTGCGTTTTGGTCTGAATCAACAGGAACACGCCGTACATGGCCGCAGAAATAAGCGCCACCAGCAGCGCCTGGCCGGTCGAGAAATTGGCGCCAGGCAGGGCCATTGGAAACACCAGCACGATAATCGCCAGCGGGAACAGGGCGATTAAATACTGCTTAATACCGAACAGATTCATATACTGCGTGGCGAATTTACGCCCGCCCAGCAGCAGCGAGAAGCCGACCAGGCCGCCGGTAACGATCATGATGATGGAATACAGGGTATCGCGCATCAGCGTCGGCGCGGCGTCGCCGGTAGCCATCAGCGCGGAAATCAGGCTGACTTCAAGAATAACCACCGACAGGCTTAAAATTAACGATCCGTACGGCTCGCCCAGGCGGTGGGCCAGCACGTCCGCGTGGCGTACTACGCTGAATGCGCTACTGAGAATACCGACTAACGCCAGAATATTAATCGCAATAACCACTGGCAGTGACTGGCTACTTCCGAAGAAGAAAAGCACCGCCAGTGCCAGCAGCGGAAATACGAGGGACGTCTCCTTGTGGCGGGTTTTTACCGCCTCATGTGCATGGGTCATGAACCATCTCCATATTGTGCAGGTGTTATAATTATAGATACTGTAAGTTGATAAAATAACAGACATTACGGAAATTGATTTGTTTTTTTACTTAAATTTACCGCTATCAACCACTAATGGTGTTAGATTGCTATAACCTGCTGTTATTATGCTTTTATATTTACTATTCAGATAATTACTAAAGTCCACTTCTCACTCCCTCGCGCCTTGCGTAGCGCAATATTGCGTTCCAGACTTAAATTCCAGCCCCTTTCTGGAGAACACTATGCCTTATCACAGTAAAAAAGACCTACCCGACAGCGTCCGCCACGTCCTGCCTGAACATGCCCAGGAGATTTATAAAGAAGCCTTTAATAGCGCCTGGGACCAGTACAAGCATAGCGAGGACCGTCGGGGCGACGCCAGCCGCGAAGAGACGGCGCATAAAGTGGCCTGGGCGGCGGTAAAACATGACTATCAAAAAGGAGACGATGACCGCTGGCACAGGAAGTCATAGCCGATCCTGCTACCCGCGCGGCGCCTGAGCGGCGTTAATTGCTAATTGCCAAATAAAGCTGGATAATAATTCAGCAATGTTTCACAAGAATGTTTCACAGGGATGGCATCAGATAAACGCCGGGAAGCGGGCAGTGGCGGAGGTAGTAGAAGTGTTAACACGTGATTTCTTAATCAATGCGGATTGTAAAACGGCGTTTGGCGCTATTGAGGAATCGCTACTCTGGTCGGCAGAGCAACGGGCGGCCTCGCTGGCGGCCACGTTAGCCTGTCGTCCGGATGCGGGATCGGTCTGGATTTTTGGCTACGGTTCGCTGATGTGGAACCCGGCTCTGGAGTATCGCGAGTCCTGTACCGGTACGCTGCCGGGCTGGCACCGCGCCTTTTGTCTGCGACTCACCGCCGGGCGCGGAAGCGCGCATCAGCCCGGACGCATGCTGGCGCTGAAAGAGGGCGGGCGCACCACCGGCGTCGCCTATCGCCTGCCTGACTGCACGCTGGAAGAAGAGCTAACCCTGCTCTGGAAGCGGGAGATGATCACCGGCTGCTATCTGCCGACCTGGTGCAAGCTGGAGCTTGACGACGGCAGGACGGTCAACGCGCTGGTCTTTATTATGGATCCGCGCCATCCGCTGTTCGAAGCCGATACCAGCGCCCAGGTGATCGCGCCGCTGATCGCCAAAGCCAGCGGTCCGCTAGGCACTAACGCTCAGTACCTTTTCTCGCTGGAGCAGGAGCTGCGCAAGCTCGGCATGCACGATGATTGCCTCGACGAGCTGGTCGGCAAGGTGCGAAACCTGCTGGGTGATAGCAGCCAGCCGGGGCTGGCCTGAGAAATGCCCGGGAAACCCGGGCATGAAGACGCGTTTGAATCTGTAGTCAGAACGAGCTCAGCGGATGCCTCAGGCGGGAACGTAGCTGATTGAGTGCTCCAGCGACTGGCTGTGGCTGTCGATAAGCACGTTCCAGGTTCCGCTGTAGGGCACGGTCATATACGCGCTGTCCCGGTCCTGCACGCTCAGCACATCCGCGTGGCTGTCGCCTGGAACCTTTGCGCTCATCAGGTGAATATGGCAGCGCTCTGAACAACGAACCACCAGCGTATCACCGCCAAACAACGTCAAACTTGCTTTTACCATTGCCATTTTCCTACCCCGTATTTGTCAGTCCACAGCATCCTGCCCGTTCAATCCTGTGCGTGATATTGTTCACACTTTGCTCATGGCATAACACCAAATGGGGAAGGTACGGATGATGATTTTGATCAAAAAAAAGGATAAAGATTAAACAAAAATGATGTTGTTCCTGAAAGCATTCAGCTGGCATATTTTTTAACGCAATAAACGCTGCCAGCCTGACATTTAATCCTGCTAAAGAGGGTTAACTCAGAAGGTCAGGACTTTATCCGCCGCCAGCGTCCACTGCGCCAGCTCAACCAGCGTACCGATCTCGACGCCCTCAATCAGCGGCAGGGAGGTTATCCCGCGGCCGTCGGTGCAGGTTTTGCACAGCTTCACCGGCACATTCTGCGCGGTGAGGATCTCCAGCATCTGCTGAATGTTATAGCCTTCCGCCGGTTTTTGACCGCGCAGCCCCGCGGTGACCGCATCGGACATTAAAAACACCTTCAGCACCAGTTCGGACTGCTGTTCACGCAGGGCAATCGCCAGGCGCAGGCTGTTGAACAGGGATTCGCTACCGTAGGCAGCGCCGTTGGCGATAAGCACAATACTTTGCATAAGGACTCCTTTGTATAAGGCACGGTTATTGCTTAGCTGAAGTATAAAGCGTTAACCCGGGAGGGGGTATGAATAATACGGCTGGCACTGTGCCTGAAGCAAACGACTGGTTCCAACATGCGCGTCAGCTCCAGAAGCAGCAGCTGCGTCAGCTGGCGCAGCAGGGAGCGCTGGCCAATCAGATCAGCGCCCTGGTGCATATGCTGCAGTGCGAGCGCGGGGCGTCCAATATCTGGCTGTGCTCCGGCGGCCGGCTCTACGCCGCGGAGTGTCGCGCCGGCGGGGCGCTGGTGAATGAACAGCTGGTCGCCTTTCGCCTGGCGCTGGAGCCGGCGCGCAGCAGCGCCAGCAGCGCCCTGTGCTGGCGTATCGCCAGCGCGGTGTGGTATCTCGGGCAGCTTCCCGCCCTGCGCGAATCCGTAGGCCTTCGCACCATTGCCGCCGAAGAGGCGACCGGCCAGTTCAGCCGCATTATCCGGCATCTGCTGAATATCGTCCCGCAGCTGAATGACAGCATCGACGATCCGCAGATAGCCGGAGGGATGGTGGCGCTCTACAGCTTTATGCAGGGCAAGGAGCTGGTGGGGCAGGAGCGCGCGCTGGGGGCGTCAGGCTTTGCCCGCGGTCAGTTCAGCGACGAGCTGCGCCAGCTGCTGGTGGACCGAATCGACGGGCAGCAGCCGTGCTTTGACAGCTTTCTGGCCCTGGCCGACGCCGCGCAGACCGCGCTGTTTAATGAGCAGTGCCAGGCCGGCCTCGAAATAGAGCAGCTTCGGCGCATCGCCTGCACCCGTCTGCCCTCGGCGGATAGCGGCGAGACGGCGCTGCGCTGGTTCTGCGCCCAGACGCAGCGGCTGGAGCTGATGCGCGGTCTGGAAGAGCGGCTGATTAGCGATCTGCTCGATGCCGCCGATCGGCTGCTGCAGGGGAGCGGACCGGAGATGCCCCCCGACCGGTGGCCGGAAGAAGAGGGCGGCGATGACGTTGCGCGACGGCTGGACAGGCAGCTGCTGCCGCTGGTGCGCCGGCAGGCGTATGAGCTGCAGCAGCTCTCCGGCCAGCTGGCGTCGCTAAAAGATAGCCTCGAAGAGCGCAAGGTCATTGAGAAGGCCAAAAGCGTCCTGATGTCCCATCAGGGAATGAACGAAGAGCAGGCCTGGCAGGCGCTGCGCAAGATGGCGATGGATAAGAATCAGCGGATGGTGGAAATCGCCCGCGCCCTGCTGATTGTGAAGTCATTATGGCCGCTAACCCCAAAGGAGTAGGTGCACAATGAGTGGGCATTCTCTGCCTGTAGACGGTGCAATTTTGGCCCTGACCGCCGCCGCAGCAGGGGGAAAACCGGCAAAAACGGCCATATGGAAAACTGGCATCCCGTTTGCATTAGATAAATCGAGTTAGTTCATCATTTTTGGGCAGCAGGCCAACGGCGGCATGCGGGTCCATGGATAAAGGCGTCCTGCAGTGCGTAAGCACTGTCGGGCGCTTTTTTTTTGCGCGTTCTGGAGCGGGTATGGGCGATAAGATTTCGATAACACGGCGGCGTTTTCTACAGGCAGGGGCCGCGCTTGGCGGCGCGATGCTGCTGCCTGGGGTGATGCAGTCAGCGTGGGCGGCAGGCTCCGATAAGCCGGAGCAAACCACCGTGCGGGTGGGCTTTATTCCGCTAACCGACTGCGCGCCTTTGGCGATCGCATCGCTGAAAGGCTTTGATAAAAAATACGGCATTACTCTTGTGCCGACCAAAGAGGCCAGTTGGGCGGCGGTGCGCGACAAGCTGATCTCCGGCGAGCTGGATGCGGCGCATATCCTCTACGGCCTGCTGTACGGCCTCGAGCTGGGTATTGCCAGCAAACCGCAGTCAATGGCCAACCTGATGACCCTCAACCGCAACGGGCAGGCCATCACCTTGTCGCGCGATCTGCAGGACAAAGGCGTCACCGATCTTGCCGCACTGAAGCGGCTGGTTAGCCAGAGCGCGCCGGGCAGCTACACCTTTGCCCATACCTTTCCTACCGGCACCCACGCGATGTGGCTCTATTACTGGCTGGCCAGCGGCGGCATCAATCCGTTTGATGATGTGCGCACCGTCGTCGTGCCGCCGCCGCAGATGGTGATGAACATGCGGATCGGCAACATGGTGGGCTTCTGCGTCGGTGAGCCGTGGAACGCGCGGGCCATCAACGATCGCATCGGTTTTACCGCCGCGACGTCGCAGGAGATCTGGCCGGATCATCCGGAAAAAATTCTCGGCACCCGCAGCGAGTGGGTGGAGCGTAACCCGAACACCGCCCGGGCGCTGGTTGCGGCGGTGCTGGAGGCTTCGCGCTGGATAGAGGCTTCGCCAGACAACACCCGCGAGACGGCGCGCATCCTGGCGAAGCGCGCGTGGCTGAATACCAAAGAGCAGTACCTCACCGGGCGGATGCTGGGTGAATACGACAACGGATTGGGGCGCCGCTGGCAGGACGCGCACCCGATTCGTTTCTACGATCGCGGCGAAGTCAGCTTCCCGTGGCTGTCGGATGGCATGTGGTTTATGACCCAGTTCCGACGCTGGGGGCTGCTCAAAGCGGCGCCGGATTATCAGGCGGTGGCGCAGCGTATTAACCGGATTGACGTCTGGAAAGAGGCGGCGCAGGCCGTTGGCGGCATCAGCGCGCCGGGTCAGGTGATGCGTAGCAGCACATTGATGGACGGAACGGTCTGGACGGGGGCCGATCCTGAAGGCTACGCCCGCGGCTTTGCGATTCAACGTAAGGGGGCATGAGATGAAACACGCGCAAAAAAATAGTACCCAACCGGCAGTAGCCCGCGCTGAAAACGCGCCGGGCGAAGTGATTATCCTGCCTCCGGTGCAGGTCCGGCGCCCAACGCCCGCCGTCAGGCGCTGGCTGCGCGAAAGCGTCCAGCGGGTGCTGCCGCCGCTGCTGGGGCTAGGGCTGCTCCTGCTCTGCTGGCAGCTGGCGGCGATCAACGGCAAAGGTTTTCCAACGCCGCTCAGCACGCTTGATTCGGCGCTGACGCTGTTTGCCGATCCGTTTTATCAGGATGGTCCTAACGATATGGGCATCGGCTGGAACGTGCTGGCATCGCTGCAGCGCGTGGCGGTTGGCTTCGGTCTCGCGGCGCTGGTCGGCATTCCGCTCGGCTTCCTGATTGGCCGTTCGCTGTTCTTTGCCCGCATGTTTAATCCGCTGATCGCGCTGCTGCGTCCGGTCAGCCCGCTGGCCTGGCTGCCAATCGGCCTGCTGCTGTTCCAGAAAGCCGAACCCGCGTCGAGCTGGACCATTTTTATCTGCTCCATCTGGCCGATGGTGATAAATACCGCCGAAGGCGTACGACGTATCCCGCAGGACTACCTCAACGTAGCGCGCGTTTTGCAGCTCTCCGAATGGACGGTGATGCGCCGCATTCTCTTCCCGGCGGTGCTGCCCGCGGTGCTGACCGGGGTGCGCCTGTCGATAGGCATTGCCTGGCTGGTGATTGTCGCCGCCGAGATGCTCACCGGCGGTCTGGGGATTGGGTTCTGGATCTGGAACGAATGGAACAACCTCAACGTGGAAAACATCATTATCGCCATCGTCATTATCGGCGTCGTCGGCCTGCTGCTTGAGCAGGGCCTCATGCTTATCGCCCGCCGCTTCAGCTGGCAGGAAAAATAGGGAGTCGTTATGAAACCACTAATTCAGGTACAGGCCGTCAGCCAGCGTTTCAATACTGCCAGCGGCGAGTTTCTGGCTCTGCAAAACGTCTCCTTCGATATCTACGAAGGGGAAACCGTCAGCCTGATTGGCCACTCCGGCTGCGGCAAATCGACGCTGCTGAATCTGATTGCCGGGATCGCGCTGCCGACGGAAGGGGGCCTGCTGTGTGATAACCGCGAAATCGCCGGGCCGGGACCGGAGCGGGCGGTGGTGTTTCAAAACCACTCCCTGCTGCCGTGGCTGACCTGCTTTGACAACGTGGCGCTGGCGGTGGATCGGGTCTTTCGCCGCACCATGAACAAGGCCGAGCGCAGGGAGTGGATTGAGCACAACCTCGATCGGGTGCAGATGGGCCATGCGCTGCACAAGCGCCCGGGGGAGATTTCCGGGGGAATGAAGCAGCGCGTGGGGATCGCCAGGGCGCTGGCGATGAAGCCAAAGGTGCTGCTGCTGGATGAACCGTTCGGTGCGCTCGACGCCTTGACCCGCGCCCATCTGCAGGACGCGGTCATGCAAATTCAGCAGGCGCTGAACACCACCATCGTGATGATTACCCACGACGTTGATGAGGCGGTGCTGCTGTCGGATCGGGTAATGATGATGACCAACGGCCCGGCGGCGACGGTCGGTGAAATCCTCGATATCAATCTGCCCCGGCCGCGCAATCGCGTGCAGCTGGCGGACGATAGCCGCTATCACCACCTGCGCCAGCAGATCCTGCATTTCCTCTACGAAAAACAGCCGAAAGCGGCGTAGGGGGCGGCGATGAAGCGGCAACTGGTGATTATCGGCAACGGGATGGCGGCCACCCGATTAGCGGAAACGCTGGCGGCGCGGGCGGACGGCGCGTTTCACATCACGATTATCGGGGATGAACCTTGCCAGGCCTATAACCGCATCCAGCTGTCGCCGGTGCTCGGGGGGGAGAAAACGCTGGCCCAGACGCTGCTGCTGCCCGCGCAGTGGTATCAGCAGCACGACGTGACGGTACGGACCGGGGAGACGGTTGAGGCCGTCGACGTGCGGGCGCAAACCCTGCGCACCACCCGGGGCGAGCTGCGCTGGGATGAGCTGATTTTCGCCACCGGCTCGCAGGCAGTGATTCCGCCGCTGGCGGGCGCCGGGCTGCCGCACGTTTACGCCTTTCGCACGCTTGCCGACGTCGAGGGCATTCTGGCGACCGGCGGCCCGGCGGTGGTGATTGGCGGCGGCGTGCTGGGCGTTGAGGCCGCCGCCGCCCTGCGTCGTTCTGGTGATGAGGTCACTTTACTGCACCGCGGCGAGTGGCTGATGGAGCAGCAAACCGATCGGTTTGCCGGCCAGCAGCTGCAGAGCCAGCTGGAGGCGCGGGGAATTGGCTGCGTGACGGCGTGTCGTATCGCGGCTATTGGCGAGCGCGACGTGGTGCTGGAGGACGGCAGAACCTTTGCCGCCAGCCGCGTGGTGCTGGCAACCGGCGTCCGTCCCAATATTCAGCTGGCGCAGCGCAGCGGCCTCGACTGCCGGCGCGGAATTGTCGTCGATCGCCAGATGGCTACCGCGCTGCCGGGCGTCAGCGCGATTGGCGAATGTTGTGAAATAGACGGCCGCACCTGGGGGCTGGTGGCGCCCTGCCTGCGCCAGGCCGAAGTGCTGGCCGCGAGGCTGTGCGCAACGCCGGAGGCGGACTTTAGCTGGCAGGACAGCGGGACCCGCCTGAAGGTGACCGGTATTGAGCTGTTCAGCGCCGGCGAGCTGCGGGCCGAGGAGCGGGATGAGCAGTGGACCAGCTGGGATCCGCTGGCCCAACACTACCGCCGGCTGCTGCTGAGAGACGGCAAGCTGCGCGGCGTTTTATTGCTCGGCGACTGCGCGAACGCGGCGCC
Organism: Klebsiella sp. 10-1; assembly: GCF_009758445.1. Taxonomy (NCBI): domain Bacteria; kingdom Pseudomonadati; phylum Pseudomonadota; class Gammaproteobacteria; order Enterobacterales; family Enterobacteriaceae; genus Klebsiella; species Klebsiella sp. 10-1. The sequence goes on from NZ_WQRE01000004.1 coordinate 366,754, forward strand.
GCTGACGGCACAGCTGGGAACCAGCGCGCCGCCGGAATGGCTTTTTGATCCTTCTTCAACGCAGCCGCGCGCTGCAGGACAAATCACTATGACAAAACCTGTTTTGGTGCTGATCGGACACGGCATGGTCGGCCACCACTTTCTTGAGCAATGCGTCAGCCGGAACCTGCATCAACAGTATCGTATCGTGGTGTTTTGCGAAGAGCGCTACGCCGCCTATGACCGGGTGCATCTGTCGGAATATTTCGCCGGCCGCAGCGCAGAATCGCTGTCGCTGGTGGCGGGGGACTTCTTTACCGATCACGGGATCGAGCTGCGCCTGAGCGAGCCGGTTGCCGCCATTGACCGCGAGGCGCGGGTGGTTCGCGATGCCCGCGGCCACGAAACCCACTGGGACAAGCTGGTGCTGGCTACCGGCTCTTACCCCTTCGTCCCGCCGGTACCGGGCCACGATCTTGACGGCTGCTTCGTCTACCGCACGCTGGACGATCTCGACCGGATCGCCGCCAGCGCCAGCGGGGCGAAGCGCGGAGTGGTGATTGGCGGCGGCCTGCTGGGGCTGGAGGCCGCCAATGCGCTCAAGCAGCTGGGGCTGGAAACCCACGTGGTGGAGTTTGCGCCGAACCTGATGGCGGTGCAGCTGGACGGCCCGGGGGCGGCGATGCTGCGGGAGAAAATTAGCGATATTGGCGTCGGAGTGCATACCAGCAAAGCGACCCAGGCCATCGTGCGCGATGCCGGGGGGCTGACGCTTAATTTCGCCGACGGCGGCTCGCTCGGTACCGATATGGTGGTGTTCTCCGCCGGCATCCGCCCGCAGGATGCGCTGGCGCGCAGCGGCGGGCTGGCGGTAGGTGAGCGGGGCGGTATCTGCATCGACGATCGCTGCCGTACCTCCGACCCGGACGTGCTGGCTATCGGCGAGTGCGCCCTGTGGGAGAATAAAATTTACGGACTGGTGGCACCGGGCTATCAGATGGCGAGAACGGCGGCGGCGAACCTCGCCGGAGAGGAGGCGCGCTTCAGCGGGGCGGACATGAGCACTAAGCTCAAGCTGCTGGGCATCGACGTCGCCTCCTTCGGCGACGCTCAGGGGCGCACGCCCGGTAGCCAGAGCTATCAGTGGACCCACGGGCCGGAGCAGATCTATAAAAAAATCGTCGTCAGCAAAGATGGCAAAACGCTGCTTGGCGGCGTGCTGGTCGGCGACGCCAGCGATTACTCCACGCTGCTGCAGATGATGCTCAACGACATGGCGCTGCCGGCGCGCCCGGAAAGCCTGATCCTGCCCGCTCTCGAAGGGAGCGCACCGAAAGCGCTCGGCGTAGCGGCGCTGCCGGACAGCGCGCAAATCTGCTCCTGCCACAACGTCAGCAAAGGCGATATTTGCCAGGCGGTCAGCGGCGGCGCGGGCGACATGGCGGCGATCAAAAGCTGTACCAAAGCCGCTACCGGCTGCGGCGGCTGTAGCGCGCTGGTCAAGCAGGTGATGGAGTATCAGCTCTCCGCCCAGGGCGTCGAGGTCAAAAAAGATATCTGCGAGCACTTCCCGTGGTCGCGGCAGGAGATTTATCACCTGGTGCGCGTGAACCACATTCGCACCTTTGAACAGCTGATTGCCCGCTACGGACAGGGGCACGGCTGCGAAATCTGTAAACCGCTGGTGGCCTCGGTGCTGGCTTCCTGCTGGAACGAATATCTGCTGAAGCCGGCGCATTTGCCGCTGCAGGATACCAACGACCGCTACTTCGCCAACATCCAGAAGGACGGCACCTATTCGGTGGTTCCGCGGATGGCGGCCGGAGAGGTGACGCCGGATGGCCTGATTGCCATTGGGCAGATTGCCAAACGCTATCAGCTGTACAGCAAAATTACCGGCGGCCAGCGTATCGATCTCTTCGGCGCCCGCCTGGAGGAGCTGCCGGCTATCTGGCGCGAACTGGCGGAGGCCGGGTTTGAAACCGGCCACGCCTACGGGAAATCCTTGCGCACGGTGAAGTCCTGCGTCGGCTCCACCTGGTGTCGCTACGGCGTGCAGGATTCGACCGGCCTGGCGGTGACGCTGGAGCATCGCTACAAGGGCCTGCGCGCGCCGCATAAGATCAAAATGGCGGTCTCCGGCTGTACGCGGGAGTGCGCCGAGGCGCAGGGCAAAGATATTGGGGTGATCGCTACCGAGAAGGGCTGGAATCTTTACGTCTGCGGCAACGGCGGCATGAAGCCGCGCCATGCGGATCTGTTTGCCAGCGATATCGACGACGCGATGCTGATCCGCACCGTCGACCGCCTGCTGATGTTCTATATCCGCACCGCCGATCGCCTGCAGCGCACCAGCACCTGGCTGGATAACCTTGAGGGCGGCATCGGCTATCTGCGCGAGGTGATCCTCGAGGATAGCCTCGGGATCGGCGAGGAGCTGGAGCAGGAGATGGCGCGGGTGGTGGAGAGCTATCAGTGCGAGTGGCAAACCACCCTTAACGATCCGCAGCGACTGGAGCTGTTCCGCTCTTACGTCAACAGCGAGCAGCCGGATGACGCGGTGCAGCGCCGGTCGCTCCGCGGCCAGCCGCAGCCGGTGACGGCGCCCGTGCTGCACGAAGGCGCGCCTTCGGCCCGCCCGTGGCAGGCGATTTGCGATCTCGAAGCGATCCCCGCCGAGGCCGGGATCGGCGCGCGGCTCGGCGAGCGGCAGATCGCGCTGTTCCGCTTTGGCGAGCAGATTTACGCGCTCGATAACCTTGAGCCGGGCAGCGACGCCAACGTGCTGTCGCGGGGGATCCTCGGCGACGCCGGAGGAGAGCCGATCGTTATCTCCCCGCTTTACAAACAGCGTATTCGCCTGCGCGACGGCCGCGCCTGCGATGGCGGCGAGCAGGCGGTACGCGCCTGGCCGGTAAAAGTTGAGAACGGTAAAGTGTGGGTGGGCAACCAGGTTCTGCTGGCGCGGGCGGAGGCTTCCTGATGGCGGAGACGCGAACTACCTGCCCCTATTGCGGAGTGGGCTGCGGCGTGCTGGCTGAAGTCGATGCCGGGGGCCAGGTCAGCGTGCGGGGCGATGCCGAACATCCGGCTAACCTCGGACGCCTGTGCGTAAAGGGCGCGGCGCTCGGGGAAACCACCGCCCTGGCCGGACGGCTGCTGACGCCGGAGCTGGATGATAAACCCGTCGGGTGGCCGCAGGCGCTGGCCGCCGCCGGTTCACGGCTGCGGGAGATCATCGACCGCTACGGTCCGCAGGCGGTGGCGTTCTATGCCTCAGGCCAGCTGCTGACCGAGGACTATTACGCCGCCAACAAGCTGATGAAGGGCTTTATCGGCGCGGCCAATATCGATACCAACTCGCGGCTGTGTATGTCCTCGGCGGTGACGGGCTACAAGCGGGCCTTTGGCGCCGACGTGGTTCCGTGCAGCTACGAAGACGTTGAGAACAGCGATCTGGTGGTGCTGGTGGGCTCGAATGCCGCCTGGGCGCATCCGGTGCTTTATCAACGTCTGGCGCAGGCAAAGCGCGACAACCCGCAGCTGCGGGTGGTGGTTATCGATCCTCGACGCACCGCCACCTGCGATATCGCCGATGTGCACCTGGCGCTGGCGCCCGGCAGCGACGGCGGTCTGTTTGTCGGCCTGCTGAACGCCATTGCCGGCGCCGGGCCGCTGGCCGGCCATTTTAGCGATCAGCAGCAGGCGCTGGCGGCGGCGCAGGAGTGGGATGTGGCAACCGTCGCCGAATTCTGCGGCCTTGAGCCGCAGCAGGTTGCCGATTTCTATCGTGACTTTATCGCCGCGCCGCGCGCCGTCACCCTCTACACCATGGGGATTAACCAGTCGGCCAGCGGCAGCGATAAGTGCAACGCCATTATTAATGTTCACCTGGCGAGCGGTAAATATGGCCGCTGCGGATGCGGGCCGTTTTCGCTGACCGGACAGCCAAATGCGATGGGCGGTCGCGAAGTGGGCGGGCTGGCAACCATGCTGGCGGCGCATATGAACTTCGAAGCGCAGGATTTACATCGCCTCTCGCGCTTCTGGGGTACCGAACGGCTGGCGCAGACGCCGGGGCTGACGGCGGTCGATCTGTTTGCCGCCATCGGGCGCGGGGAGGTGAAAGCGGTATGGATCATGGGCACCAACCCGGTGGTTTCGCTGCCGGATAGCCACGCGGTGAGCCAGGCGCTGGCCGCCTGTCCGCTGGTTATCGTCTCCGACGTTGCCGCTGACACCGATACCGGCCGCTTTGCCCATATCCGTTTTCCGGCGCTGGCGTGGGGCGAAAAGAACGGCACCGTCACCAACTCGGAGCGCCGTATCTCCCGCCAGCGCAGCTTTCTGCCGCCGCCGGGCGAGGCGAGGGCCGACTGGTGGATCATCTCCCGCGTCGCGGCTGAGCTGGGCTTTGGCGAAGCCTTTTGCTGGCAGCATGCGCACGACGTCTTCAGCGAACACGCCGCGCTTTCAGGGTTCGAGAATGACGGCCAGCGGGCGTTTGATATCGGCGGGCTGGCCAGCCTTAGCCGCGAGGAGTGGGACGGCCTGGCGCCGGTATGCTGGCCGGTCAGCCGCAGCGGAGCCGCGCTGAACCTGCACCAGGGCTGGCACCGCGATGGCAAGCTGCGCATGGTGCCGGTGACGCCGCAGGGCACCCGCGCCGAAACCGACGCCTTCTATCCGCTGATCCTCAACAGCGGGCGCATCCGCGATCAGTGGCACACCATGACCCGCACCGGAACCGTGCCGCGTCTGATGCAGCATATTGCCGAACCGGTGGTGGAGGTGGCTCCGGCGGATGCCCGGCGCTGGCAGCTGCAGAACGGCGAGCTGGCGCGGATCTGGTCGCGCAATGGCGTCATGGTCGCCAAAGTGCTTATCAGCGACGGGCAGCGCTGCGGCTCGCTGTTTGTGCCGATGCACTGGAATAATCAGTTTGCCCGCCAGGGACGGGTGAATAATCTGCTGGCCGCGGTGACCGACCCGCACTCCGGCCAGCCGGAAAGCAAGCAGGTGGCGGTGGCGATCGCCGCCTGGCTTCCGGCATGGCACGGCGAGCTGTTCTGTCGTCAGCCGGTTCCGCTACCGGAATGGCTCCACTGGCGGCGGCGGGCGGCGGTGGGGGTAACGCACCTTTCTCTGGCCGGGGATAAAAGCCCGCGCGCCTGGCTTACCGACTGGTGCCAGCGCCAGGGCTGGCAGGTACAAGTCGCTCAGGCCGGGGCGCTGTGGAATCTGCTGGCGTGGCATGAGGGCGCCCTGATGCTGGGCTGGTGGAGCGACGCGCGCGAACCCGTCGTGGAAAGCGAATGGATTATCGCGGCCTTTAGTTCCCCGCCGCCGACGGCCGAGCTTCGCCACGCGCTGCTGAGCGGCAGAAAAGGGGGCGAAGTCGCGCCGCGCGGGCGGATCATCTGCAGCTGCTTTAGCGTCGGCGAACGGGCGATTAGCGACGCTATCGCCGGGGGCTGCCGCACGCCGGCCGAGCTGGGGGAGAAGTTAAAATGCGGCACCAACTGCGGCTCCTGTATCCCGGAACTGAAAGCGCTGTTAATGGAAAATAAGGCCCAGGCATAAGATTCAGCATATTCCTGAAATTGGCCAAAGGGCTGCGGGCGATGGCAAAAAACGGTAAACTTAGGTTCTGTTGCCATCCTTCGCGAGCCTATGTCATCCGTTTAATGCCTTTGCCATTCCGCCTTACGCCACTCCTCCCCGTACTCCTGCTGCTGGCCGGCGCACCGGTTTGTGCCCTGCAGGGAAGCAACGCTTTTAGCGAGAAACAGACGACGCTGCCCGATCTTGGCATCGCTCCCCAGCTTGATGAAGATGCGCAGCATTTTGCCGAAATGGCGAAAAAGTTCGGCGAGGCCAGCATGAGCGATAATGGTCTTACTACCGGCGAGCAGGCGCGGATGTTTGCGATCGGCAAGATTGGCACCGAGGTCAGCCAGCAGCTGGAAAGCTGGCTATCGCCGTGGGGCAACGCCAACGTTGATTTGCTGGTGGATAAGGAGGGCCGCTTTACCGGCAGCAAGGGCAGCTGGTTTGTGCCGCTGCAGGATAACGGCGACTTCCTCACCTGGAACCAGTATGCGGTGACCCAGCGCGATAGCGGCCTGGTGGGCAATATCGGCCTGGGGCAGCGCTGGCGGGTCGGAACATGGCTGCTGGGCTATAACTCATTTTACGATAAGGTGCTGGATGAAAGCCTGGCGCGCGGCAGCATCGGGGCCGAGGCGTGGGGAGAGTCGATACGCCTGTCGGCTAATTACTACCATCCGCTGGGCGGCTGGCAGCAGGGTGAGAGCCTGGCCCAGGAGCAGCGCATGGCAAGCGGCTACGACGTTACGGCCCAGGCGCGGCTGCCCTTTTACCAGCATATTAATACCAGCGTCAGCGTCGAGCAGTATTTCGGCGACAGCGTTGATCTGTTCCATTCGGGCACCGGCTACCATAATCCGGTGGCGGTCTCGGTGGGGCTCAACTACACCCCGGTTCCGCTGGTGACGGTTACGGCAAAGCATAAGCAGGGCGAAAGCGGACTCAGTCAGAACAACGTCGGGCTGAATCTGAACTATCGCTTCGGCGTGCCGTTAAAACAGCAGCTGGCGGCCGACGAGGTGGCGATCAGCCGCTCCCTGCGCGGCAGCCGCTACGACAGCCCGGAGCGCGATAATCTGCCGGTGGTTGAGTATCGTCAGCGCAAATCGCTGTCGGCCTATCTGGCTACGCCGCCGTGGGATCTGCAGTCCGGGGAAACGGTACAGCTTAAGCTGCAGGTTCGTAGCCTGCATGGGATTAAATCGCTGAAATGGCAGGGGGATACGCAGCTGCTGAGTTTGACATCGCCCGTGGATGCCAGCAGCCCTGACGGCTGGAGCGTGATTTTGCCGGCCTGGAGCGGTGAGCCGGGCGCGACCAACCTGTGGCATCTGTCGGTGGTGGTAGAAGATAAAACGGGTCAGCGCGTCTCTTCCAATGAGATCGCACTGGCGCTGACCGAGCCGCTGGTAAAATTCTCGGCCCAGGGCGTATCCTGGCGGGAACTGCCCTAGAAAACTCGCTCCTGGTGTACCCAGACCGCGGCTTCGACGCGCGATTTCAGCTTCATTTTCTTCAGCATATGCTTAACGTGTACCTTGACGGTACTTTCGGTGATCTCAAGACGGCGCGCGATCATTTTGTTCGGCAGGCCCTGGGCGATAAGCTTGAGAATATCGCGCTCGCGCGGGGTCAGCTGGCTGATATCGCGGTCCGAGGTGGCGCGGTTGGCGCGCAGGCTGGCCGCCAGCACCGGCGTTAACGCCTCGCTCAGCACCATCTCGCCGGCAGCCGCCTGCTGCAGGGCTTTCAGCAGATCTTCCGGCTCCATGTCTTTGAGCAGATAGCCGTCAGCGCCGCGTTTTAAGGCGGTGACCACGTCCTCTTCATGGTTGGAGACGCTGAATACCACCACCCGGCCGGAGAGCGATTTCTCGCGCAGCTTATCGAGGGTTTCCAGGCCGTTCATGCCCGGCATGTTGAGATCCAGCAGGATCAGGTCTGGATCCAGCGACTCCGCCAGCGCAATACCTTGTTCGCCGTTACTGGCTTCGCCGATCACCTGGATGTCGGATGCCATGCTAACCAGCTGTTTAACGCCGGTGCGCAGCATCGGGTGATCGTCAATGAGAAGGATGGTTGCCCGTTCCTGTTGACTCATGGGGTTCTCCTATTGGATTGAAAACGATTTTTCCGGGATAAAAGTGACGACCACTTCGGTACCGCCCGTCTCGCGACGGCGTACCTGGCAGTCTCCGCGCAAACTCTGGGCGCGATCCCGCATAATAATTAAACCGTAATGGTTACTACGTTCGGCATGGTCGGGTACGCCGCGGCCATTATCCGCGACCGCCAGCCTGACCTGATTATCCCGCAGCGACACGGTTACGGTGACTTCCGTCGCTTTGGCGTGCTTCAACGCATTACTGAGCGCCTCGCGGGCGATTTGCAGCACATGGATCGCCTGGTGCGAGGGGACGAAACGCGGCGGCAGCTGGTAGTCCAGCTTTACCGTAAAGCCGAAATGGGCGCTATATTCCAGGCAGCTCGCTTCCAGCGCCGGACGCAGTCCCGGTTCGGTTAACTGTAGCCGGAAGGTGGTCAGCAGCTCGCGCAGCTGCGCCCAGGAGGTATTCAGCTCATTACGAATCTGGCCCAGCAGCTGGCGACTCTCTTCCGGTAAATTCTCTCCCTGCATCTGCAGACAGCTGACCTGCATCTTCATGCAGGAGAGCGACTGGGCAATCGAGTCATGCAGTTCGCGAGCGATAGTGGCGCGCTCCTCCATGACGATCAGCTGCTGCTGATGCTCCTGATGCCTGTCCAGCGCCAGCGTCGAGGTCAGCTGCTCGACCAGGGTATCCACCAGCTGCTGCTGATCGTGGCTCAGATGGCGGCCCACCGGCAGGGTGGCCAGCAGAATGCCGTACTGGTTATGGGCATCAGACAGCCGCCACTTCAGCGTTGCGCCGCCGTCGGGCAGGGGCGGCAGATCGCGCGGACATAAATAACAGCCTTTATCATCGCAGTGAAAATCTGAATGACAGGCGAATTCCTGATGGTTGTCTTCATCTTCGAAGTCATAGACCCTGACTTCAATATCGCGCAGCAGCGTCAGCCCCTGCAGGCCGTTGAGCACCGGCGAGATTCGCTCGCAGAGCGGGGCGCTGGAGTGCAGGCGGCGGTTGGCCTGCCACAAAAAAGCGAGGATTTCGTTTTTCTGCTCCAGACCCGCGGTTTTTTCCTGCACCCGCCGCTCGAGCACGGAATAGCTTTCCGCCAGCTCTTCCGACATGTTGTTCAGCGCCATCCCGAGGGTGGCCATTTCATCGCGTCCGCGGATGTGCACGCGCTGGGTAAAGTCGCGATGGCTGATCGCGCGGGCCATCTCCAGCAGCTGTTTCCACGGGCGTAGCAGCCTCGCCCGCAGCCAGACGATGGTGAACAGAAACAGCAGCGCCATGCCGCAGCCTAAGATCCGCTGGATCCAGACAACGTGCCTGATGCGCTGTTCGGTCGTATGGTCAAAGGCGGTGACCAGATGGTCTATCCGGTCGACAAAGCTGGCGACATCGGTGGCGACGGTCGCCTGATTTTGCGCATGCCGCATCCCCGGCGCCAGCTCCTGCTGCCAGTAGTGCTGTAGCGCTTTAAGCTGGTTTTGCTGGCCGTCACGCAGGGCGGCGTCCTGCAGCTCTTTGCTAAATACGGTGGCGGTCATTTCGTCGATCAGCCTGCTGTCGCTCGCGTTGAGCGGCACCGCGGCCAGCAGGCGATAGCTCTGCATTCTCAGCGAGCCCGCTTTGTTAATCGCGTGCGCGCTGCCCTGGACGCCGTGCACCAGCCGCGCGGATATGCCGATCCCGGTGACGCCAATGGCCGTCGAAAGCAGGACAATCAGCGCCAGTTGATTCACCAACGTGAGCGGGGTAAAAAGACGTTTTAACATAGAATGAGTGGCTCCTGACCGGCAAACCATCCGGGAGTGGGACCTATTCTCGGATATCCGATGGAGTATACCCATACCTATAAAGGATTACCCCTTAATTGTCGGTGGTAGGTGGTCTGCCAGGAGGGGATCGGTCAAAGCTGGCAGCCTTGTGAAAAACCACACTTTTTTAAGCGAAAATAACTACCCCCTTCGGAGGATGATTTTTTTTTAAGCCAATTGGTGACAACTTTTCCTTTGATTTATATCAACTTACTGCCGCCTGTAACCCCTAATGTATCTGCGGGATATATGAATAATCAGAGGTATATATGAGTCAATCTTCCCTCCCGGAGAAGACTACCACTTCGGTCATCACCGACTGGCGTCCGGAAGATCCTGAGTTTTGGCAGCAGCGCGGTCACCGTGTCGCCAGCCGCAACCTGTGGATCTCCGTGCCGTGTCTTTTGCTGGCGTTTTGCGTTTGGATGTTGTTCAGTGCCGTGGCCGTTAACCTGAATAAGGTCGGCTTTCAGTTTAGGACCGATCAGTTATTTATGCTGACCGCGCTGCCGGCGCTGTCTGGCGCGCTGCTGCGCGTGCCTTATGCGTTCATGGTACCGCTGTTCGGCGGCCGCCGTTGGACGGCATTCAGTACCGGGATCATGATCGTACCTTGCGTCTGGCTGGGCTTCGCGGTGCAGGATACCTCTACGCCGTTCAGCGTCTTCGTTATCATCTCCCTGCTGTGCGGTTTTGCCGGGGCAAACTTTGCTTCCAGCATGGCGAACATCAGCTTCTTCTTCCCGAAACAGAAGCAGGGCGGGGCGCTGGGTATTAACGGCGGTCTCGGCAACATGGGCGTCAGCGTCATGCAGCTGGTTGCGCCGCTGGTGGTGTCTGTGTCTATTTTCGCCGTCTTCGGCGGGACCGGCACCGAGCAGCCGGATGGTTCAATTCTGTATCTCGAAAACGCGGCCTGGATTTGGGTTCCGTTCCTTGTCGTCCTGACTCTGGCGGCATGGTTCTTTATGAACGACCTGTCGGCCTCGAAAGCCTCGCTGCGCGAGCAGCTGCCGGTGCTCAAGCGTGCGCATCTGTGGATCATGGCGCTGCTGTACCTGGCGACCTTCGGCTCGTTTATCGGCTTCTCCGCCGGCTTTGCGATGCTGTCTAAAACGCAGTTCCCGGACGTGCAGATCCTGCACTACGCCTTCTTCGGGCCGTTTATTGGCGCCCTGGCGCGCTCTACCGGCGGGGCTATCTCTGACCGTCTGGGCGGGACCCGCGTCACGCTGGTCAACTTCGTGGTGATGGCTATCTTCTGCGGCTTGCTGTTCCTGACGCTGCCGACTCACGGTGAAGGCGGTAGCTTTATCGCGTTCTTCGGCGTGTTTATGGTGCTGTTCCTGACCGCCGGGCTGGGGAGTGCATCTACCTTCCAGATGATTTCGGTTATTTTCCGTAAAATGACCACCGATCGGGTGAAGGCGCAGGGCGGTAGCGAAGCGCAGGCGATGCGTGAAGCGGCGACTGATACGGCGGCGGCGCTGGGCTTTATCTCAGCGATCGGTGCGATTGGCGGCTTCTTTATCCCGAAAGCGTTCGGTATCTCTTTGGATCTGACCGGCTCTCCGGCGGGGGCGATGAAAGTCTTCCTCGTGTTCTACGTGGCCTGCGTAATCATTACCTGGCTGGTTTACGGACGTAAGCAGAAGTCCTAAGCGACGCGGTTTACCGGCAAAAGGCGCAATCTGATTTGCGCCTTTTTTTACCCCGCAAATCGTTGCCGCTGCCGTCGCGCGGCGGCGCGCAGAAATTCAGCAAAACCGTCCCCGGTCGTCCGGTCTACCCCTTAATACCTATATGGATAATGCTCGTGCTTCGAATGGCGTACTTTTCCACTAAAAACCTTATAAAACAGTTAGATAAAAAATAGAAAAAGCTAATACCAAAGTGGTATCTGGCGATTTGGGCGATGTTTATAAGGCATTTCGCATTGATCGTTATCAATTCTCTCCCTCTTTCATAGCGTTACCTTCGCTGCAAATCCAGCAATGTCGATTTATCAGAGAGCCGTCAGGCTCCAAACAGGAGAAACCCATGAGTAAATTCCTGGACCGGTTTCGCTACTTCAAACAGAAGGGCGAGACCTTTGCCGATGGGCACGGCCAGCTTCTACACACCAACCGGGACTGGGAGGATGGATACCGCCAGCGTTGGCAGCATGACAAAATCGTGCGTTCCACCCACGGTGTAAACTGCACCGGCTCATGCAGCTGGAAAATTTATGTCAAAAATGGCCTCGTCACCTGGGAAACCCAGCAGACGGACTATCCGCGTACCCGCCCGGATCTGCCCAATCATGAGCCTCGCGGCTGCCCGCGCGGCGCCAGCTACTCCTGGTACCTGTACAGCGCTAACCGCCTGAAATATCCGCTGATGCGTAAGCGCCTGATGAAAATGTGGCGTGAGGCTAAGGTTCAGCACAGCGATCCGGTTGCGGCCTGGGCTTCGATTATTGAAGATGCTGATAAAGCCAAAAGCTTCAAGCAGGCGCGCGGCCGCGGCGGCTTCGTACGCTCATCCTGGCAGGAAGTGAATGAGCTGATTGCCGCGTCCAACGTTTATACCGTCAAAACCTACGGCCCGGACCGCGTCGCGGGCTTCTCGCCGATCCCGGCGATGTCGATGGTCTCCTACGCTTCCGGCGCGCGCTACCTGTCGCTGATTGGCGGCACCTGCCTGAGCTTCTACGACTGGTACTGCGACCTTCCGCCGGCGTCTCCGCAGACCTGGGGCGAGCAGACCGACGTACCGGAGTCCGCCGACTGGTACAACTCGAGCTACATTATTGCCTGGGGCTCTAACGTTCCGCAGACCCGTACCCCGGACGCCCACTTCTTTACCGAAGTCCGCTATAAAGGCACCAAAACCGTTGCCATCACGCCTGACTACGCCGAAATCGCCAAGCTGTGCGACCTGTGGCTGGCGCCGAAGCAGGGTACCGATGCGGCGATGGCGCTGGCGATGGGCCACGTTATGCTGCGCGAGTTCCATCTCGACAAGCCGAGCCAGTACTTCACCGACTACGTCCGTCGCTACACCGACATGCCGCTGCTGGTGATGCTGGAAGAGCGCGACGGCTACTACGCGGCGGGCCGTATGCTGCGCGCGGCCGATCTGGTCGATTCTCTCGGCCAGGAAAACAACCCGGAATGGAAAACCGTGGCGATTAACGCCAACGGTGAGATGGTGGCGCCGAACGGTTCAATCGGCTTCCGCTGGGGTGAAAAAGGCAAATGGAACCTTGAACAGCGCGATGGCACATCCGGCGAAGAAACTGAACTGCAGCTGAGCCTGCTGGGCAGCCAGGATGAGATCGCGCAGGTCGGCTTCCCGTACTTTGGCGGCGAAGGCACCGAACACTTCACCAGCGTTGAGCTGGAAAACATCCTGCTGCATAAGCTGCCGGTAAAACGCCTGCAGCTGGCGGATGGGACGACCGCTCTGGTGACCACCGTTTATGACCTGACTATGGCCAACTACGGCCTGGAGCGCGGTCTGGACGATGAAAACTGCGCCAAAAGCTATGATGACGTCAAGGCGTACACGCCGGCGTGGGCTGAAAAAATTACCGGCGTTGCCCGGGCAAACATTATTCGTACCGCCCGTGAATTCGCCGATAACGCCGATAAGACGCACGGCCGCTCGATGATCATCGTCGGAGCGGGTCTGAACCACTGGTATCACCTCGATATGAACTATCGCGGCCTGATCAACATGCTGGTGTTCTGCGGCTGCGTCGGCCAGAGCGGCGGCGGCTGGGCGCACTACGTGGGTCAGGAAAAGCTGCGTCCGCAGACCGGCTGGCAGCCGCTGGCGTTTGCCCTTGACTGGCAGCGTCCGGCACGTCACATGAACAGCACCTCTTACTTCTATAACCACTCCAGCCAGTGGCGCTACGAGTCGGTAACCGCGCAGGAGCTGCTGTCGCCGCTGGCGGATAAATCCCGCTACACCGGCCATCTGCTGGACTTCAACGTGCGCGCCGAACGTATGGGCTGGCTGCCGTCCGCGCCGCAGCTTGGAACTAACCCGCTGCGCATCGCCGAAGAGGCGAAGAAAGCCGGTATGACGCCGGTTGACTACACCGTGAAGGCGCTGAAAGAGGGCTCCATCCGCTTTGCCGCGGAGCAGCCGGAAAACGGTAAAAACCACCCGCGTAACCTGTTCATCTGGCGTTCTAACCTGCTGGGCTCTTCCGGTAAAGGTCATGAATATATGCTGAAGTACCTGCTCGGTACCGAGCACGGTATTCAGGGGATGGATCTGGGCAAACAGGGCGGCGTGAAGCCGGAAGAAGTGGAATGGCAGGATAACGGCCTCGACGGCAAGCTGGACCTGGTGGTAACGCTGGACTTCCGCCTGTCGAGCACCTGCCTGTACTCCGACATCGTGCTGCCGACCGCGACCTGGTACGAAAAAGACGACATGAATACTTCGGATATGCATCCGTTTATTCACCCGCTCTCTGCCGCCGTCGACCCGGCCTGGGAATCGAAAAGCGACTGGGAGATCTACAAAGGCATCGCGAAGAAATTCTCCGAAGTCTGCGTCGGGCACCTCGGAAAAGAGACCGACATTGTGACCCTGCCAATCCAGCACGACTCGGCCGCCGAACTGGCGCAGCCGCTCGACGTGAAGGACTGGAAAAAGGGCGAATGCGACCTGATCCCAGGGAAAACCGCGCCGCACATTATTCCGGTTGAGCGTGACTATCCGGCAACCTGGGAACGCTTCACCTCCATCGGCCCGCTGATGGAGAAAATCGGCAACGGCGGTAAGGGGATTGCCTGGAACACCCAGAGCGAGATGGATCTGCTGCGCAAGCTCAACTACACCAAGGCCGATGGCCCGGCGAAAGGCCAGCCGATGCTGGATACGGCGATTGACGCGGCTGAGATGATCCTCACCCTCGCGCCGGAAACCAACGGCCAGGTGGCGGTGAAAGCCTGGGCGGCGCTGAGCGAGTTTACCGGTCGCGATCACGCGCACCTGGCGCTGAATAAAGAAGACGAGAAAATTCGCTTCCGCGATATCCAGGCCCAGCCGCGCAAGATTATCTCCAGCCCGACCTGGTCAGGACTGGAAGATGAGCACGTCTCCTATAACGCCGGCTACACCAACGTTCATGAGCTGATCCCGTGGCGTACGCTCTCGGGTCGTCAGTCCCTCTATCAGGACCACCAGTGGATGCGTGACTTTGGTGAAAGCCTGCTGGTGTACCGTCCGCCGATCGATACCCGCTCGGTGAAAGCGGTGATGGGTAAGAAATCAAACGGCAACCCGGAGAAAGCGCTCAACTTCCTGACGCCGCACCAGAAATGGGGCATTCACTCGACCTACAGCGACAACCTGCTGATGCTGACCCTCGGTCGCGGCGGGCCCATCGTGTGGATGAGCGAAGCGGATGCCAAAGAGATGGGCATTGAAGATAACGACTGGATTGAAGTCTTCAACAACAACGGCGCCCTGACCGCGCGTGCGGTAGTGAGCCAGCGCGTGCCGGCCGGGATGACCATGATGTACCACGCGCAGGAACGAATCATGAACCTGCCGGGTTCGGAAATTACCGGTCAGCGCGGCGGGATCCACAACTCGGTGACCCGCATTACGCCAAAACCGACGCATATGATCGGCGGCTATGCGCACCTGGCATACGGCTTTAACTACTATGGCACCGTCGGATCGAACCGCGATGAGTTTGTGGTTGTACGTAAGATGAAGAACATTAACTGGCTGGATGGCGAAGGCAATGACCAGGTACAGGAGAGCGTAAAATGAAAATTCGTTCACAAGTCGGCATGGTGCTGAATCTCGATAAATGCATCGGCTGTCATACCTGCTCAGTCACCTGTAAAAACGTCTGGACCAGCCGTGAAGGGACCGAGTACGCGTGGTTCAACAACGTTGAAACCAAGCCGGGCGTCGGTTTTCCGACCGACTGGGAAAACCAGGAAAAATGGAAGGGCGGTTGGGTTCGTAAGATCAACGGCAAACTGCAGCCGCGTATGGGCAACCGCGCGATGCTGCTGGGTAAAATCTTCGCTAACCCGCATCTGCCGGGTATCGACGACTACTACGAGCCGTTTGATTTTGACTACCAGACGCTGCATAACGCGCCGGCTGATAGCAAAGCGCAGCCGATTGCTCGTCCGCGTTCGCTGATCACCGGCCAGCGCATGGCTAAAATCACCAAGGGTCCGAACTGGGAAGACGATCTGGGCGGTGAGTTCGAGAAGCTGGCGAAAGATAAGAACTTCGAGAACATGCAGAAGGCGATGTACGGCCAGTTCGAAAATACCTTCATGATGTATCTGCCGCGTCTGTGCGAGCACTGTCTCAACCCGGCGTGCGTGGCGACCTGTCCGAGCGGCGCTATCTACAAGCGTGAAGAAGACGGCATCGTGCTGATCGACCAGGACAAGTGCCGCGGCTGGCGGATGTGTATCACCGGCTGCCCGTACAAGAAGATCTACTTCAACTGGAAGAGCGGTAAATCTGAGAAATGCATCTTCTGCTACCCGCGCATCGAAGCGGGCCAGCCGACCGTGTGTTCAGAAACCTGCGTCGGCCGTATCCGCTACCTTGGCGTACTGCTGTATGACGCGGATGCGATTGAAACCGCGGCGAGCACCGAAAACGAGAAAGATCTGTACCAGCGTCAGCTGGACGTCTTCCTCGATCCGAATGACCCGAAAGTCATCGAGCAGGCGCTGAAAGACGGCGTACCGCAGGGGGTTATCGACGCCGCCCAGAGGTCGCCGGTCTACAAGATGGCGATGGACTGGAAGCTGGCGCTGCCGCTGCATCCGGAATACCGCACGCTGCCGATGGTCTGGTACGTGCCGCCTCTGTCACCGATTCAGTCCGCGGCGGATGCCGGCGAGCTGGGGAGCAACGGTATTCTGCCGGACGTGGAAAGCCTGCGTATTCCGGTTCAGTACCTGGCAAACCTGCTGACCGCAGGCGATACCCAGCCGGTGCTGCTGGCGCTGAAGCGCATGCTGGCGATGCGTCACTTTAAACGCGCTGAAAGCGTTGATGGCGTCGTGGATACCCGCGCGCTGGAGGAAGTGGGTCTGAGCGAAGCCCAGGCGCAGGAGATGTATCGCTACCTGGCGATTGCCAACTACGAAGACCGTTTCGTGGTACCGAGCAGCCACCGCGAGCAGGCGCGTGACGCCTTCCCGGAAAAAAGCGGCTGCGGCTTCACCTTCGGCGACGGTTGCCACGGTTCGGACAGCCAGTTCAATCTGTTCAATAGCCGCCGCATCGACACTATCGACGTGACCAGCAAAACGGAGCCGCACCCATGATTGAACTCGTGATCGTGTCGCGCCTGCTTGAGTATCCTGACGCTGCCCTGTGGCAGCATCAGCAGGAGATGCTGGAGGCGCTGGCGTCATCGGAAAGATTCGCCGCGGAGGATGCCCGCAGGCTGGGCGACTTCCTGCGCCATTTGACCGCCCGGGACGTGCTGGATACCCAGTCGGATTACAGCGAACTATTTGACCGCGGACGGGCGACGTCGCTGCTGCTGTTCGAACATGTTCACGGTGAGTCCCGCGATCGTGGTCAGGCGATGGTCGATCTGATGGCGCAATATGAGCGTCATGGCCTGGAGCTCGACAGCCGTGAGCTTCCTGACCACCTGCCGCTGTACCTGGAGTATCTGGCGCAGCTGCCGGGAGATGAAGCTATCGCCGGCCTGAAGGACGTGGCGCCGATTCTGGGTCTGCTTAGCGCCCGCCTGCAGCAGCGCGAAAGCCGTTATGCGGTACTGTTCGAACTGCTGCTGAAGCTGGCGGATACCCGGGTTGATAGCCAGAAAGTCGCGGAAAAAATCGCCGATGAAGCCCGCGACGATACGCCGCAGGCGCTGGACGCGGTATGGGAAGAAGAGCAGGTTAAATTCTTTGCCGATAAAGGCTGCGGCGAATCAGAAATTGCCGCTCACCAGCGTCGTTTTGCCGGAGCTGTGGCCCCGCAATATTTGGATATCTCTAACGGAGGACAGCAATAATGCACTTCCTGAATATGTTCTTCTTTGACATCTACCCGTACATTGCCGGTTCGGTATTTCTGATCGGTAGCTGGCTGCGTTACGACTATGGTCAGTACACCTGGCGGGCCTCTTCCAGCCAGATGCTGGATCGCAAGGGGATGAACCTGGCGTCTAACCTGTTCCATATCGGGATCCTCGGTATTTTCGCCGGCCACTTCCTCGGGATGCTGACGCCGCACTGGATGTATGAGTCCTTCCTGCCGATGGACGTGAAGCAGAAGATGGCGATGATTGCCGGCGGCGCCAGCGGCGTGATGTGTCTGGTCGGCGGCGTGCTGCTGCTCAAGCGCCGTCTGTTCAGCCCGCGCGTGCGCGCAACCACCACTAGCGCAGATATCCTGATCCTCTCGCTGCTGCTGGTTCAGTGCGCGCTGGGCCTGCTGACGATTCCTTTCTCGGCGCAGCATATGGACGGGAGCGAAATGCTCAAGCTGGTCGGCTGGGCGCAGTCGGTGGTGACCTTCCACGGCGGCGCTTCACAGCATCTGGACGGCGTGGCGTTTGTGTTCCGCCTGCACCTGGTGCTGGGGATGACGATGTTCCTGCTGTTCCCGTTCTCCCGCCTGGTGCATATCTGGAGCGCGCCGGTAGAGTACCTGACGCGCAAATATCAGATTGTTCGCGCCCGTCGCTAATGACGCTATCGGTCGTATCAAACCCCGCTTCGGCGGGGTTTTTTGTCGCCCAGCGCCAGCCCATCTCCCCAGCCCAGATTATTTCCCGCCGCCGCAAGCAGAATCAGCACGCCTCCGGCCAGCTGCACCGGCGCCAGCGCATGATTAAAGACCAGATAATCGACAACGATCGCCACAATCGGATAGATAAAGGAGAGCGAACCGATCGCGGGCGTCGGCAGTTTCTGAATCGCACTGTAGAGCAGCTGGTACATGATGCCGGTATGCACGATGCCCAGAATCAGCAGATGTCGCCAGGGGAGCGCCGCGATAAAAGCGGGGGCGTGAACCAGCGGCAGCAGCATAATTGTCCCGACGATGACCTGAATAAAGGCAATGTGCTGTGGCGGGAGCGGGCGCAGCTTACGGGCGATTATCGCCGTTAACGCGTAGAAAAAGGCGGCGCCAAGGGCCAGTGCAATGCCCGCAGCCAGCTGACCGCCGTGCGCCTGCATCAGCTCGCTGGACAGCAGGATCACCACGCCGAAAAAGGCCAGCGTCAGCCATCCCCATTTAATCAGCGTAACCCGCTCACCTGCCAGCATCCCCATTAATACCAGCATAAACGGCTGGGTGTTATAAACGACGGTGGCCATGCCAATAGAAATTCGGGCGTAAGCGGCAAAAAGCAGCAGCCAGTTAATGACCAGGGCTACGCCTCCGAGGATCGCCAGCAGCAGCGTCAGGCGCGTGAGCTGGCTGAACGGCTGATGGCTGAGGTAGATAAAGCCCGCCAGGGTCAGCGCGCCAATCAGGCAGCGCCAGAAGACAACGTCGATAACCGGCAAACCGGAGAGTAAAACGAATGCGCCAATCGAACCCGAAATTATCATCGCCAGGCTCATTTGCCAGACGCCCGTCACTGTATGTGTCATTTTTCTACCTCCGTTTTCATATCGCTATTGTCGTTCATCAGATGACAGGTTGATATGCATGATATAAGGTGAAAAACGAGTATTGCTTTTATTTATAAGGTAAAAACGGTGGAAAACTTAATTGATAATATCGACCGCGCCATTCTGGCCTGCCTGGCGGAAGATGCGCGCATATCGCTAAAGGTGCTGAGCGCCCGGGTGGGGCTGAGCTCGCCAGGTACCGCCGAACGGGTAAAGCGCCTGGAAGAGCGCGGGGTGATTCAGGGATATGGCGCCCGGATTAATCTGACAGCGCTGGGATATGGCCTACAGGCGCTGGTCCGCGTCAGGCCCCTGCCGGGGCTACTGCAGAAGGTCAATAAATATATTCAGGCGATGCCGGAATGTATCGAATGTGACAAGGTTACGGGGGAGGATTGCTTCGTCATGCGCCTGACGGTGCGGGATATTGCGCAGCTTGATACCCTGCTGGACGGCCTGGCAGAACATGCCCAGTGCAACACCTCAATAGTAAAAAGCTCGCCGGTGACGCGCCGTCTGCCGCCGATGTAGCTTTTAGCGCGACGAGATATCCGGAAGCGATGGTGGTGGGGGAAGGATTATTCGCAGCTGAAGCTGCTCACCCTTCGGGCCGTTGCCTGCGGCAACGTTCTCTCGCTGACGCTCGGGTCGAACCTTGGTCGAAGCTTCCCATCCTTCCCGCATGGGTAGGATATGCAACGCTGGCGTTTATTTGGGAGTGATGAGATATCTGGCAGTGATGGTGGTGGGGGAAGGATTATTCGCAGCTGAAGCTGCTCACCCTTCGGGCCGTTGCCTGCGGCAACGTTCTCTCGCTGACGCTCGGGTCGAACCTTGGTCGAAGCTTCTCATCCTTCCCGCATGGGTAGAATGTGCAACGCTGGCGTTTATTTGAGAGTGACGAGATATCTGGC
>NZ_WQRE01000004.1:386923-553695 GCF_009758445.1 Klebsiella sp. 10-1
ATCAAATTGTAGGTTATTCAGCACAGTGAATAATGGTGGTGGGGGAAGGATTCGAACCTTCGAAGTCGATGACGGCAGATTTACAGTCTGCTCCCTTTGGCCGCTCGGGAACCCCACCACGGGGTAATGCTAATACTGGCCTGCTTCCTTCTGGGGAAGCGGGGCGCATCATACCAAATGACGCGCCCCTGTAAAGCATTCCGTTGATAAAAATAAACTGGTTGCCTGCTTTTTGCGCGCAAAGACGCAAAGCTAACCAGCTAATTTATCTATCGATTAAAGAATAATCGTTCGGTTGCCGTAGACGAACACGCGCTGCGCCAGCACCTGATACAGCGCACGGCTCAGCACGTTCTTCTCAACATCACGGCCGGCGCGCATCATATCTTCTGCCGTATAGGTGTGATCGACATGAATCACGTCCTGCATAATGATCGGGCCTTCATCCAAATTATCGTTCACATAGTGCGCGGTGGCGCCGATGATTTTGACGCCGCGCTCGTAAGCCTGATGATACGGACGGGCGCCAATAAAGGCTGGCAGGAATGAGTGGTGAATATTGATAATCTGGTTCGGGAAGCGGGAAACGAACTCTGGCGTCAGCACGCGCATATATTTCGCCAGCACCACATAGTCTGGTGCCAACGCTTCGATAGCATCGCCCATCTGCTTATCGTGCTCTTCACGCGTCAGGCCTTCATGGCTGACCAGCTGGAAAGGAATATCAAAACGCTCAACCAGCGTGCGCAGCGTCTCGTGATTACCGATAACCGCGGCAATCTCCACATCCAGACCGCCATAGTTAGCTTTCATCAGCAGATCGCCAAGGCAGTGCGCTTCTTTGGTGACCAGAATGACCACGCGTCGACGGCCCGCAGGCGTCAGTTCGCGAATTGAACCTTCCGGCAGCGCGCTATCCAAATCGGCCAGCAGAATGGCGTCATTGAAAATACCTTCCAGCTCGGTACGCATAAAGAAGCGGCCGGTTCGGTGATCGACAAACTCGTTGTTCTGCACGATGTTCAGCTCGTGCTTGTAGCAAATGTTGGTGATACGCGCGATGAGTCCTTTCTGATCAGGGCAAATAGTGCGTAGTACTTTACGTTGTAATGAATGCATCGCGGGGGAAATCCTGTAGTGTTTGCTATTGCTGACGCCGGTTTATTGGCCGCAGCATTTTTTAAATTTTTTACCTGAGCCACAAGGGCAGGGGTCATTACGACCAACCAGCGGTCGCGTGCCGTCGATATAGTACCACTGTCCATTTTCTTTTAAGAATCTGGAACGTTCAATAATTACGCCGGAACGGCTATCGTCGTTAAATCGTGCAATAAAGCTGACGAATCCTTCATCGGGATTTCGCCCCTCATCGGCGGCAAAGACGGTCAGCCCCAGCCAGTGCGTTTTGGTAAAACCGCTCTCCAGATCCGCGCGGAACCGCTGCGCCTGGCAAGAGGAGTGCCAGGTTTTAATCAGATAATCGGCATCTTTCATAACAAACGCACTGTAGCGGGATCGCATCAGCTGTGACGGGCCTGGCGCTGGCAGCGCGCCGGACAGATAACGCTGGCAACATGAGCTATACTCCAGAGCGCTGCCACAGGGACATAATGGCGACAAAGCGGCCTCCATGGAAAAAGAATTACGGCGTATCGACGCCAAAGTGTTTTATGTTAACTGAGCTGTGGCGATGATGCCATGTTCGCGGTGGAAGGAAGTATATCGGTAATAATGAGAAAGCTTAAGATTGGTCTGGCCTTAGGGGCGGGAGCTGCCCGAGGGTGGTCGCATATCGGTGTGATTAAAGCGCTACAGCGAGCAGGTATTGAAATTGACGTTGTTGCAGGGTGCTCTATCGGATCGCTGGTTGGCGCGGCCTACGCGTGCAACCGTCTTCCGGTTCTGGAAAAATGGGTCTGCTCTTTTAGCAACTGGGACGTACTGCGGTTGATGGATCTCTCCTGGCGTCGCGGAGGCCTGCTGCGCGGGGAGCGCGTATTCAATCAATATCGACAAGTCTTGCCTACCTCCGAAATTGAACGCTGCGATCGCCGGTTTGCGGCGGTGGCGACCAACCTCAGCACCGGCCGCGAACTGTGGTTTACCGAAGGCGATTTGCATCTGGCGGTCCGCGCTTCCTGCAGCATGCCTGGCCTGATGTCGCCCGTTATGCACAATGGCTACTGGTTGGTCGACGGCGCAGTCGTGAACCCCGTCCCGGTCTCTTTGACCCGTGCGCTGGGGGCAGATATTGTCATCGCCGTTGACCTACAGCACGATGCGCATCTGATGCAGCAGGATTTATGGTCTATCGAGAAACCGCGTGTAGAAGATGAGAAAGAATTTTCCTGGCATTCGCGTCTGCGCGCGCGGCTGACGGGAATGACCTCCCGGCAAACGACTACCGCTACGCCGACGGCAATGGAGATTATGTCCACCTCTATTCAGGTACTGGAAAATCGCCTGAAGCGTAACCGTATGGCGGGTGACCCACCGGATATTCTGCTACAGCCCTTTTGCCCACAAATATCGACCCTTGATTTCCATCGCGCCGGCGAAGCGATTGCTGCCGGTCACCTGGCGGTGGAAAAAAAGATGGATGAACTATTACCTTTGGTGCGCGCTTCGGCGTGACGCCCTTGACTTAGACTTCAGTAAATTCTGACAGGCGATAGTGTGAATTGCATGCCAATATTTAATTATCGTCAGCCAGAGGAGAGATCATGACGCAGCCATTGGCGGGAAAACAAATTCTGATCGTTGAAGACGAGCCCGTTTTCCGCACTCTTTTGCACTCCTGGTTAACCTCGCTAGGCGCAACTACCGCGCAGGCAGAGGATGGCGTTGAGGCACTACAGAAAATGGCCGAGTCGAAGCCCGACCTGATGATTTGCGATATCTCGATGCCGCGCATGAATGGCCTCGAACTGGTGGAGTATCTGCGTAACCAGGGCGAGCAGCTGCCGATTCTGATGATTTCGGCGACGGAGAATATGGCAGATATTGCCAGGGCGCTGCGTCTTGGCGTTCAGGATGTTCTGCTTAAACCGGTAAAAGATTTTGACCGCCTGCGTGAGACGGTGTATGCCTGCCTGTATCCCCACATGTTCAGTTCGCGTGTGGAAGAGGAGGAGCGGCTGTTTGAGGACTGGGATGCGCTGGTCAGCGACCCGAACGCGGCGTCCAGGCTGCTGCAGGAGTTACAGCCTCCGGTGCAGCAGGAAATATCGCGCTGCCGCATTCACTATCGTCAGCTGGTAACCGCCGATAAGCCCGGTCTGGTTCTCGATATTGCGCCATTATCGGAAAAAGATTTGGCATTTTACTGTCTGGATGTAACACGAGCAGGCGATAATGGCGTTCTCGCGGCGCTTCTGCTGCGCGCGCTGTTTAACGGTTTGCTTCAGGAGCAGCTGGCCCATCAAGGCCAGCGCTTGCCGGAAATGACCGGGTTGTTAAAGCAGGTCAACCAGCTACTTCGTCAGGCGAATTTACCGGGGCAATTTCCTCTGCTGGTGGGTTATTACCACAGCGGGTTGAAAAATTTGATTTTGGTATCGGCGGGGTTAAACGGCACGTTGAATACCGGAGAACATCAAATACAGATTAGTAATGGTGTGCCGCTTGGCACATTAGGTAATGCTTATCTCAACCAAATTAGCCAGCGTTGCTCCTCATGGCAGTGCCAAATTTGGGGGGCTGGAGGCCGTTTACGCTTGATGTTGTCTGCGGAATGAACAGTTAAGTTTATTTTCACGCTGGTAGGATTACCGCGCTGCCTTTGGCGGTGATACTATCGATGGGTTTTATACGTATAAGTCCTAATTCGAGAAAATCCGCACCTTTCAGACCAGGCTTACCGGGATGGGCTGATATACTCGGTGCGTTATATTATGACTAGTTTAAAAAACACACAGTCCAGGAGATTTCAATGGCTGCCCTTAATTCTAAAGTAAGAAAAGCTGTTATCCCGGTTGCGGGATTAGGCACCAGGATGCTGCCCGCTACCAAGGCTATTCCGAAAGAAATGCTGCCACTGGTAGATAAGCCTTTAATTCAGTATGTTGTTAACGAATGTATTGCGGCCGGGATTACTGAAATTGTTCTGGTGACGCACTCTTCCAAAAATTCTATCGAAAACCATTTCGATACCAGTTTTGAACTGGAAGCGATGCTCGAAAAACGTGTAAAACGTCAGCTTCTTGAAGAAGTCCAATCTATTTGTCCGCCGCACGTCACCATTATGCAGGTCCGTCAGGGTCTCGCTAAAGGCCTCGGCCATGCCGTGCTGTGCGCGCACCCGGTAGTAGGCGATGAGCCGGTAGCTGTTATTCTGCCGGACGTTATTCTGGATGAATTTGAATCCGATCTTACCCGCGATAACCTGGCAGAAATGATCGCTCGTTTCGACGAAACCGGATCCAGCCAGATTATGGTTGAGCCTGTTGCTGACGTGACCGCATATGGCGTCGTTGATTGCAAGGGCCAGTCCCTGCAGCCGGGTGAAAGCGTGCCGATGGTTGGCGTGGTAGAAAAGCCGAAAGCAGACGTTGCGCCTTCCAACCTGGCCGTCGTGGGACGCTACGTGCTGAGCGCGGATATTTGGCCGCTGCTGGCTAAAACGCCTCCGGGCGCAGGCGATGAAATCCAGCTGACCGATGCCATCGATATGCTGATCGAGAAGGAAACGGTTGAAGCCTACCATATGAAAGGCAAGAGCCATGATTGTGGTAATAAACTGGGTTACATGCAGGCTTTCGTTGAATATGGCGTGCGCCATAAAACGCTGGGTGCAGATTTTAAAGACTGGCTGGAAAAAGCCATCGCTAAGTAATCGTTATCTTTAGATATGAGAGCCGGGGACACAGGTATTGTTCCCCGGCTTTTTTATCTCAGTGAGTAAAGATAAAAAAAATCCCGCCGCGGCGGGATTTTTCAAATATGACGACTTATTAAAGCAGGAAATCGTCCAGAGATTTGCCTTGCTCATCCATCGCTTTTTTGATCACTGCCGGGGTGCGGCCCTGACCAGTCCAGGTTTTGGTTTCGCCGTTTTCATCAACGTAGCTATATTTCGCCGGACGTGCCGCGCGTTTGGCTTTGGTGCCCGCTTTAACTGCAGCCATGGTGCTCAGCAGTTCATTCGGATCAATACCATCAGCGATCAGCATTTCACGGTATTGTTGCAGTTTACGAGTACGCTCTTCAATTTCTGCAGCCGCAGCGCTTTCTTCTTCGCGACGTTCGTTAACGACAACTTCTAATTTTTCCAGCATTTCTTCTAGCGTTTCAAGGGTGCATTCTCTCGCCTGCGCACGAAGAGTACGGATGTTGTTCAAAATTTTAAGTGCTTCGCTCATTGTAGTAATCTCAAACTTATATTGTGGGGTGGTTTGTTGAACTAATAATAGAGCGATATAATCAGATGTGCAATAGGGTAGAATGTAAGGAATTCAAAATTACTTGTTATTTGTCCCGGTAATTAATTAATTTAAGTTAAATTTTTCGCGCGAGTTCACATCTTTCTAGCTTATAGCCTAACCGGAGTCGTAAGCTAAAACCCTGAGATAGTATGCTTTTCCCGGCAGCCAGGGAGTAAAATTATACTTTGCAGGGATAAATATCCACCTTCAGTATTAGCGCATTAGTTACGATGATGTTTAATATAAAACGCTGAACAAAATCCCTTATAACCGCCTGCAAAATGCACCGATTCGCACGAAAGGACAACTGCCGCAGCTCGCTGCACCCCGCGGTTTGGGCAAATAGCTGATGGCCTGATTGTATTAAAAAGCTTAATCTTTCAGAAGTCGGCGCGCGCAACATAAACCTCCGGCGCTTCCCTGAAGGGGCTGGCAGCGGCAGAAAATATGCTACAATCCCGCCGCGATAAAACACATTGATTGGGGTTACGCAGCCGATGGCACAACTTTATTTTTACTATTCTGCAATGAATGCAGGTAAGTCGACTGCGCTACTGCAGTCCTCATACAATTATCAGGAACGAGGCATGCGTGCCTTAGTTTATACGGCTGAGATTGATGACCGCTTTGGTTCCGGTAAGGTCAGCTCAAGAATTGGCCTCTCATCGCCGGCCCGACTGTTTAACCCGCAGACTTCATTATTTGCCGAGATTAGCGCTGAGCATGCAAAGCAGCCGGTTCATTGTGTATTAGTTGATGAAAGCCAGTTCCTGACCCGTGAGCAGGTGCATGAGCTATCCGAGGTTGTTGATGGGCTGGATATCCCGGTGTTGTGCTACGGCCTGCGTACTGATTTTCGCGGGGAGCTGTTTATCGGCAGTCAGTATTTATTAGCCTGGTCAGATAAGCTGGTTGAATTAAAAACAATCTGTTTTTGTGGCCGTAAGGCGAGTATGGTGCTGCGCCTCGATCGGGAAGGGCGGCCGTACAATGAGGGCGAGCAGGTGGTTATTGGCGGCAATGAACGCTATGTATCGGTCTGCCGTAAACATTATAAAGAAGCCTTAAAAGAGGGCTCTTTAACGCTTGTGCAAAGCAAACATCGCCCCTGCTAATCTCCCCTCGTCGATCTCGCTCAGGCGCACATCAGGCGCCTGATGACCTCCTGCTGTAATTCCCGCTGTCTATGATGGCCCGACGCTTTAGCGTCGCTCTGCGTCGGTTTTGCGACTGTAGCCAAAATCGTGACGATAAAAAAGGCCTCATCCAAAGATGAGGCCTCATATTTATTACCAGCGTAAATTAAGCGGATTTTTTCGCTTTTTTATCGGCTTTCGGTGCTGCGACAGTCTCTTTCTTCGCGGCAGCTTCGCCTTCGCTGAATTCGTTACCGTAGAAGGTATCCAGCAGAATCTGTTTCAGCTCGGCGATCAGCGGGTAGCGCGGGTTAGCGCCGGTGCACTGGTCATCGAATGCATCTTCAGACAGCTTGTCAACGTGGGCCAGGAAGTCAGCTTCCTGCACGCCAGCTTCGCGGATAGACTTAGGAATACCCAGTTCAGCCTTGATGCTTTCCAGCCATGCCAGCAGTTTCTCGATTTTCGCTGCGGTGCGGTCACCAGGTGCGCTCAGGCCCAGGTGGTCAGCAATTTCTGCGTAGCGGCGACGAGCCTGCGGACGGTCGTACTGGCTGAATGCGGTCTGTTTGGTTGGGTTATCGTTCGCGTTGTAGCGGATAACGTTACAAATCAGCAGGGCGTTCGCCAGGCCGTGCGGGATATGGAACTGGGAGCCCAGTTTGTGTGCCATCGAGTGACATACGCCGAGGAAGGCGTTAGCAAACGCGATACCGGCAATAGTCGCTGCACTGTGCACGCGTTCACGCGCTACCGGGTTCTTAGAACCTTCATGGTAGGACGCCGGCAGATACTCTTTCAGCAGCTTCAGCGCCTGCAGAGCCTGGCCGTCGGAGAACTCAGACGCCAGTACGGAAACGTAGGCTTCCAGGGCGTGAGTTACGGCATCCAGACCACCGAAAGCACACAGGGACTTCGGCATATCCATGACGAGGTTCGCATCGACAATCGCCACATCCGGAGTCAGCGCGTAGTCTGCCAGCGGATATTTCTGACCGG
This sequence comes from Klebsiella sp. 10-1, assembly GCF_009758445.1. Classification (NCBI taxonomy): domain Bacteria; kingdom Pseudomonadati; phylum Pseudomonadota; class Gammaproteobacteria; order Enterobacterales; family Enterobacteriaceae; genus Klebsiella; species Klebsiella sp. 10-1. Next base: position 394,482 of record NZ_WQRE01000004.1, read on the forward strand.
TCGCATCGTCGGTAACTACCGCAAACGGGGTCACTTCAGAACCGGTACCGGAAGTGGTAGTGACGGCGATCATTTTCGCTTTCACGCCCATTTTCGGGAACTTGTAGATACGTTTACGGATATCCATAAAGCGCAGCGCCAGGTCTTCGAAGTGGGTTTCCGGATGTTCGTACATCACCCACATGATTTTCGCGGCGTCCATCGGGGAACCACCGCCGAGGGCGATGATGACGTCCGGCTTGAAGGAGTTGGCCAGTTCTGCACCTTTACGTACAACGGTCAGCGTCGGGTCAGCTTCAACTTCAAAGAACACTTCGGTTTCAACGCCGGATGCCTTCAGTACGGAGGTGATCTGGTCGGCATAGCCGTTGTTGAACAGGAAGCGGTCGGTCACGATCAGCGCGCGTTTGTGACCATCAGTAATCACTTCATCCAGCGCGATTGGCAGAGAGCCACGACGGAAGTAGATAGATTTCGGAAGTTTGTGCCACAACATGTTTTCAGCTCGCTTAGCAACGGTTTTCTTGTTGATCAGGTGTTTCGGACCAACGTTTTCAGAGATGGAGTTACCACCCCAGGAACCACAACCCAGAGTCAGGGAAGGCGCGAGTTTAAAGTTATACAGGTCACCGATACCACCCTGAGAAGCCGGGGTGTTAATCAGAATACGTGCGGTTTTCATCATCTGGCCGAAGAAGGCCACGCGAGCAGGCTGGTTATCCTGGTCGGTGTACAGGCAGGAGGTATGACCGATACCGCCCATCGCCACCAGTTTTTCAGCTTTCTCAACGGCGTCTTCGAAGTTTTTGGCGCGATACATTGCCAGAGTCGGAGACAGTTTTTCGTGAGCAAACGGCTCGCTTTCATCAACGTCGGTCACTTCACCAATCAGAATTTTGGTGGTGTTCGGGACGGTGAAGCCTGCCAGTTCGGCGATTTTATACGCCGGCTGACCAACGATAGCGGCGTTCAGCGCGCCGTTTTTCAGGATGATGTCCTGAACCGCTTTCAGCTCTTTACCCTGCAGCAGGTAGCCGCCGTGGCTGGAGAAACGTTCGCGAACGGCGTCGTAGACGGAGTCAACAACGACTACTGACTGTTCAGACGCACAGATAACGCCGTTATCGAAGGTTTTGGACATCAGCACCGATGCAACGGCACGTTTAATGTCAGCGGTTTCGTCGATAACAACCGGCGTGTTGCCTGCACCAACGCCGATAGCTGGTTTACCGGAGCTATAGGCTGCTTTAACCATACCTGGACCGCCGGTCGCAAGGATCAGGTTAATGTCAGGGTGGTGCATCAGCGCGTTGGACAGCTCAACGGAAGGCTGGTCGATCCAACCGATCAGGTCTTTCGGCGCGCCGGCAGCAATAGCAGCCTGCAGAACGATGTCGGCCGCTTTGTTGGTGGCATCTTTAGCACGCGGATGTGGGGAGAAGATAATCGCGTTACGGGTTTTCAGGCTGATCAGTGATTTAAAGATTGCTGTAGAAGTTGGGTTCGTCGTTGGGACGATACCGCAAATAATACCGATAGGTTCTGCGATGGTGATAGTACCAAAGGTGTCGTCTTCGGAGAGAATACCGCAGGTCTTTTCATCTTTATAAGCGTTATAGATGTATTCAGAAGCGAAGTGGTTTTTGATCACTTTGTCTTCGATAATGCCCATGCCGGATTCGGCAACGGCCATTTTTGCGAGAGGGATTCGAGCGTCTGCGGCGGCCAGAGCGGCTGCACGGAAGATCTTATCAACTTGTTCTTGAGTGAAACTGGCATATTCACGCTGGGCTTTTTTTACGCGCTCTACAAGTGCGTTAAGTTCAGCGACATTAGTAACAGCCATAATGCTCTCCTGATAATGTTAAACTTTTTTAGTAAATCAGTAGCTCGATTCGACAGTATAGACAGGCGGTTAATAGCTTGCATCTAAATGTTAACGTATCGAATTTTGCTTTGCTGACTTCACTGATTTACTAACGAAGCTTTATTTCTCTATCCTCAGGTACTGCCGGCTTCCACTCTTTGGTGTAAACAAGATTACTCACTTCTGAGTACGATTTATGTGATTTAGATCAATTTTATGTCAAGCTGACACCTTTCAGCAGGCTATTTTTTGACCACTTAGATCAAGTGTAATGAAAAGGTATGCAAAATAAATGAATAAAACAGGTAAAAGAAACAAATATACAACATACGCAGTTTATCATTACGGTATGCATTTTTGAGATGAATTATGCTGTTAAAAAGCGTATCTTCTGCGCGAATATTTTATGACACCTACTGTCAATAGCCATATTTAATGATGCCGCGGAGCGCACTGTGACTCTATCGTTGTTTGATTTTTCAGCTTATTTCAAGTTTTTCATAGGGTTATTTGCGCTGGTTAACCCGGTTGGCATCATTCCGGTCTTCATTAGTATGACCAGCTACCAGAGCGCAGCGATCCGTAATAAGACCAATCTGACGGCGAACCTTTCCGTTGCCATCATCCTGCTGACCTCGCTGTTCCTTGGGGACGGTATTTTGCAAATCTTCGGTATTTCCATCGATTCATTCCGTATTGCCGGCGGGATCCTCGTCGTTACCATCGCGATGTCGATGATTAGCGGCAAGCTCGGGGAAGACAAACAGAATAAGCAGGAAAAGTCAGAGACGGCTATCCGCGAAAGCATTGGCGTGGTGCCGCTGGCATTACCGCTGATGGCCGGGCCAGGGGCGATTAGCTCAACCATTGTCTGGGGAACGCGTTACCACACGGTAGCCCACCTCTTCGGCTTCTCGGTGGCGATTGCGCTGTTTGCCCTGTGCTGTTGGGGGATTTTCCGCATGGCGCCGTGGTTGGTTCGCCTGCTTGGGCAAACCGGGATTAACGTGATCACGCGTATTATGGGTCTGCTGCTGATGGCGCTCGGAATTGAGTTTATCGTTACCGGCCTGAAGACGCTTTTCCCGGGTCTTCTGGTCTGAACGACCGCGCTGCGCGGGGCTTGAGGCTCCGCGCTTGCTTTATTATTAGCAAAACATATCAATAAAGCTGATAAAGGCGAGAAAGATAACTTTCTATGATGTCTGTTTATTCTTTTTAATATCAACGAATTACTTAATAATTCCGCGTTTCTGTTTCCCTTTTCCTCACCGCAACCACTGTTATTTTCTTCACATCATTCTCTGGTGCTTGCCGTCAGATAATTGAAATGATATTAGTAATTTCATAACAGCGGCAGATGAATGTGCTAAATAATAACCGATTGTTAAATTTTCGTACAAAAAAGCGCCTTTGCAGCGTTCCGCAGCATGTGTAGCGACCTTTTTTTTGTATCTGAATGATAAATAAACACTTTAATGCTCTTTTCGTGGAAAAGAATGGCAGGAGCCTGCCGCGGCAAGAGCAATAAAAGAGAATCCGGTAACATATTTGCAAATTGCATTGGCGGATGAGAAAGCCTTTTGGTACTTTCCGGCGTGATCGCTAACTGAATAACACCCGTAAATGAGAATTATTATTAAATAACTCATTGCGCATAAAGCGCCCCTGGACAGGGGGGGAAAGAATCGACGTCAAGGCTGCCGTTTGAGCGGTCGTAATAAATAAGTCGGTGATAGCAAGCAGTAAAGTCTGACAGCAGCAAAAACTCCTGCACTGTACAGAATCCCGAATAAGGGAAAAAAAGAGGCTGGTTAAATAGCCAGTAATTATAATGAGTGGAGTAACAACACAATGACCATCATCACCAAAAAAAATCTGGTAGCAGCGGGAATTTTCTCCGCGCTATTTACCGCGAACGTTGCTATGGCAGCAGATGTGCCTGCAGGGGTGCAGCTGGCGGATTCACAATCGCTGGTACGTAATAACGGAGCAGAGGTTCAGTCTCTGGATCCGCATAAAATTGAAGGTGTGCCGGAATCCAACATTAACCGCGATCTGTTCGAAGGTTTAGTGATTGGCGATATTCAGGGCCACCCGATTCCTGGAGTTGCCGAATCCTGGGATAATAAAGATTTTAAAGTCTGGACCTTCCATCTGCGTAAAGATGCAAAATGGTCCGACGGCACGCCGGTAACCGCACAAGATTTCGTTTATAGCTGGCAGCGTCTGTCCGATCCGAAAACCGCCTCACCGTACGCGAGCTATCTGCAGTATGGCCACGTTGCGAACGTTGATGAAATTATCGCCGGCAAAAAGCCAATTACCGATCTGGGCGTTAAGGCGCTCGACGATAAAACCTTCCAGGTTACCCTGAGCGAGCCGGTTCCTTATTTCTATAAACTGCTGGTTCACCCGTCCGTTTCACCGGTGCCAAAAGCGGCGATCGAAAAATATGGTGAGAAATGGACTCAGCCGGCAAATATTGTCACCAACGGCGCCTATAAACTGAAGGACTGGGTCGTTAACGAACGTATTGTGCTTGAGCGTAATACTCAGTACTGGGATAACGCTAAAACCGTTATTAACCAGGTGACCTATCTGCCTATTTCTTCAGAAGTCACCGACGTTAACCGCTACCGCAGCGGCGAAATCGACATGACCTATAACAACATGCCGATTGAACTGTTCCAAAAGCTGAAAAAAGAGATCCCGAAAGAAGTTCACGTTGATCCGTATCTCTGCACCTATTACTACGAAATTAACAACCAGAAAGCGCCGTTTACTGACGTTCGCGTGCGTACCGCGCTGAAAATGGCGCTGGATCGCGACATTATCGTTAATAAAGTGAAGAATCAGGGCGATCTGCCGGCATATAGCTATACCCCGCCATATACCGACGGCATGAAGGTTGTTAAACCAGAATGGTTTACCTGGACTCAGGATAAGCGTAACGAAGAAGCGAAAAAACTGCTGGCTGAAGCCGGGTATACCGCTGATAAACCGCTGACCTTTAATCTGCTGTACAACACGTCCGATCTGCATAAAAAGCTGGCCATCGCCGTGGCATCCATCTGGAAGAAAAACCTTGGCGCCAACGTGAAGCTGGAAAATCAGGAATGGAAAACCTTCCTTGATAACCGCCATCAGGGCACCTTCGACGTGGCGCGTGCGGGCTGGTGTGCTGACTACAACGAACCAACCTCATTCCTGAATACCATGCTGAGCGACAGCTCAAACAACACCTCGCACTATAAGAGCCCGGCGTTCGATAAAATTATCTCTGCAACGCTGCAAACCAATGATGACGCCAAACGTGCGGAGCTGTATGCACAGTCAGAGCAGCAGCTGGATAAAGACTCTGTAATTGTACCGGTCTTCTATTACGTCAACGCCCGCCTGGTTAAACCGTGGGTAGGCGGCTATACCGGTAAAGACCCGTTAGATAATATCTACGTTAAAAACCTGTATATTATCAAACATTAATGGCAAGACGTGGGGCAGGCATCGCTTGCCCCACCGTGTCTGAATTCATCGCATACGATAGGCACACGCCAGAAGGTACGGGCAATGTTAAAATTTATTTTTCGTCGCTGTCTGGAAGCGATTCCGACGCTGTTTATTCTTATAACTATCTCTTTCTTCATGATGCGCCTTGCGCCGGGAAGTCCATTTACCGGTGAACGTACGCTGCCGCCAGAAGTGCTGGCGAATATTGAAGCAAAATACCATTTAAATGACCCCATCATGACCCAGTACTTCAATTATCTGAAGCAGCTGGCACACGGTGATTTCGGTCCTTCTTTTAAATATAAAGACTATTCGGTGAACGACCTGGTGGCCTCAAGCTTCCCGGTTTCCGCCAAATTAGGCTTTGCCGCCTTCCTGCTGGCGGTGGTTCTCGGCGTGAGCGCCGGCGTAGTTGCGGCCCTCAAGCAAAATACCAGGTGGGATTATGCGGTCATGGGGGTGGCAATGACCGGCGTCGTCATACCCAGCTTCGTGGTCGCGCCGCTGCTGGTGATGATTTTTGCCATCACCCTGCACTGGCTACCCGGCGGCGGCTGGAACGGTGGGGCGCTGAAGTTTATGATCCTGCCGATGGTGGCTTTGTCACTCGCCTATATCGCCAGCATCGCGCGTATCACCCGCGGTTCGATGATTGAAGTTCTGCACTCTAACTTTATCCGCACCGCGCGGGCGAAGGGGCTGCCGATGCATCGTATCATCCTGCGTCATGCGCTGAAGCCTGCGCTGCTGCCCGTCCTCTCCTATATGGGGCCGGCGTTCGTTGGGATTATCACCGGTTCAATGGTTATCGAGACTATCTACGGTCTCCCGGGGATCGGCCAGCTGTTCGTCAACGGCGCGCTTAACCGCGACTATTCCCTGGTTCTCAGCCTGACGATTCTGGTCGGTGCGCTGACTATTCTGTTTAACGCGATTGTTGATGTGCTGTATGCCGTTATCGATCCGAAGATTCGCTATTGAGGCTGGGGTTCGCCATGATGTTAAGTAAGAAAAACAACGAGGCGCTGGAGAACTTCAGTGAAAAGCTGGAAGTCGAAGGGCGTAGCCTATGGCAGGATGCCCGCCGCCGCTTTATGCATAACCGCGCGGCCGTGGCCAGCCTGGCGGTGCTGATCGTCATCGCGCTGTTCGTGACCATTGCGCCGGTGGTGTCGCAGTTTTCCTATTTCGACACCGACTGGGGCATGATGTCCAGCGCGCCTGATGCGGCGTCCGGCCACTACTTTGGTACCGACTCATCCGGTCGTGACCTGCTGGTTCGCGTCGCTATCGGCGGGCGTATCTCGCTGATGGTTGGCGTCGCCGCCGCGCTGGTGGCGGTGATCCTCGGTACGCTCTACGGCTCGCTTTCCGGCTATCTCGGCGGCAAGATCGACTCGGTCATGATGCGTCTGCTGGAGATCCTCAACTCCTTCCCGTTCATGTTCTTCGTTATCCTGCTGGTGACCTTCTTTGGCCAGAACATACTGCTGATATTCGTCGCCATCGGGATGGTTTCCTGGCTGGATATGGCGCGTATTGTGCGCGGCCAGACGCTGAGCCTGAAGCGCAAAGAGTTTATCGAAGCAGCCCAGGTCGGGGGCGTCTCGACGTTCAGTATCGTGGTTCGTCACATTGTGCCTAACGTACTGGGCGTGGTGGTGGTGTATGCCTCGCTGCTGGTACCGAGCATGATCCTGTTCGAATCCTTCCTCAGCTTCCTGGGACTGGGCACTCAGGAGCCGCTCAGCAGCTGGGGAGCGCTGCTGAGCGATGGCGCGAACTCAATGGAAGTGTCGCCGTGGCTGCTGCTGTTTCCTGCGGGGTTCCTGGTGGTAACGCTGTTCTGTTTTAACTTTATCGGCGATGGCCTGCGTGATGCCCTCGACCCGAAAGACCGCTAAGGAGCGCCGTCATGAGCATAATTGAAACGGCAAAAGCGCCGCAGGCGCAGCAGCAATCCGGGCTGCTACTGGATGTTAAAGATCTCCGCGTGACCTTTAAGACGCCGGATGGCGATGTCACCGCGGTTAACGACCTTAACTTTAACCTGCGGGCCGGGGAGACGTTAGGCATCGTAGGAGAGTCGGGGTCCGGCAAGTCGCAGACCGCCTTTGCGCTGATGGGACTGCTGGCGGCCAACGGCTATATCGGCGGCTCGGCGACGTTTAACGGCCGGCAGATCCTTAACCTGCCGGAGCGCGAGCTGAATAAGCTGCGCGCCGAGCAGATTTCGATGATTTTTCAGGACCCGATGACCTCCCTGAACCCGTATATGCGGGTCGGCGAGCAGCTGATGGAGGTTCTGATGCTGCACAAAGGGCTGGGGAAAGCCGAAGCGTTTGAAGAATCGGTGAAGATGCTGGATGCGGTTAAGATGCCCGAAGCGCGCAAGCGGATGAAAATGTATCCGCATGAGTTTTCTGGCGGTATGCGCCAGCGCGTGATGATCGCCATGGCGCTGCTGTGCCGGCCAAAGCTGCTGATCGCCGATGAACCGACGACGGCGCTGGACGTGACGGTTCAGGCGCAGATTATGACCCTGCTGAATGAACTTAAACGCGAATTCAATACGGCGATCATTATGATTACTCACGATCTGGGCGTGGTCGCCGGGATCTGTGACAAAGTTCTGGTGATGTATGCCGGTCGCACCATGGAGTACGGCCACGCGCGCGATGTCTTTTATCATCCGTCGCATCCGTACTCTATCGGCCTGCTGAATGCGGTTCCGCGCCTGGATGCTGAAGGCGATGCGCTGTTAACCATCCCAGGCAATCCGCCGAACCTGCTGCGCCTGCCTAAGGGTTGTCCGTTCCAGCCGCGCTGTCCGCATTCGATGGAGATTTGTACTAGCGCTCCACCTCTGGAGGAGTTTGCCCCTGGCCGCCTGCGTGCCTGCTTTCAACCGGTGGGAGATCTGCTATGAACGCCGTGACTGAACAAAGAAAAGTCCTGCTCGAAATCGCCGATCTCAAAGTCCACTTTGATATTAAAGATGGTAAGCAGTGGTTTTGGCAGCCGGCTAAAACGCTGAAAGCGGTTGATGGCGTAACCCTGCGTCTGTATGAAGGCGAAACGCTGGGCGTGGTGGGCGAATCCGGCTGCGGTAAATCCACCTTTGCCCGCGCGATTATTGGTCTGGTGAAAGCGACCGAGGGTCGGGTTGCGTGGCTTGGCAAAGATTTGCTGGGCATGAAGCCGGACGAGTGGCGCGACGTGCGCAGCGATATTCAGATGATTTTCCAGGACCCGCTGGCGTCGCTGAACCCGCGTATGACCATCGGGGAGATTATTGCCGAGCCGCTGCGCACCTATCATCCGAAAATGTCGCGCCAGGAAGCTCGCGATCGGGTGAAAGCGATGATGATGAAAGTCGGCCTGCTGCCGAATCTGATCAACCGCTATCCGCACGAGTTTTCCGGCGGCCAGTGCCAGCGTATCGGTATTGCCCGTGCGCTGATCCTTGAGCCTAAGCTGATTATCTGCGATGAGCCGGTGTCGGCGCTGGACGTGTCGATTCAGGCCCAGGTGGTAAACCTGCTGCAGCAGCTGCAGCGCGAAATGGGGCTGTCGCTGATCTTCATCGCTCACGACCTGGCGGTGGTTAAGCATATATCCGATCGTGTGCTGGTCATGTACCTGGGCCACGCGGTGGAGCTGGGCACCTACGATGAGGTGTACCACAACCCGCTGCACCCTTATACCAAAGCGCTGATGTCTGCGGTGCCGGTTCCCGACCCGGATCTGGAAAAGAATAAAACCATCCAGCTGCTGGAGGGGGAGCTACCCTCGCCGATAAACCCGCCGTCGGGATGCGTTTTCCGTACGCGCTGTCCCATTGCCGGGCCGGAATGCGCTAAAACGCGGCCGGTGCTGGAGGGGAGTTTCCGACATGCGGTTTCCTGCCTGAAGGTAGACCCGTTATAATCTCCGGGGCTGACGTTGGTCAGCCCTTTTTTTTGCGAGGTTAACGTGGCTGTCAATATTCACGCCGCCCGTCAGCGGCTATTTCATTTGCTCTTCGATCAGCATCGGCGATCCGGGCGGCGCTTTGAGGGGCTGTGCGGGGTTTTTGCGCTCCTCAGCGTGGTGGTTATTTTTATCGAGTCGGGCGTGGGAACCCAGTACCACCTGTCCGTTGACGAATGGCATATTTTCGTCTGGCTGGAGCTTTTTGTTACCGCCGTTTTTACCCTCGAATATATCCTGCGCATTGTCAGCTGGCCCAATCCGCTCAGGTATATTTTCAGCTTCTGGGGGCTGATTGATTTAGCGACGATTTTACCGCTGTACGTGATGTGGCTGTGGCCGGAAATAAGCCTTAACTACGTCTTTGCCTGGCGCGCGATGCGCGCAATTCGCGCCTTGCGTATTCTCAAGCTGCTGCGGTTTATGCCGTCGCTGAATATTTTCTGGGCTGCTATCGTCAGCGCCCGCCATCAGCTGATACTGTTTTATTCATTTATTGCCATTGTGATGGTTATCTTTGGTTCGCTGATGTATCTGATTGAGGGGCCGCAGTATGGTTTCACCACGCTCAATGCTTCGGTGTACTGGGCTATCGTGACGATAACAACGGTTGGCTATGGCGATATTACGCCGCATACGCCGCTGGGAAGAATTCTGGCATCGGTGCTGATATTAATTGGGTATTCAATTATTGCGATCCCAACCGGCCTGATTACCACCCATATGACCACGGCCTTTCAGAATCGCCGCACTCAGCGGATCTGCCCGAGTTGCCAGCAGGGGGCTCATGATAAAAACGCGCGTTATTGCCACTCCTGCGGGAGCGAGCTGGCGGAACCGGCGGCTGAATAAATAAAAATGCCTGCCGGTCGTTAAACGGGCAGGCATTTTTCAGGCCGGCAGACGCCGGAATGAAATCTTATTCACGCCACAAAATATGGCACAGCTTGTGATCTTTCTCGCGGCACAGCAGGACGCGGGCGAAGATATCGTTGATTTCGCCGCCGTCGGTGTCAGCCAGGCCAATCACCACCTCGGCGAAGAAGTCCGGGTTGAGATCGTAATCGACGTGCTCTTGCCAGTCTTCTGCCGGATCAAAGAGTTCGGCACCGCCGCGCTCTTCAAACTGCAGGTTAAACAGAATGACATCCGCCGGGTCGAGGTTGTCGACCGCCAGCTCGAGAAAGATATCGTAAGCCTGCTCAAGCGTTTCATCTTCGGTCAGGCGATTGTTTAAATCCATATCCATGATTGCTACCCGTTTAACATCTGATTGGCACGTTTTACAGCAACGGACTGAAGAAGTAAAACAGTCGCTCCGCTATCCGCTGCCAGAGCGGACGTTTTAACCATAAGCGGGCGTCGAGCAGGCGCGAGCGGGAAATATAATCATCCTGTACCGCCGCCAGATCGCCGCCAAAACCGGCATCATCAATAACCAGCGTAATTTCGAAATTGAGCCACAGGCTGCGCATATCGAGATTGACGGTACCCACCAGGCTCAGCTCGCCGTCGACCAGCACGCTTTTGGTGTGCAGCAGCCCGCCTTCAAACTGATAAATTTTCACCCCGGCTGCCAGCAGCTCGGTGAAGAAGGCCCGGCTGGCCCAGCCGACGAGCAGCGAGTCATTCTTGCGCGGCAAAATGATGCTGACGTCAACACCACGCTGGGCGGCGGTGCAGATTGCGTGCAGCAAATCGTCGCTTGGCACGAAGTAGGGGGTGGTCATGATCAGATGTTCTTTGGCGGAATAGGCGGCGGTCAGCAGCGCCTGGTGAATCAAGTCTTCCGGGAAGCCTGGGCCAGAGGCGATGGTATGGATGGTGTGTCCGCTGGCCTCCTCAAACGGCATAATATTGAGATCCGGCGGCGGCGGCAGGATCCGTTTACCGGTTTCGATTTCCCAGTCACAGGAGTAAACGATGCCCATCGCCGTAGCGACCGGGCCTTCCATACGTGCCATCAGATCGATCCACTGGCCGACGCCGGAATCCTGCTTAAAGAAGCGCGGGTCTACCATATTCATACTGCCGGTGTAGGCAATATAGTTATCAATCATCACCATTTTACGGTGCTGGCGCAGATCCATCCGGCGTAAAAACACGCGCATCAAATTAACCTTCAGCGCTTCGACCACCTCGATGCCGGCATTGCGCATCATCGCTGCCCACGGGCTGCGGAAGAAGGCGACGCTGCCGGCGGAGTCCAGCATTAAGCGGCAGTGCACGCCGCGCCGGGCGGCGGCCATTAGCGATTCTGCGACCTTATCGGCCATCCCTCCGGGCTGCCAGATATAAAACACCATCTCGATATTGTGGCGAGCCAGCTGAATATCGCGAATCAGCGCCTGCATCACGTCGTCTGACTCGGTCAGCAGCTGCAGCTGATTGCCCTTGACGCCGGCGATCCCCTGGCGACGTTCGCAGAGCTGAAACAGCGATTCGGCGACCGGACTATTCTCGTTGGCAAAAATATGCTTGCAGGCCTTGAGATCGTTGAGCCACTTTGCGGTGGAGGGCCACATTGCCCGCGCCCGTTCGGCCCGGCGTTTGCCGAGATGGAGTTCACCAAACGAGAGGTAGGCGATAATTCCAACCAGAGGAAGAATATAAATAACCAGCAACCACGCCATTGCTGAAGGGACGGCGCGCCGTTTCATCAATATGCGTAATGTTACACCGGCGATCAGTAACCAGTAACCGAGGATGACTAGCCAGTTCACCACCGTGTAAAAGGTTGTCATAGATGAAAAATCCTTTTGAATAACTCTATTTTATGAGTTTACGCATCAACATCCATCTGGCAAATAAAAACGCAGCGAAAGCGTTGGTCAGCCGGATTCATAGGCCTATAATGCAGGCTGTTTTTCACTTGTAGAGTAGTAGCAATGAAGCGTAGTAGAACGGAAGTAGGGCGCTGGCGCATGCTAAGACAGGTGAGTCGCCGTAAATCGCGCTGGCTGGAAGCCCAATCGCGTCGCAATATGCGCATCCTCGCCATCCGCAAGGAGCTGGTGAAACGACAGCGTCATTCCCTGTTGTTCGTCTTCACTGAGTACTGAAATAAAAGGCACCGCATGCGGTGCCTCTGTGTTTTTGTCGGCGGCTGGCCCTAAAATACCTTTTTGTAGGGCTTCACCGCGACGTTCTGGTAAACCCCGGCGGCAATATAAGGGTCGTCGTTCGCCCATGACTGCGCCGCTTCCAGTGATTCAAACTCGGCGATAACCGTTGAACCGGTGAAGCCCGCAGCGCCAGGTTCGTTGCTGTCGACGGCAGGCATTGGCCCGGCGGTCAGCAGGCGACCTTCATCATGCAACAGTTGTAAACGCGCCAGGTGGGCGGGACGGACCGACGACCGCTTTTCCAGAGAATCGGCGATGTCTTCAGCGTAAATTACGTAAAGCACGGCAAGGCTCCTTATCAATAAATAGGCGAATCACGTTAAGTGAATCCGGCGTTGACTGCAATGCAAAGATGCTCAACGGGTTAAAATGCCCGATGCCGGGCTTTTTTTTAACGGAAAGGGGGCAAATTTTGATACAAGGTAACAAGGCTTATTGAATATGATTGCTATTTGCATTTAAAATCGGGGCATCATTTTTCAACTGAAACGACTATGAGCGCAATGACCATTGATTTACCTCGCCGCTTTCCGTGGCCGACGCTGCTGTCCGTGACTATCCACGGTGCCGTTGTGGCGGGGTTGCTTTATACCTCGGTACATCAGGTTATTGAACGGCCATCTCCTTCTCAACCGATTGAGATAACCATGGTGGCTCCTGCGGATCTCGAGCCTCCTCAGGCGGCACAGCCGGTGGTTGAACCGGTTGTTGAGCCGGAGCCAGAACCAGAAATCGTGCCTGAGCCGCCGAAAGAAGCGCCGGTTGTTATTCACAAGCCTGAGCCGAAACCCAAGCCAAAGCCGAAGCCAAAACCCAAGCCGGAGAAAAAGGTCGAGCAGCCGAAGCGTGAAGTTAAGCCTGCGGAAACGCGTCCGGCATCGCCGTTTGAAAATACCAACACTGCGCCAGCGCGTACGCCGCCATCCACTTCCACGGCCGCCGCGAAGCCAACGGTTACCGAGTCAAGCGGCCCGCGGGCGCTCAGCCGCAACCAGCCGGGCTATCCGACTCGCGCCCAGGCGCTGCGTATTGAAGGCGTGGTGCGCGTGAAGTTTGACGTCACCCCGGACGGCCGTCTGGACAACGTCGTGATCCTTTCCGCGCAGCCGGCCAATATGTTTGAGCGTGAAGTGAAAAACGCCATGCGTAAGTGGCGCTACGAGCCCGGCAAACCGGGTACCGGCGTGACGATGACCATTAAGTTCCGTCTTAAAGGCGTTGAGATCAACTAACCGCCGTCAATGAGGCCCCTTACGGGGCCTGCTCTGCGAAGACATCGTCGAGCGCTTTTTGCGCCGTCACAAGGTGCTGGCCACCGAACAAGATCGCCCGGTTGAATAGCGTATAGAGTTGATAAATGGGCTGACGATCGAGGAACCCGGACGGCAAAGGCGAGACCGACTGATAGCCGTCGTATATTTGCGGCGGCTGCTCAGGATGCAGCGGCAGCATGGCGAGGTCGCATTCCCTGTCTCCCCAGTAGCAGGCCGGGTCGAAAATATAGGGTCCGTTCGGCCCCAGCGCGCAGTTGCCGGACCAGAGGTCGCCGTGCAGTAAGGAGGCCTGAGGCTGATGGCCGCTGAGGCGCTGCTGCACGTAGTCAACAATGGTATCGATATCGCCGAAGTGTAGCCCTTTTTCTGCCGCCAGCTCAAGCTGCCAGCCGATGCGCTGTTCGGCAAAGAATGTCGCCCAGCGGCGTTGCCAGGCATTAGGCTGGGGAGTCGTGGAAAGGTCATTATCAAAATCGAGCCCAAACTGCGGCTGATCGCTCCACTGATGCAGATGCGCGATTTGCTGACCGAGCAGAAAAGCGTTGTGCGCGTCGAGCGGGCGAGGGGGCAAATACTCCATCACCATGAAGCTGTAATCGCGATCGCTGCCGACGGCAAACACCTGCGGTACCTGAACGGTTTTACTCCGCGACAGAAGCTCGAGCTGATCCGCCTCGGCGGTAAAGATAGGCAATAGCTCACGTTCGTCACATTTTACGAAGTAGTCCTTTCCACCGAAGCGCAGGTGCCATGCTGCGTGGATTTCTCCGCCGGGCAGTTCGTTTCGCAGTTCGATTTCAGCTGCTTCAGTATGCCACTCGCTTAACAAATTGCTGATAGCCTGCCACATGCCGTCTCTCCCCATGTTTTCCACCATTTCATAAGGTTAGCGCATAACCTCGGCGTAAAATTCGAACTGACGCACAACTGACGCTTTCCGCAGCGCCAATCGCACTTATTGAGCTTCCAGCCACTGAGAAAATGTGGTTATCGTGACTTCGGCAGGCCGCCCCAGCGCCGTTTCCGCTAATCCTGCGCTCAGGGCCTGCACCTCCTGCGCACTTTGCGGGGAAATCAGACCAAAGGTGTTGGTTCCCAGCTCGTGAGGTTTTCCCTCGTCGTCATTGAGTACCAGGGTGAAACCCGCGCGGGTAAGGTGATTGCTTAGCTCGTTTATCTCGGTAAGCGTCTCTTCGTGAAAACGGATCGTCACGACAAAGGTTTGAATTTCGGCGCTCATTTTTCACCCCGTTGTTATCCATGGAATTTTCAGCATAGACCATGCTGGACATTTGGCGACTCCCTCTGCCTGGGCAGAGGGAAAGGATTAACGATCGTATAAGTAGGAGTAGATTTTATGCGTGTTCTCCTGCGAGCAGAGCCGGGTGCCCTGATTGACGGTAGCGGCGCTGCCTGCGGCGACGCCAAAGCGCACCATATCTTCAAGACCGGCATTTTCGGCAAGGCGCAGGGTCATCGCGCCTACCATGCTGTCGCCTGCGCCGACGGTGCTTTGGCTCTTCATCGGCGGCGGGACAACCTGCACGCTGCCGCTGCTATCGACGCCAAGCGCGCCCTGCGGGCCAAGGGAGACGACAACCCTTCGGGCCTTGCCCGAGCGAATCAGCTCCTGCGCCGCTTGTCGAACATCGTTCGGCTGGCTCAGGTCACGCTGGACGAGCGCGCTCAGCTCTTTCTGGTTAGGTTTAACAAGCTCAATGTTGCCCACCTCAAGTGCGGCCGCGAGCGCCTCTCCTGAGCTGTCGATAATGCAGCGAAGCTGGTGCTGCTGCGCGCTTTTTACCAGCTGGGTCAGGTTTTCAATGTCGATCCCCGGCGGCAGGCTGCCGCTGATCACCAGCAGCGAGCCGGGCTCAATCGCCAGCACCTTTTCTTCGAGACGGCGGAACTCCTGCTGAGTTAACGCCGCGCCGGGCATCACGAAGCGGTATTGTTCGCCGCTGGAATCAACGTGCACGTGCAAATTTTGCCGCGTCCAGTCGCCGGTCTCGACGGTTTCTACGGGGACCTGCTCATCGGCAAGCAGGGCGGTGAGATGTTCGCCGGTTGCGCCGCCGGCGGGGTAAATCGCCGTCGCCTCGCCGCCGAGAAAGGTGATCGCGCGGGCGACGTTAATGCCGCCGCCCCCGGGCTCGAAAACCGGCGCGCTGCAGCGTAGTTTACCTTCCGGATAGATTTGCGGGGTCTGGGTGGCGCTGTCGAGCGAAGGAGCCAGCGTAAGCGTATAAATTTTGGTCATCAAATTTCCTCCATGATACGAGTCAGGCTGTTCTTTTTTTAAGCATGGCACTTCTTATTGCGAAGGGAAAGCATACGAGGCGGGGATTTGTCGGGAAGAAGACATGTTCATTATAAAATAAAGATAGTTCTGAGGGCGGTCTTATTCAAAAAATGAAAGAGTAATTGATTGCTATGTTAATCGTGCTTTTTTATAATTTATCGCCTTTCATTGGACCAGCAGCAGCGATCCTCGCGAAAGTTTCCGGGACCATCTGGGTCTCTCTTTTTGTTGTACGGACTCTAAATTAAATGAAGCTTTTGAAGACAGTACCCGCAGCGGCTATGCTGGCGGGGGGGCTATTTGCGTCTGCGTGCGCAATGGCCGACGATTCCGTTTTTACTGTTATGGATGACCCTTCCACTGCCAAAAAACCTTTCGAAGGTACTGTTAACGCCGGCTATCTGGCGCAGTCCGGAAATACGAAAAGTTCCTCAATGACCGCGGATTCTACGCTGACCTGGTATGGCGATACGACCGCATGGTCGCTGTGGGGTAATGCCAGCAACACCTCGTCCAACGATCAGCGCTCTTCGGAGAAATACGCGGTCGGCGGCCGTAGCCGTTATAACATGACCGACAGCAACTACCTGTTCGGCCAGGCCAGCTGGCTTACTGACCGCTATAACGGCTACCAGCAGCGCGATGTGCTGACCGCCGGTTACGGTCGTCAGATTCTCAACGGGCCGGTGCACAGCCTGCGTTTTGAATTTGGTCCTGGCGTGCGCTATGACGAATATACCGATGGCGATAATGAGACCCAGCCGCTGGGTTACGCTTCAGGTACCTGGGCATGGCAGATGACTGATAACACCAAATTCACGCAAGGTGTTTCCGTGTTTGGTTCCGAAGATACCACGCTGAACTCAGAAAGCGCGCTCAACGTCGCTATCAACGCTCACTTTGCGCTGCGTGTTGCCTATAACGTGACCTGGAACTCCCAGCCGCCGTCATCGGCGCCGGAGCATACCGATCGTCGTACCACGCTGTCGCTTGGCTATAAGATGTAATATTTTCAGGCCGGATATTCCGGCCTGATTGTTTTAAATTTAGCAATAAGTGACATTATTATTTTTGGTCTTTTGTTTTGTTTTTTATAAAAAGAAAATAACCTCCATAATTTCCTCACAATTGATTATCTTGATAAATATTTAACTTTTTTGACACGAAAAGCTAAATATTCAGCCGGACATAAATGTGATCTGGATCTATACTGTCTGTCACCGGCAGAGATGATGTCTTTGCTCGAAATCCTTAAGTAAATAAGAGAATCATCACTATGAAAAATAGCAAAATCGCAACTGCGGCCGTGATGCTGTGCGCGCTCTCGTTCGGCGCCTTAGCCGCTAGCCCCGTCCCGCAGTCAGGCAGCAAGGACCATACTCAGGTAGGCATCGCGAAAGCAACCGACGTTGAAGCGGGATCTAATATTGCCCCGGGATCGCAGTCAACGGGTCAGACTATGGGCGATGCTTTTAATGTTCATAAACTTGTCGCCGGTGAATGGTCCTGATATTTCATTCGTCCGTCGGGCTGTCTCTTATATTTTGAGAAATATAAAGCCGGGTAACGATGTACCGGTTTGACAGACATATGTTTGGCTCCGCGTTTTGATTTTGTCCCCTGATGGCTACCGCACGTAAGCAATACGTCGCGGGGTTTATTTTTGTCCTTTGTTATCTAAAAAAGTCTTGCCTCGCGATTTTTGGCCTCTTCCTCCTTGTTTTATCATTAATAGCAGCCATTTAGTGGGTTGTGACTTTTATCACGCACTAATGATGTGTAAACTAAAGCCCGGTGTTATCAGCAGGCGGCTGCAGGTGGGAACGGAGTGGTTAACCTCGTGCTCATATTTTCGCAGAGTGAAGCGGGAGCTCGGTCTGAACTTGTTGATAATTATGATTATATTGTTTTGTATGTGCTCTTTCGTGCGGGGCACCACTGCAAATAAGGACATGAAATGCCTGTAATTACGCTTCCTGATGGCAGCCAACGCCATTTTGACCACGCGGTTAGCCCGCTGCACGTTGCTCTCGACATCGGCCCTGGCCTGGCGAAAGCCACCATCGCTGGCCGTGTGAACGGCGAGCTGGTTGATGCCTGCGATCCCATCGAAAACGATGCAACGCTCTCTATCATCACCGCTAAAGATGAAGACGGCCTGGAGATTATTCGTCACTCCTGCGCGCATCTGTTAGGTCATGCGATTAAGCAGCTGTGGCCGAACACCAAAATGGCTATCGGCCCGGTTATCGATAACGGCTTCTATTATGATGTTGATATCGATCGTACGCTGACCCAGGAAGACATCGACGCGCTCGAAAAACGTATGCACGAGCTTGCCGAGAAAAACTACGACGTCATCAAGAAAAAAGTCAGCTGGCATGAAGCGCGTGAAACCTTCGTGCAGCGTGGTGAGACCTATAAAGTGTCGATCCTTGATGAGAATATTGCTCATGATGACAAGCCTGGCTTGTATCATCATGAAGAGTACGTCGACATGTGCCGCGGGCCGCACGTGCCGAACATGCGTTTCTGTCATCATTTCAAACTGATGAAAACCGCTGGCGCCTACTGGCGTGGCGATAGCAACAATAAGATGCTGCAGCGTATTTATGGCACCGCGTGGGCGGATAAAAAGGCGCTCAATGCCCATCTGCTGCGTCTGGAAGAAGCGTCTAAGCGTGACCACCGTAAGATCGGCAAGCAGCTTGACCTGTATCACATGCAGGAAGAAGCGCCGGGTATGGTATTCTGGCACAACGACGGCTGGACTATCTTCCGTGAACTGGAAACGTTCGTCCGCTCTAAGCTGAAAGAGTACCAGTATCAGGAAGTTAAAGGTCCGTTTATGATGGACCGCGTGCTGTGGGAAAAAACCGGCCACTGGGACAACTACAAAGATGCGATGTTCACCACCTCTTCTGAGAACCGTGAATACTGCATCAAGCCGATGAACTGCCCAGGTCACGTGCAGATCTTTAATCAGGGCCTGAAATCCTACCGCGATCTGCCGCTGCGTATGGCGGAGTTCGGTAGCTGCCATCGTAACGAGCCGTCGGGCGCGCTGCATGGTCTGATGCGCGTTCGTGGCTTTACCCAGGATGACGCGCATATTTTCTGTACTGAAGAGCAGGTGCGTGATGAAGTTAACGCCTGTATTCGTATGGTCTACGATATGTACAGCACCTTTGGCTTCGAAAAAATCGTCGTCAAGCTCTCTACTCGTCCGGAAAAACGTATCGGAAGCGACGAGGCATGGGATCGTGCTGAGGCGGATCTGGCAGTCGCGCTGGAAGAAAACAATATCCCATTTGAATATCAGCTGGGTGAAGGCGCCTTCTACGGTCCAAAAATTGAATTTACTTTGTATGACTGCCTCGATCGTGCATGGCAGTGCGGAACAGTACAGCTGGACTTCTCTCTGCCGCAGCGTTTAAGCGCCTCTTATGTAGGCGAAAGCAACGAGCGACAGGTACCGGTAATGATTCACCGCGCTATTCTTGGTTCTCTGGAGCGCTTTATCGGCATCCTGACCGAAGAGTTCGCCGGCTTCTTCCCAACCTGGCTTGCGCCAGTGCAGGTAGTCGTCATGAATATTACTGATTCTCAGGCCGATTACGTTAACGAATTGACGCGTAAACTACAAAATGCGGGAATTCGTGTAAAAGCGGACTTGAGAAATGAGAAGATTGGCTTTAAAATCCGCGAGCACACTTTACGTCGTGTCCCGTACATGTTGGTCTGTGGCGACAAAGAAGTCGAAGCCGGTAAAGTAGCCGTGCGTACCCGTCGCGGGAAAGACCTCGGCAGCATGGACGTAAATGAAGTGATCGAAAAGCTGCAACAAGAGATTCGCAGCCGCAGTCTTCAACAACTGGAGGAATAAGGTATTAAAGGCGGAAAACGAGTTCAAACGGCGCGTCCGAATCGTATTAATGGCGAAATTCGCGCGCAAGAAGTTCGCTTAACAGGTCTGGAAGGCGAGCAGCTTGGTATTGTGAGTCTGAGAGAAGCTCTGGAAAAAGCTGAAGAAGCCGGAGTAGACTTAGTCGAAATCAGCCCTAACGCCGAGCCGCCGGTTTGTCGTATTATGGATTACGGCAAATTCCTCTATGAAAAGAGCAAGTCTTCTAAGGAACAGAAGAAAAAACAAAAAGTTATCCAGGTTAAGGAAATCAAATTCCGACCTGGTACCGATGATGGCGACTACCAGGTAAAACTCCGCAGCCTGGTTCGCTTTCTGGAAGAGGGTGATAAAGCTAAGATCACGCTGCGTTTCCGCGGTCGTGAGATGGCTCACCAGCAGATCGGTATGGAAGTGCTTAACCGCGTCCGTGACGATCTGAGTGAACTGGCAGTTGTCGAATCCTTCCCATCGAAGATCGAAGGCCGCCAGATGATCATGGTGCTCGCTCCGAAGAAGAAACAGTAAGGCCTTCAAGTAACAATTCCTGTGGAGCCCTTGGGCTTCTCAGGGACTGTTCGCCTACGTTTCGTTTATTAACAATGCGAAGTGGAAGTTATTAAAATGCCAAAAATTAAGACCGTACGCGGTGCTGCTAAGCGCTTCAAAAAAACCGGTAAAGGTGGTTTTAAGCACAAGCACGCTAACCTGCGTCACATTCTGACCAAAAAAGCTACCAAGCGTAAACGTCACCTGCGTCCGAAAGCCATGGTTTCCAAAGGCGATCTGGGCCTGGTAATCGCGTGCCTGCCGTACGCATAAGTCGTTAACCCTTTTAACTTTTTAATTAGAATAGATACAGGAGAGCACATATGGCTCGCGTAAAACGTGGTGTAGTTGCCCGTGCACGTCACAAGAAAATTTTGAAACAAGCTAAAGGCTACTACGGTGCGCGTTCTCGCGTATACCGCGTTGCCTTCCAGGCTGTTATCAAAGCAGGTCAGTACGCTTATCGTGACCGTCGTCAGAAAAAGCGTCAGTTCCGTCAACTGTGGATTGCGCGTATCAACGCAGCAGCACGTCAGAACGGTATTTCTTACAGCAAATTCATCAACGGCCTGAAAAAAGCCTCTGTTGAAATTGACCGTAAGATCCTGGCTGATATCGCAGTATTCGACAAATTAGCGTTCACCGCTCTGGTCGAAAAAGCGAAAGCAGCTCTGGCATAAGCCAGTTGAAAGAGGGAGCTTGTCTCCCTCTTTTTGTTTCAACACTATCAATACATTGACTTTTATTGTCGTAAGCTTTTCAATACAGGTCTTACGTTTCGTGCCAGACAAGGTAATGCAAGCATGAATGCTGCTATTTTCCGCTTCTTTTTTTACTTTAGCACCTGAACTCAGGAGGCTAGCGCGTGAGAAAAGAAACGAAAAACAGCGCCAGAAAGCCTCCCACCGTGGAGGCTTTTTTCGTATATGAACTGGCTCGTTCTATTTCAAGCTGCAGGTGCGTTGCTTAACTCGCGTCACTCCGCCGGAGCCATCCGGGCTGGATGACGGATTGACCCGCTGCCTGCGACTCGAAATAGTCAGAGCAAAATAATGACCATAACCGGTGTCTGCACCGACATAATGAGGAAAACCATGTCACATCTCGCAGAGCTGGTTGCCAGTGCGAAGGCAGCCATTAATGAGGCATCAGATGTTGCCGCGCTGGACAACGTCCGCGTGGAATACCTGGGTAAAAAAGGGCATCTGACCCTTCAGATGACGACCCTGCGTGAGCTGCCGCCAGAAGAGCGCCCGGCTGCAGGCGCGGTTATCAACGAAGCCAAAGAGCAGGTCCAGCAGGCGCTAAACGCGCGTAAAGCCGATCTGGAAGGCGCGGCGCTGAATGCGCGTCTGGCCGCTGAGACGATTGATGTCTCGCTGCCGGGGCGTCGGGTCGAAAACGGCGGTCTGCATCCGGTGACCCGGACTATCGACCGCATCGAGAATTTCTTCGGTGAACTCGGCTTTACGGTAGCGACCGGTCCGGAGATTGAAGATGACTACCATAACTTCGATGCGCTGAATATTCCGGGCCATCACCCGGCACGCGCTGACCACGATACCTTCTGGTTTGACGCCACTCGCCTGCTGCGTACCCAGACTTCCGGCGTTCAGATTCGTACTATGGAACACCAGCAGCCGCCGATTCGTATTATCGCGCCTGGCCGCGTTTATCGTAACGATTACGATCAGACCCATACTCCGATGTTCCATCAGATGGAAGGCCTGATTGTTGATAAGAATATTAACTTCACCAACCTGAAAGGGACGCTGCACGACTTCCTGCGCAACTTCTTTGAAGAAGATCTGCAAATTCGTTTCCGCCCGTCCTACTTCCCGTTTACCGAACCGTCTGCTGAAGTTGACGTAATGGGTAAAAACGGCAAGTGGCTGGAAGTGCTCGGCTGCGGCATGGTGCACCCGAACGTACTGCGCAATGTCGGTATCGACCCGGAAGTCTATTCCGGCTTCGCCTTTGGTATGGGAATGGAGCGTCTGACCATGCTGCGCTATGGCGTTACCGACTTACGCGCGTTCTTCGAAAACGATCTGCGTTTCCTCAAACAGTTTAAATAAGGGCAGGACAGAACAATGAAATTCAGTGAACTGTGGTTACGCGAATGGGTTAATCCGGCGATCGACAGCGAAGCATTGGCGAATCAGATTACGATGGCCGGCCTCGAAGTTGACGGCGTTGAGCCGGTTGCCGGCAGCTTCAACGGCGTGGTGGTTGGTGAAGTCGTCGAATGCGGCCAGCACCCGAATGCCGACAAGCTGCGGGTGACCAAAATTAACGTCGGCGGCGAGCGCCTGCTGGATATCGTGTGCGGCGCGCCGAACTGCCGCCAGGGTCTGAAGGTCGCGGTCGCCACTATCGGCGCCGTACTGCCCGGCGACTTCAAAATTAAAGCGGCAAAACTGCGCGGCGAGCCTTCTGAAGGGATGCTGTGTTCGTTTTCCGAACTGGGCGTTTCCGACGATCATAGCGGAATTATCGAACTGCCGGCAGATGCGCCGATTGGTACCGATATCCGTGAATATCTGCAGTTTGACGACAACACCATCGAAATCAGCGTGACGCCGAACCGTGCCGACTGTTTAGGCATTATCGGCGTAGCCCGCGACGTAGCGGTGTTGAATAAAGAGCCGCTGAACGCGCCGGAAATTACCCCGGTCGCGGCAACGATTGCCGATACGCTGCCGATCACCGTCGAGGCGCCGGACGCGTGCCCGCGCTATTTGGGACGCGTTGTTAAAGGCATCAATGTTAAAGCGCCAACCCCGCTGTGGATGAAAGAAAAGCTGCGCCGCTGCGGCATTCGCTCCATCGACGCGGTAGTTGATGTCACCAACTACGTCCTTCTCGAGCTCGGCCAGCCGATGCACGCCTTTGACCGCGACCGCATCGAAGGCGGCATCGTGGTGCGCATGGCGAAAGAGGGCGAGACGCTGGTTCTGCTGGATGGTTCTGAAGCCAGGCTCGACGCTGACACTTTGGTTATCGCAGACCATCAGAAGGCCCTGGCGATGGGCGGCATCTTTGGCGGCGAGCACTCCGGCGTTAACGATGAAACGCAGAACGTGCTGCTGGAGTGCGCATTCTTCAGCCCGCTGTCTATCACCGGTCGCGCGCGCCGTCACGGCCTGCACACCGATGCATCCCATCGCTACGAGCGTGGGGTCGATCCGGCGCTGCAGCATAAGGCTCTGGAACGTGCCACCCGCCTGCTGATCGATATCTGCGGCGGCGAAGCCGGCCCGGTGATCGACGTGACCAACGAAGCGACCCTGCCGAAGGCGGCAACCATTACCCTGCGCCGCAGCAAGCTGGATCGCCTGATTGGGCATCACATTGATGATGCCCAGGTTAGCGATATTCTTAGCCGCCTGGGTTGTGAAGTGACCGCAGGCGAAGGCCAGTGGCAGGCCGTTGCGCCGAGCTGGCGTTTTGATATTGCGATCGAAGAAGACCTGGTTGAAGAAGTTGCCCGCGTATACGGCTATAACAACATCCCTGACGAGCCGGTCCAGGCTGGCCTGATTATGGGCAGCCATCGTGAGGCGAACCTGTCGCTTAAGCGCGTGAAAACGCTGCTCATCGATAAAGGCTATCAGGAAGTTATCACCTATAGCTTCGTTGACCCGAAAGTACAGCAGCTGATTCACCCGGGTGAAGAGGCGCTGATCCTGCCAAGCCCAATCTCCAGCGAAATGTCGGCGATGCGCCTGTCGCTGCTGACCGGCCTGCTGGGCACCGTGGTGTACAACCAGAACCGTCAGCAGAGTCGCGTGCGCATCTTCGAGAGCGGTTTGCGCTTTGTTCCTGATACCCAGGCTCCGCTGGGGATTCGTCAGGACGTGATGCTGGCTGGCGTGATTTGCGGCAATCGTTACGAAGAGCACTGGAACCTGGCAAAAGAGTCCGTCGATTTCTATGATTTAAAAGGCGATCTGGAATCCGTTCTGGATCTGACCGGTAAATTATCCGCTATTGAATTCCGCGCAGAAGCGAACGCCGCGCTGCATCCGGGACAGTCGGCAGCGATTTATCTGAAAGGTGAACGCATTGGTTTCATTGGGGTTGTTCATCCTGAACTGGAACGTAAACTGGATCTGAACGGTCGCACTTTGGCGTTTGAGCTGGAGTGGAACAAGCTTGCAGACCGCGTGGTGCCTCAGGCGCGCGAGATTTCCCGTTTCCCGGCTAACCGTCGCGACATCGCGGTCGTCGTCGCTGAAAACGTACCCGCAGCTGATGTTTTAACCGAGTGTAAGAAAGTTGGCGTAAATCAGGTAGTTGGCGTAAACTTATTTGACGTGTACCGCGGTAAAGGCGTTGCAGAAGGCAGCAAGAGTCTTGCAATTAGCCTAATCCTTCAGGATACCAGCCGTACACTCGAAGAAGAGGAGATTGCCGCTACCGTCGCCAAATGTGTAGAGGCATTAAAAGAGCGATTCCAGGCCTCATTGAGGGATTGAACCTATGGCGCTTACAAAAGCTGAAATGTCAGAATATCTGTTTGATAAGCTTGGGCTTAGCAAGCGGGATGCCAAAGAACTGGTAGAGTTGTTTTTCGAAGAGGTTCGTCGTGCTTTGGAAAACGGAGAACAGGTAAAACTCTCCGGGTTCGGCAACTTCGATTTGCGTGATAAAAACCAGCGCCCGGGTCGTAACCCGAAAACGGGGGAAGATATTCCGATTACAGCCCGGCGTGTGGTGACCTTCAGACCCGGCCAGAAACTTAAAAGCCGTGTCGAAAACGCTTCGCCCAGAGACAAATAATCTGAACTAACTAAAAAGGCCGCTTATGCGGCCTTTTTTCTTTTCATTTTCAGGATCAGGCTGTTACGGCGGCGATCATCACTTCGACGAGAATATCCGGGCGCACCATCTCTGCCTGGACGGCTGCTCGCGCCGGGCTGTGGCCTTCCGGCAGTCGGGCGACCCAGGCCTTGTTAAAACCGGCAAAATACCGGGGCATATTTTTAAGCCATACCTGCGCAGAAAGAATGTGCCCGCTATCGCCCGTCTGATAGCCCGCCGATATGCGCCGTGCGCGATGTTTTGCTTTTCTCCCCGCAATACCCACCGTAAAATCAAATACATCTCTTTCTTGCATCCCGGTATCTATGCAGACTTTTGCTCAAATTCAACAGCGCCGCAGCCGGCGTTGGCTCGTTGCTCTCCTGCTGCTGCTGCTGGCGATGATCGCCGCCAGCCTCTGCGCGGGAGATCTCTGGATCCCGCCGCAGGAGTGGCTTAGCGCCAAAGGGCAGCTGTTCATCTGGCAAATTCGCCTGCCGCGCACCCTGGCGGTGCTGCTGGTGGGCGCCGCTTTAGCGCTCTCCGGGGCGATAATGCAGGCGTTGTTCGAAAACCCGCTGGCGGAGCCGGGGCTGCTTGGCGTCTCCAACGGCGCGGGGGTTGGGCTCATCGCCGCCGTCCTGCTGGGTAAAGGATTCCTGCCGGGCTGGGCGCTGGGGCTGTGCGCCATTGCCGGAGCGCTGCTCATCACCTTTATTTTGCTGCGTTTTGCCCGCCGGCATCTGTCAACCAGCCGTCTGCTGCTGGCGGGCGTTGCGCTAGGGATTATCTGCAGCGCGCTGATGACCTGGGCCGTCTATTTCTCCACCTCATTTGATTTACGTCAGCTGATGTACTGGATGATGGGCGGCTTTGGCGGCGTAGACTGGCAGCAGCTGTGGCTGATGCTGGCGCTTCTGCCGGTGCTGGCCTGGGTGGGACTACAGTCCCAGCCGCTGAATATACTGGCTCTGGGAGAGGTATCGGCTCGCCAGCTGGGTTTACCGCTCTGGCTGTGGCGTAAGCTGCTGGTGGTCGCGACCGGTTGGCTGGTTGGGGTGAGCGTGGCGCTGGCCGGGGCTATCGGCTTTATTGGCCTGGTGATCCCGCATATCCTGCGGCTATGCGGATTAAGCGATCATCGCGTTCTGCTGCCGGCCTGTATGCTTGCCGGCGCCAGCGCGCTGTTAGGCGCCGATATTATCGCCCGTCTGGCGCTGTCGGCAGCGGAACTGCCGATCGGCGTGGTCACCGCGACGCTGGGGGCGCCGGTGTTTATCTGGCTGCTGCTGAAATCCGTACACGCGCAGTAAGCGCCGAACTTAACCGCATCGGCAGGACGTGTATCGCCTGCCGATGCGGAGATTAACCGGTATTACCACCCTTTGATGGCATCACCTTTATAAACTTCCAGCGCTTTATCGGCGACCTCTTTGGTCTGGAACGCCTCTTTCAGCTCCTGAATCTTTTTGCTGTCTTTATTATCTTCGCGAGAAACAATGGCGTTCACGTACGGCGAGTCCTGGCCTTCCATAAACAGGCCATCCCGCGCGGCGGACAGGCCAACCTGCGCCGAGAAGTTGGTGTTAATAATCGACAGGCTAACGTCAGGATCGTCCAGGGTACGAGGCAGCTGCGGGCTGTCCACTTCGACAATTTTCAAATGCTTAGGATTGTCGATAATATCCAGCGCCGTTGGCAGGTAGCCGACGCCATCTTTCAGCTTGATGAGGCCCTGCGCCTGCATCAGCAGCAGGCTGCGTCCCAGCGTCGTGGTCTCGTTGGAAATAGATACCGTTGCTCCATCAGGTAACTCGCTGATATTTTTTATTTTGCGAGAGTAGGCGGCGATAGGGAAAACGAACGTTTTGCCGACGATGGCAAATTTGTAGCCTCGCTCTTTCGACTGCGCTTCGAGGTAGGGCAGCGTCTGGAAAGCGTTAGCATCAACGTCTTTATTGTTTAACGCTTCATTCGGCAGGACGTAATCATTAAAGGAGATCACCTCAACGTCGAGGTTATATTTGTCCTTCGCAACCTGCTCAACCACTTTCCAGATAGCCTCATCCGGACCCGTATTGATCGCGACTTTGACCTTATTACTATCGTCAGGGGAGCAGGCCGATAACAACACAACCGATGAGGCAATTAACACCGAACTCAACAGCTTCTTCATCTATAAAACTCTCTTAAATTAATCAGTAACGAAATGCTATTACATCCGTTTAACACTGTACACTGAATTGCGCGACGTCCCTATTGAGAGGAATTCATGTCGCTGCAGAGGCACGGTACGGTATGCCCGTCAGAGGATTCAAAGTACAATGACCGCGCCTCAATCCGCTACAGTAGATAGGGATCACCTGAACCAGAAATCGCTTTTATTCACAGAGGGAAGGCTATGCAACACACTATTCTTGATACCGAAGTTACCACTATCGATGGTGAGAAAACCACGCTCAACGCCTATGCGGGCAAAGCGTTGTTAATCGTAAACGTGGCGTCAAAATGCGGCCTGACGCCGCAATATGAACAGCTGGAAGCGCTGCAGCAAGAGTTTGAGAATGACGGCTTCACGGTGCTTGGGTTCCCATGTAACCAGTTTCTTGGACAGGAGCCGGGCAGCGAGGAGGAGATCAAAACCTTCTGCAGCACCACCTATGGCGTGACCTTCCCGCTGTTCAGTAAAATTGACGTCAACGGCGAAGATCGTCATCCGCTATATCAGAAGCTGGTGGATGCCGCACCGCAGGCCGTAGCGCCGGAAGGCAGCGGTTTTTACGAGCGGATGGCAAGCAAAGGCCGCGCGCCGCTGAACGACAGCGATATTTTATGGAATTTCGAAAAGTTCCTGCTGAGCGCCGACGGCCAGACTATCCAACGCTTCTCGCCAGATATGGCGCCGAACGATCCGCTGCTGGTGGCGGCGATTAAAGGAGCTTTAGCGAAATAATGCCGTTTTTGATGCAGCTACAGGATGTAGAGGAGCCGGGGCGGCTGGCACCGTTTAGCGCCGAGGTTCGACCAGGAGAAATGATCCATATCGTCGGGCCAAACGGTGCCGGGAAGAGCACGCTGCTCATGCGCATGGCCGGCCTGACGACGGGGCCCGGGCGCATCAGTCTCAACGAACGGCCGCTAAAAATGTGGCCGGCTTCCGAGCTGGCGCGGCATCGTGCTTACCTGAACCAGCACCAGATGCCGCCCTTCGCGATGCCGGTCTGGCACTATCTGTCGCTGCATCTGCAAAATAACGCGCGGAGCGATCTGCTCGGCGCGGTGGCCGAGAGGCTAGGGCTGAGCGATAAGCTTGGCCGCCAGGTCAATCAGATTTCTGGCGGCGAGTGGCAGCGCGTGCGGCTGGCGGCGGTCATTCTGCAAATCGACCCGCTGGCCAACCCTGCGGGACAGCTGCTGCTGCTCGATGAGCCGATGAACAGCCTCGACGTGGCGCAGCAGGCGGCGCTCGACGGCGTTCTGAGCGAACTGTGCGCGGCGGGGATCTCGGTGGTCATGAGCAGCCACGATCTCAATCACACGCTACGGCATGCGCAGCGGGCGTGGCTCATCTGCCGGGGAAAAACTATAGCCTGCGGCTATACCTCGGAGGTATTGACCGAAGAGAATTTAACCGCGGCCTATGCGATTTCTTTCCAGCGGGTGGCGTTTGGCGGTCATTTTATGCTCATCGCGTCACAGTAGCGCGAAGCACGCTTGCCAGTTCATTGATAAACCAGCTAAATTATTCTGACAATAAGATAAGGAACAGAGGAATCGTCTGAGATGCGTTTGTGGTTCGTTCTTTTGACGGCACTATTTCTGGCAGGCTGCAGCAGCCATCGGGCGCCGCCGCCTAATCCTCGGCTTGCGGATTCTATTACCGTCATCGCTAATCTTAACGATCAGCTGCGGAACTGGCGGGGCGCGCCGTATCGCTACGGTGGGATGACGCCGCGCGGGGTGGACTGCTCCGGCTTTGTGGTGAGGACCTTCCGCGATAAGTTTTCCATGCAGCTACCGCGTGAAACCCGCGAGCAGGCAGAGATCGGCACCCGCATCGATAAAAGCGAGCTGCTGCCTGGGGATCTGGTGTTCTTCAAGACGGGCTCCGGCGAGAGCGGTCTGCACGTAGGGATCTACGATACCGATAACCAGTTTATCCATGCTTCGACCAGCAATGGCGTTACGCGCTCATCGCTGAATAACGTGTACTGGAATAAAAAATTCTGGCAGGCACGAAGAATATAGCGCTCTGCGCGACTTACCGGGTTCACGTCGGTCGGCTGTGAGGTGTTCCGTTCACCGGACGCTTTGCAGAACATGCGGCCTTGATGCCAGGTGACCGGGTTAAGGGGAAGATAACCGTCTTCCCCTTAACAATCCCCGCGGTCCCGCACGGAAATCGCTGCTGCGCACTACGCTCACCTCCCGGCCTGCAGCCTGCGGTCGGCTCAACTCGACCTGCTCGCCCGTTCCGGGGCTCGCTCCTGTCTCGATTCGCCTCTTGACGCCATCCCTGGCGGCCAGCCCTTGTCTTCCGGCCTTCGGTTCGCCGATTTCAGCGGGGAGCCAGGGCCCCGCTGCACGCCTTTCCGTCACTGGAGCCCATCATTGCGGTCGTGTTCGGCCGGAGCGTAGCGATGGATGAGACAAAAATCGCCTGGCTGGCAAGCGCAGGACCTTCGGCTTCCCCACTTTTATGTTGATAACCCTGCCATTCGCCCGTGTTAATACCTTGTTGAAGGCACTACACTGAAGGTCGGAGGAACTCATGACCCTGTCTTTTACCACCCACTGGCGTGATGAACTGCCAGATTTCTATACGGCCTTAATGCCGACACCGCTGAGCAACGCGCGGCCGATCTGGCATAACGCGCCGCTGGCGCAGACGTTGGGCGTGCCTGAGGCGCTGTTTCAGCCGTCAACGGGCGCCGGCGTATGGGGCGGCGAAGCGCTGCTGCCCGGTATGTCGCCGCTGGCGCAGGTCTATAGCGGCCATCAGTTTGGCTCCTGGGCCGGGCAGTTGGGCGATGGCCGGGGGATCCTGCTGGGCGAGCAGCAGCTGCCCGATGGCCGACGAATGGACTGGCATCTGAAGGGCGCCGGACTCACGCCTTATTCGCGAATGGGCGACGGGCGCGCCGTGCTGCGCTCGACGATCCGTGAAGGCCTGGCATCGGAAGCGATGCACGCTCTGGGTATACCAACCGCCCGCGTGCTGGCGATAGTGACCAGCGACACGCCGGTATATCGTGAAACCGTCGAGCACGGAGCGATGCTGATGCGTATCGCCGAAAGCCACGTGCGCTTTGGCCACTTCGAGCACTTCTACTATCGTCGGGAAGCGGAAAAGGTACAGCAGCTGGCCGACTACGTGATTCGTCATCACTGGCCCGAGCTCGACGGAGAGGCGGATAAGTACATTCTGTGGTTCCGTGACGTTGTCACCAGAACGGCGACGCTTATCGCCAGCTGGCAAACGGTCGGCTTTGCGCATGGGGTTATGAATACCGATAACATGTCTATTCTCGGCCTGACGATGGACTACGGCCCGTACGGGTTCCTCGATGACTTCAAGCCTGATTTCATCTGCAACCATTCGGATTACCAGGGGCGCTACAGCTTTGAGAATCAGCCGGCGGTAGGCCTGTGGAATTTACAGCGCCTGGCGCAGTCGCTGTCGCCGTTCATCAGCGCCGATGCGCTAAACGCGGCGCTGGATGGCTATCAGCACGCGCTGCTGAGCGCCTACGGCCGCCGCATGCGCGACAAGCTTGGCCTGTTCACCCAGCAGCAGGGCGATAACGATCTGCTGGACGGTCTGTTTGCGCTGATGATACGGGAAGGCAGCGATTACACCCGCACCTTCAGGATGCTGAGCGCCAGCGAGCAGCTCAGCGCCGCGTCGCCGCTGCGCGATGAGTTTATCGATCGCGCCGCCTTTGATAGCTGGTTTGACGGCTATCGCGCGCGCTTGCGTGATGAGCAGATTGATGATGCGCGGCGCCAGCAGCATATGCGTGCCGTCAACCCGGCGATGGTGCTGCGTAACTGGCTGGCACAGCGGGCAATTGAGCAGGCAGAGCAGGGTAACACCGGCGAGCTGGAGCGTCTGCACGAGGCGCTGGCCCAGCCGTTTATCGACCGGGAAGATGATTACATCAGCCGTCCGCCGGACTGGGGAAAAGGGCTGGAAGTCAGCTGCTCCAGCTGATACGCCGGTGCGCCCGGGCACCGTACTCTCCTCGCGCTAACCGGCGGGGAGAGCTATTTTGTCAGGATCAGCTTGCCTGCGTGGGTCTGACGCAGCAAATAGCGCTGACCGTCATGTTCGATCACCACCCGACCTTCAGTACCTAGCAGCACCCGGCTGCAAATCTGACGATCCGTGGCGACAGGGTAAGGGGCATTGTCTTTTGTTTTTTCAGCTGTGGCAGTGTTATCCATTCGCGTCATAGCACCAAAATAAAAATAAAAGCAACAATGATAATCATTATCAGTAATGTTAATTTTCACGGCAAGCGTTTTTTATCAAAGTACTATATTTGGCAGGCTGACGGTGGGGATATTCCGCCGCGTGGGGGGAGAATTCCCACCGCATGCGCGGTGGGAGAGAGCGGCTACAGGCGAGCGGCGGTTGCCGCAGCCAGTTCAGCCAGCAGACGCTCGCTGTCTTCCCAGCTCAGGCACGGGTCGGTAATCGATTGACCCCAGGTCAGCGGTTGCCCGGCAACCACTTTCTGCGTCCCTTCCTGCAGGAAGCTTTCCGCCATGATGCCGGCGATGGCCGTCGAACCGTTGCGGATCTGCTGGCAAACGTTCTCGCACACTTCCAGCTGACGACGATGCTGTTTCTGGCAGTTGCCGTGGCTGAAATCGACAACCAGCTGCTCCGGCAGATCAAACTCACGCAGCGCATCGCAGGCCGCGCTAATATCCGCAGCGTGATAATTTGGCCGTTTCCCGCCGCGCATAATGATATGCCCGTAGGGGTTGCCGCTGGTCTGATAGATGGTCATCTGACCCTGCTTGTCCGGAGAGAGGAACATATGGCTGGCGCGGGAGGCGCGAATCGCATCAACGGCGATACGCGTGTTGCCGTCGGTCCCGTTTTTGAATCCTACCGGGCAGGAGAGCGCAGAGGCCATCTCGCGGTGGATTTGGCTCTCGGTGGTGCGCGCGCCAATGGCGCCCCAGCTGATAAGATCGGCGATAAACTGCCCGGTCACCATATCGAGGAATTCGGTGGCGGTCGGCACGCCCAGCTCATTGATCTGCAGCAGCAGGCGCCGCGCCAGTTCGATACCGTGATTGACCCGATAGCTGCCGTTAAGGTCAGGATCGGAGATCAATCCCTTCCAGCCGACAACGGTACGCGGTTTTTCAAAATAGGTGCGCATCACGATTTCCAGCTGCGGCTGGTAGCGCTCGCGCATAGCCTGAAGGCGGTGCGCATACTCCAGCGCGGCCTGGGTATCGTGAATGGAACAGGGGCCAATAATCACCAACAGGCGGCGATCTTCGCCGTTAAGGATCTTTTCAATTCGGCGGCGGGAAGCGGAGACGTGTGCCGCGACATCGGCAGATACGGGATGCCGCTGGGCCAGTTCCGCAGGCGTTACCAGGCTTTCAATGCGCGCGGTACGCAGTTCGTCTGTTTTATTCATTGGGGTCTCAAAAATCTGTTTCTTCCGCGACGAAAATGCCGGGAAGTGATGCGCATCACGATAAACCAATCCCCGCTTATTGCAAGAGCGGGGGATGATCCTGTATAGGCCACGGGTGATAGCATAAACAAATTTTCAATAATGTACTAGTGTGTTAGTACATCCTTCGGCTCAGCCCCATGATGTCCATGATTTTGGTCGCGATCTCCTCCACTGAATAGTTGGTACTATTCAGGCAGGGAATTTTATTCTTGCGGTACAGCGCCTCCACCTCGGTGACTTCCATTCGACACTGACGCATCGAGGCATAGCGGCTGTTTTCCCGGCGCTCTTCGCGGATCGCCGCCAGGCGTTCCGGACTAATGGTCAGGCCGAACAGCTTGTGCTGTAGAGGCTTGAGCGAAGCGGGCAGGATTAAATTGTCCATATCGTCGGCGATAAACGGATAGTTGGCGGCGCGAATGCCGTACTGCATGGCCAGATACAGGCTGGTTGGCGTTTTGCCGCAGCGCGAGACGCCCAGCAGAATCACCTGCGCCTGATCGAGGTTGCGCAGCGAGATGCCGTCGTCGTGGGCAAGGGTGTAATCAATGGCGGCAATACGCGCATCGTACTTGTTCAGGTTACCCGGAGTGAGGCCGTGGGTACGATGAGCGATCGGCGTGGGGTCGAGGCGCAGCTCCTGCTGCAGAGGTGCCACCAGCGCCTGCACGATATCCTGACAGAATCCTTTACTTTGCATGATGATGTCGCGAATTTCTGGAATCACGATGGAGTAAAAGACCAGTGGACGGATGCCGCTTTGCTCATAGATGGCGTCAATTTGCTCCTTCACCGCTCGCGCCCGGCTGATATTTTCCACGAACGGCAGGGTAACGCTGCTGATAGCGACCGGAAACTGCGACATCACCGCGTGCCCCAGCACCTCGGCGGTAATGGCCGTCCCGTCGGAAATATAAAACACGTGGCGATCTACAGCACTTTCCATTTTGACCATCCGGTATAATGAGTTTAATTACCTGAAAGCAGTTATTAAATTTAAGCATATCCGTTTATGTTTTGTCTCACTTTAAAAATGAAACGCTATTTTTATTTTTAATGAAAAGGTAGGTTCATTTTTGCCGGCTGGTTATTTTTTGTCTCTTATTGCAGCAGATTTAAGAAGAATCATTGAGTTAGCTATATCAGGTGAACTGTCCTAAAAAAGAAAAAATAATTTGCTTGAACGATTCACCGTTTTTTTCAGCCGCATAAATATGTCAGGATAAATCCCGTAGTTGATCGTGAGTTTTTTATCACTGGTATTAAATCACAAAAGGATTGTCTCGATGTCCAACAATGGCTCGTCACCGCTGGTGCTTTGGTATAACCAACTCGGCATGAATGATGTAGACAGAGTTGGGGGCAAAAATGCCTCCCTTGGTGAAATGATCACTAATCTGTCCGGTATGGGCGTTAGCGTACCGAACGGATTTGCCACCACCGCTGATGCCTTCAATCAGTTCCTGGACCAAAGCGGTGTAAACCAGCGCATTTATGAACTGCTGGATAAAACCGACATTGACGACGTTTCCGCATTAGCGAAAGCGGGGGGACAGATCCGTCAGTGGATCATCGATACCCCATTCCAGAGCGAACTGGAAGACGCGATTCGCGATGCTTATAAGCAGCTCTCCGCCGACAACGCTGAGGCCTCTTTTGCCGTGCGCTCCTCCGCAACGGCAGAGGATATGCCCGATGCCTCCTTCGCCGGGCAGCAAGAGACATTCCTCAACGTGCAGGGCTTTGATGCCGTGCTCGTCGCAGTGAAGCACGTGTTTGCTTCGCTGTTTAACGATCGCGCGATCTCCTATCGCGTGCATCAGGGCTACGATCACCGCGGCGTGGCGCTATCCGCCGGGGTGCAGCGTATGGTCCGCTCCGACCTCGCCTCGTCCGGCGTCATGTTCTCCATCGATACCGAATCCGGTTTCGACCAGGTGGTGTTTATCACCTCTGCCTGGGGCCTGGGTGAAATGGTGGTGCAGGGCGCGGTAAACCCGGATGAGTTCTACGTCCACAAGCCAACGCTGGCCGCTGGTCGCCCCTCTATCGTGCGCCGCACCATGGGATCGAAAAAGATCCGCATGATTTACGCGCCGACCCAGGAGCACGGCAAGCAGGTGCGCATCGAGGATGTGCCGCAGGCGCAGCGCGATATTTTCTCGTTAGCTGACGAGGAAGTGCAGGAGCTGGCGAAGCAGGCGGTGCAGATTGAGAAGCACTACGGACGTCCGATGGATATCGAGTGGGCGAAAGATGGCCATACCGGCGAGCTGTTTATCGTTCAGGCGCGCCCGGAAACCGTACGCTCGCGCGGCCAGGTCATGGAGCGCTATACGCTGCATGCCCAGGGGCAGATTGTCGCCGAAGGTCGCGCAATCGGTCACCGCATTGGCGCGGGCCCGGTGAAGGTTATCCACGATATCAGCGAGATGAACCGCATCGAGCCGGGCGACGTGCTGGTCACCGACATGACCGACCCGGACTGGGAACCGATCATGAAGAAAGCGTCGGCCATCGTGACCAACCGCGGCGGACGTACCTGCCATGCGGCGATTATCGCCCGTGAGCTGGGGATCCCGGCGGTGGTAGGCTGCGGCGACGCGACCGACCGCATTCAGGAAAACCAGAACGTGACCGTCTCCTGTGCGGAAGGCGATACCGGCTACGTTTATGCTGAGCTGCTGGATTTCAGCATCAAGAGCTCCAGCGTCGGCGAAATGCCCGACCTGCCGCTGAAAATTATGATGAACGTCGGTAACCCGGACCGGGCGTTTGACTTCGCCTGCCTGCCGAATGAGGGCGTGGGCCTGGCGCGTCTGGAGTTCATCATCAACCGCATGATTGGCGTTCACCCGCGCGCGCTGCTGGAGTTTGATGACCAGGAGCCTGGCCTGCAGAACGAAATCCGCGAGCTGATGAAGGGCTACGATTCACCGAAAGAGTTCTACGTCGGTCGCCTGACGGAAGGGATCGCCACGCTGGGTGCGGCATTCTATCCAAAACGCGTTATCGTGCGTCTGTCCGACTTTAAATCTAACGAATACGCCAACCTGGTGGGCGGCGAGCGTTATGAGCCGGAAGAAGAGAACCCAATGCTCGGCTTCCGCGGCGCCGGCCGCTACGTTTCCGACAGCTTCCGCGACTGCTTTGCGCTGGAGTGTGATGCGGTTAAGCGCGTGCGTAACGACATGGGGCTGAGCAACGTCGAGATCATGGTGCCGTTCGTCCGCACCGTCGCCCAGGCGAAAGCGGTGGTGGAAGAGCTGGAGCGTCAGGGCCTGAAGCGCGGCGAAAATGGCCTCAAAATTATCATGATGTGTGAAATTCCATCCAATGCCCTGCTGGCGGAGCAGTTCCTTGAGTACTTTGACGGCTTCTCTATCGGTTCGAACGATATGACGCAGCTGGCACTTGGCCTTGACCGTGACTCCGGCGTCGTCTCTGAGCTGTTTGACGAACGTAACGACGCGGTGAAAGCGCTGCTGTCGATGGCGATTCGCGCGGCGAAGAAACAGGGTAAATATGTCGGTATTTGCGGGCAGGGCCCGTCCGACCATGAGGACTTTGCCGCCTGGCTGATGGACGAGGGGATTGATAGCCTGTCCCTGAACCCGGATACCGTGGTGCAAACCTGGCTTGGTCTGGCTGAACTCAACAAATAACGCGTTCTGTGCACAGGTAAACTCCGTCAGCAATGGCGGAGTTTTTTATTTTTTATAGCGTCCCGATCACATATTTTGCGGTCAGTCACATAAAGTGAAAAAAACAAAATATCGTAAGCCATCAGTTAATTTCTACAATTGTCGTTTAGACGGTCATTTCTAATACTTACATCGCGTCATTAGGCTCTCATACTGGTTATTAAGTGAGAATCGTTTGTTCTCGTGTAAAGGATAATAATAATGACCTTGTCGTCTGTACTGACTACAAAAGATAAAATAGGTTACGGCCTCGGTGATATGGCCAGCGCGCTGGTGTGGCAAACCGCAACGCTGTTTCTGGCTTATTTTTATACCGATGTATTTGGCCTGCCTGCCGCCATTATGGGCACCATGTTTTTAGTCGTGCGGGTAGTCGACGCGGTGGTCGATCCGTGCATCGGCGCGCTGGTGGATCGCACCCAAACCCGACACGGCCGGTTTCGTCCCTGGCTGCTGTGGTTTGCCATTCCCTTCGGCGCGAGCTGCATCATCACCTTCTACGTTCCTGATGTCGGCGAGACGGCAAAAATCATTTATGCCTGCTTGACTTACACTCTTCTCAGCTTTATCTACTCGGCGATTAACGTCCCCTACTGCGCGATGCCGGGCGCCCTGACGATGGACCCGCACGAACGCCACTCGCTGCAATCATGGCGCTTTGCGCTGTCGTTTGTCGGCGGACTGATCGTCACCGTGATTGCGCTGCCGCTGGTGG
Source organism: Klebsiella sp. 10-1 (assembly GCF_009758445.1). Taxonomy (NCBI): domain Bacteria; kingdom Pseudomonadati; phylum Pseudomonadota; class Gammaproteobacteria; order Enterobacterales; family Enterobacteriaceae; genus Klebsiella; species Klebsiella sp. 10-1. The sequence goes on from NZ_WQRE01000004.1 coordinate 431,919, forward strand.
CTCACCTTGGCGATGGTAACGCCCAGAAAGGCTACTTCTATGCGATGAGCCTGATGGGCCTGCTCGGAATTGTGCTTTTTTTCAGCTGCTTTTTCCTGACCCGCGAACGCTATACGCCGCAGAACGACGCCTCCGGGTCGCTAATAAAAGACCTCAAGCTGCTGGCCGCAAATAGCCAATGGCGCATTGTGTTCATCTTTAATATTTTATTATTAACCGCCGTGGTTACCCGCGGCTCGGCGACGATGTATTACGTTAAGTATGTCATGCAGCGCCCCGAAATGGTGTTTACGTTTATTGTTTCCGGAATGATTGCCGCCCTGCTGGGGGCATTATTATCGGAACGGTTGCTCGGGAAATTCGATCGGGTGCGGGCGTATCAGTGGACAATTATTACCTTCGTACTCTTCGCCTGCGCCATTTTCTTTATTCCGGCCAATCAGATCTGGCTGATATTTGGCCTGAACGTGGTCTTCAGCTTTATTCAGAACCTGACAACCCCGCTGCAGTGGACCATGTTTTCCGACGTCGTGGACTATGAAGAGCACCGCAGCGGACGCCGCCTCGATGGTCTGGTGTTCTCCACCGCGCTCTTCGCCATCAAGTTTGGCCTTGCGCTGGGCGGCGCCGTGGTGGGATGGGTGCTTGGATTTGTCGACTATATCCCGAATGCGGCAACCCAGTCGGCGGCGGTGCTCGGCACGATCAATGCGCTGTTTTCCATCGTCCCCAGCGCGCTGTTTATCGCGATGGCGCTGCTGCTGATGCTCTACAAACTGAATAGCCGTACGGCGGACAGTATCGCCAGAGAACTGACCCGCAAGCGCGAAATGCGGACCCCCGAAGCCCCCGTGTCGGCGCCAGATTCAGCCCTACAGGAGTAATAATATGACCGTAATTTATAAGGATGCCAGCCGCCCGGTAGAGGAGCGCGTTGCGGATTTACTGTCGCGCATGACGCTGGAAGAGAAGTTTGCCCAGATGCACGGGTACTGGCTGGTGCTTGACGAAAACGGCGAGCACCGTGAACGCAGCGATATGAGCGATGAGTTTGCCGGCGTCAGCGAGCAGACCTCCCTCGCGGAGAGGCTGAAGCTGGGCGTCGGGCAAATCACCCGTCCGCTGGGCACCCACATCGTGGCGGCGGACAGCGGCGTGCGCGCCGCCAACCGGCTGCAGAAGATGCTGATGGAAGAGACGCGGCTAGGGATCCCGGCGCTGTTCCACGAAGAGTGCCTGGTGGGGCTACTGTGCAAAGAGGCGACCCTGTTCCCCTCGTCGCTAAACTATGGCTCGACGTGGGATCCTGAGCTGGTGGCGCGGGCGGCGCGGGAAATCGGCGCCGAAGCGCGTTCGACCGGCTGCAAGCAGGGGCTTGCCCCGGTGCTGGACGTCTCTCGCGACGTGCGCTGGGGGCGTACGGAAGAGACCTTCGGCGAGGACCCGTGGCTGGTCGGCGTCATGGCCTGCGCCTACGTTGACGGGCTGCAGGGCGAAAAGCGCGACGTGCTGGCAACGCTAAAACATTACGTCGGCCACTCTTTTAGCGAAGGCGCGCGCAACCATGCTCCGGTTCATCTCGGCTTTTGCGAACTTAACGACACCTTCCTGCTGCCGTTCGAGATGGCGGTGAAGCTGTCCAATGCCGGATCGGTGATGCCGGCGTATCACGATATCGATAACCAGCCGGGGCACAGCGACGGCTTCCTGCTCACCACGCTGCTGCGGCAACGCTGGGGATTCGACGGCATTATCGTCGCCGACTACGGCGGCGTTAGCCTGCTGCATCAGCATCACGGCATCTCGCACGATGCGGCGGAGTCGGCCGCGCTGGCGTTTAATGCGGGGCTTGACGTGGAGCTGCCAAAAGATGACTGCGCGCGTCACCTGGATGAAGCCCTCGAGCGCGGGCTGATCGCCGTCGAAAAGATTGACGAGATCGTGGCCCGCACGTTGACCGAGAAATTCCGTCTTGGGCTGTTCGAGCGGCCCTATACCGACGTAGCGGGGATCACGCTGCAGTCGGCCAGCGCCCGCCAGGCCGCGCGCGAGGTGGCGACGCGCTCGCTGACCCTGCTGGAAAATCGCGCCTGCCTGCCGCTGCAGGGAGAACCAAAGGTCGCGGTGGTCGGGCCTACCGCTGACGATCCGCTGGCGCTGCTCAGCGGCTACAGCTTCCCGGTGCATCTGATTATCAGCGATATGCTGGAAGAGGTCTCGCAGGTGACGACCCCGCTGGCGGCGCTGCGCCACTATCTTGGAGACCGGCGCGTCAGCTATGCCAAAGGGTGCCACATTATTGAACAGCGCATGGCGGGCGCGCCGGTATTCCCCGGCGACAGCGGCGGTAAGCCGATGCAGCAATCGCCGGTCTCGTTCGACACCAGCCTGATTCCGGCTGCGGTAAGAGCGGCCGAGGAGAGCGATGTGGTGGTGGCCTGCGTGGGCGACCTTGCCGGCTTGTTCCAGAGCGGCACCGTGGGCGAAGGCTCCGATACCGACAGCCTGAATCTGCCTGGCGTGCAGCAGCGGCTGCTGGAGGCGCTGGTGGCAACCGGGAAGCCGGTTATTGTGGTGATGACCGGCGGGCGGCCCTATAACCTGCAGGGGCTGGAAGAGAAAGTTGCGGCCCTGCTGATGGCATGGGCTCCGGGGCAGGAGGGCGGTTGGGCGATCGCCGACGTGCTGACGGGGCGAGAGGAGCCGCAGGGGCGGCTGGTGGTCAGCGTGCCGAAAAGCGCGGGCGCGATGCCCTATTATTACAACCACAAGCTGAAAAGCGGCGGTACGCCGTTCGCCTTCCACTTTGGCTCCCGCTACCCGTTCGGCTACGGGCAAAGCTGGACGACCTTCAGGTATGGCGAGCCGCAGCTGCTGGCGTCACAGGTGGCAATGGAGGGGGAGATTGCCCTCCAGGTGACGATCCGCAACGACGGCGAGCGTCGCGGCAGCGAGGTGGTGCAGCTCTACGTGCGCGATAAGGTCGCCTCGATGGTGCGTCCGGTTCAGGAGCTTAAAGCCTTCCGGCGGGTGACGCTGGATCCGGGAGAAACGGCGACGCTGACCTTCTATCTGCCGGTCGATATGCTTAACTTTACCCGCCGTGACGGGCAGCGCATCGTTGAACCCGGTGAGTTTGTGCTCCAGGTCGGCGCATCTTCTGCTGATATCCGCGGGACGGCAACCGTGACGGTAAAAGGCGAGGTTCGTGAGCTGGCGCAGAGGTGGCGAATGATGAGCCGCTGCGAGGTGAGTTGATAAAAAAATGCCCATCGTGGGAGATGGGCAAAGACTACACACAGCAATTCGTTGTTTCACTCAGGGGATTTCCATGCTTATAAATCAATGTGTTGATTTATAACCGTGCTCATATAGTAGCCACAGGGATTTTTTGCGTCGATCGGATTCCTCTCAATAGTTAAATTGAGGTGAAGAATAAGCGTGGGATATGTAGCGAAAGCTATGGTTGAAGCGCCTGACAGGCACCAATGCATAAGGTTTATTTATGATTAAGGCGGGTTTCCCCGCCTTAATTTTTGTGCTGCCGGCGTTACTCGCCGCTTTTGATATTGCCGGCATTAAGCTCGGTGAGCTCGGCCAGCACCTGATCGGGATCTTTCGGCGGCGGCGGAACTTCATGCACCCAGGCGTCGTACAGTCGCCATGACACGGCGAGCAGGACCGGGCCGATAAACAGGCCAATCATGCCAAAGGCAATCAGGCCGCCGATAACGCCGGAGAGGATCAGGATCATCGGCAGATCGGCGCCCATGCGGATGAGCACCGGACGGATGACGTTATCCATTGTCCCCACCACGCAGCTCCACACCAGCAGCACGGTACCCCAGGTGGTATCTCCGCTGTAGTACAGCCAGATAATGGAGGGGATGAGCACAATCAATGGCCCCAGTTGAACGAGGCAGGTGAAGATCATTACCACGGTCAGCAGCGCGGCGTAAGGCACGCCGGTTACCGCCAGGCCGATGCCGCCCAGCACCGCCTGAGTCAGCGCGGTAACCACGACGCCCAGCGCCACGGCGCGAATCGCCTGGCCTGCCAGCAGCACCGCGGCATCGCCGCGTTTTGCCGCCAGCCGGGTGGCGAAATAGCGGAAACCATAGGCTACCTTTTCACCCTGCCAGTACAGCAGGGCGCTGAACAGCAGCATCAGCCCGCAGTAGACCAGCAGTTTGCCAATGTGCGCCGCCTGCCCGACAAACCAGGTGGTGGTGGTGCCGATATAGGGCCGGATTTTGGCCATGATCGCCGCGCCCCCCATATCCAGCAGGCCATGCCACGCGGAGTAGAGCTTGTCGCCAATCAGCGGGATGCTGTTGAGCCAGGCGAAATCCGGCAGGCTCACGCTACCGGTGGTGAACATTTTAATCAGCGGCGCGCTGTTATCGACCAGGCTGTTGACCAGCAGCGCGATCGGGATAACGAACAGTAAGAATAACAGCAGGGTCATTACCAGCACCGCGAGGGCGCGTTTGCCAAACAGCAGCCGCTGCAGGCGCAGTAGTACCGGCCAGGTTGCAATGACCACGGTGCCTGCCCAGGCAAAAGACAGGATAAAGGGCTGTACGATCCACAGGCAGGAAACAATAATCAGGGACAAAAACAGCACCGATAGCAGAACCTGCGGTATATCCCGGGGCTGACGCTCGTTAATCATAGAGAAAATTTACCTTTCCAGTGGCGCCAAAAGGCTGACGCAGCGTAATTCCATATACGGATAATAATACCAATAATTTAACCCGCCTGATTCTGCACATAAATCTGGTGGGCGCATATGAAAAAAATGTGATAAAAAGTTGACTGCACTACGCAATCGTTTAGTTACCTATACACAAAATCATCCAGGATACCTCGAACCGGCAGGTGAAAGCTCGCGGCGTTTGCCTAAGTCAGCGATCGGCGCAGCGGAAGCGGCTGACGGAAAGCGCTCCGAAGGATGAAGTTTTTACAACACAACATAGTCAGGCAGGGTCAAGCGTTATGATCCCACAAATTTCTCAAGCACCAGGCGTCGTTCAGCTGGTATTGAATTTTTTGCAGGTACTGGAGCAACAAGGTTTTACCGGCGATACCGCCACCAGCTATGCCGACAGGCTAACGATGGCGACGGACAACAGCATCTATCAGCTATTGCCGGACGCGATTTTATTCCCCCGTTCCACGGCGGACGTCGCGCTGCTGGCAAGAGTGGCGGCGGATGAGCGTTTCAAAACGCTGGTCTTTACGCCACGCGGCGGCGGCACCGGCACCAACGGCCAGTCGTTGAACGCGGGGATTGTTGTTGATATGTCCCGCTATATGAACCGCATTATCGAAATTAACCCGGAAGAAGGCTGGGTGCGGGTCGAAGCCGGGGTTATTAAAGATCAGCTCAACCAATATCTTAAGCCGTACGGCTACTTTTTTGCGCCGGAGCTGTCAACCAGCAACCGCGCTACGCTCGGCGGAATGATCAATACCGATGCCTCCGGCCAGGGGTCGCTGGTGTACGGTAAAACCTCCGATCATGTGCTGGGCGTGCGCTCGGTCCTGATGGGGGGCGATATTCTGGACACCCAGGCCATTCCCGCGGCCCTGGCAGAAACTCTGGCAAACGAGCAGTCGGCAATCGGGCGCATTTACCGCACCGTCTACCAGCGCTGTAAAGAGCAGCGCCAGCTGATTATCGATAAATTCCCTAAGCTTAACCGCTTCCTGACCGGCTACGATCTGCGCCACGTCTTTAATGACGATCTGAGCGAATTCGATCTCACCCGGATATTAACCGGTTCGGAAGGCACGCTGGCGTTTATTACCGAAGCGCGTCTCGATATTACCCGGCTGCCGAAGGTGCGTCGGCTGGTGAACGTTAAGTATGATTCGTTTGATTCCGCGCTGCGCAATGCGCCGTTTATGGTGGCGGCAAATGCGTTGTCGGTGGAAACCGTCGACTCGAAGGTGCTTAACCTCGCGCGCGAAGATATCGTCTGGCACTCCGTCAGCGAACTGATCGCCGACGTGCCGGATAAAGAGATGCTGGGGCTGAACATCGTCGAGTTTTCCGGCGATGACGTCGAGCTGATTGACGGCCAGGTGGCTTCCCTGTGCCAGCGGCTGGATCGGCTGATCGCCCAGGGTGAAGCCGGCGTCATCGGCTGGCAGGTGTGCGGCGAGCTGGACGGCGTTGAGCGTATCTACGCGATGCGTAAAAAGGCGGTAGGGCTGCTGGGTAACGCGAAGGGGGCGGCTAAACCGATTCCTTTTGCCGAAGATACCTGCGTGCCGCCGGAACATCTGGCGGATTACATCGTTGAGTTTCGCGCGCTGCTGGACGCCCACGGCCTGAGCTACGGCATGTTTGGCCACGTCGATGCCGGGGTGCTGCACGTGCGCCCGGCGCTGGATATGTGCGATCCTCAGCAGGAAGTGCTGATGAAGCGGATCTCCGATGAAGTGGTCGCGCTGACGGCCAAATACGGCGGCCTGCTGTGGGGGGAGCACGGGAAGGGGTTCCGCGCCGAGTACAGCCCGGCGTTCTTTGGCGATGAGCTGTACCGCGAGCTGCGGAAAGTGAAGGCGGCATTTGACCCGGATAACCGCCTTAACCCCGGGAAAATTTGCCCGCCGGAAGGCGTCGATGCGCCGATGATGAAAGTGGACGCGGTGAAGCGCGGCACCTACGACCGTCAGATCCCTATCGCCGTACGCAGCTCATGGCGCGGGGCGATGGAGTGTAACGGTAACGGCCTGTGCTTTAACTTTGATGTTAAGAGCCCCATGTGCCCGTCAATGAAGGTGAGCAATCATCGCATCCATTCGCCGAAAGGCCGGGCAACGCTGGTGCGCGAGTGGCTGCGTCTGCTGGCCGATCGCGGTATCGATCCCAATCAGCTGGAGAGCCAGCTGGCGGAAAAACGCGCCAGCCTGCGCGAACTGATCGAGCGTACCCGCAACAGCTGGCACGCGCGCAAGGGCGAGTATGACTTCTCGCATGAGGTCAAAGAGGCGATGTCCGGCTGTCTGGCCTGTAAAGCCTGCTCCACCCAGTGTCCGATTAAGATTGACGTTCCGGAGTTCCGTTCACGCTTCCTGCAGCTTTACCACAGCCGCTATCTGCGCCCGGTTCGCGACCATCTGGTGGCGACGGTGGAGTCCTACGCGCCGCTGATGGCGCAGGCGCCGAAAACCTTTAACTTCTTTATTAACCAGCCGTGGATGCGCAAGCTGTCGGAGAAGCACATCGGGATGGTGGATTTACCGCTGCTCTCCACGCCGTCGCTGAAGCAGCAAATGGTCGGCCACCGTTCGGCGAATATGACGCTGGAACAGCTTGAAACGCTGAGCGCCGAGCAAAAGGCGAAAATGGTGCTGGTGGTGCAGGATCCGTTCACCAGCTACTACGATGCGCAGGTGGTGGCTGATTTCATCCGTCTGGTGGAAAAGGTCGGCTATCAGCCGGTGCTGCTGCCGTTTTCGCCAAACGGTAAGGCGCAGCATATTAAAGGCTTCCTGTCGCGTTTCGCCCGTACGGCGCAGAAAACGGCGGACTTCCTCAACCGGATGGCGCAGCTCGGGATCCCGATGGTCGGCGTCGATCCGGCCCTGGTGCTGTGCTACCGCGATGAATACAACCAGACGCTGGGCGACAAGCGCGGCGACTTCCGCGTGATGCTGGTACATGAATGGCTGCCGCAGGCGCTGCCTGAAAGCGCGGTGCAGGATAACGGCGGCGAGGCGTGGTATCTGTTTGGTCACTGCACTGAGGTCACGGCGCTCCCGGCCGCGCCGAAGCAGTGGGCTGAAATCTTTGCGCGCTTTGGCGCGAAGCTGGAAAACGTCAGCGTGGGCTGCTGCGGCATGGCCGGAACCTACGGCCATGAGGTTAAAAACCATGCCAACTCGTTGGCGATTTACGCGCTTTCCTGGCAACAGGCGATGCAGCGTTTGCCGCGCAACCGCTGCCTGGTGACCGGCTATTCCTGTCGTAGCCAGGTTAAGCGTATTGAAGGCAGCGGCGTACGTCACCCGCTGCAGGCGCTGCTGGAGATTATTGGATGATTTGGAAACGTCAGACAACGCTGGAACAGCTCAACGCTATGGGCGAGGGCAATATGGTTGGTCTGCTGGATATCCGCTTCGATGTGTTTACCGATGACACCCTTGAAGCTACGATGCCGGTAGACAGCCGAACCCATCAGCCGTTTGGCCTGCTGCACGGCGGCGCGTCGGTGGTGCTGGCCGAAACGCTGGGTTCGGTTGCCGGCTACTTATGCAGCGAAGGCGAACAAAAGGTGGTGGGGCTTGAGGTTAACGCTAACCATATCCGCTCGGTTCGCGACGGTCGGGTTCGTGGCGTCTGCAAGGCCCTGCACGTCGGCTCGCGCCATCAGGTGTGGCAGATTGAAATATCCGATGAGCAGGGGCGTCTGTGCTGCTCATCGCGGCTCACTACGGCGGTGGTTTAAGACCGAGATCGTTGCCTGAAGTGATATATGGGGGAAATTTTTCCCCCATATTGTTTATAGCGTTTCATCCTTAATTATTTCACTCGGGCCATTCTTCTGCACCGAGGCAATTCCTTTTTTCGCCGCATCCTTCGAGGAATACATTTCACTGGTGGCAATGGTTTCGTGGTTATCGGCCTTCAGTAAGAAATACCAAGGTTGGGACACGCTCTTCTCTGACTTCTTAATGACGTAATACCCCATCTTTTACCCCTTTTCACGTTAACAGCTCCCCATGATATGTAGACCATGACGGCTTGTGCGGCAAGTAATCATCTAATAAATATATAATTCATTATTCATTCGTTCTGTGTATGCTATTATTTAGTCACTATGCACTTGCAGAGCAACAAAGAGGACGGAGTTAACCATGGGTATCATTTCCTGGATCATTTTTGGTCTTATTGCCGGTATTTTAGCTAAGTGGATCATGCCGGGCAAAGACGGCGGCGGCTTTTTCGTCACCATCATTCTGGGGGTCATCGGTGCGGTAGTGGGCGGCTGGATCAGCACCTTCTTTGGTTTTGGCAAGGTTGACGGATTTAATTTCGGGAGCTTTGTCGTTGCGGTAATTGGCGCGCTGGTCGTGCTGTTTATCTACAGAAAAATTAAGAGCTAATAGCCCTTCAGTATCAACTGAGTCATAAGCGATAAAAGCTGCCACTATTATTGGCAGCTTTTTTTTTCGTCACATAATAGCGATGCTGGCGGATCGGATGATAATAAAAACCACAACAAACCGGCGGGCAAATCTATTAGACAACCCGTACATCGTACCGGCCGAAGGGGCCGCTAACCTATTTCCCTACGTCCGCAGGGTTTAATTAACCCGCCATAATCACCAGGGACCGGCCTCTGACATATCGGGTACGGCGACAACTTCGACATGAACTTCATAATGCCGGGCTTTGCTGGCCGGGATTAACGCGGTGAGCTTATTAATGGTTTCAGTCGGATTATCGCTGGCAACGGTCGCGGAGAAGAGCACCGGCTTTCTCGGCGGCAATGGCGGCATTGGCATTGGCATGGGGCCACGTTCCTGATTCATCTCAAACGGCGGCTGCCCGGCGTTATTCCGCGCCGGGGCTGGCGTTTCGTTTTTATCCGCGGCGAAGGCGCCGGCGGCGGCAATAGAAACGGTTGCTAACAGGGCAATGATTGTTCTTTTCATCTTTGTTACCTCTTAAGAGTGTGGCTAAAATCTTAGAGGTTACGTTTCTGGCCGACAATCCCACCAGGGGCGAATCCTACAAATCTCCTTATTTATTAACGAATGTGGAGGGTCTGCAGGGAAGCGTGCGGCACGGTGAAACCGAGGGCCCGGTCTCATCAGGAGATGGCTGCGGCCAGCCGATAAAAGGCAAGAATTGAAACAGCGGCGACAAAGATTTGTGGCACAACACGCTTTCAGTCCAGCAGGACGCTCATCACCAGAAGGACTACCATGCACATCGACATAATACTGATATCTATCATCCGTTACGACAAAAGCTCCAGGTTATCAGCGGCTCCGGCATCATGCCGAAAACTGTAGAAAATATAGACGGAGATTGTACACCAGCTTGATCATGGTGATTAAAACTTAATCCCCGAAGGACGGTCGACTTTATAACCAAAATGTCTACGCATAGCCACACAACAACCCCGGTTTTCAGATAATGCTTATAGATTGGCCGTGATATTCGTAGGATCGGCCCATGCTCTGGGGATTGGGGCATATTTGGGTCGGCGCATCCTGAAGCGAGGTAAGACGAAATTTCAACCTGATTAATACCTGTCGGTCAAATGGCCGAAGGGCGGCAGAGCGTGTCCGCTGCTCGACTGCTATGACGTCGGAGATTGTCGAGTGCGGCCGTCGGAAAACGGCGCCTGCGGGGCTAATGCGAAGATATTTCCCGGCGCTATCGCTATGAGGTGGCCCGCCCGGGATCCCTATGCAAAAGCACGAGGGCGGGCCTTGGCTATAGGGGGTCTACAACCGGCACGGATTTTACCATCCAGAATATGGCCGAAATATTAAAAACCTCTCCCGGGAAACGTTTTAAGATTTACCTCATCTGATAAGGCAATACGCTGCGACAGAGTGAGCTATTTGCAACTGCTCTGCTTAGAAGGCGTGACAGTCAATGGTAGGAATGCCGTCATAGGGGCATAATCTATACCTCGCCCCTAAAACCCGGCACATCTTCGCCAACGCGAATGCAGAATTTATGGCATACCGCTGCCTGCGCAGGTTATAACAGCTGAATGAAAAAATAGCATTCAGGGGAGATCTATGAGCGACAAAAGCAGAGCTTTTCGTCTTCTTCACGAATCCGGGAATACCTTTGTCATTCCTAATCCCTGGGACATCGGCACCGCCAGAATACTTGAGCAAATGGGCTTTATGGCCCTCGCCACAACCAGCGCTGGGCTCGCCTTTTCTCTGGGGGTGGCGGAAGGCCAGGTCTCCTGGCAACAGACCATTCATCACTGCCGGAACCTCGCCGCAGCGACCGCTCTGCCGGTGTCAGCCGATCTGGAGAAAGGAGCGGGCAACAGTCCGGATAGCGCCGCTGAAACCATTGAGATCGCAGTGGACGCCGGTCTTGCGGGCTGTTCCCTTGAGGATTACAGCGGCCGGCCGGAAGTTCCTATCTTCGATTTGAGCCTTGCGGTTGAGAGAATTGCGGCGGCGGCTGAATCACGCGCTATTTGTGATCCTGATTTTGTTATTACTGCGCGAGCTGAAAATTTCATGTGGGGCAATCGGGATCTTGATGAAACAATCCTGAGGCTTCAGGCTTTCGAAAAGGCGGGCGCAGATGTTCTCTATGCCCCGGGGATCGACGATCTCTCTATGATTCAAACCCTCTGCAGCTCTGTTACAAAACCGGTGAATGTTGTCATGGGATTGCCCGGAAATGTTTACAGCGTCGAAGAACTCTCGCAAGCCGGAGTCCGGCGTATAAGCGTGGGTGCCTCAATGGCCCGATTCGCTTATGGCGCGTTTGTTCAGGCAGCGCGGGAGGTCAGCCATGATGGCACTTTTACCTATGCAAAACAGGCCATCGGTTTTTCAGAACTTGAGGCCTTTTTTCGCCGGGCTAATCAATAATCAGCAGACGTGGCGGCGTGCATCAATTTCACGCTGCGTTTTTCCAGCGCATAGCGGTCAATTATCCTGGATACGTGACGCCGGCGTTCAGGTGAGTTCCTGTATCCATTCCAGGTGAAAAGATCGGCAGCAGCGCCACCGTCGGCTACAATCTCTTCTTCTGGCTTGAGTCCGGCTATTTGGCGGGCCATAACGGGGACAGCGGAGCTGATGGAGGGCGCTTTTGGGGACAGCGGAATCTCCTTTTATGCCCCGGATTGTCCGCCGGTGTAATAGTGTAACCTGTTGAATATCCGATAAGTCGCTGAAAGCAGGATTTTTTCATCTCCTATCTCAAAAATCGGTATTTTCGATACATCTTTTCCATTGCCGCACCTTCTGCCAATTCGCATCAAATAACTTATTATTTTTCAATCTATTAAATAGAAAAAATGAGACCTGATAAGCAGTAAAGCAGGGTCTATGCTTATAAAAAGGGCCGTAAAAGGGTCGCAGGGGCGAATACCCCTTCTCCAGATGGGTTGAAGTGATAATCGTTATCACTAACATGGTGAGATGCCCTGATGGCGCCAACCAATGAGGTAGAGCTATGGAATTACAAGCAGGAACCTTTAATCCCGACGATTTTAGCTGGCGAGGTCTGATAATGACGCCCGCCGCCGCCGCCCATATCCGTGATCTGGTGAGCAAGCAGCCGCCGATGCAGGGGCTGCGTCTTGGCGTGAAAACCAGCGGCTGCGCTGGATTTGCCTACGTCATGGAGCTTATCGCTGAGCCCGCGCAGGACGATCTGCTGTTTGAGTTTGATGGCGCGAAGCTGTGGGCGCCGCTGCAGGCAATGCCGTTTATTGATGGTACGGAGCTGGATTACGTTCGGGAAGGATTAAATGAAATCTTTAAGTTTCATAACCCGAAAGCGCAGCACGAGTGCGGCTGCGGTGAAAGCTTTGGGGTTCAGGCGGAGTAATTATGTCTCGTAATACTGAAACAACTGACGATGTCAAAACCTGGACCGGCGGGCCGCTGAATTATAAAGAAGGCTTTTTTACCCGGTTACAGACCGATGAGCTGGCCAAGGGCATCAACGAAGAGGTGGTGCGGGCAATATCCGCCCGTCGCAACGAGCCGGAGTGGATGCTTGAGTTCAGGTTGAACGCATTTAAGGCGTGGCTGGAGATGGAAGAGCCGCACTGGCTGAAGGCGCACTACGATAAGCTGGACTATCAGGACTACAGCTACTATTCCGCGCCGTCCTGCGGCAACTGCGACGACACCTGCGCCTCCGAACCGGGAGCGGTGCAGCAAACCGGCCCCGGCGACTATCTGACCAGCGAAGTCGAAGAGGCCTTTAATCTGCTGGGCGTGCCGGTACGTGAAGGTCGCGAAGTGGCGGTAGACGCCATATTTGACTCGGTTTCGGTCGCCACCACCTACCGGGAAAAGCTGGGAGAGCAGGGCATCATCTTCTGTTCCTTCGGCGAAGCGATTCACGATCATCCGGAGCTGGTGAAAAAATATCTCGGCACCGTGGTGCCCGGCAATGACAACTTCTTCGCCGCGCTGAACGCCGCGGTTGCCTCCGACGGCACCTTTATCTACGTGCCGAAAGGCGTGCGCTGCCCGATGGAGCTATCGACCTATTTTCGCATCAATGCGGAAAAAACCGGCCAGTTTGAACGCACGATCCTCGTCGCCGATGAGGGCAGCTACGTCAGCTATATTGAAGGCTGCTCGGCGCCGGTTCGCGACAGCTACCAGCTGCACGCGGCGGTCGTTGAGGTCATCATCCACAAAGATGCCGAAGTAAAATATTCCACGGTGCAGAACTGGTTCCCCGGCGATAACAACACCGGCGGGATCCTGAACTTCGTCACCAAACGGGCGCTCTGTGAAGGCGAAAACAGCAAAATGTCGTGGACTCAGTCGGAGACCGGCTCGGCGATAACGTGGAAGTATCCGAGCTGCATTCTGCGCGGCGACAACTCCATCGGCGAGTTCTTCTCGGTGGCGTTGACCAGCGGTCACCAGCAGGCGGATACCGGCACCAAAATGATTCATATCGGTAAAAATACCCGCTCGACGATTATCTCCAAAGGGATTTCCGCCGGTAAAAGCCAGAACAGCTACCGCGGGCTGGTAAAAATTATGCCGACCGCGACCAACGCGCGAAACTTTACCCAGTGTGACTCGATGCTGATTGGGCCAGACTGCGGGGCGCATACCTTCCCGTACGTCGAGTGCCGCAACAATAGCGCCCAGCTGGAGCACGAAGCCACCACCTCGCGAATCGGTGAAGATCAGCTGTTCTACTGCCTGCAGCGCGGGATCAGTGAAGATGATGCGATCTCAATGATCGTTAACGGTTTCTGTAAGGATGTTTTCTCAGAGCTGCCGCTGGAATTTGCCGTGGAAGCGCAAAAACTGCTGGCGATAAGCCTTGAACACAGCGTCGGTTAACAGTCTGACCCACACCGGCTGCGCGCTGACGCCGCCTGAATCAGACTGCCGAATTAAGGAATATACATGTTAAGTATTAAAGATTTGCAGGTTTCCGTTGACGAGAAAGAGATCCTGCGCGGATTGAACCTGGATATCCGACCTGGCGAAGTTCACGCCATTATGGGGCCCAACGGCTCCGGGAAAAGTACGCTCTCCGCAACGCTCGCCGGGCGGGAAGATTATGAAGTGACCGGCGGCAGCGTTGAGTTTAAGGGCAAGGATCTGCTTGAGCTTGCGCCGGAGGATCGCGCGGGCGAGGGGATCTTTATGGCCTTCCAGTATCCGGTTGAAATTCCGGGCGTCAGCAATCAGTTTTTCCTGCAAACGGCGCTGAATGCGGTACGTCGCTATCGCGGGCAGGAGCAGTTAGATCGCTTTGATTTTCAGGATCTGATGGAAGACAAAATTAAGCTGCTGAAGATGCCGGAAGACCTGCTGACCCGCTCGGTCAACGTCGGCTTCTCCGGTGGCGAGAAAAAGCGCAACGACATCCTGCAGATGGCGGTGCTGGAGCCGGAGCTGTGCATTCTCGATGAGTCTGACTCGGGGCTGGATATCGACGCCCTGAAGATCGTTTCTGACGGCGTCAACGCGCTGCGCGACGGCAAGCGCGCGTTTATTATTGTCACCCACTACCAGCGTATTCTCGACTATATCAAGCCTGATTACGTCCACGTGCTGTATCAGGGGCGGATCGTCAAATCCGGCGACTTCACCCTGGTCAAACAACTGGAGGAGCAGGGCTATGGCTGGCTTACCGAACAGCAGTAACGCGCTGCAGCAGTGGCACCACCTGTTTGAAGCGCAGGCGGAGCAGCGAACCCCAGAAGCGCACCAGCACCTGCAGCAGGCGCTGCGCCTGGGGCTGCCGACGCGTAAGCATGAGCACTGGAAATATACGCCGCTGGATGCGCTGCTCAGCGGCACCTTCGTCGCACCGCAGCCCGAGGCGTTAACCACGGCGCAGCGGGACGCGCTGGCGCTCTCCGTCGATGCCTGGCGGCTGGTGTTCATCGATGGCCGCTACAGCGAAGCGTTGAGCGATGCGCTGGCCGACAGCGGCTACGAAGTCAGCATCGATAACCAGCGGCAGACGCTGCCCGACGCGCTGCAGCCGGAGCTGTTTCTGCACCTGACCGAAAGCCTGGCGCCGACGGTGACGCGCATTCGCGTGAAGCGCAACCAGCGCCCCGCGAGGCCGTTACTGATTATGCACGTGACGCGCGGGCTGGCGGGGGAAGAGATGAATACCGCGCACTACCGGCATCATCTGGAGCTGGAGAGCGGCGCGGAGGCGACGATCCTTGAGCACTATGTCAGCCTTAACGAGCAGCGTCATTTTACCGGCGGACGGCTGACCGCCACGGTGGCGGACAACGCGCATCTGCAGCATATCAAGCTGGCGTTTGAAAACGCGCAGAGCTTCCACTTTGCCCACAACGACCTCTCTCTGGGGCGCGATGCATCGGCCTTTAGCAGCAGCTTCCTGCTCGGCGGCGCGGTGCTGCGCCAGCATACCAGCGTGCAGCTGCGGGGTGAGAACAGCAACCTGCGGATCAACTCTCTGGCGATGCCGGTAAAAAATGAGGTCTGCGACAGCCGCACCTGGCTGAACCATGACGTCGGCTACTGCAACAGCCGCCAGCTGCATAAGACCATCGTCAGCGACAAAGGTCGGGCGGTATTTAACGGCCTGATCAACGTTGCGCCGAACGCGATTAAAACCGACGGCCAGATGACCAATAATAATCTGCTGTTAGGCCGGCTGTCGGAGGTGGATACCAAACCGCAGCTGGAGATTTACGCCGATGACGTCAAATGTAGCCACGGCGCCACCATCGGGCGTATCGACGATGAACAGCTGTTTTACCTGCGCTCGCGCGGCATCACCCAGCAGGCGGCGCAGCACATGATTCTGTACGCTTTCGCCGCGGAGCTGACGGAAGCCATCGGCGATGTGGCGCTGAGGCAGCAAATCCTCGCGCGCATCGGCCAGCGTCTACCGGGAGAGGCAGCATGACATTTTCTGTTGAACGAGTCCGTGCAGATTTTCCGCTGCTCGGCCGGGAGGTCAACGGCCAGCCGCTGGTCTATCTGGACAGCGCCGCCAGCGCGCAAAAGCCGGAGGCGGTCATTCACGCCGAGGCGGAGTTTTACCGGCACGGCTATGCCGCCGTGCATCGCGGCATTCACACCCTGAGCGCGGAAGCGACGACGCGAATGGAGCAGGTTCGCCAGCGGGCGGCAACCTTCCTCAACGCGCGCTCTGCGGAAGAGCTGGTGTTTGTCCGCGGGACCACCGAAGGGATTAACCTGGTGGCGAATAGCTGGGGCAACGCCAACGTGGGGGCCGGAGATAACATCATCGTTAGCGCGATGGAGCACCACGCCAATATCGTTCCGTGGCAGCTGCTCTGCGCCCGGGTGGGCGCAGAGCTGCGGGTGATCCCACTCAATCCGGACGGAACCCTGCAGCTGGAGGCGATAGCGGGCCTGTTCGACGCGCGCACCCGGCTGCTGGCCATCACCCAGGTCTCCAACGTGCTGGGCATTGAAAATCCGGTAGCGGCGCTGATTGCGCTGGCGCATCAGCACGGCGCCAGGGTGCTGGTGGACGGCGCTCAGGCGGTGATGCATCACGCCGTGGACGTCCAGGCGCTGGACTGCGACTTCTACGTCTTCTCCGGACACAAGCTGTATGGCCCGACCGGGATCGGCGTCCTCTATGGTAAAGCGGCTCTGCTGGACGAGATGCCGCCGTGGGAAGGGGGCGGATCGATGATCGCCACCGTCAGCCTGACCCAGGGGACCACCTGGGCAAAAGCGCCGTGGCGCTTTGAGGCGGGGACGCCAAATACCGGCGGAATTATCGGGCTCGGGGCGGCGCTGGATTACGTCAGCGCGCTGGGGCTGGCGCATATCGGCGAATATGAACAGACGCTGATGCGCTACGCGCTGCAGGAGCTGACAAAAGTGCCGGACCTGATCATCTACGGCCCGCCGCAGCGGCTCGGGGTGATTGCCTTTAATCTCGGCGCGCACCACGCCTACGACGTCGGCAGCTTCCTCGATAACTATGGCATCGCGATTCGAACCGGCCATCACTGCGCGATGCCGCTGATGGACTTCTTTAGCGTTCCGGCGATGTGTCGGGCATCGCTGGCGATGTACAATACCACGGAAGATGTGGATCGGCTGGTCGCAGGACTACAGCGCATTCACAAGCTATTAGGCTAAAGGAAGCAATCATGGCGGCGTTACCGGATAAAGATAAACTGCTGCGCAACTTCAGCCGTTGCGCAAACTGGGAAGAGAAGTACCTCTATATTATTGAGCTTGGCCAGCGGCTGGCGCCGCTGAGCGCCGAGGAGCATACGGCGCAAAACATTATCCAGGGCTGCCAGAGCCAGGTATGGATTGTCGTGGAGCAGAACGAGACGGGCGCGCTCGTGCTGCGCGGCGATAGCGACGCGGCTATCGTCAAAGGGCTCATCGCCGTGGTGTTTATTCTCTATGACCAGATGACGGCCAAGGATATCACCGCTTTTGACGTTCGCCCGTGGTTTGAAAAGATGGCGCTGACTCAGCATCTTACGCCATCGCGGTCGCAGGGGCTGGAAGCCATGATTCGCGCAATTCGCGCGAAAGCCGCAAATCTTAGCTAGAATAAACAGGTAGATTTCATTCTGTTACGTTCGGTGGGAACGCGTTTCCCGCCGATGTACAGATCCTGGCGTTTTATTAGCGAAAGAAGGAATCTCAGTATGAAACGCGCGTCTCTCCTCACTTTATCCCTTCTGGCGGCCCTCAGCGTGCAGCATGGCGCCTGGGCGGTAGATTACCCACTTCCTCCTGCTAACAGCAGGATCATTGGTCAAAATCAATTCTGGACGGTGCAGGAGGGGGATCGCAACCTGCAGGCGATTGCTCGTCATTTTGATACCGCGGCAATGCTGATCCTCGAAGCTAACGATACGCTGGCGCCGGTAGAGCCTGAACCGGGCACCCAGGTGCTGATCCCTTCGCAGATGCTGCTGCCCGACACGCCTCGCGAGGGAATTGTCGTGAACCTGGCGGAGCTGCGGCTCTACTACTTCCCGCCGGGGCAAAATCAGGTGCAGGTCTATCCTCTCGGCATTGGCCAGCTTGGGCTGGAAACGCCGGAGATGACCACCCGCGTCGGGCAGAAGATCCCCAATCCGACCTGGACCCCGACGGCGGGCATCCGCGCCCGCTCGCTGGAGAAAGGGATTAAGCTGCCGCCCGTTATTCCGGCGGGGCCGAACAACCCTCTGGGACGCTATGCGCTGCGCCTGGCGTACGGTAACGGCGAATACCTCATTCATGGCACCAACGCGCCGGATAGCGTGGGGCTGCGGGTCAGCTCCGGCTGTATGCGCATGAACGCCGCCGACATTCAGGCACTCTTTAGCCAGGTGAAGACCGGAACGCCGGTGCGCATCATCAATCAGCCGGTGAAGTTTGCGGTTGAGCCCGACGGCAGGCGCTACGTTGAGGTACACCGGCCGCTGTCGCAGGATGAAAGCGGCGATACCCGAACTATTGCCTATACGCTCCCGGCGGAATTCCATCAGTTTTCCGGCGATAAGTCCGTCGACGAGGCGCTGCTGAAGCGCGCGCTGTCGAGAAGAGCGGGCTACCCGGTGGTGGTTTCTGGCGGTGAGCAGAGCAGTGCCGGAGGGGCGGTATCGAATTTGTCGGTGCAGAATGCGCCGGTGGATGAGAGTACAAGAGTGCAGTAAATCGGGGAGAGCAGGACAAAAAAATGGCGCACAATGTGCGCCATTTCTATTACACAGGCACTATTACTTACGGTATTTAGTAGCCTGGTTGTCCAGACGCTGGTTAGCGCGTGCTGCGTCATCTTTAGCAGCCTGAACGTCGGAACGGATTGCGTTCACGTCGTTGCTCAGCTGGTCAACTTTAGCGTTCAGAGTCTGAACGTCAGAAGACAGCTGATCGATTTTAGCATTGCTGGAGCAACCAGCCAGCAGAGTAGAACCCAGGATTACCGCGCCCAGTACCAGTTTAGTACGATTCATTATTAATACCCTCTAGATTGAGTTAATCTCCATGTAGCGTTACAAGTATTACACAAACTTTTTTGGGATGAGAATATTTTTTTACGGTAATACGCTTATTTTTGATCGTTCGCTCAAAGAACCAACGAATTTGGAGGATTAGTTTAAAAAGCTGTGTGAAAACAGCACGCTTCCATCGGATTCATCTTAGATAATCTCTTATTAAATAGTAAATTCCGATTTGCATTTTTATTAAGAGTAGCTAGTGATTGAATAAAAAAAAAGCGCCTCACGGAGGCGCCTTTAAAAAAACGAATTAGCCTGTAAATTATTACAGCACGTGCACGGATGCGGTATTGGTTGTTCCGCTTGGAACCAGCGCTCCGGACACCATCACGACGACGTCGCCTTTACGCGCCAGACCGCTCTGCAGAGCCAGCTCTTTGCCCAGCATGTAGAAGTCGTCGGTAGAGGCCAGCTGCTCAACCAGCTGCGGTACAACGCCTTTGGTCAGCACCAGCTGGCGGGCGGTGGTTTCGTTGGTGGTCAGCGCCAGGATAGTGGCATCCGGGAAGTATTTACGCACTGCGCGAGCGGATTTACCGCCCTGGGTGGCGACGACGATCAGCGGCGCTTCCAGTTTTTCAGCGGTTTCTACAGCACCACGGCAAACGGCTTCGGTGATGCGCAGCTTGCGGTTGTCGTTGTTGAACTCCAGACGGCTGGTCATGACGCGGTCGGTACGTTCGCAGATGGTCGCCATGATGGTAACCGCTTCCAGCGGGTATTTACCTTTTGCCGATTCGCCGGACAGCATCACGGCATCGGTGCCGTCGAGGATGGCGTTAGCGACGTCGCCGGCTTCCGCGCGGGTCGGACGCGGGTTCTTGATCATTGAGTCCAGCATCTGGGTAGCGGTGATAACCACTTTACGCGCGCGGATACATTTTTCGATGATCATTTTCTGGGCGAAGATAACTTCTTCAACCGGGATTTCAACGCCCATGTCGCCACGAGCAACCATGATGCCGTCGGAGGCTTCAAGGATTTCGTCGAAGTTGTTCAGGCCTTCCTGGTTTTCGATCTTGGAGATGATCTGAATGTTGTCGCCACCGTTAGCCTTCAGGTGTTCGCGAATTTCTACTACGTCAGAACGCTTGCGGATAAAGGATGCGGCAACAAAGTCAACGCCCTGTTCGCAGCCGAAGATCAGGTCCTGTTTGTCTTTCTCAGCCAGCGCCGGCAGAGCGATAGATACGCCCGGCAGGTTAACGCCTTTGTTCTCGCCGAGGTCGCCGTTATTCAGCACTTTACAGATAACGTTTTTACCTTCGATGGCGGTAACTTCCATACCGATCAGACCATCGTCAACCAGTACGGTGTTGCCAACGGAGAGGTCAGAGGTAAAACCTTCATAGGTGACGGCTACGATTTCGTTGTTGCCGACTACGGATTTGTCGGTTGTGAAGGTGAAGGTCTGACCCGCTTTCAGGGAGACGTCGTTGCCGCCTTCCAGTTTGATGGTGCGAATTTCCGGACCTTTGGTATCCAGCAGGATAGCGGCGGTTTTACCGGTTTTGCTCACCACATTGCGCAGGTTCTGGATGCGCTGACCGTGTTCAGCATAGTCGCCGTGAGAGAAGTTCAGACGCATGACGTTCATGCCCGCGTCCAGCATCTTGGTTAACATCTCTTCGGATTCGGTTTTCGGACCGATGGTGCAAACAATTTTGGTCTTTTTCATGAAGGTATTAGTCTTTAAGTTGTGAAGGATAGGGGAATCTCGCTCCGTGGGCGCACTGCCGTGGAGGCAAACCTGTATTGCGAAAGCTGCTATGCCACGCTCTAAGGATAGGTGACAACAATAGAGCGTGCAGAAGAATGTGTGCTGGCGGTTCAGCCCATGAAAAGAGGCAATTTTTTATGCTTTTAGTCATGCAGTCCAATGTGCTGAAACCATTCAAGAAAGAATCGGTGTGCATTATACGACGATGAAACAAAAAAGGAAAATGAAAACAACGTTTCATTTTCCGTTATACAAACGCAACAAAACTCACACCAATAACAATCTTATCTGCAACACAAATTTTCGCCAGTCGCTAAGATAAACTGGCCGCAGCGTGCCGTTTTAGCCGCGGTTTGGTCATGGAAATTCGTCATTAGCGAAGAAACGGTGCGCTGGTTTGATTTATGCGGAAAAGATATCAATAATGAATTGATTGATAATGATAATTTGCGAGCGTGATTTGATGGGAAACCGAGCAAAAGACGATGAGTTGTACCAGGAAATGTGCCGCGTGGTGGGGAAAGTCGTGCTCGAAATGCGCGATCTTGGTCAGGAACCGAAACATATCGTGATTGCCGGCGTCGTTCGCACCGCGCTGGCGAATCCCAAAATCGCCCGTTCGGAGCTGACTCATGAAGCGATGACCCGGGTTATTCACGCCTTATCAGGACATGAATAACGCCGACGGCAGCGCCTCAGGCTTCAGGATATAACGAAGCGAACCACCGCTTTTACCGCGATATCGCAGTGGTGGGCGACCATCGCCTCATCGTCGATTTCCGGCAGCGGATCGTCGAGATAGAGGCTGTTGAAGGTGTAAAAATTCGAGACCTGATAAAAGCTGAAGCTGCTGATCAGCCGGTGGACGTCCCGCGGCTCAATCCCGGCCTGAAAAATCCCCTGCTGCTGCCCGCGCTGGAGAATATCCTCGAGGATGGAAAGGGCGGTTCGGTTCAGCGGTTTCAGCTGCCCGGATGACTGCAGCCACTTCCCGCGCTGCATATTCTCCATACAGATCACGCGCATAAAGTCCGCGTGGGTCGCGTGATAGCGCACGCTCCACCTCACCAGCTGAACCAACGCCTCCACCGGAGGAAGCTGCTCCAGCCCGAGCTGCTGTTCCGTTTCGCGAATACGGGCGTAGACGTGCTGCAGCACGGCCTGATACAGCAGCTCTTTGCTTTTGAAGTAGTAGACCACCATCCGCTTGGTCGTCTGCGCTTCGACGGCGATCTGTTCCATCCGCGCCCCCGAAAGCCCGTGTTCGGCAAATACGGCAATCGCGGCGGTGAAGATCCGCTCTTTCAGGGATTGCGCTTCATCATGAGCAACCACGGACATAACCACTCCTTTTTTCTGAGAGACAAAAAATACACATAACGATCACAATTTAGCAACCTTGTGTGGCGCGGATGAACCAAATGATACATATTCAGGGCTCACGTCCGCTGATGACACGAGGATCTATGCTGCGCTCAATCGCCACCGTCTCGATTTCCGGTACCTTACCTGAAAAGCTTCACGCCATTGCCGCTGCGGGTTATCAGGGCGTCGAAATCTTCGAAAACGATCTGCTCTATTATACGGGCACGCCGGCGGATATTCGTAATCTGGCGGCTGATTTAGGGCTAAAAATCACGCTTTTTCAACCCTTTCGCGATTTTGAAGGCGCCAGCCGCGCGCAGTTTGCGGCCAATCTGGCGCGGGCGAGGCGCAAATTCGCGCTGATGCATGAGCTCGGCTGCGACACCATGCTGCTTTGCAGCAACGTGCAGCCGGACTGCTCCGCCGATATCTCCCTGCAGGTGGCGGATTTACGCGCCCTGGCGGATCTGGCGGAGCAGGAGGGCATTATCGTGGGCTATGAGGCGCTGGCCTGGGGGACTCACGTTAACCTCTGGCATCAGGCCTGGGAGCGGGTAAAAGCGGTGAACAGCCCGGCAATGGGCATCGTACTCGACAGCTTCCATATCCTGGCGCGCGGCGACGATCTGGCGCGGCTCCACGAGGTGCCGGTGGATAAAGTCACCTTCCTGCAGCTTGCCGACGCGCCGCTGATGAAGATGGATGTCCTCGAATGGAGCCGCCATTTCCGCTGCTTCCCCGGCCAGGGGCAGCTGCCGCTGGTGGATTTTGCCTGCGAGCTGACCCGCTGCGGCTATCGCGGCCCGTGGTCGCTGGAGATCTTTAATGATGGTTTTCGCGCCTCGCCGAACGGCGCGACGGCGAAAGACGGCTACCGTTCGCTGCTGTGGCTGGAAGAGCAGACCCGGCGCCAGCTGGCGAGCAGCGATGCGGCGCTGTTTGACGCGCCGGAGTTAGCCCCCTACACGGGGCTGGAGTTTATTGAGTTTGCCGCCAGCCCCTCCGAGGCCAAAACCCTCGGCCAGCGCCTGGCGCAGCTGGGTTTTCAGCAGGAGGGCCAGCATCGTTCGAAACAGGTGGCGCTGTGGCGTAACGGGGCGGCAAGAGCCGTCGTCAACTTTCAGCCGCACAGCTGGGCCGACCATTTCTACCAGCGCCACGGGATCTCGCTGTGCGCGATGGCCCTTGGCGTCAGCCGCAGCGCGCCGATTATTGCGCGCGCTCGCGCCTACGGTTACGCCACCTGGCAGGGCGACGCCGGGCCGAATGAAAGCCCGATTCCGGCGGTTTGCGCCCCGGATGGCAGCCTGATTTATTTGATTGAGCGCGGGGACGATATCTATGCCCGCGATTTCCACCTGCAGCCGCCTGCGGCTGTGCGCGATGATTACAGCGGCATCGACCACCTGGCGCTCGGGATGGAGGCGGACAGCCGCGACAACTGGATTATGTTCTTCCGCACGGTGTTCGGCTTTACCCTCGAACATGAACAGACGCTGCCGGACCCGTACGGTCTGGTGCGAAGCCTTGCGGTACATAGCCCGCAGGGCAACATCCGCCTGGCGCTGAATATTTCTCAAAGCCGCGCGACGCAGATTGCCCGCTCCGTTGCCTGCTATCAGGGCGCAGGCCTGCAGCATGCGGCCTTCGCCTGCCGGGACCTGCCGGCCACCCTCAATTGCCTGCCTGAGGTCTCCCTTAACGCGCTGCCGATCCCGGCAAACTACTATGAGGATTTAGCGGCGCGCTTTGGCGCAGGTGAGAGCGTGGCGCTGTTCAAACGTCTGCAGCTCCTCTACGACAGCGATGGCCAGGGCGGTGAATTCCTGCATCTCTACACCCGACCCTTTTCCGCAGGGCGCTTTTTCTTTGAGTTGACCGAAAGACGTGACGGCTACGCGCTCTACGGCGCGGCGAACGCGGCGGTGCGTCTTTCGGCGATGCAGTACGGCTAGTTTGTATCAAATGGTTCATCTGATACGTGTCGCCCATACAATAACAACATTCATCTGCACCCAACGCACCACATCACTCGCGCTGCGTTAAGGCGGCAACGTTCCTGCCGCCCGTACAAAAGCGACCCGGGTGATAACGTGTCTATGACAGGAAACGACTATGAGTTTTTATAGCCATAACCACGCGGCGACGGCGGCGACCGTGACCACCGCGCGCCGCTCCCGGCGGCGTATCGGGATCCTTTCGCTGCTGGCCGTCGGTACGATGATTAACTACCTTGACCGAACGGTATTAGGCATTGCGGCCCCCAGCTTAACCTCCGAGCTCGGCATCGATGCCGCGGTGATGGGGATCGTGTTTTCCGCCTTCGCGTGGACCTACGCGCTGGCGCAGATCCCCGGCGGCCTGTTCCTCGACCGTTTCGGCAACAAGGTGACCTATTTCCTGTCGTTGACCCTGTGGTCGCTGTTTACCCTGTTTCACGGCATGGCGCTTGGCCTCAAGACGCTGCTGCTTTGCCGTTTTGGCCTCGGGGTCAGCGAAGCGCCGTGCTTTCCGGTCAACAGCCGGGTCGTCAGCGCCTGGTTCCCCCAGCAGGAGCGGGCCAAAGCCACTGCGGTATATACGGTGGGCGAATATCTTGGGCTGGCCTGCTTCTCCCCGCTGCTGTTCTGGATCATGGGCAGCTTTGGCTGGCGGACGCTGTTTATCAGCGTCGGCGCGGTCGGCGTGCTGTTCGCGCTGGTGTGGTGGCGCTGCTACCGCGAGCCGCACGAGGATAAGCAGCTTAGCCCGCAGGAGCGTGACCATATCGCCAGCGGCGGCGGCATGACTACCGCGATGCAGCAGCGGACGCTCTTCAGCTGGCCGCTGGTCCGCCAGCTGCTCGGCAAGCGGCAGATCCTCGGCGCCAGCATCGGCCAGTTTGCCGGCAATACGGTACTGGTCTTCTTCCTGACCTGGTTTCCGACCTACCTGGCGACCGAGCGCCACATGCCGTGGCTAAAAGTGGGCTTCTTCGCCATTCTGCCGTTCCTCGCCGCCGCCGGCGGGGTGATGTTCGGCGGCTGGGTATCCGACAGGCTGCTGAAGGCCACCGGCTCGGCGAACCTTGGGCGCAAGCTGCCTATCGTTGCCGGCCTGCTGATGGCCAGCACCATTATCTCCGCCAACTGGCTGACCAGCGATCTGGCGGTGATCCTCGTGATGTCGTTCGCCTTCTTTGGTCAGGGCATGGTCGGCCTCGGCTGGACGCTGATTTCCGATATCGCTCCACGGGGGCTGGGCGGGCTGACCGGCGGGTTGTTCAACTTCTGTGCCAACCTTGCCGGGATCCTCACGCCGCTGATCGTCGGCTTTATCGTCGCGGCCTTCGGCAGCTTCTTCTATGCGCTGGTCTATATCGGCGGCGCGGCGCTGCTCGGCGTGGTGGCATATCTGTTTATTCTTGGCGACGTCAAACGCATCGAGCTGGCGAAATAGAGAGAGGGGCAGGAGATGGTGATTAGTGGCAACACGCGGCTGATAGCGCACCTTGGCTATCCTACCGCCAGTTTTAAGGCACCGATGATTTATAACCCGTGGTTTGTAAACCAGCAGGTGGATGTCAAAGTGGTGCCGATGGGGGTCAGACCTGAGGACTATGCCGACTTTATCGCGCCGCTGTTCTCGATGACCAATATCGTCGGCGCGCTGGTTACCATGCCGCACAAGATTGCCACCTGCGGCCTGGTGCAGCATCTCAGCCCCACGGCGGCAATTGCCGGCGCGTGTAACGCCATTCGCCGCGAGGCCGACGGCAGCCTGAGCGGGGATATGTTTGATGGCGAAGGCTTCGTCCTTGGCATCCGCCGCAAGGGTTTTCAGCCCCAGGGCGCGCGGGCGCTGGTCATCGGCTGCGGCGGCGTTGGCTCGGCGATCGCCGCTTCGCTGGCGGCGGCGGGGGTCCGCGCCCTGACGCTCTACGATAGCCGTCCGCAGGCGGTGCAGGCGCTGGCCGGGCGTCTGCTGCGGCACTATCCGGTGCTGGATCTCAGCCTGATGCAGCGCGATCCGCAGGGGCATGACCTGGTGGTCAACGCTACGCCGCTGGGCATGAAGGCCGACGACCCGCTGCCGCTGGACCCGCAGCGGCTGTCTCCCGCCTGCTGGGTGGGCGAAGTGGTGATGACCCACGAAATGACGCCGCTGCTGCGGGCGGCGCAGGAGCGGGGCTGCGCGATCCAGCGCGGCACCGACATGCTGTTTGAAATGATCCCCGCCTACCTGCGCTTTTTCAATTTGCCGGTGGCGACCCCGGAACGGCTG
Source organism: Klebsiella sp. 10-1 (assembly GCF_009758445.1). Lineage (NCBI taxonomy): Bacteria > Pseudomonadati > Pseudomonadota > Gammaproteobacteria > Enterobacterales > Enterobacteriaceae > Klebsiella > Klebsiella sp. 10-1. The sequence continues at coordinate 458,472 of NZ_WQRE01000004.1, forward strand.
CGGGAGCTGGCGGAAATTCGCTACTGAAACGCGCTCAGTCCGGTTACCATAGCCAGCATTTCCGGGCTTCAGCGAGAGATCTATGACACCTTGCATCGTTCTGCTGGCGGCGGGGAGCCTGAAGGGCGCCTTTGTCCCGCTGCTGGCGCGTTTTCATCAGCTTACCGGCATTGCGGTCGAGGCGCATTTTGCTCCCGCAGGCCTGCTGCGCGAGCGGATTGAGGCCGGGGAGCGCTGCTCGGTTTTCGCCTCCGCCAATAGCCAGCATCCGCAGGCGCTGCAGCAGGCGGGGCTGGCGGGCGAGTGCTGGCCGTTTGCCGCTAACCAACTGATGCTCACCGTGCGACGAACGGCCGCTAGCGATGAGGCCGACTGGCTGACGCTGCTCTGCGACCCGCAGCTACGCCTGGCGACCTCAACGCCGGGCTGCGATCCTTCCGGCGACTATACCTGGCAACTATTCGAACGGATTGAAGCCGGCTATCCGGGGGCCGGGCGGCGGATGATGGCCCGCGCGCGGCAGCTGGTGGGGGGAAGGGGTTCGCTACAGGTCCCGCCGGGCAGCACGGCAGGGGCCTGGCTGATTGGCGAAGGGTTAGCCGATCTGTTTATCGGCTACGCCCACTACGTCGGCCAAATGGCGGCCGGCGACGCGCTGCGTACCGTCGCCATTCCGCCGCCGTGGAACGTTCGCGCCGACTACTACCTGACACAAACCGAAGAGAGCGCCGGGGCGCAGCGGCTCAGCCGCTTTATTCTTGGCGACGAGGGGCAGAGCTACCTGCGCGCGGCGGGCTTTTTGCCGGTCAGCGGCGGATCGTAAACTGCGGCGCCAGCAGCGGTACGGCCGATCCGGGGTGATCGATTTTGTGGACCGGTAAACCGTAGGCCCGCTGCAGATTGGCTTCGCTCAGCACCTCGGCGGAGCGGCCCGCCAGCCACTCGCCGTCAGGCAGCAGGAGTAAAGTATGGCTGGCTATCTGCAGGGCGTGGGTAGGATCGTGGGTGGTGAACAGCACCGTGCGCGTCTGGCGATGCGCCAGATCGCTAATCAGCTGCAGCACCACCTGCTGATTAGCGAGATCCAGCGCCGAGCAGGGCTCGTCGAGCAGGATATTCTGGCTGGCGCCCACCAGCGCGCGGGCAATCAGGACCAGCTGCTGCTGGCCGCCGGAGAGCGCGCGAAAGGATGCGGCGGCCAGATGCGCAATCCCCAGCTGGCGCAGCGCCTCCTGAACCTGCCGTCGGTCTTCAGCGCCGGGCTGGGCGAACAGATCGACATGGCGAGCGCGGCCCATCAGCACCACCTCCTGCACCTGCCAACTGAATGCCGGGCGAAAAGATTGCGGCACGATGGCGGTGCCGTCGACGGACTCAAACCGGCCGCCGAGCGGCGGCAGCACGCCGGTCAGCGTATCAAGCAGCGTGCTTTTTCCGCGCCCGTTAGCGCCCAGGATCGCCCAGATCTCGCCGGCGCGACAGCGCAGGCTAAGGGGAGCAAACAGCGGCTGACGGTGGCCATAAAGCAGCTGCGTCAGGCTAAGAGAGGCCTCCATCAGACGGTTCCTCGACGACGGGAATGGAAAAGCAGCCAGCTAAACAGCGGCGCGCCGAGCAGGGCGGTGATAATCCCAATCGGGATCTCCGCCTGGGTTAAGGTGCGGGCCAGACTGTCCACCACCACCATAAAGCCGCCGCCGAGCCAGAAGGCGGTGGGCAGCAGGCGTCGATGGTCGGCGCCGACCAGCAGGCGGGCAAGGTGCGGAATAACCAGACCGACCCAGGCGATGCTGCCGCTGACCGCCACCTGCGCGGCCACCAGCACGGCGCAGCAGACCAGCACGCTACGCCGCAGCGCGGTGACCGATACCCCCAGCCCGCGGGCGTCCTTATCCTCCAGCGCCAGCAGGTTAATCCGCCAGCGCAGCCGATAGAGAATGGTTGCGGCGGCGATAACCGGCAGCGCCATCAGCAGCACCTTATGCCAGTTAGCGGTGGCGAAGCTGCCCAGCAGCCAGAAGACGATATTCGGCAGCGTCTCTTCGCTATCGGCCAGATACTGCATCAGGCTGACCAGCGCGGCGAAAAAGCCGCTGAGGATAATGCCCGAGAGGATCAGCACCAGGGTGTTTTCCCGCCCCTGCAGCGCCGCAATCAGGTACACCAGCATCAGCGCCAGCAGGCCAAAACCGAACGTTGAGGCCATCATCAGCAGCGTGTCCAGGCCTAAGAGGATCGCCAGCGTCCCGCCGAAAGCGGAGCCGGAGGTCACGCCGATGATATGCGGATCAACCAGCGGGTTTTGAAATACCCCCTGCAGGGTGGCTCCGCACAGGCCCAGCGCGCCGCCGGCCAGCAGCGCCATCACCACCCGCGGCAGACGCACCGACCAGACGATCTGCCCGGCCACGCCGTCGGCGGGCGACAGATGGCCAAGCTGGCGAAAGACCTCGCCGAGGCTCAGCGGATACTGACCCAAACAGAGTGAAGTCACGGCGATCAGCAGCGTTGCCAGCGCCAGGCCTCCCTGCAGCAGGGCCGGGTGACGATTACTGAGCATCGGGCGTCCATTTTACGCGGTAAAAGCGCTGGTAATAATCCTCCGCCCTGGCGTCGACGTCGACGGCGCTATAGCGGGACGGATAGAGCTTTTTCGCCATCCACAGTTCGCCGATCGCCAGCGCTTCCGGCATCGGGTAGCCCCAGGCTTTGGCGTATTCCGGCATCAGCCAGACGCGATGGTTTTTGACCGCGTCGATTCTCTGCCACTGCGGATCGGCGATAATCTGGTTCACCACTTCCGGATAGCGGTCCTGGACAAAGATCACCTCCGGGTTCCACTGCAGCACCTGCTCCAGCGAGACCTGACGCGCGCCCTTCACCGAGGCGGCCGCCACGTTCAGCGCGCCCGCGTGCTTCATCATCAGGCCGGTATACTTCCCGGAGCCGTAGGTATTAAGATCGGGATTAGCCATATAGACGCGGACCCGCCGGCCGTCGGGAATGTCGGCAACCGGCGCGTTGGCCTGCGCCCGGGCGCTAAAGGCGTAGCGAATCAGCTCTTCCGCCTGGGCCTGACGATCGACCACCTCGCCAATCAGACGAATACCCTGTTTCAGCCCTTCGTTATAGGCCTGCTCTTCGTCGGCCATCGACGGGTTCATTTTATTCTTCTCCCCCTCGGCGTCCTGGCGCAGCGACACGGCGACGACCGGGACTCCGGCATTCTGAATCTGCTGAATCATCGCCTGGGGAGCGTAGTTGGCGACGAACACCACCTGCGGATGCAGCGCCAGCAGGCTTTCGATGTTGACCTGGGTTAAATCCCCCGGCGTTGGCAGCCCTTCGATGGCGGGCATAAAGCGCGCAAAGGCCGGGCCGAGCTGCTTTTTCCAGCTGCTCATGACGCCGACAACGTCGTCGGCGGCGTTAAGCTGCACCAGCAGGTTCAGGGTCTGATGCTGCAGCACGACGACGCGGTTAACGCGATCCGGCAGGGTGACCTGGCGCCCCGTCTGGTCGGTGATGGTGCGATCGGCAAAGGCGTTACCGGCGAACAGAGTGCTGCCGATCAGCGTCAGGCTGAGCAGGAAACGAGGTAGTGTTGACATAAGCGGCTCGGTTAGATGGGAAAGAATCGTTGTGTATTAAAATATATAGCGTTGTCGGAAGCAACGCTAAACGTCGCGTATACCCCTTAAGATCAAGGTGATTCCACTCTTTCGCCTGCCGTCCGGCCGCCTTGCGCATCCGCCGACTTTGGCATACGGTAAATCATCATTAATTTATTTTCGCTGCCATCATGTCCTTTCAATCCCGGTTATTAAGCGATATTCCCGGCATCCGCCATGCCTTCCTTGACGTGCATGAGACCGCCGCCTTTCCCTACGGCGAAATGGCGCCGGTTAAGCTGGTTCACGGCAACGTTGTCCATCACTATCAGGCCCCTTTGGCGGAACGGCCGCACGCCGACGCGGTGTTCACCGCCCGAAGCGGGCAAAAGGTGGGGGTGGTGACTGCGGACTGCCTGCCGATGCTGATGGCCTCCCGCGACGGGCGCTACGTCTGCAGCGTCCACGCCGGATGGCGCGGCGCGGCGAGCGGGATCGTCGAAAACAGCCTGGCGCTGTTCCGCGAGCATCGGGTGGCGCCGGAGGAGGTGATAGTGGCGATCGGGCCGCATATCCACGCCTGCTGCTATGAAGTCTCCGCCGACTTTTATCGCTCTCTGCTGACGATGCCGGCGGGCGAGCTGGCGCGGCGGCATCGTGACCTCCTGTTCCATCAGCGCCCCGCGCAGCCTGCCAGAGCGGAGCAGGCCCGGGGGACGGAGGCGGATAATTTGTGGTTCGATCTGCGGGCTTTTGCCCGGCTGCTGCTGCAGCGCGCCGGCGTGGCGGATGAAAACGTCGAGTGGCTGGGAAGCTGCACCTACTGCACGCCGCAGACGCTGGGCTCGTTCCGGCGGCGCACTCATTTCCCGGCAGCGAAAACCTTTCAGTTCTCGTGGATTATGCGTGCGCCTGACCGCGAGAACGGCGGCGCCGGCTAGCGCACCCTAAAGCCGTGGGTGGCGTCGCGCGCCAGCTGCTCGACGAGTCCGAACTCCCAGTCCAGATAGGCCTGCATCGCCTCGGGAGAGTTATCCGTTCCCTCATACGGGCGACGATAGCGGTCGCTACGTTCGCTCGCCAGGTGCGTATCGCCCCGCTCCAGCGGCAGATCGGCCGCTATCCACGCCTGCGTGCCGCCGCGCAGCAGCTGCACCGGCTTACCGGTAAGCGCCGCGACTTCGGTGACGGCGTAACGTGCAAGCAGGCTGCTGCCGCAGGTGAGCACATAGCGCTCGGCGGGCGGGAGAACCGCCAGCGCCTGCTTGAGCTGGGAGCGCACCAGCCACCAGGCGCCGGGAATATGCCGCGCCGCGTAGTTGGCGCTGGTGGTGAAATCCAGCACCGCGGTGCCTGGTTCATTCAGTAGCTCCGCCAGCTGGCGGGGCGCGATCTCTTCCGCCTCCGGGGCCGGCGGTACGCTGGCTGCCGGTACGCCGCGCTCGCTAAAACCTGCCGGATTCGCTTCGCGCAGCACCGCCACCTCCCAGCCCATCTGCGCCAGCCAGGAGGCGGTGATGGCCGCGCGAACGCCGTCATCATCCAGCGCGACGATCCGCGCCCCGCGCACGCTGGCATGGTGGTCCGTCTCCTGCACCAGCTGTCCCCCAGGAGCGCTGAGGCTGCCGGGCAGGTGGCCGGCGGCATACTCCTCCGGGCTGCGAACATCGAACAGATAGGTGGTCCGATCCTCCTGGCGCCGCCAGCGCTGCAGAGTCGCGTCGTCAATAAACGCCACCCCGGCGCTTTCGGCCAGCGCGCGCACCTGCTGGAGGCGCGCCGTCGACGCCTGCCGCTCAGGGTCATAGCGCCGCTGCTGGCCGTGCTCCAGCGCCAGCCCGGCCAGCGTCCAGCCGATGGTGCCGTTACGCAGGGCGTAGACCGGATTACGCACTCCGGCGTTGCGCAGCGACTGGGCGCCGATAATGCTGCGGGTGCGTCCCGCGCAGTTAACCACGATCGGCGTCTGCTCCGAGGTCACGAGGCCGTCAACCCGCAGCGCCAGCTCGCCGCCGGGAACGCTGATGCTGCCGGGAATGCTCATGGTCTGATACTCATCGAAGCGCCGGGCGTCCAGCACCACCACCGGCTGCGGGCCGTCAATCAGCGCCTGAACCTCCTGCGCGCTCAGCGAAGGCGTATGACGCTGGCTCTCGACCAGTTCACCAAACGCTTTGCTCGGGGAGTTGACGTCCTGAAACAGCTCCCCGCCGCTGCGCTGCCAGCCGGATAGCCCTCCGTCGAGCAGAGCGACATCCCGATAACCCCAGCCGCGCAGGCGTTCGAGAGCCAGTATTGCAAGGCCTTCACCGTTGTCGTAAACGGTTATCGGCGTCGTCAGGCGCGGCACCCGGCGGCTTATTTCCAGCTCCAGCTTGCTGAGCGGCAGGTTTGCGGCGAACAGCGGATGCGCGGTGGCGAAGTGCGCTTCTTCACGTACGTCGATCAGCGCCAGCTCAGCGCCGTCGAGCAGCGCCTGGCGGATCTGTGCGGCCTGGCGTAAGGAGTGAACGGGCATATTAATTATCCTTAGAGAGATCCCAGATATTGGGTAAATGGCGGTTGGAGTAGCCGGAGATAAACGGTTTGCTAACGCCTTCCGGGGTGTACACGGCACGTTTGACGGCGCCGATATTGCCGCCGTAGATGTGGATGCTGATCGATACCCTGTCCGCCAGCGCGTTGCTGACCCGGTGAATATCGCCGTCGCGGGCGGAGACTTTCTCCACCTCGCCGGGGGAGAGCCGCTGCGCGATACCGTCAGCCACCGGCGTTCCGGCGTCGTCGAGGCGGTAGCGCTGATTCTCTTCCGCCCCGCGCAGCATGCCGATCGCGCCCCACACCCTGTGGTCGTGGATCGGCGTCGACTGTCCTGGCCCCCAGACAAAGCTGACTATCGAAAAACGCTGCCCGGAGTCGGCGTGCAGCAGATACTGCTGATAGTGATGGGGATGCGGCAGGGCGTACTCGTCCGGCAGCCAGTCATCCTGCTTCACCAGCGCCGCCAGGCGCAGGGCAACCGCATCCAGCAGCGACGACGGCTGGCTGACCTGGCGATGCAGGACGTCAACGTCTTGAATAAAATGGCGTAATTTTTCCAGTCGTGGAGTGCTCATCATCGGTTCCTGTCAGAGGGGCTGGTCAATACGCTAACAAAGGCGTTAATATTATTTAAATGCAATTTCCGCATATATTAATATGCAAAATAAACATTAAGAGTTTGGCGAGACTGACTCTAAGGAACCTATGCGCATTGACGACATCGACGCCCTGTTAGCCACCGTACAGTTCTCCTCGCTGAATCAGGCGGCGGAATATCTGGGCATTACCCAGTCGGCGATCACCCGCCGGCTGCAGCGGCTGGAGCAGACGCTGAACGTGACCCTGCTGGAGCGTCAGACCCGGCCGTTGACCCTGACCGTCGCCGGGCATCGCGTATACGAGCAGTGCCTGACCATCAAGCGGGAAACCAAAAAGCTCTACGGGCTGCTGGACCCGGAGGCGGAGCCGCGCGGCGTTCTGCGCCTTGGCCTACCGCAGAGCGTGGCTGAAATTGCCCTCCAGCCGGCGCTGACGGCGCTGCGTCAGCAGTTCCCGCACCTCCAGCCGCAGGTGACCTGCGGCTGGAGCGGCCAGCTGCAGAAGCGTCTGGAAAGCGTCGAGCTTGACGGCGTGCTGGCGATGGGCCCGGCGCAGCAGGCCTTCGCGGAGGGCTACAGCGGGCGGCTGCTGTGTCCGCTGGATATCGTGGTGATTGCCGGCAAGAGCCTGCGCCTCTCCGCCGGGGCGCTCCGGGACTGCGCGGCGCACGGCTGGGTGCTCAACCCCGACGGCTGCGGACTGCGGGCGGGATTGATTCGCGAGCTGCAGGCCCAGGGGCTGCGGCTACAGCTTAATACTGAAACCGCGGGGGCTCAGCTGCAGATTGGCCTGGTGGCGCAAGGGCTGGGGCTGGGCATCGTGCCCCGCGCGGCGCTGACCGCCAGCCCGTGGCGCGATGAGATTAGCATCCTGGCGCTGGCCGATTTCCAGCCCGCGGTCTGCTTATGGCAAATCAGCGCGCAGAATCTGGCTAATCTTCAGCAGCCGCTCACTTTTTTTGCCGCAAAAATCGTGCAACAGCTGGCGTCATCTGACTGAAAAACATGCGTAATTTATCTAAATGCTGATTTAGCATATTAAGATATGATAAAAATGCATTTTGTTCATTAAGCTCCCGTGTATAGGGTAACGATATCGCGCCGCCGCCGCGGCCAGCCCGTTACCCTGACCCAAGGAGTTTGTATGAGCATTCAGTTTCTCGGCATGATCGGCCACCGTCTTGCGTCCGAAACTATCGCCCCGGCAGGGCCGATTTTTGACCGCGACTATATCGTTCGTTTTGCCCAGACTCACGAGGCCGCCGGGTTTGACCGTCTGCTGGTGGGGCATTGGTCCGATCAGCCCGATGGCTTTCTGGTAACCGCCCTGGCCGGGCTGTCGACGCAAAAAATCAGCTTCCTGCTCGCCCACCGCCCGGGTTTTGTTTCGCCAACCCTCGCCGCGCGAAAATTCGCCACCCTTGAGCATCTGCTCGGCGGCCGCCTCGCGGTGCATATTATCAGCGGCGGCAACGATGCCGAACAGCGCCGCGACGGCGACTATCTCAATCACGACCAGCGCTATGCGCGCACCGACGCCTTCCTTGAAACGGTACGAAAAATCTGGACCGCGGAGCAGCCGGTCGATATCGCCAATGAGTTCTACCAGGCCGAGCAGGCATGGTCGGCCATTCGTCCGCTGCAAAAGCCGCATATTCCGCTCTATTTTGGCGGCTCTTCAGAAGCTGCCATTCGGGTGGCCGGTAAGCACGCCGACGTCTTTGCCCTGTGGGGAGAGTCGCTGGGGCAAACCCAGGAGACGGTTAAGCGGGTGCGGGCTGAAGCGGCAAAACATCAGCGCGAAATTGATTTCAGCGTCTCCTTCCGGCCGATTATCGCCGACAGCGAAGCGCAGGCCTGGGAAAAAGCCGAACATATTTTACACGTGGCCTCCGAGCGCGCGGCGCAGAGTGACGGTGGATTTAAAGCTAAACCGGAAAGCGTCGGCGCCCAGCGCCTGCGGGCGACGGCGGAGCAGGGGAACGTGGTGGATAAGCGCCTGTGGACCGGCATTGCGAAGCTGGTGGGCGGCGGGCATAACTCTACCGCGCTGGTGGGGACGCCGGAACAGGTTGCCGACGCGCTGCTCGATTACTACGACCTCGGGGTCCACAACTTCCTGATCCGCGGCTTCGATCCGCTCAACGATGCGCAGGAATATGGCAAAGCGCTGCTGCCGATCGCCCGCGAAAAGGCGGCGCTGCGGGCGGCTAAGGCGCGGGTATCGTGAGCTATCCTCCCCAGGCTCCGCCTCGGCCGGCGGCCAGCTGGCCGCAGCGGCTGACGGATATCCGCCGGCAGATGGCGGAACGGGCGGCAGAACTTGACCGCAGCGGCGAATTCCCCCGGCACAACCTCGACCTGCTGCGACAGGAAGGCTTTCTGAGCCTGGCGACGCCGCGGCGCTACGGCGGCGCGCAGGCGGACCTGCTGCAGCTGCAGGAGGCGATTTCCGCCATCGCGTGGGGGGAACCGGCGACGGCGCTGATCGTCTGTATGCAGTATCTGCACCATCTGCGGCTGGCGGAGAGCGATGGCTGGACGGAGCCGCTGCGCGAACGGGTCTTTCGCGATGCCGTCGAGCGCGGCGGCCTCATCAACAGCCTGCGCGTTGAACCAGAGCTCGGTTCCCCGGCGCGCGGCGGCCTGCCGCAAACGATCGCCACCCGTACCGCGCAAGGCTGGCGGCTTAACGGCCACAAGCTCTATACCACCGGCGTTGAGGGGCTGAGCTGGCTGGCCGTCTGGGCGCGGAGCGATGACCCCGACCCGCTGGTGGGGACCTGGCTGGTGCCGGCTAAAAGTGACGGTGTCACTATCGTCAGGAGCTGGGATCACGCGGGAATGCGCGCCACCGGCAGCCATGAAGCGATCTTCAGCAACGTGCTGCTGGCGCCGGAGAGCGCGGTGGAGACCTGGCCTGCGGCGACGCCGCCGGGGCCGAATGCCGAACAGACGCGGCTGTTTGCCAACCGCCACGCGGCGCTGCTGGCGGCAATTTACGACAGCGTCGCCCGCGCCGCGCGCGACTGGCTGCTGGGCTGGCTGCGTTCACGTATCCCTGGAAGCCTTGGGCAGCCGCTAAGCCAGCTGCCGCGGGTGCAGGAAAAAGTAGGGCAGATCGAGAGCGCGCTGCTAACCAACCGCTGCCTGCTGCAGCGGGCGGCCGCGCTGGGGTTTACCGCCGCTGAAGCCAATCTGGCGAAGGTGACCATCACCGACAACGCCATTCTGGCGGTAGGCCTGGCGCTGGAGCTCACCGGCAATCACGGGCTCAGCCGCCAGCATCCTCTGGAGCGCCACTACCGCAACGTGCTGTGCGGACGGGTGCACACGCCGCAGAGCGACAGCGCCTGGCAGGCGGCGGGTAAACAGGCTTTTCAATTATAAGGATAATCACCATGCGCGAACGAAAGAGAACACCTTTAGCCGCGGCGCTAATGCTGCTGGCGCTGAGCGGCTATGCGGCGGCGCAGGAGCGCGTCACGCTGCGCATTGCCGATCAAAAAGGCGGCATGCGCTCGCAGCTTGAAGCTGCGAATGCGCTGCAGAACCTGAATTACGACATCAAGTGGGCGGAGTTTCCCGCCGCCGCGCCGCTGGCCGAAGCGCTGAACGCCGGTGCGGTTGATGCCGGGATTATCGGCGATGCGCCGCTGCTGTTCGCCCTCGCCAACGGCGCGCCGGTAAAAGCGATCGCCGTCGATAAGAGCAACCCCGCCGGCACCGCGGTGCTGGTCTCTCCGGGCAGCCCGCTGAAAAGCGCGGCGGACTTAAAGGGCAAACGCATCGCTACCGGGAAGGGGTCCATCGGCCACTTTGTCGCCCTCAAAGCGCTGGAGCAGGCGGGGATATCGCCCAGGGACGTGCAGTGGGTCTTCCTCGGCCCGGTTGATGCCAAAGTGGCATTGCTCAACGGGTCGGTGGATGCCTGGGCGACCTGGGAGCCCTACACCACCCAACTGGTGAAAACCGCCGAGGGGCAAATTCTGGTCAGCGGCAAGGGGCTGCTGCCCGGCAATACCTTCCTTGCTGCCACCGACGCCAGCCTCAAGGACCCGGCTAAACGGGCGGCGCTGCAGGATTATCTGCATCGCCTGGCGGGAGCGGAGCGCTGGGCCTATGCCAATCTGGACAGCTACGGCAAAACCCTCGGCGAGATTATCCGTTTTCCAGCGGATATCGCCCGGGCGCAGTTCGCTAACCGGCAATCGCAGTGGCAGCGCCTGGACTCGCGCATCGTCGCCCAGCAGCAGGCCACCGCCGATTTTTATCAGGCCAACGGGCTGATTCGCGCCAGGCTGGACGTCACGCCGACGTTTGATGACGGCTTTACCGTGCCTGCGCAAGCCGCTCAGCAGGAGACCACGCCATGATCCAGCACTCTTTTTCACGCCGTCGTTTTCTACGGCTGAGCGCCGGCACGGCGCTGGCGGCAACGGCCTGGCCGCTGTGGGCGCATGATATGGCGGCGATGCCCGCAGAGGGCGAAAACCTGGCGCTGCGCCTGGCCGAACCGTACAAAATCAAGCTGGCGATCAACAAAAGCGCGGTGTGCCTTGCCCCGGTCGCGGTGGCCGAGCAGCAGAAGTTTTTCAGTAAGTACAACCTCGACGTGGAGTTCGTCAATTTTGGTAATTCGACCGACGTTCTGCTGGAGGCGATAGCCACCGGCAAGGCGGACGCCGGCGTCGGGATGGCGCTGCGCTGGCTGAAGGCGCTGGAGCAGGGTTTTGACGTCAAGCTCACCGCCGGGACGCACGGCGGCTGCCTGAATCTGCTGACGGCAAAAAATTCGCCGTTTGGCGGCCTGGAGAGCCTGAAAGGGCAGACTATCGGGGTGACCGATATGGCCGGCCCGGATAAAAACTTCTTCGCCATTTTGCTCAAGCGTCACGGGATCGACCCGCTAAGCGACGTGCAGTGGAAGGTGTATCCCGCCGATTTGCTGAGCGTGGCGCTCGATAAACGCGAGATTGCCGCCATCAGCGGCAGCGAACCCTTCAGCTACCGCCTGCTGGCGACCGGAAAGTATCAGCTGATCGCCAGCAATATGAGCGGGGATTATGCCGACCTCAGCTGCTGCGTGCTGGGGGTTAGCGGATCGCTGGCGCGGGACCACAAGCCGGCGGCCGCCGCGCTGACCCAGGCCATTCTGGAGGCGCATAGCTACGCTTCGGCCCATCCGCAAAGCGTGGCGCAGGCGTTTATGGCCCACGCGCTAAATACCAATGAAACCGAGGTCTCGGGGATCCTCCACGGCCAGGGCCACGGCCACCACGCCGTCGGCGAGGCGTTCGTGAAAGAGCTGACCCAGTACGCTATTGACCTGCAGCGTGTGCAGGTGATCAAGCCCGGGACCGATCCCCATCAGTTTGCGGAGAGTATTTATGCCAACGTATTCGCCTGAGCAGGCGCTGTCGCGGCCGCGGGCGGGCGGTCCGCTGTGGGCTGAAGGCCTGCTGGCCGCCGCGCTGTGGCTGGCGGGCGGGCTTTTTACCCTCAGGTGGCCGGATGCCGGGCGACGCTGGCCCTACAGCGAAGGCTGGGCAATGGCGCAGTTCGCGATAGCCGGCGGGCTGCTGCTGCTGGCGCTGAGCTACCGCTACTGGCGCCAGCGGGGCGGGCGTCTGCAGCATGCCGGGAAATGGCTGGCGCTGCTGCCGGTGCTGTTCGGCCTGTGGGAGTGGCTGACGGCGAAATCCGCGCTCCTGCCGGTACCGTTTTTTGCCCCGCCGCAGGCGCTGATCGAAGTTCTGTATGACGACTGGCCGCGCCTGCTGGATAGCCTGCTGCACTCGCTGGGCCTGCTGAGCCTTGGGGTGCTGCTCGGGACATCCAGCGGCTTTATCAGCGGACTGGCCATTGGCTGGTCGCAGCGCATTGGCTACTGGCTGCATCCGGTGCTGCGCCTGCTCGGGCCGGTGCCGTCAACGGCGCTGCTGCCGCTGTGCCTGTTTATCTTCCCTTCCAGCTTCGGGGCCAGCGTCTTTTTAATTGCCCTCAGCACCTGGTTTCCGGTCACCGTTTTGACGTGGTCCGGGGTGATGAGTATCGACAAAGCCTGGTACGACGTGGCGCGCACGCTGGGAGCCAGCCAGCGCTTTCTGATCCTGCGGGTGGCCATTCCCGCCGCGCTGCCGAACGTCTTCGTCGGGCTGTTTATGGGGTTAGGTGCCTCGTTTTCGGTGCTGATCGTCGCTGAGATGGTGGGCGTCAAATCCGGGATCGGCTTTTATCTGCAGTGGGCGCAGGGCTGGGCGGCCTACCCCAACATGTACGCCGCGCTGCTGGTGATGGCCTTTCTCTGTTCCGGCCTGATTAGCGGACTGTTTATTTTGCGCGACCGGCTGCTGAGCTGGCAGCGAGGAGGCATGACATGGTAACGACCACGGCAACGCCGGCCGGTGCGGCCATCGACATCGCCCATCTGAGCCACGCCTTCGCGCTGGGCAGGCAGACGGTGCCGGTGCTGGAGAATATCAGCCTGCAGCTGCGCCCCGGAGAGAGCGTGGCGCTGCTTGGGCCGTCGGGCTGCGGTAAATCCACCCTGCTGCGGCTGCTGGCGGGGCTGGAGGCGCTGCAAAGCGGCCAGGTGCAGATCGATGACCGCCGCATGGGGGCTCCGGGGCCGGAGCGGATCCTGGTGTTTCAGGACCCGACCCTCTATCCGTGGCTGACGGTGCGGCAAAATGTGCTGCTCGGGCCGCAGGCGCAGGGGAGAAAAGGGCTGGAGCCAAAGGCCGACGCGCTGATTGCGCGGATGGGGCTTGAGGCGTTTAGCGCCGCCTGGCCGCGTCAGCTCTCCGGCGGGATGGCCCAGCGGGCGGCGCTGGCGCGGGCGCTGCTCAACGAGCCGCGGCTGCTGCTGCTCGATGAACCCTTAGGCAAGCTGGATTCCCTGACGCGCATCAGCATGCAGCGCGAGCTTATCTCGCTCTGGCAGCAGCAGGGCTATACCAGCCTGCTGGTGACGCACGATATTGAAGAGGCGCTGCTGCTGTGCGAAAGGGTGCTGGTGATGTCGCCGCGTCCGGGGCGAATTATTGCCGAATTTACGCTGCCGCTGCCCTTTCCGCGCCACCGCGATAATCCGCAGCTGGTTGGTCATCGGCAGGACATTTTGCGCATCCTGGGCCAGGCGGAGGACTGGTAAGATTGGCGATGGGGAGCGTCTCCCGGCGGCAACGTTGCGCTGCGCCGGGAGAGCGTCAGGCGCTTAAAAATCCATCTTCACCGTAAACTGCACTTCGCGCGGGTCGCCAATCTGGTTGCCCAGGTTATTGGTACCGATTGACGAGGTGTAGTAGGTCTTATCAAACAGGTTCTTAACGTTAACCTGCAGGGTGACCGGATACTGCAGCTTCATCTTATAGGCGGCGAACACGTCCGCGACGCCGTACCCCGGCAGATAATAGTCCGCGCCGTTGGTGGCGGAACGCTTGCTGACCGCGTGCCCCCCGGCGCCGAGCGTCAGGGTGTTGCTGGCATAGACGTTATGCACGTCATAGGTCATATACAGGGAACCGGTATGCTTTGGCACGTTTGGCATCGGCTTGCCGGCGTAGTCCGGATCGTCGAGTACCTTGGCGTCGGTATAGCCGTAGCTGGCGATGATGCTCAGGTTGTCGGTTAACGATCCGGCGACATCCATCTCTACGCCGCGTGAGCGCACTTTACCCGCCGTTTTGGCAATGGTTTCATCCCCGACCGTTTCGCTGTACAGCACGTTACGCTTATCAATATCGAACAGGGCGATATTGGCGGTCACGCCGTTGAACAGTTCAAACTTGGCGCCCAGCTCATAGGAGGTGGACTCTTCCGGCGGCAGGTTGCCGATATAGCTGGCGATGGACGATTGCGGCATAAACGACTGCGCCACGTTACCGAACAGCGAGATGGTCGGCGTCAGCTTATAGACCAGGCCAAATTTCGGCGTCCACTTCTGGTCGCTGCTGTCGGTATTGACGTTAAACGGGCGTCCCTTTCCGGCATACTGGGTGTAATACTGGTAGCGCACGCCGGCGACGGCGATCCAGCGGTCGTTCAGGTAGAGCGCATCCTGCACGTAGGCGGCGTAGCTCTCCTGCTGGATGCGCTGATCGCTGTCGGAGGCCGACACGCTGGTGCATTTATCGACGGTACCGTAGACCGGGTTGTAGATATTGAATCCCTTCACGTTTTTACAGCGGATCATGCCGGTGCGCAGCAGATCGTAGTTCTCGTAGGCGATACCGCTGAGGATCTCGTTGTAGAAGCCGCCAATCACCACGTCGCCCTGCAGATCGGCGCGGGTCGAGTGCATCTTCTGGGTTGAGCCGTGGGTGGCGTCAACGCGCCGGGTCAGGTCGCCGGTGGCCGAATCATAGGCCATGACCCGAGCCTGGTTATCGTTGTAGTGATCCTGGCTGTAGCTGTAGTCGAAGCGGGCGGTCCAGGCCTCGTTGAGCCGGTATTCGGCGTTAAGCTGCGCCAGGTCGGAATAGCCGTCGGTAACGTTAAACGGTTCGTCAAAACGCGTTTTACGATCGACGTTAACGGCCTTTTTGGTCGTGAGATCGAAAATCGTCCCGCGATCGAACGGCGTATTGTAGTCGCGATGCGAGTACGACACGTTCACCGTGGCGCGGTCGCCAAACCAGGTCAGGGAAGGGGCGATAAAGCTGCTCTTCTCTTTGCCAAAGTTGCGCCAGTAGTCTTCATTCTGATATTCGCCGATGACCCGGTACGCCAGCCGCGTCCCTTCGATGGGCCCGGTGACGTCAAACTGGCCGCTGCCGCCGCCAAAGCTGGTGGAGGTGGCAGAAATCGATCCGCCGAAGGTTTTTTCCGGGCGTTTTGTCACCACGTTAATCAGCCCGCCGGGGTCGAGAATGCCGTACAGCGTCGAGGCCGGGCCTTTCAGCACCTCCACGCGCTCGGCGGCGGCGTTGAAGCTGCGCGGCAGGACGGTGCGCAGCCCGTTGGTCATAATGGAACCGTCGCGGTTGGCGCCGAAACCGCGGCGGGTAAAGGCGTCCTGGGTGCCGCCGAGGGTATTGGTCTGCACGACGTTAGCGACGTTATACAGCGCCTCGTCGAGCGTAGTGACGTGCTGATCTTGCAGCACCTGGTCGCTGACGGTGTTAACCACCTGCGGGATATCCAGCATCGGCATTGAGGTCAGCGTCGCGGTCGAGCTGCTGAGGGGCTGATAGCCGCTGGTGGCGTTTTGCTGCGTGCCGTCCGCCACCACCGTAATGGTTTCGTCGCTCGCCTTTTTATCTTTTTCCGCTGCGGTTTCCGCGGCGATAATCCCCGGAGAAGTAAAGGAACCCAAAAAAATCAGTGAAAAAAGTGCACGCCCTTTCAATGTCGTGAAAGGGACAGTTGATTGCGTCATTTGTCTGTTTCTCATGAACGAATCTGTCCTTTGCGGACAGATAAAGCCAATTAAATCATTGCCCTTAAAAATATTATCTATCTGTTATCCGCTATAATTCGCGCCCAGATATGTAATTGAGAATCATTCAATCACGTAGCAATGTAGTAGTAAACGTTATGTAAGATAAAAAAATGCCGCTGCTGAAAACAACGCTCTGGCGCTGGTTTTAGTGATGGAAATGGTATGTATCTTTATGTTTATTATCATTTTTATTAAGAGGCTGCTGCCGCGTCATGCCGTAGGGCGCGCCTTTTCGCTACGGGCGAAACAGAGTATTGACTACTACATTCATTCACATCATGATCAAAAGAGAATGAGATGTATTTTTGTTTGAGTGCAGTACGTGCGGGCCTGATGCCACGCCGCTGCGGTGCGGGAGCGAGTTATGCCACAGCGGGTGATACCTGCAGAGCAGGGAATTGTGCTGGATTCCCTGTCGGCCGGATACGGCCAGACCCTTATCGTCAACGATATTAATCTGACGATCCCCCACGGCAAAATGACGGTACTGGCCGGGGCCAACGGCTCCGGTAAATCCACGCTGCTATCGACTATCGCCCGAATGCTCAAACCGCTCGGCGGCTGCGTGCGCCTCGACGGTCAGGTTATTCATGAGCTGCCAACCCGGGCGGTATCGCGTCAGCTGGGAATATTGCCCCAGTCGCCGCTCACCCCGGAAGGATTGACGGTCTTCGAGCTGGTCTCCCGCGGGCGCTATCCCTGGCAAGGGCTGATGCGCCAGTGGTCGGACGCCGACGAGCGGGCGGTGGAAGAGGCGCTGGCGCTCACCGGCACCGCCGAATTCGCCCATCTGCCGGTGGACAGCCTCTCCGGCGGCCAGCGCCAGCGCTGCTGGATCGCGATGGCGCTGGCCCAGCAAACCGCCACCATTTTGCTCGATGAACCCACCACCTGGCTCGATCTGCGCTATCAGGTCGATATTCTCGAACTGCTGCAGACCCTGACCCGCGAACATGGGCGCACGGTGGTCACCGTCCTGCATGACCTGAACTTTGCGGTGAACTATGCCGATACGCTGGTCTTTCTCAAGCAGGGGCGCATTGCCGGGGTCATTGACGAAAATGAAACCTGCACGCCGGAGCTGATTAAAACGGTGTTTGACGTTGACGTGCAGATGTCGCTGAACCCGCAAACCGGTAAACCGTTCTTTATGCCCTTTCGCGCCCGCCAGGCGGCCGGACAATGAGCGCCAGCGCGCTGATGCTCCAGCGCCGACGCGCCCGGCCGCGGCTGGCCTTTGCGCTACTGACCCTGCTGCTGGTCGGCGGCTCGCTGGTGCACCTGGGGCTGGGGGCGCGCTGGATTGCGCCGCAGACGATACTGCAGGCGCTGCTCCATTACGATCCGCGCGATTTTGACCAGCGGATTATTGTCGATTTACGCCTTGTGCGCCTGGCCGCCGCGCTGCTGACCGGCGCCGCGCTCGGTATCGCGGGCATGCTGCTGCAGACGGTGATCCGTAATCCGCTCGGCGAACCGCACATTCTTGGGCTCAATGCCGGCGCGTCGCTGGCGGTGGTGGCGACCTCGGCGCTGGGCCTCGGCGAAGTGACGTTCGGCCGCCCGCTGACCGCCGCCTGCGGCGCGGGGCTGCTGTTTGGCGCCGTGATGCTGCTGGCCTCCTCCGGACGCGGCGGCATGACGCCGCTGCGCATCACCCTGTGCGGGGTGGCGCTCTCGGCCTTTGCGTCGGCGGTGACCGCGGCGATCCTGATTCTGGATGAGCAAACGCTGCTGGCGATGCGTACGTGGCTGGCCGGCGATCTTGCCGGACTGAAATGGCAGACGCTGCGTGCGGCGCTGATCCCGGCGCTGGGCGGGCTGCTGATTGCGCTCACCATCGCCCCGCGGCTTAACGTGCTGGCGCTGGGGGATAAAGTCGCGCTGGGGCTGGGCGTGAAGATCGGCCAAACCCGGCTGCTGGGGCTGACCGCGATCGCGCTACTGTGCGGTTCGGCGGTAGCCGTTGCCGGGCCGATCGGCTTTGTCGGCCTGGTGGTCCCGCACGTGGTGCGGCGGCTGATTACCGAGGATATTCGCCTGGCGCTACCGCTGGCGGCGCCGGTGGGCGCCCTGGTGCTGGTGCTGGCGGATATTGCGGCGCGTACCCTGGTGGCGCCTCAGGAGCTGGCGACCGGGGCGATGACCGCCCTGGTGGGGGCGCCACTGTTTATCTTTATTGCCGCGAGATTCTTTAAATGAAAAGCGCCGCACGTCGTGCCGGATTCCGCCCGCTGATTGTCGGGAGTCGTCATATTCTGCTGCGTCCGGCGGCGCTGAAGATGGCCGCCGCGCTGTTCGTCGTGATGGCGATCCTCGGCGCGTTTGGCCTGACGCGCGGCAGTTTTCCGCTGCCTTCCGGAACCTTGCTCCGGGCGCTGCTGGCCGCGGATAGCGTCACCGGGCAGCAGCGTTTTATTCTGTTCGATATCCGCTTGCCGCGGATGTTTATGGCGCTGCTGTGCGGAGCGATGCTGGGGATGGCCGGCGCGGCGATGCAGAGCATCACCCGTAACGGACTGGCGGACCCGGGGCTTATCGGCGTCAAGGAGGGGGCCAGCGTGGTGGTGCTGACGCTGATTCTGTTCTTCCCGGCGATCGCGCTGGCGTGGCGACCGCTGGCAGGAATGGTCGGCGGCGTGCTGGTGGCGCTGCTGGTGCTGGCGCTGGCGCGCGACTGTTCGCGGCCGCGCTTCATTTTGATCGGTATCGGCGTCTCCTGGACGCTGGCCGCGGCGGTCGGCATTTTTATGACCACCGCCGACGTCCGCGACGTGCAGACGGCGATGATCTGGCTGGCGGGAAGCCTGCATGCGGCGACCTGGCCGCTGCTGGCGGTCGCCTTCTGCTGGGCGCTGCCCGGGGCGCTGATCCTGTTTCTTACCGCCCGGGCGGCGGACGTGGCGCTGCTCGGCGACCGAACGGCGATCGGCCTCGGCGTCCGGCTGCAGCAGCTGACGCTGCTGCGCTTTTTTGCTCCGGTTCTGCTGACCTCAGCCAGCGTTTCCTGCGTGGGCAGCCTCGGCTTCGTTGGCCTGATGGCGCCGCATATGGCGCGCTTTCTGCTGCGCGGCGGCCAGGTCTCTCTGCTGTGCGGCAGCGCGCTGGTTGGCGCTCTGCTGGTATTGGTGACCGACACCATCGGGCGGGTGGCCTTTGCGCCGCTGCAAATCCCGGCCGGGATTGTGATCGCCCTGGTGGGGTGTCCGTTTTTTATTCTGCTGCTGTGGCGTCGTCGTGATGCCCTGTAAATCTGAAGGATTGCTATGCGTTGGTTAGTTCCTCTGCTGCTTTGCGTGGCCGGCACCGCAGGTGCCGCCGCGAGTCAGACGCAAAAATTTACCGATGATTTAGGTCGGGTGGTGAACGTGCCGCTGCATCCGCAGCGGATTGTCTCGATGCACGATCTGGATATTACGATCCCGCTGATTGAGCTCGGCGTGCCGCCGGTCGCCAGCCACGGGCGTACGCGCCCGGACGGTAGCCACTATCTGCGCTCCAGCGCCCAGCTTACCGGCGTCGATTTTGATAACAGCGATATTCAGTTTATCGGTACTGCGGATATCGATCTTGAAGCCGTGGCCGCGGCCAGGCCGGACCTGATCATTACCGAGCCCAGCCGCCACGTCTCCGTTGAACAGCTGGAGAAGATCGCCCCGACGGTGAGCATCGACCATCTGCAGGGCAGCGCGCCGCGCATTTACGCTAAGCTGGCGCAGCTTACCGGCTCCGAGGCGCGGCTGGCGGTGCTTGAACGACGCTATCAGGAGCAGATTAAGCAGCTGAAGGCCGCGGTAGATACGCAGAAGATTACCGTCTCGGTGATTCAGGCCAACGGCGGTAAAGTGACCGTCCATCACGCCTATCACGCGCTGGGGCGCGTGCTGCGCGATGCCGGCTTCCGCTTCCCGCCGCTGATTGAAGGTATTCCCGACGGGCAGCGCATCGACGTCAGCGCCGAGCAGCTGCCGGAGCTGGATGCCGATTTCGTCTTTGCGACCTGGCGCTCCGACACCGGCGGTAAACCGCAGGACGAGCTGCAGGCGATGGAGGCCGTGATGCCGGGCTGGTGCGACTTTATGCGCGCCTGCCGCAGCGGACGCTATATCCTGCTGCCGCGGGAGGACGTGATCTCCAACTCCTTCGCCGCCCTGAGCCTGATGGCGGCCGAAGTGCAGTCGCATATTGCCGGACGTCCGCTGCCGGCGGAGCTGAAATGAAAACCCCGCTAAAACGCGAGAAAGGGCGGGTTGACCTGTTTGGCGACCGCTTTCGCGCCCGGGCGCATCAGCTGTCGCCGCGCCTGCTGGCGGTGGTCAGCTATATCAACGACAACCGCGAGGTGGTGCTGGAGCGCACGGCGATGGAGATTGCCACCGCCACCCACACCTCCGACGCCACGGTGGTCAGGGCCATCCAGGCGCTGGGCTTCGCCGGGCTGCGTGAGCTGAAGCAGACGATGGAGCGCTGGTTTGGCCCGTCGATTACCTCCTCGGAGAAAATGCTCTCGACCGTCAATGCGCTCTCTACCGACGTCAATTCGAGCATCGATTTCGTGCTGGAGGGCCACCAGCGCGCCTGTGAGGTGCTCTCCCGTCCTGACAACCGCGCGGCGGTCGCGCAGGCGGTGGCCCTGCTGACCGACGCGCGCCAGGTGGCGATTTTCGGCATCGGGGCGTCGGGGATTCTGGCGGAGTATACCGGCAGGCTGTTCAGCCGCATCGGCCTGCCTTCCTACGTCCTGAACCGCACCGGTTTTAGCCTCGCCGAACAGCTGATCGGCCTGCAGCGCGGCGACGTGCTGATTATGATGGGGCAAAAATCCCCCCACCGGGAGGGCATGACCACCCTGCGGGAGGCCCGGCGGCTCGGTATTCCGACGATTCTGCTGACCCAGGCGGTCGATTCCCGCTTCAGCCAGGAGGCGCAGGTGGTTATCGAGGTGCCGCGCGGCGGCGATAACGGGCGGGTGCCGCTGCACGGAACGGTGCTGGTATGCCTGGAAATGATGGTGCTGTCGGTCGCCTCTACCGCTCCGCAAAAAACCATGAAATCGATGAAGCGCATCAACGAGCTGCACAAAGCGATCGGTAAATCTGGCGGTAAGCGTAGCTAAGAGCCAGATAAATCACCGCAGCTAAGGTTTGTGGTTGCATGCCATGCTGAGTATGTGTATTTTTATGCAAAATAAATGCATAAAAAGGAATCATCATGGTTAAGAAGTGGATGAAAGCGTGCTGCCTGATGGCGGCAATGATGGGGACCGCGCAGGCGGCACAGCAAACCTACGTTGTCGGTTCGGGCGGCACCTATCGCCCGTTTGAATATGAAAATAGCCAGAAGCAGCTGGAAGGTTTTGATATCGACATCATCAAAGCGATCGCCAAAGCGGAAAACTTTGATATCAAGCTGGTCAATACGCCGTGGGAGGGGATCTTCGCCACCCTCAACACCGGCGACCGCGACATTATCATCTCCGGGATCACCATTACCGATAAGCGTAAGCAGATGGTGGATTTCTCCGCGCCTTATTTCCCGGCCGAGCAGTCGATCGTGGTGCCTGCTGATTCGAAAGTGACCTCGCTGGCGGCGCTGAAAAGCGAGAAGGTCGGGGTGGTGAACTCCAGCACCGGCGATATCGTGGTCTCTGACGTGCTGGGTAAAAACAGCACCGCCATTAAGCGCTTCGACAATACGCCGCTGATGCTGCAGGAGCTGTTTGAAGACGGCGTCAGCGCGGCGGTAGGGGACGTTGGGGTGGTGAAATACTACATCAAGCAGCACCCGGAGAAGCAGTTCAGGCTGGTGCCGGACGCGAAGTTTGAGCGGCAGTATTTCGGTATTGCGGTGGCCAAAGGCAACAGCGAGCTGCAGGCGAAAATCAACGCTGGCCTGCAGAAAATTGTTGCTGACGGCACCTACGCTAAAATCTACAAAACCTGGTTCGACGACAACGTCCCGACGCTACCTGCGCAATAAGATCTGTTTTTTTTGTCTTACTCACGGCTATCGGCTCTGACGATAGCCGTATTTTTTAGGGAAGGGTTATGACGGGATTCCGTTGGGAGATCATCGAGGAGTACGGTCCGCTGTTTATGGACGGCGCCTTGATGACCATTAAATGCACCATTATTTGCGTGATCCTCGGCACCCTGTGGGGGCTGACCCTTGGGCTGGGGCGAATGGCGAAGGCCGAGCACGGGGTATGGAAATACGTCCTGCGCTACCTGGTCCAGTTCCCGGTACGCTTCTACGTCAGCGCATTTCGCGGCACGCCGCTGTTTGTGCAAATCATGGTGGTTCACTTCGCGCTGGTACCGCTGTTTATCAACCCGCGCGACGGCCTGCTGGTCACCGGCGGCATGATGAGCGCCGACTTTGCCCGCGAGCTGCGCTCTAACTACGGCGCGTTTCTCTCCTGCGTGGTGGCGATAACGCTGAACGCCGGGGCCTACGTCTCGGAAATTTTCCGCGCCGGTATTCAGTCGATCGACAAAGGGCAGATGGAGGCCTCCCGCGCGCTGGGGATGCCGTGGTGGAAAACCATGCGCCAGGTGATCCTGCCGCAGGCGTTTCGCCGCATTCTGCCGCCGCTGGGCAACAACGCTATCGCTATCGTTAAGGACTCCTCGCTGGCGTCGGCGATCGGCCTTGCCGACCTGGCCTACGCCGCGCGCACCGTCTCCGGCGCCTACGCCACCTACTGGGAACCCTATCTGACGATCTCTCTGGTCTACTGGGTGATTACCTTCCTGCTGGCACAGCTGGTTAACCGTCTGGAAAAGAGGTTTGGCAAAAGTGATTCACATTAACAATCTGCACAAACGCTTCGGTGACAGCCACGTCCTGCGCGGCATCAGCTGCGATATTCAACCGCAGGAAGTGGTGTGCATCATCGGCCCGTCGGGCTCCGGGAAAAGCACTTTTCTGCGCTGCATGAACGCGCTGGAAACCGTCAGCGAAGGCGAAGTTGCGGTCAACGGCTTTGCCGTCCACGATCGCGCCACCGATCTGAATAAGATGCGTGAAAGCGTCGGCATGGTCTTTCAGCGCTTTAACCTGTTCCCGCATATGACGGTGCTGGAAAACCTGATCATGGCGCCGATGAACCTGCGCGGCATGGCCCGGCAGGCGGCGATTGCGCTGGCGGAAGAGCTGCTGGCGAAGGTGGGGCTGAGCGATAAGCGCGACGCCTGGCCTTCCAGCCTCTCCGGCGGCCAGCAGCAGCGGGTGGCGATTGCCCGCGCGCTGGCGATGAAGCCGTCGATCATGCTGTTCGATGAACCGACTTCGGCGCTCGATCCCGAGCTGGTCGGCGACGTGCTGGCGGTGATGAAAAATCTCGCCAGCGAAGGGATGACGATGGTGATCGTGACCCATGAAATGGGCTTTGCCCGCGAAGTCGCCGACAGGGTTATCTTTATCGACGGCGGGATCATTCAGGAGCAGGGCCGGCCGGAGCAGATCTTTAGCGCCCCGAGCAACCCGCGCACCGCCGCGTTTCTCAGCAAGGTGCTGTAAGCAAAAGCGGCCGCCAGGGCCGCTTTATCATATTGCTGCAGGCGAAGCTGCGCGCTACTGCGCCGCTTCGCTAACCTCATCGACTGAAGCTTCACGCTCGTTAGCCAGCAGCGTTTTCTCGCTCTGCCCGACGCTCTGAATCAGCAGGAACAGCAGGCCGCTGGCGAAGAGGGTGACGATCAGACCATCATATCCCGAGACGCCGATCGCCAGGCTGCTGATCACCGGCCCGGCAACGCTCCCCGCCGACCAGAAGAACCCTAGCAGCGCGTTTATCATGATCAGCTTCTGCCCGGAGAAGGTTTTACCGGCGCGCACCAGCGACAGGGTATAGAGCGCGCCCGCCGCCGCCCCGAGAACCAGGCAGCCGGCAATCAGCTGAATGCGCGAGCCGAGCAGGAAGGGCAGCGCCAGCAGGGCGAGGCAGAACACCAGCGCGCAGCTGAGGTGCACGCGGCGAATGCCGAACCTGTCGGCAATCCAGCCAAGCGGCGCCTGGAACAGCGCATCGCCGGTGAGTACCACCGTCACCAGCAGCACCGCCATCGACTCTTTTAGCCCCTTATCCATGCCGTACAGCGGCAGCAGCGCCAGGATGCTGGCATCAAAGAAGGAGAAGCAGAATACGCCGGAAGCCAGAACCGGCAAAAATACGCCGAGGCTGCGCCAGCTGGCGCGTCCGGCGAGGCTCTCGCGGCTGCCGCCCGGCAGGTGGCGCAGCATAAACAGGCACACGGCGGTCAGGCCGCAGATCGCCAGCAGCGCCCATGACTGATAGTCCGGGCCGGCGGAAATCAGCAGCGGCCCGGCCAGCTGGCAGCCGGTAAACGCCGAGGCGTAAATCCCGGTCAGCGTGGCGCGATTTTTCCCCGCCGCCCCGCCGGTGATCCAGCTTTCCCCCAGCACGATAATCACCCCCGAGGCGAGGCCGGTGAGAAAGCGCGGCAGCAGGAGCTGCGCCAGATCGACGGTCAGGCAGGAGGCTACCGTCGCCAGGGCCAGCAGGATCAGGCTCGCGCTGAGCAGTACGCCCATCTCAAAACGGCGGCACAGCGCGGGAGAAAGGAAGGAGGAGAGCATCATTCCCGCCGGCGGCAGCGCGGCCAGCAGGCCAACGTAGACGGTGTCAATTTGCTGCTGCGCAAGCTCAAGACTGATAAGCGGCACCGTGTAGCCGGTGATAAAGCCTACCAGCGAGGCGGCCATGATCATCGCCAGCGTGGGCGCTAAGCGATTGTGGTCTGGGTTAAACATTTTATTCCCGATAACGGAAGTCAACAGGTGGATAATCTGGCGAATCGCCAACAGCCCTGCATATTAGTTAATCATATGCCGTCTGTCACCGTTGAAATGGCTACCATTAATGAGAAGGGGGCCGCGAGCGCTCGCCAAAGCCCGCCGGGGGACGGTTAGCGAGAGTTGTCAGCGCGCTGGCGAAAGGATATAACTCATAGAGCAGCCCGGCGCTCGCGGGGCGCATGGATAAAATGCATACCGATAACAACACTCGTTCAGCGTTGATGCTGTGCAGGAAAGGAGTACGACATGGCAGTATCGCCTTCATCCATCGCAGAGGCTATTCGCTGGCGACGCGATTTTCATGCTTACCCTGAACTGGGCTACCAGGAACAGAAAACCTCCCGTCGCGTTGCCGAACTGCTGGCCTCGTTTGGCCTGCAGGTGCATACGGGGCTGGCGGGAACGGGGGTGGTGGCGACCCTGGAGAATGGCCCTGGCCCGGTTATTGGCCTGCGCGCCGATATGGACGCCCTGCCGATTACCGAACTCGGCGAGGTCAGCTACAAATCCCGCAATCCCGGCGTGATGCACGCCTGCGGCCACGATGGTCATACCGCGATGCTGCTGGCGGCGGCGTCGCATCTGGCGCGGACCCGCCGTTTTCGCGGCACGGTGCATTTCGTTTTTCAGCCGGCGGAAGAGAACCTCGGCGGCGCGCGAAAAATGGTCGAAGAGGGGCTGTTTACCCTGTTTCCGATGGACGCAATCTACGCGCTGCACAACTGGCCGGGGCTTCCGCTGGGTCAGGTGGCGATCAACAGCGGCGCGATGATGGCCTCCCTCGATGCGTTCGAAATCACCCTGACCGGCAAAAGCTGCCATGCGGCGATGCCGGAGAGCGGGGCCGATCCGATCGTCGCCGCCGCGCAGCTTATCATGGCGCTGCAGACGATTCCGTCGCGCCGCCTGTCGCCGCAGGAGTCGGCGGTGGTCAGCATTACGCAGATTAACGGCGGCGAGGCGATCAACGTCCTGCCGGACAAAGTGGTGCTGCGCGGTACCTTCCGCTGCCTGAGCAACCCGGTTCGCGAGCGGGTCAAAGGGCTGATTGAGAGCTACGTGGCGACGCAGCCGCAGGTATCTGACGTCAAGGGGGAGATATTCTGGTATCCCGGCTATCCGGTCACCCGCAACCACCCGGCGCAGGCGCTGAGCGTCCGCGACGCGGCGATTGCCGCGCTGGGCGAGTCGGCGGTGAACGCCCAGGTCAGCCCGTCTATGGCCTCGGAAGATTTTGCCTGCATGCTGGAAGCGTGTCCCGGCGCCTATTTCTGGATCGGTACCGATGGCGAGACGCCGTCGAAACCGCTGCATAACGCCGGCTATGATTTTAATGACGACCTGATCGGACCCGGAGTGCTGATGTGGACGGCGCTGGTGGAAAAACTGCTGCCGGCGACGCCTGATGGGGGTTGAGTGACAACGTCACGCAAGGGGAGGCGCGCCTCCCCTGAGTTTTTTAGGCGTTAGCCGCCTCTTTGAGACGCGCTTTCATCTCGTTGTAGGAGGTGAGCGCAAACTGTTCCGCCCAGCGCTGATCGGCAATGGCCTCAACCTTCACCGCGCAGTATTTGGTTTCCGGCGTTTTAGAGATCGGGTCGAGGTTATCCTGGGTTAACTCATTGCAGGCCCCCACCCACCACTGATAGGTCATATAGACGGCGCCGCTGTTGATGCGATCGCTGATATCGGCGCGGGTGATAACCTTTCCGCGCCGCGAGCTGACCCACACCAGCTGCCGGTCGACGATCCCCATCTGCTGCGCATCGGCGCGGCTAATCTGCACCCGGCCCGGCTCGTCGGCCAGCGACTGCAGCGCCGCGCAGTTACCGGTCATCGAGCGGCAGGAATAGTGGCCGACTTCGCGCACCGTGCAGAGCACCAGCGGAAAGTCGGCATCCGGCGTTTCGGCCGGAGCTCGCCACGGCGCGGCGAACAGCTGACCTTTACCCGTCGGGGTATCAAACTGATTGTCCTTATAAAGCCACGGCGTGCCCGGGTGATCCAGCGTCGGGCAGGGCCACTGCACGTGGTTCATGTCGCCCATTTTTTCATAGGTTACGCCGTAGAACAGCGGGCACAGCTCGCGCATTTCGTCCCAGATTTGTTGGTTATCCGCGTAGCGCATCGGATAGCCCATTTCGCTGGCCAGCAGGCTGATGATCTCCCAGTCGCGCTTGACGTTGCCCGTCGCCGGGATCGCCTTCTCAAAGCGCTGGAAACCGCGATCGGCGCAGGTGAACACGCCGCCGTGTTCGCCCCAGGAGGTCGCCGGGAGCAGCACGTCGGCTATCTCGGCGGTTTTGGTCATAAAGATATCCTGCACCACCACAAAATCCAGCGCTTCGATGCCCTTGCGCACCAGTCCGAGGTCGGCTTCCGTCTGCAGCGGATCTTCCCCCATAATGTAGTAGGCTTTGATCTCCCCGGTCAGCGCCTTATGGGGCACTTCGGTGATACGGGTGCCGACCTTGTCATCCATCAGCGCCGGATCGATGCCCCAGGCCGCGGCAAACTTAGCCCGCACCTGCGGGTCGGTGACCTCCTGATAGCCGGGGAAGAGGTTCGGCAGGACTCCCATATCGCAGGCGCCCTGCACGTTGTTTTGTCCGCGTACCGGGCCCACGCCGACGTGCTCCCGCCCGAGGTTGCCGGTGAGCAGCGCGAGGCTGGCCAGCCCTTTGACCACGTCCACCGCCTGGCCGAACTGGGTTACGCCCATTCCCCACATAATGGTGGCCGAAGGCGCGGCGGCAAACATTCTCATCGCCTGGCGCACTTCCTGCGCCGGAACCCCGGTCAGCGGTTCGACCGCCTCGGGAGAGTAGTCCCGCACCGCTTCCCGGTAGGCCTCAAGACCTTCGGTAAAGCGATCGACGTAATCATGGTTGTAGAGGTCTTCTTCGAGCAGGACGTGCGCGAAGGCGTTGACCAGCGCCATATTGCTGCCGTTATTAAGCTGCAGGTGACGATCGGCAATGCGCGCGGTCTCAATGCGGCGCGGGTCGCAGACGATGATCTTCGCCCCGTTCTCGCGGGCTTTGATCACCCTGCGGGCCACGATAGGGTGGGAATCCGCGCAGTTGTAGCCAAATACCAGCAGGCATTTTGAGTTTTCAATATCGCTTATCGAGTTGCTCATCGCGCCGTTGCCCAGCGCCTGCTGAAGGCCTGCCACCGACGGCCCGTGACACACGCGGGCGCAGCAGTCGACGTTGTTGGTGTTGAGTACCGCGCGCGCAAATTTCTGCATCACATAGTTGGTTTCATTCCCCGTACCGCGGGATGATCCGGTGGTCATAATGGCGCGCGGGCCGTACTGCTGTTTAATGGCCTGCAGCTTTTTCGCCGTGTAGCGGATCGCCTCATCCCAGCTGACCGGGGTGAGCTTGCCGCCTTTTTGGTAGCGAATCATCGGCTGCTTCAGGCGCGGGGTGAGCAGCTGGGTATCGTTGAGGAAATCCCATCCGTAGTAGCCTTTGAGGCACAGCTGGTTTTGGTTAGTTACCCCGTCAGCGGCTTCCGCGCGGATAATTTTATCGTTCTCGACAACCAGCTTGAGTTTGCAACCCGCCCCACAGTAAGGGCAAACGCTCGTGATTTTTTTCATCAGTAACAGACCTGTTAACAGTGAATGAAGATCGGCGGTCAGGCCGGGCCCGGCCTGCCATCGTCATTGAGTCCCTTCGTCACGATGCTGACGTCAGGTGAGGCTGTTAAGCAGGAACCGTGCCAAAAAATAAAATATTGATTTTGCTGATAAATTAAATCACGGTGCGCCGGGTCGTCGCGATGTCGTCACTAATGACGATGACGAATCGCCGGGCCCGACGCACCGGCTATTGCGGACTCGCGCCGGCTGGCGGCGCGAAGGAAGGGATGCAGGGCGGGGGATCAGGCCATTTTTTGCCGGAAGTGGGCCAGCGTCTGCGGCGCTAAACCGGCTTCCTGCGCCGCGCTGCAGATGGCCTGCCAGCTGCCCTCGTCCAGCGGAATACCCAGCGCCAGCCGCTCCTGACGGTTGGCCTGTTCCCACTCGCCAGGGACCAGAATCGGTGCGTCCGGATCGTGCGGCGATTGCTTACACCAGTCGATAAAGGCCTCGGTCTGGCTCTGCATCTCCGGGGCATCGAAGGTTTCCGGGTCCAGAATAATGGTCGTCATGCAGTTAAAAATAGCGTCGACGCAGGTTTGCAGGCTCTCCTGGTGGGTTGTCTGGCCGCCGGATACCGCGCCGCCGAGGATTTCGCACAGCGTCGCCAGCGCGTAGCCTTTATGCTGGGCAAAGGTCAGCAGCGCGCCGAGGGGCGAGGTCTGCATCACCGCCGGGTCATTGGTCGGCTCGCCCTGGGCATCGATCAGCGAGCCTGCCGGAACCGCTTCGCCCTTATGCCAGGCAACCCGGGTCTTGCCGAAGGCGATGGCGCTGGTGGCGTAGTCCAGCAGCAGCGGCGGCTGGCCTTTGCGCGGAAACACCACGCACAGCGGGTTGGTGCCGAAGCGGCTGTCCTTCCCGCGAAACGGCGCAACCATCGGGTCGCCGACGACGCTGACGAAGTGGATGGAGATCATGCCCGCCGCGGCGCACTGCTCGGCCCAGTAGCCGATGCGGCCAATATGGTGGGCGTTGCGCAGGGCAACGGCGGCCATGCCGTGCTGTTTTGCCTTTTCGATACCGATCTGCATCGCCTCATGGGCGACCACCTGACCAAACCCGGCGTTGCCGTCGAGGGTCACGACGGCACCGGCGTCCTTCATAATGCTGGCATGACGGTTAAGCTGTAGGTGCCCCCCGGCCAGGGAGCGCACGTAGCTCGGGATCATCCCGACGCCGTGCGAGTCGTGGCCGGCGAGGTTGGCGGCAATCAGATGGTCGGCGACCAGGGTCGCTTCGGTGGCGGTGCTGCCGAGATGGCTGAAGAGGGTGACGACAAACTGATGCAGATCCGTAGCTTGCAAGCGATGTCCGGTTGGCACTGAGTTTCTCCTGTGGTGGGCGGATAGTGTTGTTATTTTGTTATGTTTGCCGATCCATGCTGCTCCCCATGCCGAAGAAGATCAAGCGCTTGTCGTGAGCAGCGCCATGAGGGGCAGAGAACAGAGTTGAGGCTGGCGGGACTGGTCGCCGGGGTGAGAATCATTATGATAAAAATCTTATTCTAAATGATATGGAGAAAACCATAATGAACATCAGCTCAGTCATTTTAGCGATCGTCGCTATTGCCCTGCTGGGCATTTCCGTCTATAGCCTGCTTAGCTATATTAAAGAGCGCCGGGCTATGCGCTTTAAATCGTTTCGCCAGCGCTGAACCAATAAGCCCGCAGGGTATTAACCTGCTTTATGATAATTTTCGCGCCAGGCCTTCGGCGATGCGTGATATTTTTCGCGAAAGCTTTTGCTGAATAGCGGATGACTGATAAACCCGCAGAGCCACGAAATTTGCTCGACCCGCAGCTGAGGCGCATTTTCCAGCAGCTCGCGCGCGGCTTCTAAACGCCGCTCTTTGAGCACCGTCATGACCGAGGTTCCCTGTTCATTGAAGGCGCGGTCAAGACTGGAGCGCGAGCAGTGGAGCGCTTTCGACAGCAGATCCGGGGAGAGATCGTGCTGTTGATAGTGCAGGGCGATAAACGATTTCGCGCTATTCACCAGATGCCCCAGCTTTCCTGACGACATTAATCCCTGCTGTTTCGCGATATCGCTCAGCACTAATAGCGCCATATTATGCAGACCATCCACAACGGTCGCCGTCTCTTTCGGCGACAAGCTGGCTGAATGCGCATCGAGCAGCAGCATATGCGATTTCAGGAACATCGCCAGATGATGATTCTCCAAGGAAACTATCGGGCTATTGAGCCTGCCGTTAAAAACTTCTTTGATTTTCTCGCTGCGGGGAATGATATAGAGCTGCTTCACATCGTCGCACTGATACTGATAATAGTCATTGCGCTGATGAACAATCAGCATTCCCGGATTCACCTGCGCGGCGACGGATTTCTTTCTGCCGCTAATAACCTGATGTCCCTGCACCAGCAGCGAAATATAGATCGATTGCTCTTCGACCCGATGTGGGTCAAAGGTGGTCTGATTTTTAGAACCCATCGCACTACAATAGTCGCCGGAAATAGCGGATATAGTCTTATGTGTGGCAATAATCTCTGCCGGGCGGCGGTTGTTCGCCACTTCTATCCCATAGCAGCCGAGGTTTTGCGATATTTGCTGGAAACGCTCTTCCGGCGCGATATCCGCCGCGCTCAAAACATGAGGAACGTACAGCGCAGTAGGTCTGGGCATGTTTGTTGCCTTTCTCAAGATGATGCTGGCAGGTGAATTTTTATCCTTCGATTATAAGATTAATCCTAAGAAAAACCAGCGCCGGGAGGTTTTTTTACTCATTTCAGCCGCCCGCTTCCGGGCGCCTCGTTCCGGCTGGATGATAAGCCTCATCTTTTGACCAAAAAATAGATCGGCAGCGCGTTTAATATTATTTTGGCGTTATTAATAATTTTTTTTACGGGGGTGAAATATATTTACTAAGCGCGCCGTTGGCTAATTTATCCAGTGGTAAATGATTTATTTAGCCGCTACGGGCCAGGTAACGTCGTGCTGGACAGCGGGACAAAAATAATTGCAAGCTATATCGCAGGTAGCGATCGATACGTATCTGGTAACGGGGATAATAAGCTCATGGTTAAACGTAAAATTATTGTTTTATCTTTGATGTTTTTTTGTATTTTATTTTTTGCCGCGGCGGGCGGCTATTTTTTACTGCTCAAAGACAATTTTGCCGAACCCGACGGTGATGAAACCGCCGCTGCCGTTCTCAAAGTTGCCGGGCTTGATGAAAGCGGCCAGCGCGATCCGCAGGCGCAAAGGGCGCTGTTTCAGCGCCGGGTTACCGTTCGTCAGCTTAATCTCGATAGCGGCGAGCTGCTGGCGGCGGGCAAGGGTAGCGCGGCGGAAAAACGCTGCGTCAGCCTGCCGGCGGCCGGCGATCCGGCGCAAATCAGGCAGCGCTGCTCCCTGGTGGATATCTACCTCGTTCACGATAATAACAATACGATTCAACAGATTATTCTGCCCGTTTCCGGCAAAGGGGCGAAATCGATGATGTATGCGCTGGTGGCCATCGACACCGACGGCCGCACGGTGAAAGACCTGCTGTACTACCGGCAAAATGAGACGCCGCTGCTCGGCGCGAGGGTGGAAGACCCGCAGTGGCTCAGGCAGTGGGCGGGCAAAAAAATACGCGATAATAACGGCCAGCCGGCGCTGAAGGTGACGCAGAATAACGCCGGACAGCACGACGATTATACGGTCGACGGTATTAGCGGGGCGACCTTAACCTCGAACGGCGTTGAGAAGAGTATTAATTACTGGATGGGGTCGCAGGGCTACGGCAAATTTCTCCAGCGCCTGCAGCAGGACCCGGCACGATTAACTACGGACGCTACGCGCTATTAGCGCCGCGCGCTTTGCAATATTTGACATAAATTTTCACGCTTTGACATTTTCATGATCTGCGTCATGTACAGCGAAAGTAAAAATGGCAATGATAATTATTATCATTAAATTTCGATGGAAGGCGCAATGGCAGCTCCACGTTTTCTCTTTCTGGCGATGCTTTTTAGCCTCCTGTTTAGCGCCGCCGCGCTGGCTCAGACCCACTATGCCCCCTACATCGAGGATATCGAGCAGCGGCTGGACAAAACGGCGCAGCTGTACCAGCAGCACAGGAACGACGAGGCGCGCCGGGAAGTTCAGAGCGCCTACTTTGAAGTGTTTGAAAACCTCGAAGGGCCGATTCGCATTAATATTTCGGCGCGCAAAAGCTACGAAATGGAGAGTACCTTCGGCGACATCCGGCGGATGATTGCCGAAGGGAAACCGCTGGACGCGGTTCAGGCGCGCATCGATGGCCTGAAGCAGGCGCTGCGCGAAGTCGAACCGGTGCTTGACGACGGGCATCGGCTGGTGGCGGAGGAGCAGCATACCGCCTTATCGCGGGACGATATCGCGCCGCAGTGGCAGGAGAGCTTCCGCACTATCGACGATCGGCTGGCGCAGGCGGTGAGCGAGTATCAGGCCGGCCGCTACGATCTCGCCAGCCAGCAGATCCAGCAGGCGCACTATCAGGGTTTCAAAAACTCGGAAATGGAAATCGCGGTGCGTAAGAATCGCTCGGCGAAGGAGGCCGCGGCGATTAACCAGCAGTTCACCGCCCTGATCGCGCTGACGGCGCAGCCGGGGCAGCTGAACGACGTCTCTTATCAGGTCACCGCGCTGCTGCAGGATCTGGAAGACCTTCTACCCGGCCTGCCGGGCACCCGCGATGACGGGCCGCAGGTCAACCCGACTGCGGCGGACGCCTCCGTGCCGAATGCCGACTGGGCCAGCGTCGCGGCGGGAATTAACCGCAGCATGGATGCGGCACTGGCGCGCTATCAGCGCGGTGAAGCGGAAGGCGCCATTCAGGATATCCAGGATAGCTACTTCGACCGCTTCGAAGCCAGCGGCATGGAGAACAAAATCGGCTCCCGCGACGCGGCGTTCAAAACCACCCTTGAAGCCTATTTCACCCGCATGGTCAGCCTGATGAAGGCCGGCCAGCCGCAGGAGAAGCTGACGGAACAGGCCGCCGCGCTGGAGCAGGATCTGCAGAAAGCGGTCGCGTTGCTCGGGGAGGGGGAAGAGACCCACTGGAGCCTGCTGCTCTACAGCCTGATGATCATCGTGCGTGAAGGGCTGGAAGCCCTGCTGATCGTGGCGGCTATCGTCGCCTATCTGATTAAAAACGACCACCGCGACAAGCTGCCGCTGATTCGCCAGTCGGTGGTCGTGGCGCTCGTCGCCAGCGTGGTGACGGCGTTTATCTTCCAGCTGCTGTTTACCAACTCCGGCGCCAGCCGGGAGCTGCTGGAGGGGATTACCATGCTGATCGCGGTGGTGATGCTGTTCTTCATGAGCTACTGGCTGCTCTCCAAAGTTGAAGCCCGCCACTGGAAAGCCTGGCTGGAGGGCAAACTCTCCCACTCGCTCTCGCGCGGCTCGCTGGTTGGGCTGTGGTTGACCAGCTTCCTGGCGGTCTATCGCGAAGGCGCGGAAACGGTGCTGTTTTACGCCGCGCTGATCGGCGATGCGCAGGGCGTTGGCGGACATCTCGCCATCGGCGGCGGGTTTATCATCGGCTGCGTGGTGCTGTTGGTGGCCTGGCTGGTGATGCGCTACTCGGTGGTTCGGCTGCCGCTTAAACCCTTCTTCATGTTCACCGGCGGCTTTATGTACCTGATGGCATTCGTTTTTGCCGGTAAAGGGGTGCTGGAGCTGGTGGAGGGCAAACTCTTCCAGCCGACGCTGGTCGGCGGTATTCCCGAAATCGGCTGGCTGGGGGTGTATCCCTATGTTGAAACCCTGATCCCGCAGGCGATATTGCTGATTGCGGCGCTGGTAGCGCTGTGGATCATGCGTCGCCGCGGCCGGGAGCCGGCTGAAAGTATAAAAAATAACTTCTGACTATTTTAATTTTAAGACGAGAGGATGTGCCAGATGACCTTTAAACAGACCCTGATTATCAGCGCCACCGTTGCCAGCATTTTTACCGCCCCGGCGGCGCTGGCCTTTAAGGAATATCCGGCGGGGGAACCGGTGACCATGAATGAGATGGAGATTGCGGCGGTCTATCTCCAGCCGATCGATATGGAGCCTCGCGGCATGGGGCTGCCGGCGGCGAAGTCGGATATTCATCTGGAAGCCGACATCCATGCGGTGGAAGGGGGCAAGAACGGCTTTGGCGCGGGCGAATGGATCCCCTATCTGACCATCGCCTACACCCTGGTTAACAGCGACACCGGCGAGAAGCAGGAAGGTACCTTTATGCCGATGGTGGCCAGCGACGGCCCGCACTACGGCGCCAATATCAAAATGATGGGCGTTGGTAACTATAAAGTGACCTACCACATCGACCCGCCGTCAAAAGCCGGGATGCACCGCCATACCGATAGCGAAACCGGCGTCGGCCGCTGGTGGAAACCGTTTGACGTCAGCTATGAGTTTAAATACGTCGGCCTGAACTAAGCGCCTGGCGTATCTGCCTGTCCGCGGCGAAAGACGCCGCCGTTGTTACGCAGGATGGCCCGCCGGTCATCCTGCGGCATGTTATTTATCTGCCGTACAGAGTTGAAGTCATGAGCTATTTTTTCGTCTCGACGCTACAGGTCTTTTTCTGCATTGCGCTTCTGTCCGCTGCGCTCTGGGGACGCGGCGACGCTCCCGCGCTGCGCCCGCTCGCCTGGACGCTGCTCGCGGCGCTGGCTGCAGGCCTGCTGGCGGGGCTCTACGTTCGCGGTAGCCAGTCGCTACAGCTGATCATCGTCGGCGCTGAAATTCTGCTTTCGCTGCTGTTTTTGCTCAGCTTCTGGTGGGCATCGCAGCGGGTTCGCTACCTGTGGCAGGGGGTCCTTGTTGCCGGCGCCGCCCGCCGCTGGGGGCTTGACCCGAACCTGACCGGCCTGACCTCAACTCACGTCCTGAATACCGATCTGCTGCTGAACCTGACGGCGATCGTCCTCGCGCTGGCAACGCTCTGCCTCGCCGCCGCGCTCTGCGCGATGCTTCTGTGGCGGATGCGCTGGCTGTACTGGCCGCTGACCCTGCTGCTGATGGTTCTGCTGTGGCTTCCGCTGAGCGGAACGCTGCTGCTGCTGCTGATGAAGCTGCAGGTGGTGCCGCTGCTGAAGCCGCTGCTGAGCTTTGTCGCCAAAGTGACCAATAATGCCGCGCTCTATAGCTGGGCCGCCGGCGCAATACTGCTGCTGATGAGCCTGCTCTGGCTCCCGGCGATGCGCGGCTATGCCCGGGCGGTGAAGGCCGCCGAACGGCCGATTGACCGCCGGCTGGCGCTCGCCGAACGCCGGGGAGCCAGCCGCCTGTGGTTAACCACCGTCGCCTGCGCGCTGGTGATTATCGGCGGCCAGCTGTGGTGGGATCTGGTGGCCTCGCAGCCGCCGCGCTTATCCGAAGCGCAGCCGGTGACGCTCGCCGCCGACGGGCAGGTGCATATTCCGCTGGAGCAGGTCCGCGACGGGAAGCTGCATCGCTTCGTCTGGGTGGCGGACGACGGTAAAGCGGTGCGCTTTTTTGTGATCAACCGCTATCCCGACAAGCTGCGCCTGGGCGTGGTGTTCGACGCCTGCCTGCTGTGCGGCGATCAGGGGTACGTGATGGAAGGCAACCAGGTGATTTGCGTCGCCTGCGGGGTGCACATTTTTATCCCGTCGATTGGCAAACCCGGCGGCTGCAATCCGGTGCCGATCGACGGCTGGCGCAACGATGAAACCGAGCTGACGATCCCCGGCAGCGCGCTGGCGACAGGGGTCAATTACTTCTCGACGGTGCTGACCATCAAGGTTACCGACCCGGTGGACGGCTCAAGCCTGACCAATACCGCGGCCGACTTTAAATATAGCTATGGCGGTAAGACCTGGTTCTTCGCCTCCGAAGCCAACTATGATCGTTTTCGTCAGGCGCCGGAGCAGTTCGTTGCCGACGCGGTGAAGGAGGAGTAGCGATGCTGTGGCGAATGATCTACCGCTCATGGGGACGCAACCTGCGGCGAAAAGCGCTGGCGGTGCTGACCGTTTTTCTCGCCGCCAGCCTGATTTCGGCGCTGCTGGCGGTCTCTATCGACATCGGCGATAAGATGTCGCGCGAGCTGAAATCCTACGGCGCTAATATCCTGATTGAACCGGCGGGGCAGGCCGCGCTGCCGGCGCTGTTCAGCGAGCAAAGCAACCCGCTGGCCAGCGATGACTTCCTTGACCAATCCGAGCTGCCCAATATTAAAGATATCTTCTGGCGCAATAATATCGTCGGCTTCGCCCCGATGCTCGGCGGCGAGGTGCAGGTCAACGGTCGGGATATTCGGATTCTGGGGACCTTCTTCAGCCAGCCGGTGGCGATACCGGATGAAGAGGGCTACCAAACGGGGCAGCGTACGGTCAGCCCGTACTGGCAGGTCGCCGGCGAGTGGCCGCAGGAGCCGCCGGGCCCGCTGCCGCAGGCGCTGGTCGGCCACGCGCTGGCGCGCAGCTCCGGCTGGAAGCCGGGCGACCGCCTGACGCTGCGGACTGCGGAGCGCGATCTGACCGTCGAGGTTAGCGGCATTTTATCCAGCGGCGGCGATGAAGATAACCAGCTGGTGATGCCGCTGGGCGTCGTTCAGCAGCTGCTGGGCCTGCCGGGGAAAGTGCAGGCGATCCGCGTGTCGGCGCTGACGGTGCCGGAGAACGAGCTTTCGCGCCGGGCGCGCGAGGATCTGGAAGCGCTGAATGCCGAAGAGTATGACCTGTGGTACTGCACGGCCTACGTCTCTTCCATTGCCCATCAGCTGGAGGAGGCGATCTCCGGCGCGCAGGTGCGGCCGGTCTGGCAGGTTGCCGCCTCAGAAGGGGTGGTTATCGATAAAATTCAGCTGCTGATGGCCGTCGTGACCCTGGCGGCGCTGGCCGCCGCCGCGATGGGGATCGCCTCGCTGATGACCAGCACCATTATGGAGCGGGCGAAAGAGATCGGCCTGATGAAAGCGCTGGGCGCGCGGCAGTGGCAAATCCTGCTGCTGTTTTACCTTGAGGCGGCGCTCGGCGGTCTGGTGGGCGGAGCGTTTGGCTGCATGGCGGGATGGGGGCTGGCTAAGGTGATTGGCCTGATGCTGTTCGCGACACCGCTTAATTTTGCCTGGGTGGTGGTCCCCTGCGTGCTGGTGATTGCGGTGCTGATTTCGTTAATCGGCACCTGGTTCCCGGCGCGGCGCATTGCCCGTCTTTACCCCGTGGAGGTGCTGTATGGCCGCTAAGCGCGACATGCTGTGGCTGCTGGTGCTGCGGGCGCTGCGCCTGCGTTTACAGCGGGTTAGCGTGGTGTTTGCCGCGCTGGCGGTGGGGGCGACCATCGTAACGGCGCTCTCCGCCGTGTGGTTCGACATTAATAGCAAAATGAGCGAAGAGCTGCGCACCTTCGGCGCCAATTTCTATATTGGCCCCGGGCACGGCACCAGCATGCCGCAGCCCGAGCTGCAGGCGATTCTCGACGCCGCGCCGCCGGGGCTTATTCACGGCGCCAGCCCGTGGCTGTACGGCACGGCGCGTACCGAGCTGGAAAAGGTGGTGATGGTCGGCGTGTGGTTCGAGTCGCTGCAAAAGCTGGTGCCGTACTGGCAGGTGAGCGGCAGCTGGATCGGCGTCAGCTTTGACGATCGCAATGCGATGATTGGCGTCAAGCTGGCGCAGCGGCTGGATCTGCACCTCGGCGATAGCCTGACGCTGGTGGCGGGTAATCAGCGCAAAAAGCTGCTGGTCAAAGGCATCGTGGAGGCCGGAGACGCCACCGATAATATGCTGATTGTTAGCCTCGACGTCGCGCAGGGCTGGCTGAATAAACCCGGCGTTATCAGCCACGGCCTGCTGAGCGTCAGCAACGATCTCGGCCAGGTGGATCGCTACGCCGGCCAGCTGCAGCAGCAGTACCCCGATCTTGAAATCCGCCCGGTGCGCAAGGTTTCGGCCTCCGAAGGTCAGGTGCTGGATAAAATTAAGGGGCTGATGGGGCTGGTATCGCTCGTTATCCTCGCGCTGTCGTCGCTGTGCGTTAACACCACGCTGATGGCGATCGTTGGCGAACGCGCCCGCGAGTTTGCCTTGCAAAAGGCGCTGGGCGCCAGCAACGGCGATATCATCCGCCAGATGCTGCTGGAAACCAGC
Source organism: Klebsiella sp. 10-1 (assembly GCF_009758445.1). Taxonomy (NCBI): domain Bacteria; kingdom Pseudomonadati; phylum Pseudomonadota; class Gammaproteobacteria; order Enterobacterales; family Enterobacteriaceae; genus Klebsiella; species Klebsiella sp. 10-1. The sequence continues at coordinate 497,243 of NZ_WQRE01000004.1, forward strand.
ATTATCACCCTTGCGGCGGTGGTCTGCGGCTGGGTGCTCGGCTATCTGCTGGCGCAGCTGCTGGGAATGACGGTATTTAATGCCAGTATCTCGCTGCGCCTGCCGGTGCTGCCGATTACCCTGGCGCTGTCTTTACTGGTCGCCGCGCTGGCGGCCATTGTTCCGGTGCGGCGCGCGGTAAGCGTTGAACCGGCGAAAGTGTTGAAAGGAGAGTAACGCCATGACCGTCACGCCCTTGCGTCAGATGGCAATTGAGACCCGTCATTTATATAAGCGATTTGGCGAGGTCACCGCGCTGGAGGATATTAATCTGTGCATCGCCCGCGGGGAGTTCGTCGCCATTATGGGCGCTTCCGGTTCCGGGAAAACGACGCTGATGAACATTCTTACCTGCCTTGATACCGCCAGCGAAGGCCAGGTTATCCTCGACGGCACCGACGCGGCGGCGCTGGACGAAGAGGGGCGCCGCGCCTTTCGCGCGCAGAAAATTGGTCTCGTTTTCCAGCAGTTTCACCTGATCCCGTTTCTGACGGCGCTGGAAAATATCATGCTGGCGCAGCACTACCACAGCGTGGTTGACGAAGCCGCCGCCCGGGCGGTACTGGCACAGGTCGGCCTTGAGCACCGCATGACCCATCTGCCGAGCCAGCTTTCGGGCGGCGAACAGCAGCGCGTCTGCATCGCCCGGGCGCTGGTCAACGAGCCGCCGGTCATTTTTGCCGATGAGCCCACCGGCAACCTTGATGAAGAAAACGAGCAGCGGGTGCTGGATCTGCTGACCGATCTGCACCGGCAGGGGCGCACCGTGGTGATGGTGACCCACAACCCGGCGCTGGGGCAGTTTGCCGACCGTATCGTGCGGCTGCAGCACGGCAGGTATCTGGGCGAAGAGGTGAACCATCATGCGCATGCCTAAGGTGATTATCATGCTGCTGCTGACGCTGCTGGTCGGCTGCAAAGAGGAGAAGCTGGCGCGCGGCGAGGCGGCGCCCGCGCTGGCGGCCTTCGATCTTCAGGATAATGCGGCCAGCCTTGAACGCTGGCGCGGCAAGGCTATCTATCTTAATTTCTGGTCCGCCGGCTGCGGCGGCTGCCTGGCGGAGATGGATACCCTGCAGGCGCTCAGCCAGCGCTGGCCGGATAAAGTGGTGGTGGTGGGGGTGAATACCGATCCCGACAGCGTAGAGATCGCGCCGCTGCTGGCAAAGCACGGGATCAGCTATCCGGTGCTGCGCGATCGGCTGAAAATAACCCAGGAGCGCTATCAGGTTATCGGCACCCCGACGTCGGTGCTGATTGATAGCCGCGGGCGGGTGGTGGATCTGCATCAGGGCTGGCGTAAACCGGAGGAGCTGCAGGCGGTATTCAGCCAGCTGGCGCAGCGCTAAGCGGCTTCCCCGGGACTTGCCCGGGGTAAGCCTGGCGCAGTTTAGTCAAGCAGCGAAGGATCGGCGTCGATCATCAGCTGTTTCATTTCCTCAAAATGCTGACGGGAAAAGTCGGTAATTTTTTCCCAGTCGGCGGCGGTTTTCTCCGCCACCTCGTCGGACAGAACCTTCAGCGGCCGGCCGGTTGACCAGGCGGTGACCAGAATCTGGCAGGCTCGCTCGAGGGTCCAGATATCGTCAAACGCCTCGCCGATGGAGCCGGCGGTCACCAGCACCCCGTGATTGCCCATCAGCAGACGGCGTTTATCCGCCAGCAGCCCCGCCAGCCGCGCCCCTTCTGCGGCGGTATCCGCCATCCCGCCGTACAGCGTATCGACCGCCACGCGCTGAAAGTAGCGCGCGGTGTTTTGATCGATCGGCAGGATCTGCGGCTGCTCGAGGCAGGCGACGCTGGTGGCATACACCGGATGCAGATGCAGCACCGCCCGGGCCTGCGGCAGCCGCTGGTGAATCTGCCCGTGGATAGCCCATGCCGTCGCGTCAACGTCCGCGCGGTGGGCGTTATCTTCATCATCGGCGTTCAGCAGCAGCAGATCGCTGGCGCGAATGCGTGAGAAGTGCCGCCACTTCGGGTTAAGCAGGAATGTTTTGCCGTCCGGCGACAGGGCGGCGCTAAAGTGGTTGGCGACCGCCTCGTGCATGCCGAGGTGGGCAACAATGCGCAGCGTCGCCGCCAGGTCGATACGCGTTTGTTCTTCAAGAGAGTAGGCCACGGGCGTTATTCCACTTTCGGCATCAGGTCGTTGAGGTCTGCCGCCGTCGGCGGCTGGAAGTTATACTTTTTCAGCAGGGCGGCATACTCCGGCGTGGCGCTGAACTTCTTCAGCCCCTCTTCAAGCGCGGTCTTCACTTCGCTGTTGCCTTTTTTCACCCCAAAGCCGTTGAGTACCGGGTAGATCAGCGTCGTGGAAGAGATGGCGATCCGATCGCCCAGCTTGTCGACCACGCCGCGCGCCACCGCCGCATCGGTGATCTGCGCCTCCACCGCCCGCGACAGCAGCGCCTGGGTGGTTTGCGGATCGGTGGCGTATTCGCTGAGCGCAATCGGCGGCAGCCCTTTTTTCACGCAGTAGTCGGCGGACAGCTTTTGCAGCTGCGCCAGCCACGAGGTGGCGCCCATCGAGCCAATCTTATGGCCGCAAAACTCTTCCGGCGTCTTCGGCTGATAGCTGGCGCCCTTCAGGGCCAGTATCGACTCGCCGCTTTTCAGGTACGGAACCATATCGATAACCTTCAGCCGTTCGGCGGTGATATACATCGACGAGTTGGTGATATCGAAGCGTCCGCCCTGCAGTCCGGGGATCAGATTCGGGAAGCGGGTATCAAGGTTGACCGCCTCGCGGCCCATCGTTTTGGCAATCCCGGCGAGAAACTCGATATCAAAACCGGTGGGCTTGTTGTTTTCAATGTATTCGTAGGGGAAAAAGGTCATATCCGAACCGGCAATGATTTTTCCCGGCTGCTGAAAGGCCGCCTGGGCGCTAGCCGCGCTCAGAGCGCCAACGGTGCAGAGGAGCAGGGTATTTAAGCGTTTCATAAACATATCTCCAAAGTGGGGGGCAATCACATGCTGGCAAGGTCGTTTCCGGCCTGCTGTACGAAGAACGAGGCGCCGCGCGGCTTCTGCGGCAGACGAACATGGTTGGCGACGCTGCGTACCAGCCCGCTTTCTACGCCGGCGACCATCTGTCCGGCGTGGACGCAGGGCAGTGGATTTTCGCCGAACGGCAGGGCGTCTTCGGCGGCGTAAACGCTGATAAACAGGGTGCGCGGCAGATCGGTTTCATTGGGGCTGGAGGCGTGGAGCAGCCGGGTGTGCATAAAGCACACCGAGCCGGACGGGCCAAAGCAGGCTTCGGGCTGCTGACAGTGGGTCGCCACCACCTCGTCATCGACCGCGCCGGTAAACCGCGACTCCTGCCAGTGCGACCACAGCGGCCCCTTATGACTTCCCGGCACTACGTTCAGCGGGCCGTTCTCCGGCGTCACGTCGCTGACCATCAGCAGGGCGGTGATAATGTCGTCGTTGCTGTGCGGCGTGAACAGAAAATCCTGATGCCATTTCACCTGGGTGGCGGTATGCGGCAGCTTGGAGTTAATTTTGCTGTGATGAAAGCGGGTGCCGCTGCCGCCGATAAGCTGCGCGGCAATGGCCGCCATCCGCGAATCCAGCGCGGCGCGCCGGTAGGCCGCGGAGATCTCCGTCGGCGAGCTGACGCGGCGCAGCGACGGATGATCGGGGCGATGATCGCTTTCGAGGTCGAAGCGCGGGCGGCCGTCCTCGGTCTCTCCCCAGGCGTCGCCGTGATGACGGCTTTCGTCTACCCAACCGTCAAAATCCTGCTGAAGCTCGGCGATCTCCGAGGGGGAAAGCACCCCCTCAATCACCAGAAAACCCTGCTGATGAAACTGTTCGATTTGCCACTGCGCAATCATATTTTTTCCTTTCACAAACGGAGCGGTTAAGCCAGAGAGACGTCTTTCAGGAAGGCGTCAACGCGCGGGTGATTGCCGTCGCGCATCGACTGAGGCGTGTCGTCGCAAACCACGCGCCCTTTTTCCATAAAGACAATTCGGTCAGAAACTTTGAAAGCAAAATTCATCTCGTGCGTCACGATAACCATCGTGATGCCCTCATCAGCCAGCGATTCGATAACCTGGAGCACTTCGTTGACCTTTTCCGGGTCCAGCGCGGAGGTCGGTTCATCAAACAGCATGATTTGCGGGCGCATCATCAGGGCGCGGGCGATAGCCACCCGCTGCTGCTGGCCGCCGGAAAGCTGGTGCGGGTACTTCCACGCGTGTTCGAGCATGCCGACCTTATGCAGCAGTTCGCAGGCGCGCTGCCTGAGCTCCGCCTCCGCCGCCAGCCGGTGATAGCGCGGGGCCAGCAGCAGGTTGCCGAATACGGTCAGGTGGGGGAACAGGTTGAAGCTCTGAAAGACCATGCCAATATTCAGCCGGTGCTCGGCGTTCTCCATAAAGCGCGGCTTCTGCATGCCCTGGCGATCGAGGTGAATAAACGGCTGGCCGTTGATGCGGATCTCGCCGTTGTCGATCTGCTCCAGGCCGTTGAGCAGGCGAATGAGCGTGGTTTTGCCGGAGCCGGAAGGGCCGATCACCGATACCACTTCCCCGGGCTGGATCTGCAGGCTGACGGCGCCCAGCACCTCCACGTTGTTGTAGGCCTTATGCAGTTTCGAAGCCTGCAGCGCCGGCTGGCGGGTATCGACGGCGCTGCGGGCGGCGGGCGGCCGGGCGGCGGTTGCCAGCGCCAGCATGCCAGCGTCGACCGGGCGGGTCGTTTTACGCTGGGTAACGTCGAGATAGTTCTCCAGCCGTTTCAGCAGGAAGTCGAAAACGGTGACGATCAGCACGTAGTAGAACGCCACCGCCGCCATAGTCTCCATCACCAAAAAGTTTTGCGAATAGAGGCGCTGGCCGACCATCAAAATCTCGGTCAGGGAGATGACGGAAACCAGCGAGCTGAGCTTGACGATAGCAATATACTCATTGGCCAGCGCCGGCAGCGCCACCCGCAGCGCCTGGGGAATAATCACCCGCCACTGCGTGCCGCCATAGCGCAGCCCTAAGGCTCGCGCAGCCTCGGCCTGGCCTTTGGCGATGGACAGCAGCCCGCCGCGGTGGATCTCGGCGACGTAGGCCGCTTCACTGAGCACCATCGCCAGCAGGCCGGCCCAGAAAGGATCGTTGAGCACCGCCGCGAAGGAGGGCACCGTCTGCGGCAGGTTATAGACGAAAATCAGCAGAACCAGCAGCGGCAGGCTGCGAAACAGCCAGATATAGAGCCGGGCAGGGACGTTAAAGAGCCTGCGCGGCGACTGCTTGGCGAGGGCGAGAATAAAGCCCAGCACAATACTGCAACCCCAGGTCAGCAGACTCAATTTAATGACAGTCCAGGTGGCCTGCCAAAAATCTGCGTCGCTGAGCAGACTTAACATGTAGTTCCAGTTAAACATCATGGGCTATTTCACTCGCCATAATTAACGGACATGAAGGCAATGCCGATGTTCTAAAATGGGGCATTGCCAGTATTTATCGGGCAATAACACTATGCTGGCACTCTTCGCTGTGAGGCAATTAGTAAATTTTTGGCCTTTAAGTTTAAAAAAACTATATAGGCAGATTAATTTCAATAAATTTAAAGCAATGAGTGCGAAACAAGAACTAAACATTAAAAAAACAATTGCTGCTATTGGTCAACGGAATCATCGGCTAAATTCGCCGTTGCGCGATACTGGGGCGCGTGAATGATTTATTTGGTGCAGCCTGATTCATATTGGTGCAATTAATCCGACGGTTAATGATTTTAATTATTTGTACCCGTTCCGCGCGATGAATAACCCATTCGTCCGCAGGGGGAAAGCGTCTCTTAGCCGGGGAGTGGCACGATGCTTGCAATCGGCATATCAGGAAACTATGCCGTTTCTGTGAGAAACAATATTTCATAAAGGGTAAGGCTATGACGCGATTCACGCTCAAACAACTCAAATACTTTGTTACCGTTGTGGAGACCGAAAGCATCGCCGAAGCCTCCCGACAGCTGCATATTGCCCAGCCGTCGATCTCGATTGCGATAAAAAACCTGGAGGGCACCTTCGAGCAGCAGCTGTTTATTCGCCATCACGCGCAGGGCGTTTCGCTCACCCCCTGCGGGCGCCGTTTTTATGAGAAGGCCAAGGAGCTGCTGCGGCTCTCCTACGAGTTTGAGCAAAACTCGCGCGCCGATAAGGAGCTGGTTTCCGGCACTATTTCAGTGGGATGCTTTGAGTCCGTCGCTCCGCTATATATGCCAAAGCTGGTGGCCGGGTTTAAAAAGATGTATCCCGAAATAACCCTCCAGCTCTACGATGGCGAACAGCACGAATTAATGCACGGTCTGCATCGCGGGCGTTTTGATTTAGCGCTGGTTTACGATCTGGAATTAGGCCACTCGATCAGTAAAGAGATGCTCAATGCCCCGCATAAACCCTATGCGCTATTACCGGCCAGCCATCCGCTGGCGCAAAAAAAGAGCGTCACGCTGCAGGAATTAAGTCAGGAGCCGATGATTTTGCTCGATGCGGTGCCGAGTAAAAACTATTTTATTACCATTTTTAAAGAGAAGGGCTATCACCCACAGGTGGCCTATAGCTCCCCGTCAATTGAAATGGTGCGCTGTATGGTCGGGCAGGGTTTGGGCTTCTCGGTATTAGTGACCCGGCCGCTTTGCGATATGACCTACGACGGCGAGCGGCTGGTCCAGCTGGATATTGAAGATCAAATGCCGGCCTCGACATTAATTATGGCGCACCTCGCCAATAATGAACCTACCCGGCCAACTCAGCTTTTCATGGACTATTGTCGCAGCATTGAGTTAACTCCGGCGCTGGTTTAGCCGGTCACTAACGAGGGGCGAGGATATATATTGTCACGCGTCTGAGAGCCTATCTCCAGGCTATTTTATTTGTCATTTTGAACGCCCTTCAGGGCGGCCCGGAGGGTGAGCCTGGCGAGTCCATCCTCGCGTACTACCTGTACCCTGCGGTTTCTTCGCGCTGGCCGTGTTCAAACTGCCAGCAGCAATAACGCCTGGTGGGACAGGCTCTGAGGCTCATAAATTTCTATTGCGAGGATCGTTTTATAATAATTTACCATTCGACGCTGGCTAAATAACCTGAGTCCGCTGACGCCCGGCGTCATCAACTCAATCATTTATCCAGCACAGGACGGTTAGCTATGCACAATCAGCGTTATCCGCAGATCGACCGGCAGACGATCGATACCTACCAGACGGATGGAGTGGTGTTACTGAAAGGCGTGTTCACCCCGTGGATCGACGGCCTGGCGAGCGGCGTGGCGGAACTGATGGCCAACCCCAGCGAGTACGGGCACGCCAGAACGGTGGTGCCGAAAGACGGCTCCGCGCCTTTTTTCCAGGATTACTGCAACTGGTCCCGGATCGCCGATTTTGAGCAGTTTGTCAGGCAGTCGCCGGCGGCGGAAATTGCCGCCGCCCTGATGCAATCAACAACGGCGAAATTTTTCCACGAGCACACTCTGGTCAAGCCGGCCGGCGGCAGCACGGTGACCCCCTGGCATCACGATCAGCCCTACTACTGCGTTGAGGGGCGGCAGAACATCAGCTTCTGGATCCCGCTGGACCCGGTCGCTCAGGAGATTTCGCTGCGCTGTATCCGCGGCTCCCATCTGTGGGGAGAGGAGTTCAGCCCGACCCGCTTCAACGGCTCGAAGCTCTACCAGCACGGTCGCTTTAAGGAGCTGCCGGACATTGACGCCCGTCAGGATGATTACGATATCGTCAGCTGGGCGCTGGAGCCGGGCGATGCGGTCGCCTTTCACTACCGGACGGTGCACGGGGCCAGAGGTAACGCCACGGCGCGGGCGCGACGGGTCTTCTCCGCCCGCTGGGTTGGCGACGACGCCACTTTTGTTGACCGCGGGGGCGTGACCTCGCCGCCGTTCCCGGAGCTGACGCTGCAGGATGGCGACGCGCTGGTTTCACCGCTGTTCCCGCAGGTCTGGCCGCGGGGGTAACGGAGGCTCCCCTGCCGGAGCCGGGATGCCGGCTGTCGTAATGACCGGGCGCCCGGCGGCGGGGAGCATCGTTTTGCCTGACGGCGTTTGGCGATTAAATATACTGACTGAGTAAAGTCTCAAGACTGTTTTGATCGGCGGCAAACAGACGAATACCTTCGGCGAGCTTCTCAACTGCCATCGGATCTTGGTGATGCGCCCAGTAGAACTCCGCTTCACTCATCGCCTCGGGTTTGGGCTGAACCTGACCTTCATACGCCAGCGGAGCGGGTACTGGCCCCTCATTTTGCTGTAATTGCGCCAGCAGCGCCGGAGAGACGGTCAGGCGGTCGCAGCCGTTAAGCGCCAGTACCTGTTCCGGCGTGCGGAAGCTGGCGCCCATCACCACCGTCCGGTATCCGTGCTGTTTGTAGAAACGATAGATTTTTTGTACCGACGCAACGCCAGGGTCGTTATCGACAGTGAAAAGGGTGTCCGGATGGTTGTGCTTGTACCAGTCGTAGATACGGCCAACAAAGGGAGAAATCAGGAAAACTCCCGCGTCGGCGCACGCTCTGGCCTGGGCAAAGGAGAAAAGCAGCGTCAGGTTGCACTGAATCCCCTCTTTTTCCAGCGTTTCGGCGGCGCGGATCCCTTGCCAGGTGGCGGCTAGCTTAATCAGTACGCGATCTTTGCCGACGCCTTTCTCCTGGTACAGGGCAATGATATCGCGCGCTTTATTGATGCTGGCGTCAGTGTCAAAAGAGAGGCGGGCATCCACTTCGGTTGAAATACGCCCGGGTACGCTTTTCAGGATCAGTGCGCCGATGCTGACCGCGAGATAGTCGGCGATGTCGGAAGGGCGAACCGTTTTTCCGGCCTGGCGAGACTTCACCGCCGCAGCGGCATCTTTCACCAGTTTCTGATACTGCGCGAGCTGTGCCGCTTTGTAGATAAGCGACGGATTTGTGGTTGCATCCTCGGGCTGATAAGCCATGATGCTGTCGATATCCCCACTGTCGGCAACAATCGTTGTCCGCTGCTTCAGTTGTTCAAGCTGATTCATAACCATTACCTGTTTTTTAATCCGATTACTGACATAACAAGGAGGGACCCTGGCCCTCTCCTTGTTATTGATGCATGGCGTTAAGCTGGCTGAACGGTTATTTCGCCTGCGCGACGCGGGTGGTCAGGCCGGGCATATTGAAGCACTCGGCTTCGTTCTGGATCATATCTTTAATTTTATTGACCACGTAACGTTCAGGCTCCACGCCAAACGATTGCAGATTGGCAAACAGGGTCCGCATCTCTTTAACCACCGCTGGTTTTTCATAATTATAATGACCGCTGAGTTCGAGGATCTCTTTCAGCAATTCTGGCTCACTGAAGATTTGCTCTTCGGATTTATTTTTGTGCTCATCGGTCATCCACTTTTCCCATTTGTGGCTGAGTACGCACTCGCGGGTCAATACGGTTTTCAAATCAGAGGCCGACTTGATAAAGCCTTTCGCCGCCAGATCTTTTTCCACTTCCGCGAGCTTCAGATACGCGCGGGTTTCGATGGTGCCGTAAGCCGGAGCGACGTTCATCGCCGTGATCCCCAGCCCCGGATGTTTGAGCAGGATCTCATCCGGTAGATAGTCGCCGTTATGCTCTTTCAAACCCACGCCATGACGGGTGCTGATCGCTGAGAGCTCGGCGGACTGCTTGTCGTTGAAATGGCCGACATTTTTAGTCAGGCGGGTCAGGGTTCCGGTCTGGCCGACAATAAACAGCGGCTGCGGCAGCGCTTCGGCGGCCAGGCGCTTATTGAGCTCGATAATAAAACCTTCATAGGCGTTGACGTCAGTCAGGCCGCCGTTGGTCTCTTCAGTGCCGACTTCATAGAAGAACTCTTTCAGGCTGTTAGCCTTGCGGTACTCTTCACAGAAGCGAATCAGTTCAACGGTACGGCTGAGGACCAGTTCAATATCAATCACTTTGCCGACAACATACGGGTCTTTGGTCGGGTCGATATGCAGCAGATCAAAACCGGCATCCATATCAATCTGATAAGAGCGGCGGGCCAGCTTCATCGCTTCGTCTTCCGGAATATGGTCTTTACGCTCTTTATCGCGCTGCCACGGACCGCCGTGGTCGCGACAGAGGAAATAGTCGCCATCAAAGCCGACTTTTTCCGCCATGGCTTTCAGGTCGGCGGCAAAGCGGAACTGATCCCAGTTGTTGACGTAACCGGCACCAAATTCATCGGCATCGACCTGGTTACGGCTGGCGATAAACATCAGCGGCAGATCTTTTTCTTTGCCCAGTTCAAAGCATGCCTGAATTAACGCCGGAGACATTGGGCCAATACCCAACATGGTGGATTTCCCGCCGTTGACAATATAATCGACGTACTGTTTCATGGTGTTTTTCATAATAACTCCTCAGACTTTATTCATATCAGTAGTGATTGTTTTTTTAGCGGACTCTTTCTTTGCCGGTTCGCTAATATTGGGACGCAAAATATGCAGGCAGAGAGCGGTGACAACCACGCCGATAGCCATATCAATGACGTACCACAGCGGGGCTTTATTGACTCCGGCGATAGCAATTAACCCACCGTGGGGCACCATGGACTCGACGCCATGAATCATTGCCAGACCGGCGCCGACGGCGCTGCCGATAATAATCGATGGCAGGACTGTTTTAAGGTTTTTAACCGCGAAAGGAATTGCCCCTTCGGTAATACCAATTAATCCCATAAAGGCGGCGGAGGTCCCCATTCTTCTTTCATCCTCAGCCCATTTGCGCTGAGAAATAAACGTTGAGAGAGCAATGCCCAGTGGGGGAATAGCACAGGCAATACGGTAAGCGCCGTTCGGGCCATAAATACCTTCGGCCATTAACGCGAGGGTAAATGCGGTGGCGGTTTTATTGACCGGACCGCCCATATCAAAGGCGGCCATAGCGCCGAGAATCAGGCCGAGAACCACGCCGCTGCTGCCCTGCATATTAGAGAGCATCGACACCAGCCATTTCATGGCGATACCGATAGGCCCAATCAGCACGTACAGATAGAGCATGCCGACGATACAGCTGGAGACGATAGGGATAATCAGTATCGGCATAACCGGCATGAGCGCTTTGCCGACTTTCCAGGTTTTAACCCATTTTGCGACGTAGCCACTGAGGATCCCGAGCAGCATGGCGCCGAGAAAACCGGTGACTACGTGGTCCGCGCCGAGCGGAGTGCTGGCCATAAAACCGGTGATTAAACCGGGCGTGAGCCCCGGTTTACCGGCGATAGAGTAGGAGATATACGCCGCCAGCACCGGGATCATCATCCCGAGGCCCGCGCTACCGATAGCGCCAAGGTTTAATAAGAAGGGATTGGTTACCACCATGCCTTTGCCGGCAACCGGCTCGCCGCCAATCAGGGACAGCGCCAGACAAATCCCGCCGACCACCACCACCGGCATCATATATGAGACGCCGGTGCTGAACGCTTTGACTAAATCATCCTTAATGGCTTTCATTTTATCCGACATTTTTATCCTCCAGACACCCTGTGCTTTTATTGGATAACCACGATATACGGACGTAGTCGTCCCGGGCGCTTGCGCCACGGAATACAAACGCAGGGTTCACTGAAAATTAATTAACGTTTTTATTCACCAGATTCCGCGTGTCGAAATAACACAGGAATATGATCTTTGATTTATTTTGCTAATTTTTCGGCTTTATCAATGATCGCAACCGGATCGCGAACAACCTCGGCTGGGTTAAGTGAAATAACCCGGCCGGCATCCTCTTTTTCCTCAAAACGTTCGACGCCCTCGATGCCGATGGCAATCGCCAGAATAACCACATCGGCTTCGGCAATTTCGTCTTCGCTGAGCTCATTTTCAATCCCCATACCGCCCTGAGTTTCGACCTTTACGTCATAGCCTCTTTTTTTACACTCTTGCTCAATCGCCTCCTGAGCCATATAGGTGTGGGCGACTCCGGTAATGCACGCTGCGACTCCGACAATTTTCATGAATAACTCCTGAGTTTGATATTTGGCTGTAAGTTAAAACGTGGCTTAATAAATCCTGATTTCATATGGCTAATGTTGTTGCCATCAGGTTGTAGAGTACGGTGACGTCTTCGGCCTGTTTTATTTCATTGCGGAAATCCTCTTTCATTAGCTTTCGGGCAAGCGTAGAGAAATATTTCATGTGTTCGTTAGGATCGGCGGATTGGCTCACCGTCAGCATAAATACGGTTTCGACCTGCTGATCGCCCCACATAATGGGGGTATCAAGCGTCGCCATACTGATGGTGGAGTGGCGGATATGGTTTGAGCGCGTGTGCGGAATGGCGAAACCATAGCCTACGGCGGTGGAAAATGAGTCCTCGCGGGTCCAGATATCATCGGCTAATCGATCGCGGTTATCGCTACGATGGTGCAGCCAGAGATTGTCGGTCATCTTTTTAATGACTTCGTTTTTATCGCTGGCCTGCAGGCCAAAGAGAATAAACTCCGGGGCGAAGATCGGCATTGTGCTGACCGCTTTCACATCCGGTGAGCGAAGCAGGGCTTTGACCGCGGCGGAGCGTTTTAAGGTCACGCTCTCCTGCGCCAGCCTTTGGCATTTGGCGAAATCCAGCTCCCGTAGCGCATGTTTCACGCCGGGAATGGCGGTACCGCTCATGCTGAGCTCGTCGAAGCCCATGCCGGCAAACAGCGGGAGAAAGTCTTTGCTGGCCCCCAGTTCGCCGCAGATGCCAATCCACTTGCCCGCACGATGAACTTCATCGGCGGCGAACCGCATGGCGCGCAGAAATGCCGGGGCATAATTGTCATACACCGCCTCGACCTGGGTATTGCCGCGGTCCGCGGCAAAAAAGTACTGGGTCAGATCGTTGCTGCCGACGCTAAAGAAATCGACGTATTCCGCTATTTCGCTGATGGCGAAGATGACAGAGGGCACTTCCAGCATCACGCCGAGCGAAATCTTATCGTTGAACCCCAGTCCCTCAGCGCGCATCGCGTTCTGCACCTCTTCCAGCACTTCGCGACACCAGATAACTTCATCGACGTTAGCGATCATCGGGATCATGATTTTGGCTTCACCCAGCGCGGAGGCGGTAAGAATCGCCTTTAGCTGCATGGCGAAAAGCTCTCGATAGCGCGGGTAGGCGCGTACCGCCCGGAAGCCAAGAAACGGATTTTCCTCTTCACCGATGCACATATAGTCGACGGGCTTGTCGCCGCCGATATCGAAGGTGCGGAATATCACCGGCTTACCGTCAGCAAGCCGCATCACCCGGCTGTAAAGCTCCGCCAGTTCGTGATAGTTCGGCGGCGTTTCCCGATCCATAAACGACATTTCGGTACGGAACAGGCCGATACCTTCAGCACCGTTGCTAAACGCGGTTTCGGCTTCCGCCAGGCTGGCGATATTGGCGGCTATCTCAATACGATGGTTATCGCTTGTCGTCGCCGGCAGATGCACGTTAGCCAGCATCTGCTGTTGCATGGTCCGTTGGACGGCGATTTCATGGCGGTAATAGCGCAGTACCTTTTCATCCGCAGCGGTAATCAAAATACCCGGATTACCGTCGATAATGATGTCACTTTCCGCATTCAGCTCGAGGGCTGAAAAATCGATATCCGTCAGCGTTGGGATCCCCAGGGAACGCGCCAATATTGCGGTATGCGAGGTTTTTCCGGTGACGGATAGCACCATCCCGGCGAGCAACGATTTATTTATGGCGAGAAACTGACTCGGCGTCAGGCTATTGGCCAGAATAATTGACGGTTCGCTTAACTCGAGACGGTTTGGCGGCAATACGCCCGCACCATAAATGGCCGTGAGCAACTGCCCGGTAATATCGAGGACATCAAGGGTCCTCTCTTTTATGTATTTACTGGACGAGCGGTTAAGTATTTCGCTGAATTCTATGGCGGCTTTAATGACCGCATTCCAGGCGTTTTCACCGTCAGCTATTGTGCTGGAAATATGGCTTTGAAAGGTTACGTCGGTAATGATTGATAAATGTGCCTGGAGGATCTCATGCTCAACGCCTTGAGTTATTTCAAGGGCCGCCTGTTTGTCATGCTGCAGCATTTCCAAACCTGCCAGGAAAATACGCTGCTGTGACTCTTTGTCATATATTTCGGCGGGATTCAGCGCCAGCATTTCGTCTAATGACAGGCTCTGAATGCGCAGCGGTCTGGCAATGGCGACACCGCCGCTAATGCGTGAACCTTGAATAAACCTGGGCTGGGTTTCCCGCAGGGAGCGCGGGAGATAGCCCGTGGATGCCGGCGCTTCTTCCGCCTGGCTGACTTCGAATGAGGGCAGCTTTTTCAGCAGCGCGCCGAGCCGTTGCGCAGCAGCAGGCGCATCTTTACCGATGAGCGTAATTTCGCAGGCGTCATTGAATAATGTATCAGTAGCGACAATGGCGAGGGCGCTTTTACCATTGGCGGCAATCCCGCTGCGCATATTTTTCCAGCTTACCGCAGATTGAAAGGTATTACACAGCCGTTCGATATGCCCCGCCGGTCTGGCATGAATGCCGTCCTTCAGCTCACATTGATAATTTATTACCTGTGACATTATCACTCCCGAGAATCTTTAAACAAAGCGAGTTAATTTTCTGGGCAGACGTGAGTGTCTGCGTTTCTTGTTATATATCCTTCATCGTTATTGCTCTGCTTTGAATAGTAAAAAAGTCACCTTTGCTCTAATTAAATAACATGATTGCGATTATGTGATCGCAGTCATGAAATTAAGTGGTGATACGTCTTGTGATAGTTATCACACTCTGGCTAATGGATAATCTGCGGTCACGTAATTGCTATTAAAGGGCCATTTTTTCTATTTATTTGCTGCCGGGTGATGGCGTACAAAATAAAGCTCACACTTTCTTTTTTTGAGGTGAGGGCGATGCATTTTCGTGGAATATTATTGGATTTAGACGGGACCCTGGTCAATTCGCTGGATTTCGTGGAGGCGTCGTGGCGGATATGGGCGAATAAAAAGGGGCTGGATGCCGAAACGGTATGCCATTACCTGCATGGCAAACCGGCGCTCAGTACGCTGCGCCATTTTATGCCCGACGCCAGCGAGCGGACGATTAACGATGAGTTTCTGGCCCTGGAAGCGTTTGAAGCACGCAATACCGACGGCATCACCCCGGTGCCCGGGGCTGATGAATTTCTTCGCCAGCTGGTGCGGCTTCAGGTTCCCTGGGCCATCGTGACCTCCGGCTCGCTTAAGGTTGCCTCGGCGCGCATTAAACAGGCCGGTTTTCCGAATCCGCCCATGCTGGTGACCAGCGAAGATGTCCGTCACGGCAAGCCCCACCCGGAGCCGTTTGCGATCGGCGCAGCCCGGCTCAACCTGTCTCCCGCCCGCTGTCTCGCTTTTGAAGACTCCACCGCCGGTCTGCTCTCCGCCACCGAGGCCGGATGCGTGGTGGTTGAAGTCCTGACCCGCCAGTCGATGGTTCACGATATCGACACCTGGCAAACCGTTGATCACTACCTCGACCTGCGAGTGATGCGCAAGGGCGAGGCGGATTTTTTCCTTAAGATGTAAAGAGGGAGTTTGTTATGTCATCAAGAAAGACCCTGGCGAATGCCATCCGTATGCTCAGCGTTGATGCCGTCCAGCGGGCCAATTCGGGTCACCCGGGCGCGCCGATGGGGATGGCGGATATTGCCGAAGTTCTGTGGCGGGATTTTCTTAACCACAACCCGAATAACCCGATGTGGGCAAACCGCGATAGATTCGTGCTCTCCAACGGCCACGGCTCGATGCTGATCTACAGCCTGTTACACCTCACCGGCTACGATCTGCCGATTGACGAGCTGAAGGCGTTTCGTCAACTGCATGCCAAAACCCCGGGCCACCCGGAGGTGGGCTATACCCCAGGCGTGGAAACCACCACCGGGCCGCTGGGGCAGGGGATCGCTAATGCGGTCGGCATGGCCATTGCGGAGAAAACCCTGGCGGCGCAGTTTAACCGCCCCGGCCACGAGATCGTGGACCACTTCACCTGGGCCTTTATGGGCGACGGCTGCATGATGGAGGGGATTTCGCACGAAGCATGCTCACTGGCCGGGACGCTGAAGCTCGGTAAGCTGGTGGCATTCTATGACGATAACGGCATTTCCATTGACGGTCATGTGGAGGGCTGGTTTACCGACGATACCGCCAAACGCTTTGAGGCCTACGGCTGGCACGTGGTGCGCGGGGTAGATGGGCATGACCCTGAGTCTATCCGCGCCGCCATTGACGTCGCCCGGTCGATAGACTCAATGCCGACGTTGATTATCTGTAAAACGATCATCGGTTTTGGCTCGCCGCATAAGGCCGGTACTCATGATGTTCACGGCGCGCCGCTGGGAGAGGCTGAAGTGGCGGCAACGCGCGAGGCCCTGGGCTGGCCGCATCCGCCGTTCGCGATCCCTTCTGACATCTACGCGCAGTGGGATGCAAAAGAGGCCGGCCGGGCAAAGGAGGCGGCATGGAATGACAAGTTCGCCGCCTACGCTCACGCGTTCCCGGAACTGGCTGCCGAATTCACCCGCAGGATAAAGGGGCAGATGCCGCCCGACTTTGCCAGCAAAGCCCAGGCGTATATTGAAAAGCTGCAGGCGAAACCGGCGAAGATCGCCAGCCGCAAGGCCTCACAAAATGCGATTGAAGCCTTTGGTCCGCTGCTGCCGGAATTTCTCGGCGGCTCCGCTGATCTGGCTCCGTCAAACCTGACGCTCTGGTCGGGATCGACAGCGATCAACCACGATAGCGGCGGGAACTATATCCACTACGGAGTGCGTGAATTCGGCATGACCGCCATCGCTAACGGTATCGCGCTGCACGGCGGCTTTCTGCCGTACACCTCGACCTTCCTGATGTTTGTGGAGTATGCCCGTAACGCGGTGCGTATGGCGGCGCTGATGAAGCAGCGTCAGGTGATGGTCTATACCCACGACTCCATCGGTCTGGGTGAAGATGGCCCGACTCATCAGCCGGTCGAGCAGATTGCCTCGTTGCGCCTGACTCCTGACCTCAGCACCTGGCGTCCCTGCGATCAGGTGGAATCGGCGGTGGCGTGGAAGTACGGCGCGGAGCGTGAAGATGGCCCAACCGCGCTGATTTTCTCCCGGCAAAACCTGACCCAGCAGGAACGGACCTGGCAGCAGGTGCAGGATATTGCGCGCGGCGGCTACGTATTGAAGGATTGCCACGGCCAGCCGCAGCTGATCCTTATCGCGACCGGCTCTGAAGTTGAGCTGGCGGTTGCTGCCTATGAAAAACTGACCGCCGACGGCGTGAAGGCGCGGGTGGTGTCAATGCCCTCCACCGATGTATTTGATAAACAGGACGCCGCCTATCGCGAGGCCGTACTGCCAAAAACCGTTTCCGCTCGCGTGGCGGTGGAAGCGGGGATTACCGACTACTGGTACAAATATGTTGGGCTGAACGGAGCGGTTATCGGCATGACCACCTTCGGTGAATCGGCCCCGGCGGAGCAGTTGTATCAGACGTTCGGTATCACCCTTGAGGCGATTTTGCATCAGGCGAAAGCGCTTCTGGCTTAACCTTCCCGGCCCCTTGCACGACCTGGGGCCATTTTTTATTCAGGGGAAAGAAATGTATCCCGTCGACCTGCATATGCATACTCTTGCCAGCACCCACGCCTACAGCACGATTCATGACTACATAGCCGCCGCCGCGCGCAAGCATATCCGCCTGATCGCTATCACCGACCATGGACCGGAAATGGTCGACGCGCCGCATCCGTTCCACTTTAATAATCTGCGCGTGCTGCCGCGCGTCGTTGAGGGCGTGGGACTCCTGCGCGGTATCGAAGCCAACATCAAACCCGGCGGCGAGACCGATTGCAGCGCCAAAATGCGCGCTTCGTTAGATCTGGTTATTGCCGGGTTCCACAAACAGGTCTTTGCCCCGGCCGGGACGGCGAGCAACACCGATGCGCTGATCGCGGTAATTGAGTGCGGAAAGGTGGATATCATTAGCCACCCCGGCAACCCGGAGTATCCCATTGATATCCCGGCGGTAGTCGAGGCCGCCAAAGCTTGCCACGTGGCGCTGGAAGTGAATAACGCCTCTTTTGTCCATTCGCGTCAGGGTAGTGAGGCGAACTGCCGCAACATTGTTGCCGCCGTACGGGATAGCGGCGGGCTTATCGCGCTGGGCAGCGATTCGCACAGCGCGTTTTCAGTGGGTGATTTCAGCGCCTGTCAGCATCTGCTTGCAGAGGCTGATTTTCCCGCATCAAGGGTCCTCAACACCTCCCCGCGACGGGTGCTGGAGTTTCTTGAACGCCGCGGCGGGGATCGCATTGAGGAGCTCTACGCTGCACTGAGCTGAGAAGCATTTGCTTCTCAGCTTCACGCCCACCCGCTACAGGTCGATGACGTTGCCTCTGGGCAGATTCAGCGACTTGCGGATCGCGGCGATAACTTCCGTCGGCTTGAGCAGCAGCGAGTTAATGCACACGTTGAGAATACGGCAGCCGTCAAAGCGTGCGGGATTATCGATAGTAATATCGGACGCAATGATGGCGAGCTCGGATGCGAAAATATCCTTATCGGTAATGGGATTCTTCAGCCCCAGCACGCCCTGGGTCTCAATTTTGATCGCAAAGCGATACTGCTTCGCCAGTTTTTCCAGCTGCTCTGCGGCCATATAGGTATGCGCCACGCCGGTTGCGCACGCGGTTACCGCGACAATATGCAGATTGCGTTCGCTTGAGAAGGGCGGGATCTCATCTCTTCCTGCGCGAGTTATCATAAGCTTGCTCCCTTATTTTTGCGCCGGTACTCAAGCGGCGTACAGTCGTTAATATCGCGAAAGACTTTGCAGAAATAGTTGGTATCAGTGAAACCGCACTTCTCTGAAACCTCGTTGATTTTCAGATTGGTATTCATCAGCAGCGCCTTCGAACGCGAGATACGGGCCAACTTCAGATATTCATTGAATTTCACGTCTGACTCCTTCGAAAACAGACGCGACAGGTAGCCGGGTGAGATGTTAAAGGTCTCGGCGACGCTTTCCCGACTGATGTCCGTGTGGTAGTGGCTATCGATATGGCCTTTAATTTCATCCAGCAGAGAGAAGGGGCCCTGCTGGTTATTCAGGCCATCGGTGATTTGGCACAGCAGATCGTTTATTAGCGCATAGGCGATGTGGGCAAAGGTTTCGCCGGTATTATCCTGCGCCCACGCTAACGATTCGGTCAGCTCAAGCAGGCGGTCACGAACCGTACTGCTGGAGTTTTGCAGGTTATATTTCTCGACTTCTTTAAACTGCGTCCCGTCCCAGTTACTGATACTGAAACCAACATCCTGCTTCCAGAACACAATCGACATGCAGATAACCGGGCCTTCCCACAGCGGCGAGTTCCAGCCGTTGGCGGGAATATAGGTAATCGTGCCGACCGGGCGCTCACATTTAACGATCCTGTCGGTCCCTTTCGGCAGCAGCATGCTCAGGGTGCCTTTTACCGTAAGTTCGATGCGCGGCACGTGCAGATGGTAGGCCATCGCCGGGGCCTGCGCGTTGCCGTTGGCCACCAGCACGTTGTCATTGCTC
Organism: Klebsiella sp. 10-1; assembly: GCF_009758445.1. Lineage (NCBI taxonomy): Bacteria > Pseudomonadati > Pseudomonadota > Gammaproteobacteria > Enterobacterales > Enterobacteriaceae > Klebsiella > Klebsiella sp. 10-1. The sequence continues at coordinate 516,831 of NZ_WQRE01000004.1, forward strand.
GCGCCCTGGGTACTAAATTCGCTGAGGATGGATTGAATAAACGTGCCCATATTATGCTCGCGGTTTGATAACGGTTTTTAATATTTTGACCGCAACTGCGGTCGTCACGGTTCCCGCGGCCACTGAAACGAGATAGCCAAAGTGGTTGCCGATCACCGGCAACACGATAAGCCCGCCCCAGGGCGCGGCGTTGGTGGCGCCGAACCATAAAGAGAGGACGGCGGCGACCGCGCTGCCGAGCATAATCGCCGGGATCACGCGGACCGGATCCGCCGCCGCAAACGGGATCGCCCCTTCCGTGATGCCCATCGCGCCCATAATAACCGCGGGCTTCCCGGCTTCTCGCTCAACATCATTAAAAATGCCTTTAAACAGAAAGGTCGCCAGCGCCAGCCCCAGGGGCGGGGTGCAGTCAGCGGCGGCAACCGCCGCCATCAGCTGTGGGTTAGTTGAGATCAGGGCGACGGCAAAGAAAAAAGCGGTTTTGTTCAGCGGACCGCCCATGTCGACGGCGATCATGCAGCCGAGAATGGTCCCGAGAATAATGAACGAGGTCCCCTGCATATTGCCAAGCCAAACGCTAAGCCACTTCATGACTCCGGCTATCGGGTCACCAATGATGTAATAAACCGCCATTCCGGTGAGGAAGGTGCCGACCAGCGGGATAATAAAGATCGGCAATACCATCCGCAGGAAGTGGGGAACATTGAGTCGGGCAATCATATTGAGCAGAAGATAGACGACCAGCCCGGCAATAATCCCGGAGAGCATGCCGCCTAAAAAACCGGCCCCCATCTGGTAGGCCATTAACCCGCCGATGGCACCCGGCGCGATACCGGGTTTATCCACCATTGAATAGGCGATAAAACCCGACAGGATCGGAATGAACAGGGTCAGTCCGGCCATACCGATTTGCGACATGGCTTTCAAAAAACCGTGGTCCGGCACGGCCGCTTCGCCATTGAACATCACCGCCAGCGCCAGCAACACGCCGCCGGCCACCACGAAGGGGATCATGTACGACACGCCGGTCATAAAATGCCGCTTGGTATTTTTTAATAGTTTTAACATCTTAGCCTCATACCGTAGTGGTGATCAGAAGGCCAGCGTTCTGGATATCAGGTCATAGAGCGCTTTCGGGTTTTGTGTCTCTTTGATTTGGCGGACAAATTCATCGTTCATCAGCATGCGCGCAAGCGTGGAGAAGTATTTCATATGCTCGTTATCCTTCGCCGATTTGCTGATTGTCAGCATAAAGAGGGTATCGACCATCACGCCGCCCCAGGCTATCGGCTGCTTAAGCGTCGCGACGCTGACGGTCGAGTCGCCAATGGCGTCCGTTCGGGCATGGGGGATAGCAAATCCCGAGCCGACAACGGTGGGGAAAGGGACTTCGCGGGCCCAGATATCGTCGCACAGTATCTCCCGCGCGGTGGTGCGCTGGTGTAACCACAGGTTATCGACCATTATTTTGATTGCTTCGTTTTTATCGGCAGCGTCAATGCCCCACATAACCATCTCCGGCGACAGCAGCGGTTTCTTCACCGCGCCGACCGCAGACCTGCGCAGCTCGGTTTTGACCCGCTCGGCGTTTGGGCTCTGGAGAAGAACCCGCGCCAGCGTCTGACAATCGGCAAAGCTAAGCTCGCGCAGGGCCTGTTTTATCCCCGCAATCGCCGGACAGCTCATGCTCAATTCATCAAAGCCGAGGCCGATAAGGAGCGGGAGTATGCTCTCGTCAGCGGCCAGTTCGCCGCACAGGCCGATGGGTTTACCGAGGCGGTGGGCCTCGCCTGTCGCTAATTTGAGGGCGCGCAGAAGCGGCGGCGCATAGCTGTCAGAAACCCCCTTGAGCCGGCTATTACCCCGGTCAGCGGCGAAAAGATACTGCGCCAGATCGTTACTGCCCAGGCTGAAAAAGTCGACGTATTCGGCCATTTCCTCCATGGCGAATAGCACGGAGGGAACCTCCAGCATAATACCGAGCGCAATCCGCTCATCGAAGCCGCGCCCCTCGCGGCGCATCTCCTGCTTAACTGATTCCAGCACCTCCCGGCACCAGATCAGCTCTTCAACGCGCGCAATCATCGGCAGCAGGATTTTGGCTCTACCGACCGCGGACGCGGAGAGAATCGCCTTTAGCTGCAGGGCGAAAAGGTCACGATATTGCGGATAAGTTCGCACTGCGCGGAAACCGAGGAACGGGTTCTCTTCTTTACCGCAGTTAAGGTACCCGACGGGCTTGTCGCCGCCGATATCGAAGGTGCGAAAGGTCACCGATTTTCCGGCGGCCAGTCTGACCACCTGGCTATACAGCTCGTTCAGCTCTTCCCCGGACGGCGGCCGGTCGCGCTGCATAAATGCGGTCTCGGTTCGGTAGAGCCCGATATGCTCCGCGCCGCCGTCGATTGCCGCCTGTACTTCTGCAAGGCTGGAGATATTGGCGGCAATTTCGACACGATGTCCGTCGCTGGTCCGCGCCGGGGTTGCCGCGCTGGCGCGCATCAGCCGCTGCATTTTCTGCTGTATCGCGATTTCATGGCGGTAATAGCGCAGGATTTTCTCATCCGGATCGGTTATTAAAATGCCCGGATCGCCATCGATGATGACCTGCCGATCGGCATCAAGTTTGAGGGCCGAAAAATCGATATCCGTCAGTGCCGGAATGCCTAATGAGCGGGCCAGAATCGCCGTGTGCGACGTTTTTCCGGTAGTCGACATGACCAGGCCTGCAAGCTGGGTTCTGTCGAGGGCCAGAAACTGGTCGGGGGTCAGCGTGCTGGCGAAGACGATCGTCGGCGCATTCAGCGTAAGCGGCTGCTGCGCCAGAGCCTGCTCGCCATACATGATGCGGATTAGCTGGCTGGCGATATCAAGGATATCCAGCGTTCGCTCCCGCAGATAGTGGCTTGATGAGCGCTCAAGTACGCGACAAAAATCGAGTGCCGCCTGCACGATCGCGGACCAGGCATTCATCTTGTCATTAAGATAACCGATCGCATTATTCTGAAAAGCAATGTCGCTGATGAGCGAATGCTGAGCCTCGATAAGATCGTGCTCAACGCCCTGGGTTTGCCCGAGGGCGATTTCTTTTTCGGCGCCTAATCCCTCGAGCCCCGTAATCAGACGCGCCTTTTCGCTCTCCAGGTCCTCAATACGGCCGGGATTGCGCGCGGCGAGCTCGCTGAACGTAAGGCTTTGCATGAACAGCGTTTTGGCGATCGCCGCGCCTTTATTAATACGGGTTCCCTGGATCACCCGCGGGTTTAGCTCCCGCAGGCAGCGGGGAAGGTAGCCGTGTAGGGAGACGGGAGCTGACGCAATGCTAAACGCAGGAAGGCGGGCCAGTAGCGCGCGCAGCTCAGATGCGGTCTGCTGTTCATCATTACCGCTAAGCACGATACGGCACTCATCGTTTAGCAACGTATCGGTGGCAACCAACGAGAGGGCGCTTTTCGCATTGGCCTGTAGGCCGGTACGGATATTCTCCCAGCTTACAGCGGCCTGAAACAGGTTGCATAAGCGCGCGATATATCCTGCGGGCCTGGCGTGAATACCTTCGTTAAGATCGCATGTATAAGTAACTATCACCGCCATTTCGGCTCCTGCGCGCTGTTGTACATCGATATTCGCGGTCTAAGCTCGCTATCTTTCCTCGTTCTCCAGGGTGATGAAATAGTAAAAAAGTCACCTTTACTTAAAAATAGTGACCTGATTGTGATTTTGTGACTTTTGTCATGTTTATGCTGACGCGTTTTTTTATTACCTTTTTGATTTAAAAAATATTTTTACTTTTTTCTTTCATGACCAGTTTGCTATGTCGGTCACAAATTTTAAGCTTAAGGCGCTAGCAGCCGGCGGTAACAGCGAAATTACCGCCGAGGATCATTGCGCGCATGAATATTGTGCTGCTCGACAACCCGGCGGGCATTATATTTGCGCTCAGGTAAACGTAAGGACTATTTTGCGAAACGGCTTAGCTTAATATTTTCTTAATATTCCGGCAGGGTAACGCTTATCGCCGCACGGATTCCGCTCGCCATTTATTTAGTTAAATTCCGTCAGCATCACAAAAGCCAGAAAAAAACCGCCCCCAGCGTTGCAAGGCGCGAACGCCTCGCTATATGTTAAATTTGTGTTTAATAAATGATGCCTAAGGGTTGGTTTTATGTATAAGAAAATTGGTGGGTTAGTGGTTTCACTGACGACGGTCTTCTCTGGCTCCGTTTTGGCGGAACTACCTCAAGGCTACCCGGCTGAATATCAAAAAGTGGTTGATGGCGGGACGAAAGAGGGCAAAGTTGTCATCTATTCAACGACGGACACCAAAGCGGCGGGTCCGCTAATTAAAGGATTTGAGGCGCAGTACCCCGGAATTAAAGTTGAATATAACGATATGAACAGCACCGAGCTGTATAACCGCTACATCAGCGAGCAGGCGGCGGGCGGCGGCAGCGGGGACGTGGTCTGGAGCTCATCGATGGATACGGCGCTGAAGCTTGCCACCGATTACGCCGAAGAGTACGCCTCGCCCGAGCTGAGCAAGCTGCCAAAATGGGCGGTCTGGCAGCAGAAAGCCTACGGCACCACCTATGAACCGGTGGTCTTTATCTACAATAAGCGGCTGATCCCGCAGGGCGACGTCCCGGATTCTCATACCGCGCTGGCGAAGCTGATTGCCGGCCAGGCCGACAAATTCAAAGCTAAAGTTACCACCTACGATATCGAAAAATCCGGCCTGGGCTTTATGCTGGCCGTGCAGGACAGCAAGGCTGACGCCAGCTATTTCAGCGACCTGGCCGGAATGGCCAAAGGCGGCCTGACCGTGCAATCTTCTACCGGCACCATGATGGAGCGCGTCTCCTCGGGTGAAAACCTGATTGGCTTTAATATTCTGGGCTCATACGCCGAAGCGCGCGCCAAAACCGATCCCTCCCTCGGCATCGCCTATCCCAAAGACTATGTGCTGGTCCTTTCCCGCGTCTCGTTTATTACCGCCGACGCCGGGCATCCTAACGCCGCTAAGCTGTGGTTCGACTACGTGCTGTCCGAAAAAGGGCAGAGCATTCTCGCCAGCCAGGCCGATATTCCCTCAATTCGCAATGATATCGAAGGCAAAAATGATATCGACGGTATGACTAAAATGCTGGGCAACGCGCTGAAGCCGATTCCGGTGGATGAAACCCTGCTGGAATATCTGGAACCGAAAAAACGTCTGGAATTTATCAAACAGTGGCGTACCGCGGCGGCAAAATAATCCTCCCGAGGCGCGACATCCTCCGATGCCGCGCCCGTTAATACCCGGCAGGTTCTCTTTAAACGCCTGACCAAAGGGATCGCATATGAACGTATTACGCCGAAAATGGCAGGGGCTGCCGCGCGGTATTGTGGTACTGATCGCGGCATTAGTTATCTATGTCCCGCTGTTATTTATTGTGGTGCAGAGCTTTCTCTCGGCGCCTTTTTTTGCGCGGTCGAAAGCGTTCAGCTTCGAAGCCTTCGAATTTATATTTACCGATCCTGATTTTTATCTGGCGCTGAAGTCGGGCTTTATTCTGGCGTTCGGCCTGGTGGCGATCGCGATCCCGCTCGGCGGGATCCTCGCGTTTCTGATGGTCCGCACCGATTTACCCGGGCGGCGCTTTATTGAACCCCTGATCCTGGTGCCCGTTTTCGTCTCGCCGATGGTGCTGGCCTTTGGCTACGTGGTGGCCGCTGGGCCGGTTGGCTTCTTCTCGCAGTGGGCCGAGCGGCTGCTGGGCTTTGTGCCGTGGAATATCTACTCGATGTTCAGCATCGTGGCGATCGCCGGATTAACCCACGTCCCGCACGCCTACCTGTACATCTCGTCCGCCCTGCGCAGCGTCGGCTCCGACGTCGAGGAGGCGGCCCGGACGGTAGGCGCGTCGCCGCTGCAGGTTATGACCTCCGTCAGCCTGCCGATGGTGCGGCCCTCGATCCTCTACGCCTGCGTACTGCTGTTTTTCCTCGGTCTGGAAGTGTTCGGCCTGATGCTGGTACTCGGCGACCCCGAAGGCAATATGGTGCTAGCGACCTATCTCTATAAGCTGACCAATAAGCTTGGAACCCCTTCATACCACCTGATGGCGGCGGTGGCGGTGGTGCTTATTTGCATCACCATCCCGCTGGTGATGCTGCAGCGTCGGCTGATGCGCACCGCCAGTCGGTTTGTCACCATGAAAGGTAAAGCCTCCCAGGCGCGCGCGCTGCCGCTGGGCAAGTGGCGCTGGGTTGCCGGGGTGGTGGTGGTGCTGTGGCTGACGGTGACCATCGGCGTTCCGCTGCTTGGCGTGGCGATGCGGGCGTTTATTTCGAACTGGGGCGTCGGCGTTTCGCTGTGGGACGAGCTGTCGCTGGCGACCTTCCGCAATATCTGGCAGCAGCCGAACCTGCTGCGGGCCATCGTCAACTCGATGGCGATCGGCATTTTTGGCGGCGCGCTGGCGGTCGTTTGCTATCTGTTTGTCGGGATCGCCATGCACCGTAAGCCGGACAACGTGACGCGCTTTCTCGACTACAGCGTGCTGGTGCCGCGCGCGGTGCCGGGCCTGCTGGCGGGGCTGGCGTTCCTGTGGGTGTTTCTGTTCCTGCCGATGTGGCTGGATCAGTCGCTGAAAAACGGCTGGCTCTCGGCGCTGCCGATGGCCGACTGGCTGCGCGAACATCTTATTGCGCAGCTGCGCGCGCTGCGCAATACCATTTTCAGCGTCTGGCTGGCCTATACCGTGGTATGGATGGCCTACGGGCTGCGCCTGATCTCCTCGACGCTGCTGCAGGTTGCGCCGGAGCTTGAGGAGGCGGCCCGCAGCACCGGCGCCTCCCGCGGGCAGGTTACCCGCCACGTCACGGTTCCGCTGTCGCGCTACGGCCTGATCGGTTCGTGGCTGCTGATGTTTCTGATCTTCGAGCGCGAATACTCCACCGGGGTGTACCTGCTTTCGCCGGGAACGGAAACGATCGGCTCGATGCTGGTCTCGCTGTGGGCGGCGGGAGCGATTGATATCGTCGCCGCGCTCTCGTTTATCAATATCCTGCTGGTGGTCGTCGGGCTGGGTATCGCCCTGCGCTTTGGAGTGAAATTACATGATTGAGCTATCTGTAGAAAACCTGCATCTCACCTATGGCGACAACCCGGTCCTGAAAGGGGTATCGATGGAGCTCAGTCGGGGGGAAGTGGTTTCCCTGCTCGGGCCCTCCGGCAGCGGGAAAACGACCCTGCTACGCGCCGTCGCCGGGCTGGAAAAGCCTACCGCCGGGCGTATTACCATTGGTAAAACCACGGTCTACGACGGCAATCCGCGCAGCGAAATCCCCGCCGAGGAGCGCAATCTGGGGCTGGTGTTTCAGTCCTACGCGCTGTGGCCGCATAAGAGCGTATTTGAAAACGTCGCCTATCCGCTGAAGCTGCGCAAGGTCGCCCGCGGCGAAATCGCCCAGCGGGTGCAGGCCGTTCTCGACCAGCTCGGTCTGGGACATCTCGGCAATCGCCATCCCCATCAGCTTTCCGGCGGCCAGCAGCAGCGCGTGGCGATTGGCCGGGCGCTGGTCTATAACCCGCCGGTTATCCTGCTCGACGAGCCGCTGTCGAACCTCGATGCCAAGCTGCGCGAAGAGGCGAGGGTCTTTCTGCGCGAGCTGATTATCAATCTCGGACTCTCGGCGCTGATGGTGACTCACGATCAGAATGAGGCGATGGCGATTTCCGACCGGATCCTGCTGCTGAACAACGGGGTGATTGAGCAGCAGGGCACGCCGCAGGAGATGTACGGCAACCCGACGACGCTGTTTGCCGCCGAGTTTATGGGCAGCAATAACCGCCTGCGCGGTAAAATCACGGCGCTGGAAAGCGGCCGGGCGCGCATTGAGGGAGCCAGCTGGGCGCTGTGGGGCATGGCGGGAGAGGGGGTTAGCATCGGCGAGGAGGCGACGGCGGTGATCCGCGTTGAGCGCCTGCGCCTCGGCTCCTCGCCGGAAGACAACATGCTTGAGCTGCCGCTGCTGACCAGCATGTATCTTGGCGACCGCTGGGAATATCTGTTCCGCACCCGCGGCGATGACTTTGCCATTCGCGTCTACGGCTCAACGCTGCGCGACGCGGAGCATTGCCATATCACGCTTCCCGCCAGCGACCTGTGGATCTTCCCGACGCCTTAGGCCGCCGGCATAAAACAGGGCGAAGTGAGGGCTGCCTCCGCCCGCAAACGAAATATGGCCGGGGGCATGGGGTCATAAATATCGTTCGGGGAAAATTAGACTGGAGCTATCTCTATTGCGGGAGCACAACAGGGACGTACGCGGTAGGCTGCAGGAACGGGCGGGCACCCGCGCGTGAGGTCAGGTCAAAAAAAAGCCCCTGCGCTGCGGCAGGGGCAAATCATGTCAGAGCTTAATATTATTAGTTGAATACCGCGATTAGTTGAATACCATGCCGCCGTCGATCAGCAGCGATTGCCCGGTCATATAGTCCGAATCCGGGCCGGCGAGGAACGACACGCAGGCCGCGACGTCTTCGGGCTCCGACAGGCGGCCGAGGGTGATACGTTTGGCAAACTCAGCCGTGCCGTAACCCAGCGGTTTACCCGCCGCTTCCGATACCTGACGGTCAATTTCCGCCCACATTGGCGTCTTGACGATCCCCGGGCAGTAGCCGTTAACGGTGATGCCCAGCGGCGCCAGGTCGCGGGCTGCGGTTTGCGTCAGGCCGCGAACGGCGAATTTACTCGAACTGTAGATGGCCAGCTCCGGGTTGCCGACGTGGCCGGCCTGGGAGCAGGCGTTAACGATTTTCCCGCCGTGCCCCTCTTTTTTGAATGCCTCAACCGCCGCCTGAATCCCCCAGATGACGCCCTTAACGTTGATGTTATAGACCCTGTCAATGGTTTCCTCGGTGATTGACTCGATCGGCGTTGACGGGGCGATACCGGCGTTGTTGACGATAACGTCGAACCCGCCCAGGGCTTTACGCGCCTGCTCAACGGCGGCGAAAACCTGCTCGCGACGGGAGACGTCTACCTTAACGGCCACCGCGCGGCCGCCGGCCTGGTTGATTTCAGCGGCCACCGCTTTGGCCGTGGCCTCGTTGTAATCGGCGATAGCCACGGCAAATCCATCCTTCACGAGGCGCAGCGCGATAGCTTTACCGATGCCCTGACCGGCGCCGGTGACAAGTGCGACTTTTTCCATTTTTATTTCCTTATTGTAGTGACTCACAGTATTTGGCTGAGATGGAGCTGGCCCATCAGCAGGGGGTTATCGCGGTAATCGACCGGAATGGCGACCACCGCCGGGCCATCGACATCCATCGCGGCGCGCAGCGTCGGCTCCAGCGCGTCGGCGCTCTCTACCGAGAACCCTTTGGCCCCGAACGCTTCGGCGTAGACTTTGAAATCTACCGGGCCGAACTCCACGCCGGAGAGGCGCTGATATTTTTTCTGTTCCTGGATCGCCACCATGTTGTAGCCGTTATCGACCCAGATGATGTGCAGAATATTGGCGTGCAGCCGCACGGCGGTCTCCAGCTCCATGCTCGACTGCAGGAAGCCGCCATCGCCGGAAACGGATACCACCTTGCGCTGCGGATTGACCAGCCATGCGCCAATCGCCCACGGCAGAGCGACGCCCATCGTTTGCTGGCCGTTGGAGATCATCACCTGGCGGGCGCGGAAGCTGTACAGGTAGCGGGCAATCCAGATATGGAAACTGCCCATATCGACGGTTAACGTGACGTCGCTGTTGACGATATCCTGCATCGCCCGCACGATGCGCAGCGGATGGAGCGCGAACTGATTCAGCTGCGCCCCGCGGCGGTCAAGCAGCTCCCGTTGACGCTGGCGGTCGGCGAGGATTTCCGCCGCCTGCGGGGTTAACACCAGCCGATGCTCAATGCGCTGGCTCAGCTTCTCCAGGGTGCCGGCGATGTCGCCCACCAGCTCGATATCCGGCACGTAATTCCGCTCTTCGTAGGCCGGCAGCACGTCGATATGCACCAGCGTTGCCGTGCCGTTATTCCACATGGCCGGCTCGTACTCGACCGGGCTATAGCCGATGCAGATGATCAGATCCGCCTGGCGCAGCAGGCGATCGCCCGCCTGGTTATTAAACAGGCCCACCCGGCCGGCGAAGCGGGTGAAGTTATCCTGATTCACCGCCCCGGCGGCCTGATAGGTGCTGGTGACCGGAATATGGCTTTTTTCCAGCAGGCGGTGCAGGGCGCGGCTGCTTTCCGGCTGGCTGGCCATCAGCCCCAGCAGAAAGATGGGGTTCTTCGCCGCGGCGATGGCCTGCGCCACGCCGTCGACGGCGTCATCCGGCGCGGCACCCATTTGCGGCGCTTTGCTGGCGGGCAGCGTACTGCCGCGGGTGGGGCCGTCGACGATATCCTGCGGCAGGCTGACAAAAGCGCTCCCCGGGCGTCCCTGCTCGGCGGCGCGGAAGGCGTTGGAGACCACTTCTGCCAGCGCGTCGGCGGCGGTCACTTCGACGGAATATTTGGTGACCGGGCTGAACATGGCCACGGTGTCCATGCTCTGGTGGACCAGCTTGGCCTTATCCGCCCGCTTAACCGCACCGCCCAGCGCCACCACCGGGTCGCCTTCGCTATTGGCGGTGGCCATGCCGGTTATCAGGTTTGAGCAGCCGGGGCCGGAGGTCACCAGCGCGACGCCCGCTTTACCGGTAATACGCCCCACCGCCGCGGCCATAAAGGCGGCGTTGGCTTCGTGGCGTACCGGGATAATGCGGATTGAGGAGTCGAGGAGGGAATCAAACACCTTGTCGATTTTGGCGCCGGGGATACCGAAGACCTGGCGTACTCCCTGGGCCTCAAGCTGGCTGACTATCATGTCGGCACCGTGGGCCCACTGGCGTTCGTGACGCGGTTTGTCCATCTGAAGCTCCTTAGTTTTCTACCGCACGAATGGCGGCATCGAGATTGTCAGGATGCAGGTCGGCCTGCAGGAAAGCGCTGTCGGCCGGGAGGTCAATCATCAGCTTGTGGATCTCGCCGAAGGTCAGCACGCCGCTATCGAGCTGGTAATCCAGCAGATGGCCGCCGCCCTGACGATCGTCGGTTATAAAGTGCTCGTGGTAGCCGGCAACGTTGAGACCCTGCATATGCTGCGGGGTGCGAAAGCCGACCAGCGTGCCCTGGCGCTGGTTAAAGCGAAAAACCGGCTGGTCATCCAGCACGTCGGTCATCGCCCGATAGGGCGGCGTCTGCCGCGGCACGGTGCGGGTATGGGCGTGGCGGAAGTGGCCATCAATATGCAGGGCGCAGAACAGGTTATCGGAGGGGATCTGCCGGTTGATAATATCGTGCAGCTGCTGGCGGCTGACCGGGTGGTCAAAGGTTTTTCGGTACTGCGGCCTGAACCAGGTCATCACCGCGAACGGCGTTTTTTGATCCGCCCGGGCTTTACGCGCGCTGCCGTCGGCGCGCAGCTGATAGACTTCGCTGCTAAAGGCGATAAGTTCGCCGTCGAGTTCGTTAAAGGTCCCGAGGCCGAAGTCGCCGTGGGTGAGCAGGTCGGCGATGGTGGTACTGCCCTCGTAGACCCCGCTCAGGAGCGCGCTCATCAGAGAGGTCTGATAGATCACGCTATCGGGGTGGTGGGCAGAGAAGCCGCGTATGGTTTCGCACAGGCTCTCTTCGCAGGAGCATTCAGGATAATGATTCACAATCCACTTCCTCGTTCAACAAATATAAGAAAGATTAAATAAATGTTGACCCGATTCAGCTCTCAGTTCCAATATAGAAACCATGCTGGTTTGAGACGTTTTCGATATGGAACTTCGTTATTTACGCTATTTTGTCGCCGTGGCCGAGGCGCGGAACTTCACCCGGGCGGCCCACGAACTTGGGATTTCTCAGCCGCCATTAAGTCAGCAAATTCAGCGCCTTGAGCGCGAAGTGGGGACGCCGCTGCTGCGTCGTTTGACGCGAGGCGTTGAGCTGACGGAAGCCGGGGAGTCGTTCTACGTCGACGCGCGTCAGATCCTCGCCTTAAGCGATGCGGCGTTGGAAAAAACCAAGGGGATTGCGCGGGGCGTCAACGGCAGCCTGGTGCCGGGCATTACCAGTTCAGCTGCTTTTCATGCGCAGATCTTCACTTTGCTGTACCAGTTTCAGCAGCGCTATCCGTCGGTGGCGCTGCGCCAGGTCGAAGGTAATATGGCGACCCTGATGAACGCGCTGGGTGAGGCGGAGCTGGATATCGCTTTTGTCCGCCTGCCGTGTGAAAGCAGCAAGGCGTTTAATTTGCGCATTATTGCCGAGGAGCCGATGGTTATCGCGCTTCACCGTTCGCACCCCTTGTCCGGGGAAACCGCGATCTCCCTGACACAGCTTACCGACACGGTGCCGATTATTTTCCCGCCGGAGGTGGCGCCGGGCCTCTACGAGCAGGTTTACGATAGCTGCCGGCATGCGGGGGTCGATCTGAGCCGCGCCAGGCAATCTTCACAGCTCTCTTCTTCTATTAGCATGGTGGACGCGGGGTTCGGCTTTGCGCTGGTGCCTCAGTCGATGACCTGTATTCGCCACCCCAACGTAACCTGGCATCCGCTGCTGGGGGAGTCGCTGAAGACGGATATCGCCATCGCGTGGCGGCGTTTTGAACGTTCGCGGACGGTAAAACGCTTTCTGGAGATGTTTTAAGCGGGTCGTCGGTCTGGCAGGTATAGACGTTTGCCGCCGTCGGCCCGCGTAGGCCGTTAACCCGACGAAACTCAACGCGAATACCGGGAGTCATGGGGGTGGACTCAGCGGAGGATAATGCGGAAATATGAACCTGAACGTCTTTACGACCATCGGAAGGGACGATGAGTCCTCTGCCGGTTTTATTATCAAAGCTTTTGACAATGCCTGTCATTTTTTGGAACAAATAAACTCCTGGTAAAAATAAAAAAGCGATAACGATACGTTATGCCAGGAAATAACCTGTGGATCTATTTAAAACCCGCCATAGTGCGGGTTTTCTATTTGCCGGTACGAGGTAAAAACCGATTGTTTGATTCGTCCCAATAATAAGAATTATCTAAATAACGGGGCGGGGAGCAATCAGCGTCTGGCATTTAGGGATTAGGCGGCGTTTCTGGGTGAAGTCTGGAAGAGTTTATGGCAGTAAGGGCAGATGAGCTGGGCGCCTTTTTGTACCCGGCTAAAGCTATGTTCTGATTCCTGGGAGCAATTAGGGCAGGAACATTTTACAAGGTAATTACGGCGGGTTTTCGAGTCTTTTCGATCTGACATATGATTTTTTCCTGATGTAATGGCCTGCAACCATACATCATTCTTCTATCAATAGCTCGAAATGATTTCGCCGTGGGAAAATAAACTCCTGATTGGTCAACGCTATTTTCGCGGCCTCACCAGGGGCGCGAGGACGATACGATAGCCGCGTCCTGCGCGCCCGCGGCAATTACCTGGCCGCCCAGCCGCCGTCCATATTCCACGGGCCCCGCGCACCCGGGCGGCGGTATCGCGCACAGGAATAGCGCCATTTATCCCGGCGGCTCCGGGGGGACGAACTCGCCGGAGGGCTGCTTTTCGGCCACCCGCCGCTCTCTGACCGGCGTCGGCGCCGGGTCCGTGCCTTGCGCGATACGTCGGTCGAACCGCTGCTGCACCAGCGGGTCAGCAGCGAGCCGGGGCATATCGCATTGCCGGTGATGCCGGTTCTGGCGGTTTCCAGCGCCAGGGTTTCCGTCAGGCCGATCGCCTCTCGCCCTGGACCGCTTCGGGGCGATTGTGCCCAAAGGCTCCCCCTTAGCCAGCAAAAGTCATCTCTTGTGGCGGGCGCTGCCGCACGGGCTGAAGGGTTTTTTGCCGGTCCAGCCGCGAGGGCGATATTTACCGTGATGCTTAAGGGAGGCCCTCAGCGGCGGCCTATGGAATTAATTTCACCGTCAAAGGAGAAAGAGTGTGTTTTTTCCCCTATTTTTTGTGATTCAAATCACCATTAATAGATATATCCTTATTTTTCAGTGCATTGAAAAATTGCTCGTTTTGATTTTGGAGAATAAATTTCTCCACTTTGCCCTCCTTTGGGGGAAAATAGGTAAGATTTTCTTCGGTCGCTAATATATATTTTAACGGTGGTTGATTTATGAAAATCTCTATGTTGATAGCAACGCGGTTGGCTATTTTTTTAGCTCTTGCGCGGCGTTTTGGCTGCTGTTTTATTAGCCGGTGATGACTGCTGTTGTTAGAGAGATAAATGTTCGCTACCTAATGTCGAATAATAGTTTGAGTATATCCTATGAAAAATAAATTTAAAGATATCGCGACTCTGGTTGTCCATGCCGGGAATCAAATTGATCCGGCGAATAATGCCATATTTACCCCGATAGTTACCGCCAGCTCTTTTATTCAGCCGAATCTCGATGAAGGCGGCGATTTTTGCTACTCAAGGGTCTCGAACCCGACCCGTAAGGCGTATGAGTCGGCGCTGGCTGAGCTGGAGGGCGGTGTTTATGCCACCGCTACCGCCTCGGGAATGGCCGCCACTAATATCGTTATGGAGCTGCTGCCGAAAGATTCACATATTATTGCAATGAAGGGCGTATACGGCGGCACCTGGCGTCTGTTCGATAAGCTAAAGGCCAATACCACCGGCGTCACCGTCTCCTATATTGATCTTAATGATGAAGAAAGCCTTATTGCCAGCATTCAGGAAAATACGTATTTAATCTGGATTGAGACGCCGACTAACCCGCTGCTGGAGCTGGTGGATATTAATAAAGTCTGCACTATTGCGAAGGCGCGCGGTATTTTGACCTGCGTCGATAATACCTTTGCCAGCGCCTGGAATCATCAGCCGCTCGAAATGGGCGCGGATCTGGTGATGCTCTCCACCAGTAAATATATCGGCGGGCACTCCGATTTAATCGGCGGGGCGGTCATCACCAATAATGAACCGCTAGCGGCCCGGCTTGATTTTATCAAAACCACCGTTGGCGCTATCGCGTCACCCTTTGATGCCTATCTGGCGCTGCGCGGAATGAAAACGCTGGATGTCCGCATGCAGCGCCAGTGCGGCAACGCCCGGCGTATTGCTGAATATCTTGAGAACCATCCGGCGGTTGCCCGCGTCTATTATCCCGGCCTGCCTTCGCATCCGCAGCATGCGCTGTGCAAAAAGCAGATGCGCTCGGGCGGCGCGGTGGTTACCGCTACCCTTAAAGGCGACGTGCAGGGCCTGAAACGCTTTATCTCCGGGCTGCGCTATTTTGTTCTCGCCGAGTCGCTGGGCGGCGTGGAGAGCATGATCAATCATTCGGCATCAATGTCTCATGCCGCGATGTCAAAAGAGGAGCGGGAAGCGATAGGCGTCTACGACACCACGCTGCGGTTCTCCGCCGGTATCGAGAACGTCGAGGATCTGATTGCCGACCTCGATACCGCTTTTGCCGCTAGCGCCCGGACACAGGATAGCGATCATGCATGACTACGGTATCTGGACAATTATCACGCCAATGGTCACCATTATTTTGGCGATCCTCACCCGGCAGGTGATTCTCTCCTTATTGACCGGCATTTTTGTCGGGTATGCGGTGATTCATCAAAGCCTCATTCAGGGCGTTGGCGGAACCCTGAACGGCATTATTGAGACCTTTGCTTCCGCCGGTAACGCCCGGACGATTATCTTTATGGTGATGATCGGCGGCATTATGCGGCTGATTGTGGTAACCGGCGGCGTGCGCAAGCTGGTCCAGTTTCTCTCTGAGAAAAACGACTTTGTCACCAATAAGAAGTCGGTTCAGCTGCTGGCTATGCTGGTAACCTCGCTTATTTTTATCGAGAGCTCGATTAACCAGCTTATTGCCGGGGCGTCGACTAAAAACCTCGCCCGGCGCTATAAAGTCTCGCCGGAAAAAATGTCCTACATTATTCAAACCTCCTGCGTCTCGGTCTGCTCATCGGTAATGATCAACGGCTGGGGTGCGGCGATGATGGGCATTATCGGCGTACAGATCGCGCAGGGCTATTTGACCGGGGAACCCTTTGAAGTGCTGGCCAGCTCGATGGTCTGGAATATCATGGCCTGGTTTTCTCTGGCATCCGTCATCTTTTATATCCTGTCAGGCTGCACCTGGGGGCCGATGAAAAAGGCTGAAGTCCGGTTTGAATCCTGCCTGATGGCGCAGGAGCAGGAACAGAGCGAAACAGAGCAGGACCCGGTGATTGACCATCCGGCATCCAACTCGCTACTCAACTTCTTTATCCCTATTCTTTCAACCGTGCTGATGGTTCCGGTCGTGCTCTATATTACCGGAGACGGCCAGTTCTCCAGGGGCAGCGGCTCCATGTCGGTCTACTCCGGGGTGATGTTCGGTACCGTCGTCTCATTTGTGTGGTTCAGACTGCGCGGTATTTTAAACGTCGAGAATTTCTTTAAAGAGCTCTATATCGGCTACGCCAGCATGGTGAAAATCAGCTCAATCATGATTCTGGCCTTTTTGATGGGACATATTTCGGCAGAGCTGAATACCGGGCAGTATATTGCTTCAATTACCTCGGGCGTTATTCCCTCCGGATTTTCGATTGGCTTTATTTTTCTGATTGCGGCGGTAATGTCTCTGGCCACCGGGACCTCGTGGGGAACTTTCGCCATTATGATCCCGATCGGCGTACAGCTGGGCGTATCGCTCGGTATCGACCCTCACTTTATGATCGGCGCGGCTATTTCCGGCTCAATCTTTGGCGACATGACTTCGCCTATTTCCAGCGACGCCATCGTGGCTTCAATGGCTACCAACTGCGATCACATTGAGCATATTCGCACGCAGATGCCCTACGCGCTGGTCACCGGGTTCCTCGCGCTCATCGTCTATTTAATCGTCGGGTTTTCGATCTAACGCTCAATATTCATATAAGGATTTATCATGACCAAGGTTATCGCTACGGCGCAGGCCCCGGAAGCTATTGGCCCCTATATTCAGGGCGCCCGGGTAGGGGGTTTTATCTTTACTTCGGGGCAGCTGCCGATTAATCCGGCAACCGGCGAGATCGCCGGGAGCGCGGGCGGGCAGGCCCGGCAAAGCCTGGAGAATATTAAGGCCATTATCGAAGCCGGCGGGTTAGCCCTCGAACATATCTGCAAGGTTAATATCTTCGTCAAGGACCTGAATGAATTTGCGGAGATTAATCAGGCGTACGCCGGGTTTTTTGACCAGCATAAGGTGCAGTATCCGGCGCGCTCCTGCGTGGAGGTTGCGCGCCTGCCTAAAGACGTCAAAGTTGAAATTGAAGCGGTAGCCTGGCAGGGCTAACGCGGCGTCAGCGTCATCATAACGGCGGCCGCATCGCGCCGCCGTTGTTATTCCTGTTTATTGAGAGCAAACGTAATGCTGATTAAAAACTATCTGCAGACATTGCCACGCGTTGAGCTGGTGGGGGCGGTGACGCCGATCCAGCATCTCAGGCGGCTGTCGGAATATCTGCAGCGCGATATCTATATTAAGCGAGACGATCTTTCATATCTTGGTATGGGGGGCAATAAGCTCAGAAAGCTCGAGTTTCTCGTCGCAGATGCGCTTCAACAAGGCTGCGATACGCTGGTGACGGCGGGGCCATTCAGTCGAATCACGTGCGCCAGACCGCTGCCGTAGCCGCGCATCTGGGCCTGAAATGTGCGGCGCTGCTTGAAAATCCGATCGCCACGGAGGCGCCAAACTATCTCGCCAACGGCAACCATTTACTCTCCTCAATGATGGGCTGTCGTCTGGAAAACGTCGAGGCGCTTAACGATCCGGACGCGCAGCTGCGGGAGCTTAGCGAGAGGCTCGCTCGCGGCGGGGCGAAGCCGTACGTCATTCCCGTTGGCGGCTCCAACGCGCTGGGGTCGCTGGGCTACGTTGACTGCGCGCTGGAAATAGCGGAGCAGTGCGCCCGCATGGATCTCCATATCGACTCGCTGGTGGTACCTTCGGGGAGCGCGGGAACCCATGCGGGACTGGCGGTCGGTTTTGCACACTGCCGGCCGGACATGGCGGTTGTCGGAGTCACCGTCTCTCGTCGCGCCAGCGATCAGCTCCCCAAAGTCGCGCAGCTGCAAAGCGAATTATCGGCGCTGCTGAACGTGGCGACCTCTTCGCCGCTGACGCTGTGGGATGATTACTTTGCGCCGCGCTACGGTATGCCGAATGCCGAGGGGATGCAGGCGGTTGAGCTGCTGGCGCGGCTAGAGGGCATCATGCTGGACCCGGTTTATACCGGCAAGGCGATGGCGGGGCTGATTGACGGCGTGCAAACATCGCGATTCGTCGGCAGCGGTCCGGTGATGTTTATGCATACCGGCGGCGCTCCGGCGCTGTTCGCCTGTTACCCGCAGGTTTAAGCCTGAATATGGCGGCTATGCCCCGGCGGTGCAGCGCTGACCGGGGCAATGATATTTTCAGCGGTCTCCCCGCTAATAGCGCTTACTCGCCATGATGGTAATAATCTGTCGATCGGTATGCTGCATCGACTGAGCGGCGATGGCGCATAAATTACGGATCGAATTTTCGACATCGCGTTCAACGATACCGTCGCTGGCGGAAACGACGGAGTTATCCAGCGCCAGCAGGATTGCTTTCCACGCGCAAGAAATGCTGGTCGATACCTTCATTGAGCAGCTGCTGGAGGCGCCATCGCAAATCATGCCGCTGATATCGCCAATCATGTTGTTTACCGCCATAGTGATATTTTCGTAACTTCCCTCCATCAGCCAGATTATCCCCGCCGCGGCGCCCATCGCGGCCGTGGTGGTGGCGCAGAGCGCGGACAGGCGCGGAAGCTTGCTGTGGATATAGATAGCCACGAGGTGCGACAGCGCCAGCGCGCGGGTGAGCTGCTGCCGGCTGGCGCCGAGTCGTTCGGCGGCAACCACCACCGGCAGGGTCGCGGTAATGCCCTGATTACCGGAACCGGAGTTGGTCATTGCCGGAAGCGTGGCGCCGCCCATTCTGGCATCCGAGGCGGCGCTGGTACGATAGAGGATCTCGGTAAAGATATCGTCAGCGGCCAGCCCCTTGTCGACCTGGCGCTTTAGCGTCGGCCCAATATGCAGACCCCACTCTTTCGCCAGACCTCGCTTCGAGAGCGCGTTGTTCATCTGCGCGGCGGCTAAAATGAAGTCAATCTCCCCGCAGGGAACGTCGCGAATAAAATCGTAGATTTGGCGCAGCGAGCTGGCGGCAACCTGGGTCAGCGGCTGCGGCCGATCGTCGCATGCGGCCTCCGCAGTTTTGACAAACACGGGCTGTCCCATTTTTTCAATCGCCACCACGTTAGTGTGGTCGCCGATGATCGTTACCGTCGCGTGCTGGTCGCCGGCAAACACCGTGGCGCGAACGTAGATCGTTTCCTCACAGGGCTCCTGCAGGACAATGCGCACGGCGCCGACGGCGAGTAGGGCTTTAGCCGCCGAAATCTCCCGCTGGCTGGCATTTTTAAGCACTTCAAGATCCGCCTGCGGGTCTCCGGCGACAGCGCCTAAGGCCGCAGCGATGGGCAGGCCGAGCATGCCGGTACCCGGCACGGTGACCCCCATTCCATTTTTCATTAAATTGGGCGAAACCGACGCTTCGATGCGCACGATGGCCCCGGATAGCTGCCGTGCCGCAACGGCGCAGGCGAGGGCGACTGAAACGGGCTCGGTGCAGCCTAAGGCTGGCTTGACCTCTTGCTGCAGGACGGTGATGAAGGCGTTCCATTTTACGCGGGTTTCCCGGTGTGGCATGACTGAGCCTCTATAGGGGTACAGAAAAATGTCCATCGAGAAAGTGAACGGAGCGGATCTCAACTCTCCCGGGCCTGGGCTCTGCAACTGTCCAGCCAGCATCGACAGGACGGCAGGCGCTGTAGTAAGAATGTTAGCGCACCCGGCAGAGAAATAAGTTGCATGTTCACTTTGCAAAAACCAGGTTTGAGAGAAAAAAATACTTTCAGGTGTGGGATGTGTAGATAATTTTACTTTTACGTCAGGCGAGCGGCGGGCATAAAAAAACCGGCCTGGTCGGCCGGTTCAGAAATCAGATTTTGCAGGCGTCGCCGCAATCATCATCGGCAACGATTGCCTGGGCTTTTTTATCAGCATCTTCAAGGCGTTCAGCGTTACGCTCCTGCGCCTCTTCCAGACCGCTAAAAACCAGGTTGTCGAGATCAATTTCCATGAGTTACCCACTTAAGTTCAGTTTTGACCGTGGGCAGATTATAGGGCAAAACGGGCGAGGGGGCACCCCATGCCGTCGTTGATCGCACGTAGCGATAATCGCGCCAGTTAACAGTTCGCCGCGTGATGAATAATTAAGCTGACTGCTAATAATGAGAGTTGACAGGTTGGCTGAATATAATTTTGGGGATTATAGAATGATTACCTGGCTATTTATTAAATGAAAGGACAACGAACGGGTAACTAAGCGTTGACTTGAATGATTTATGATATTATTGCCGCGATTATGGTTGATTCTATGGATCTTGATCGATGGCTCAAACAGCAGCAGTCGCCATCAAAGAATGGCGAAAAAATAATAAACTCATTTGTAATGTTAAACTCAAATATAAGAAGGTGTTACGCCGATGCAGAGAAATACCGCTGGCAGGGGGCAAATATAGGGAATATCAAGCGCTGTGTAATAAATACGTTTGCGCCAGATTAACCGATGCCACGGAGGGGCTGGTCAGTTTCCAGGATAAACCCTTCAAAGCGTATTTAAATAAAAAGTTGTCAAAGAGAACCAAACTCGATATTGCCTACGGGTCGTTGATTTTTATGGAAAAAACGTTTTCTGAAGCGATCATGCCGCAGCTGTATAACGTGAAAGAGTTTGGCCTGACGGTAGCTAGCGTTCCGCTGAAAAATGGTTCCAGCATTGATGTTAAGCTGCTGGCATCGCCTTTTCAGGAAGAAGGGGAGCTGATGCTCTTAATGCTCCTGGATAATAGACGCATCTACAGTCTCTGTTTTTCCTGTACCGCAGACGGCCGCGCTTATATTGGCGGAATTCAGGGAGGGAAAGACGTAACTAATGATGAAATTAAAGTCGTGACTAAGGAGCTTTTCGGTATCCGACCTAAAAATTTAATAATCACTCTGCTGTACGGTTTTTTACAGCATTGCGATATTAAAGAGATCTATGCGGTTGACAGCCATTTCCACGTTAAAAGCGACAAAGTAATGACCAATTACGCTGCGCTGTGGCTGGAAGTAGGCGGTGAGCAGTATCGTCGCGGTTGGTATAAACTGCCGTCGCAGGAAATAAAGAAAAGCCTTGAAGAGGTCAAAAGCAAGCATCGCAGCCAGTTTATCAAACGTGAAAGTTTGAAAGAGCTGGTGCAGCATGAGCTTGCGGCCTCAATGCAGCAGCTTGGCGGGCGTCTTAGCGCCGGTTAATCTGCAGCAGCGGGTTTGCCGGTCAACAGGGGGCTGTTGGCCGGCAACCTCCCGCAATCCTCCCGCACCTTCCCGCAACCTCCTGCCATCTTCCTTACTATCCCGTATACCCCTTGCTTTTCCGTTATCTCCCCTCGCGTTGGGCAGCTTAAAACCGCTTCATCTATCAACTTCCTTTTATAAATTAAAAAATTTTAAACATTAAATGCTGGATAGTTTTACATAAAATTTACAAACTCATATACTTTCTTACGTTCTTCGCTCCGTTCAGGAGCGTCCAACCAGTATGTTATGTGGTCTGTGCCTTAATTATGTCAATAAAGCACTGTTAAGAATAAATACATTGGTTACAACGACTAGCGTCGTATGGGATGAAATATGGACGAACAACGAGGTAGCGGCAGAGGGATGTTCTTCACCGCCTGGCGCCTGCTATTTGTGTTATTGAGTTTTTGCATTGGGCTGTTCTTAACTATCTGGGGTGGCAAGCTCCTCTCTCTTGGCGGCAGCGCCTGGTATCTGTTGGCGGGCCTGGCCTATATGGTTATCGCCGTCGGCTACCTTATCCGCAGTAAATACGTTCTTCCTTTCGCAATTATTACCTTCTTTCTGACCCTGGTCTGGGCACTTTACGAAGTCCAGCTTAGCTACTGGGGACTGATCCCTCGCCTGGTGGTTCCCGCTCTGCTGCTGATGCTGGGCCTGTGGCTGGCCGCGACCCTGCCGGTAAAACGAGCGCAGGTTCGCTACGCTAACCGCGGCGCCGCGGTAATTTTCATCGCGCTGCTGGCGACGCTGGTGTCGGCGTTCTATCCGCACGGCGGCATCCATAACGGCGTCGTCAAAGCGGCGACCGACGGCGGGCCGACCGAGGCGGCGAAAAGCGATAACTGGGCGTTCTTCGGCCGCGATGCCTCCGGTACCCGCTTCGCGCCTTACGATCAAATCACCCCGGAAAACGTCAAAAATCTGAAGGTGGCCTGGACCTATCACACCGGCCGTCGGCTGACCGGCGCGGGGATCGGGGTTGATGAAAATACCCCGCTGCAGATTGGCGATACCCTTTATTCCTGTACGCCGCTCAACGTGGTGACCGCGCTGGATGCCGACACCGGTAAAGCGCGCTGGCGCTTTGACCCGCACGCGCAGACCGCAGAGCACGTTACCTGCCGCGGCGTGGGCTATTACGACGTGCAAAGCGACGCCTCGCTGAGCGCCGAGGAGAAGGCCAGCCCGTCACTACAGCAGTGCCCGCAGCGGATTCTGGTCTCCACCGTTGACGCCCGCCTGCTGGCGCTGAATGCGAAAACCGGTGAACTGTGCGAAGACTTCGGCACTCACGGCAGCGTCGATCTGAAGCAGGGGATGGATAACACCGAAAACAGCAAGCGCTATCACCCAACCTCAACGCCGGTGATTATGGGGCACATCGCGGTGCTCGGCGGCTGGGTTCGCGATATCGTCCACGGCGAGCCCTCCGGCGTGGTCCGCGCCTTTGATGTGCGCAGCGGTAAGGTGGTGTGGGCCTGGGATGTTGGCCAGCCGGAAAACGTGACCGATCCGCAAAAAGGCCGCGTCTACACTCTCGAAACCCCGAACGTCTGGACGGTGCCGGGCTTTGATAAAGAGCTGAACCTGGTGTATCTGCCGACCGGCAACGGTCCGCCGGATTACTGGGGCGGCGATCGTAACGAGGCCAAAGAGAAGTACGGCTCCTCGGTGGTGGCGGTCGATGCCAGTACCGGCGAAACGAAGTGGGTCTTCCAGACCGTGCACCACGATATCTGGGATTATGACCTGCCGTCCCAGCCGGTGCTGTTCCACATGAAGAACGACCAGGGCGAAGAGGTCCCGGTACTGATTCAGACCACCAAAACCGGCCAAATCTACGTCCTTGACCGCCGTACCGGCAAGCCGGTGACCCGCGTCGAGGAGCGGCCGGTGGCGCAAGAAGGGGCGGAAGGCGAGCGTCTCTCCGCGACCCAGCCGTTCTCTACCGGCATGCCGCAGCTCGGCGTTGAGCCGTTAACCGAGAAATCAATGTGGGGCGTGACGCCGTTTGACCAGCTGATTTGCCGTATTGACTTCAAAGAGTCCACCTACCTTGGGATGTATACGCCGCCATCAGAGAAGCCGTATATCGAATGGCCGAGCCTGCTGGGCGGCATGAACTGGGGCGGCATCACCATCGATGAACGCACCGGGACGCTGTTTGTTAACGATATGCGTATGCCGCTGAGAATGTCGCTGGTGCGTCAGGAAGATATGGCGAAATATAAGGTCTCCACCGACGAAGTCCCGGGCTTCATGGGCACCGTCCGTCCGCAGATCGCCGGGCCATACGGCGGCGTGCGGATCGATATTCTGCAGTCCGCGCTGGGCGTACCCTGCAATACGCCGCCGTTCGGCACCATGAGCGCCGTTGACCTCAATACCCGTCAGCTGCTGTGGCAGGTCCCGATGGGCTCGGTCGAGGATACCGGTCCGCTGGGTCTGAAAACCCATATGCATATTCCTCTGGGAATGCCGACTCTGGGCGGGCCAACCTCGACCGCTTCCGGGCTGATCTTCTTTGCCGGTACCCAGGATAACTATCTGCGGGCGCTGGATTCGGCGACCGGGAAAGAGCTGTGGCGCGCGCGTCTGCCGGTAGGCGCAGTGGCCGCGCCGCTGATTTACAAATCGCCGAAAACGGGCAAAGAGTATGTGGTGATCTCCGCCGGCGGCGCCAGCCACTCGCCGGACGTCGGCGACGATATCATCGCCTACGCCCTTGAAGAGTAGCGCCCGCGGGCTATTCACGCCTAACGAGGATTAGCTCCCTCCGGTGAACAAAACCTGCCGCTGAACAACCGGCAGGTTTTTTTTCGCCCGCTGCCGGGCAGGGGCGAACTAAACGGCGTGGCAGGCGACGTGATGGCCTTCGGCGACCTCCCGGAGGGCGGGGACTTCCCGGCGGCAGCGTTCGCTGGCCTGCGGGCAGCGGGAGGAGAAGCGGCAGCCGGGCGGCGGGTTTGACGGGTCCGGAATCTCTCCCTGCACCACGACCGCCGGTTCGCGGAGCGGGTCTAAGGTGGGGACCGCCGCCAGCAGCGCCCGGGTATAGGGATGCAGCGGCCGGGCAAACAGCGCATCGCGGCTTGCGGTTTCCACCAGCTGTCCGAGATACATCACCGCCACGTCATCGCACAGATGCTCCACCACGCCAAGGTCGTGGGAGATAAACAGGAACGTGACCCCCAGATCGTCGCGCAGGTCGGAAAAGAGGTTAATGATCTGCGCCTGGATTGAGACGTCCAGCGCCGAAATCGGCTCGTCGGCAATAATGAAATCCGGGTTGAGTATCAGCGCCCGCGCGATGCCGATGCGCTGGCGCTGGCCGCCGGAAAATTCGTGCGGAAAACGGTTGTAATGCTGCGGCGCGAGGCCGCAGATCTGCATGACCGCGAGGGTCCTGTCATACAGCTCCGCCTTGCTGCACAGCCTGTGTTCCAGCATCGCCTCGCCGATGGCGTCGCCAATGCGAATTCGCGGGTTCAGCGAACTGTAGGGGTCCTGAAAGACCAGCTGGATTTTCGGCCGCAGCGCCCGCATCTCGCGCGGGGAGAGCGCGCTGAGCTCGCGGCCGCGGTACCTGACGCTGCCCGCGGTTTTCTCATACAGCCCGAGCAGGGTGCGTCCGACGGTGGTTTTACCGCTGCCGGATTCCCCCACCAGGCCGAAAATGGTCCCCGGACGGATCTTAAAGCTCACGCCGTCCACCGCCTGCAGCTCCCCGGTTTGCTGACCGAACAGCCCGTCGCGCAGCGGGAAGTGCTTTTTAAGTCCTTCGACCTCGATGACGTATTCATTGCTCATGCCACGATCTCCGCTAACTCGCTATGAAAACAGGCGACCTGCCGGGCGCGGCCCGCCAGCGGCGGTATCCCCTGGCGGCAGCGTTCGCTGGCGCGCGCGCAGCGATCGGCAAAGGCGCAGTAAGGCGGCAGAGCGGCCAGATCCGGCACCTGTCCGGGGATCGAGTAGAGGCGGCGACGGCGCTCGCCGGGCACCGGGCGGGAGGCAATCAGCCCCTGGGTATAGGGGTGCTGCGGGTGGCGTAATATCTCGGCCGTCGGGCCCTGTTCAACAACCCTGCCGGCGTACATTACCACCACGTGCTCCGCCATTTGCGCAATAACGCCGAGATCGTGGGTAATCAGCATCATCGCCATCCGGCTGGCCCGGGAACGATCGCGCAGAAGCTGGAGGATCTGCGCCTGCACGGTGACGTCCAGGGCGGTGGTGGGCTCGTCGGCGATCAGCAGCTGCGGTTCGCAGCTCAGGGCCATCGCGATCATGATGCGCTGCAGCATACCGCCGGAGAGCTGGTGCGGATAGCTCTCCATCAGGCTCTCCGCCCGCGCCAGTCCGACGTCGCTAATGAGCCGCGTCGCGTGCTGCCAGGCGGCCTTTGCCGATTCTCCGCGATGGCGGATCAGCGGTTCGCACAGCTGCTCGCCGATGGTGAATACCGGATTGAGCGCGCTCATCGGCTCCTGGAAAATCATCGCCAGCCGGTTGCCGCGCAGATCGGCCATTTTTGCCGCCTTCAGGCGCAGCAGATCCTCGCCGTTGAATAAAATCTCTCCGCCGTCGATGCGCGCCGCCTGGGGAGGCAGCAGGCCCATCAGCGACATGGCGGTGACGCTTTTGCCGCAGCCGGACTCGCCGACCACGCCGACGGTTTGCCCGGCATGAATGGCGAAAGAGACCTCCTGCACCGCCCGCACGCGGTTTTTTTCGCCGGCAAAGGAGACCGAAAGCTGGTTAAAGGTGATTAGCGGCGCGCTCATTTCAGCCTCTGTTTCATTTTGGGGTCCATCGCATCGCGCAGGCCGTCGCCCAGCACGTTGATGGCGATAACGGTGATAAAAATAGCCAGTCCCGGCGGCATCCACAGCCACGGGCGGCGCTGGAAGTCGATCAGGCTGTTGGCGGCGTCCATCATATTGCCCCACGACGGGGTTGGCGGCACCACGCCGAGGCCGAGATAGCTGAGGGCCGACTCGCTCAGAATGGCGTTGGCGACCGCCATCGTCGCCATCACCACCAGAATCGGGATGGTATTCGGCAGCAGATGACCAAACAGGCGGCGGCGCGCCGACAGGCCCAGCACCTGGGTTGCCAGCATAAAGTCGCGCTCGCGCAGCGACAGGCACTGGCCGCGCACCAGCCGGGCCAGCTTCGGCCACTCCAGCAGGCTCAGCATAATGACCACCATGTAGATCCGCGACTCCGGGGAGAAATCGAGCTCCGAGAGCATCGCCCCGGCGACAATCAGCAGCGGCAGGCCGGGAATGGTCATCACCAGATCCGCCAGGCGCATGATCAGCCAGTCGGTCAGGCCGCCGGCATAGCCGGAGACCGCGCCAAGCAGATAGCCCAGGGTGACCGACAGCAGCATGGTCAGGAGGCCGATAATCAGCGAGATCCGCCCGGCCAGCAGCAGCCGGGTATAGACGTCGCGGCCGAGAAAATCGGTACCCAACCAGTGCTCAGCGCCGGGGGGCTTGTTGATCATCAGCACGTCGGTGGCGTCATCTTTCCACGGCGACCACAGGGGGCCCAGCACGCACCATGCCGCCATCACCAGCAGGACTATCAGGCACAGCATCGCCAGCCGGTTGCGCCGCAGCGCTTGCCAGGCCTGGCGCCAGGGCGATGGCGCGATCTGCGCCAGCGTCGGGATCTCCGCTTTACGCAGGCGACGGTTGGTTGAAAACAGTGAACTGAGCATTATGACCTCACCCGGATTCGCGGGTCGGCCCACGCGTACAGCACGTCGGCAATCAGGTTGCCGAGGATCGTCAGCACCGCCAGAAACAGGGTAAAGCCCATCAGCACCGGGTAATCGCGGGCGGCCAGCGAGTCGATATGAATATGGCCCGCCCCCGGCCAGTTGAAGACTTTTTCGGTGATGATGGCGCCGGAAAACAGCCCCGGCAGCTCAAAGCCGAGCAGGGTGATAATCGGCAGCAGCGCGTTGCGCAGCGCGTGCCTGAAGATGACCGTGCGTTCGCGCAGCCCCTTGGCGCGGGCGGTACGAATAAAATCCATTTTCACCACCTCGAGCATGCTGGCGCGAAAATAGCGCGTCAGGCTACCGGCCTGCAGCATCACCAGCGCCAGCACCGGCAGCGCCAGATGCGCCGCCACCTGCAGGATATAGGCCCTGCCGCGCTCATCGCTGCCGGTGTTGGTCATGCCCCCCGGCGGCAGCCAGTGCAGATCGACGGCGAACCACTTAATCAGCAGCAGGCAGAGGAAAAAGGTCGGAAAGGACATGGCGGCGAAGACGGCGATGCTGACCAGGTGATCGAACAGCGAGTTGGGCTTCATGGCGGAAACAATCCCCACCGTCAGGCCAATGCCCCAGTAAAAAACCAGCGCGACGCTGGCCAGCAGAAAGGAGTTCCAGACGTACTGGTTGAGCAGCTGGCTGACCGGGATCTGGTACTGCAGCGAGAAGCCCAGGTCGCCGCGCAGCAGCTGGCCGAGCCAGTGCAGGTAGCGGGTGAACAGGGGCTGGTCGAGGCCGTAGATGGCCTTCAGCTCGGCGGCGCGGGCGGCGGTAAGAGTGATATTACCGTCGATAAAGTCGCCCGGGGTTTTAGCGAACAGCATAAAAATGATCAAGGAAGCCAGCAGCAGCATCGGCAGAGTTTGCAGCAGCCGTCTGAGGATAAAATTTCTCATAACATTCTCATATCCCCCGCCGGGAAACCCCGGCGGAGGCGATTTTTACCTGGCGATTTTCACGTCCGGCAGGCTGCCGGTCAGACCGTTATAGATATCCGGCTTAAAGCCGCTGACCCTGGCGCTGCTGGCGGAGAGGATCTGGCGGTAGCCGAGGAAGATAACCGGCGGGTCTTCCGCCAGCACTTTGTACAGCTGGTGGTAAATCGGTTTGCGCTGATTCACGTCGAGCACTGCGTTACCTGCGTTAATCAGCTTATCGACCTGCGGATTGTGATAGCCGGACTCTTTCGCCTCGCTGCTGTAGAAGTCCCATACCCCGTCATGCGGGTCGTTCAGCGTGCTGGTGCTGAAAGAGGCCAGATCGTAGTTACCCGATTTTCGCTGGGCCATCAGGGCGTTGAAGTCCACCACCTGCGGCTTAAGCAGGACGCCAATCTGCTGCCAGTTCTCTTTGGCGATGGGGATCAGCGCATCGTTGAGCACCTTCTTGCTGACCAGCAGCGTCAGCTCCAGGCGCTTGCCGTCTTTCACCCGGATGCCGTCCGGTCCGGGCTTCCAGCCCGCCTCATCAAGCAGCTTTTTCGCCTGTGCCGGGTCGTATTTATACGGGTTAACGCCTTCCGCATTGTAGGCCCAGGAGATGGGGGCGATGGGCTCAATGGCCACCTTGCCGTAGCCCTGATACACCACGTCAATCAGCTTCTGCCGGTCGAGGCCGTAAATCAGCGCCTGGCGCACTTTGACATCCTGCAGCGCCGGGCGACGAACGTTGAATTCAACCTGGCTGTAGTCGCTGGAGCCGTAGAGGTTGATGTTGGCGAAGCCGAGCATTTTCAGCTGTTCGATATCGTCCGGACGCGAGGTAAAGGCGTCATAATCGGTTTCGCCGGTCTGGAACAGCTGGAAGTTGGTGGACGGATTGGTGACGCGATAGATAAAGCGCGGCGTCGGCGGCGTACCGCGATAGTAATGGCTGTTGGCGTGGAAGCGAATCTCCTGGCCCGGGAGATATTTGTCGTAGACGTAAGGGCCGTTGCCCAGCGGCTTGCCGTGCAGCGTGCGCAGATAGTCGAGCTGCCCGCGCTGATATCCCTTGCCGTACCAGGCTTTGGACAGCACCGGGCCGCCGATTTTAGCCAGCGTCGTGGCGCCCGGTTCGCTGGTGGTCACCTGCAGCGTCAGCGGATCGATGACCTTCAGGCCGCTAACGCTGTCGGCCTTACCGGCCTTATATTCAGCGCCGCCGGCAATATTGGCGAGCGTAATGTCAGTATCGCCGTCGTATTTGGGGTCCAGCAGCACGGTCAGCGTAAAGGCCACGTCTTCGGCGGTGAGCGGCGAGCCGTCGCTGAAGGTCAGATTGGGACGCAGCTTGATGGTGTAGACCTTGTTATCGGCGCTGACGGTCCAGCTTTCGGCCAGCCCCGGCACCAGATTACCGTGGCTGTCCCAGTCAATCAGCCGTGAAAAGATGACGTTGGTGACGTTTTCATCCCAGCCGTTAACGAAGAAGTAGGGGTTAAAGATGCCCTGCGGCTCGGAAATGCCGGCGACCACGGTGTCTTTACGCAGTTTGGCGGCCGCCGGGATCTGGCTGGCATCGGTGGCCGGGGTGATCCCTTCCTGTAAAATATCATCCGCAGTGGCGACAGAAGAAAATGCCACCGCGCCGCTAATGAGCGCGATTTTCAGAGCTAGCGAGAATCGCGAATGTTTGGTTTTTAATCCGGGCAGTAATCTGGACAAAAGTGCTCCCTCATCAAATGATTGCGCTTAAATTTACAATTCATGACGAAAGATAAGAGCCGCACCTCCGGCTGTCTAACAACGAAAGGCTATGGTTTATAGCTAATTAGAATTAGCAATAATGCAGAATTAAAATTCCGGATTTGTGCTAAGGAGCAGTGGTTTCCACCATTTCTTCCGTGCCGAGGGTGAAGCGGTCCGCCACCCAGCCGTGCTGGCGCAGCGCGCCGGGCTCCAGCGGCTGCGCCAGGCGAACCCGAATCTGGCCGATCGTCCGCCCCTGAATATGTTCGCAGCTGCTGGAGAGCAGGCTGGCCTGGTCCCCGAGCAGGCCGGCGATATGCTGTAAATTCGGCTCCCGTCCGCTGCTGCCGTCAAAATGGAGCGTCACCACCTGGCGACCGGCGACCGGCGCCTCCGGCTCGCCGGGACGCGCGTGGTGCAGCGTCCCGGTCATGCTGCGGGTAACCTCGTGCTGCGGGTTGCCAAAAATCTGCCACACTTCGCCCTGTTCAATAATTTTTCCCTGTTCGAGCACCGCCACCCGATCGCACAGCGTACGAATCACGTCCATCTCGTGGGTGATAAGGATAATGGTCAGGCCGAGGCGCTGGTTTATCTCTCTCAGCAGCGCCAGCACGGCGTAGGTATTCTCCGGGTCGAGCGCCGAGGTCGCCTCATCGCACAGCAGGATTTCCGGCTGAGTGACCAGCGCGCGGGCAATACCGGTACGCTGTTTCTGCCCGCCGGAGAGCCTGGCCGGCCAGCTGTCGCGCAGGGCGCTGAGGCCGACCAGCTCAAGCATTTCATCGACCCGCCGCCGCCTTTCGTCCCGGGGAACGCCGGCCATTTTTAGCGGCAGTTCGACGTTCTGCGCCACCGTCTTCGTCGACATCAGATTGAAATGCTGAAAGATCATCGCCACCCGGCGGCGCAGATCCCGCAGCTGGGCGGGTAAATAGCGCCGGGTAGGCTCGCCGTGAATAATGATTTCGCCGCTGTCGGCGCTTTCCAGGCGGTTAAACAGGCGCAGCAGGGTGGATTTCCCGGCGCCGCTGCGCCCGATAATGCCGAAGATTTCGCCCTGCTGGATAGTCAGGTTGATATCCTGCAGCGCCCGAACGCCGTTGGGATAGGCTTTGCCTATGTGGGTTAACTCAATATGCGGTACTGCGGTGAGCGCATTGGTCACGGTGATCTCCTCCGTTAGCCAGCAAATAGCGGCAGCGGTGGCGCTGCCGGGTCAATTTCAGCGGTCAGAAACCGGGCACAATTTTGCCCTTATAGCGGGTCAGGATGAAATTGCGTACCGCCTCGGAGTGCAGGGCTTTCGCCAGCTTCTGGATCCCCGGATCGTTGATGTTGTCGGGGCGGGCCACCAGGTACTCGACGTAAAGATCGCTGCCTTTTTCCACCAGCAGCGCTTTGTCGGTATCAATTCCGGCCTCCAGCGCATAGTTGGCAAAGATAAACGCCAGGTCGACCTGATTCACCGCCCGAGCCAGCATCGCCCCCTCCAGCTCGCGAATTTTGAAACGGTGCGGATTGCTGACGATATCCCGGGTGGCCGACTGCGGGTCCTGCGGGTTTTTCAGGGTGATAAGCCCCGCGTTGCTGAGCATCACCAGCGCGCGGCCGGTATTGACCGGATCGTTGGGGATGGCGATGGTGGCGCCGTCCGGTACCTCTTTAATGGATTTGTATTTGCTGGAGTAGGCGCCAAACGGTTCGATATGGACGCCCACCACCGGCACCAGATTGGTGTGCCGCGTCTGATTGTAGTTATCGAGGAACGGCCGGTACTGGTAGTAGTTGGCGTCGAGATTTTTTTCCGCCAGCTGCTGGTTAGGCTGAATAAAGTCGTTGAAGACTTTGATTTTTAAATCGACCCCTTCTTTCGCCAGCACCGGTTTGACGAATTCGAGGATCTCCGCGTGCGGGACCGGCGTGGCGCCGACGGTCAGCGTTTCGTTGGCGGCGGCCGATAAAGAGAACAGGGCCAGCAGCCCGGCGGCGATAAGCGTTTTTTTCATGATCTTTTCCTTTAATTTTTGCGCGACGGATGCCCGTCAACCGGCTGTGGCAGCGGGAAGAGGGCGGGCATCCTTTATTTACGGCTTATCGACCGCACGAGGCGGTCGCCGCTCATTTGTAATATCTGCACCAGGGCAATCAGCAGCAGTACGGTGACGACCATTACGTCGGTCTGAAAGCGCTGATAGCCAAAACGGATCGCCAGGTCTCCGAGGCCGCCGCCGCCAATTACGCCCGCCATCGAGGTGTAGTCCACCAGCAAAATGGCGGTGACGGTAACGGCGGCAACCAGCCCCGAGCGCGACTCGGGCAGCAGGGTGTGCCAGATCAGCTGCCAGGTGTTGCCGCCCATCGACCAGCTGGCCTCTACCAGCCCGTGATCCACTTCGCGCAGCGCCGTTTCGACCAGCCGGGCGAAGAAGGGCGCGCAGCCGACGACCAGCGGCGGAATGGTGCCCTGCACCCCCAGCGAGGTGCCGGTGATGAAGGTAGTCACCGGGATCATCACGATCAGCAAAATGATAAACGGCAGCGAGCGCAGCACGTTGACGCACAGCGACAGCAGGCGGTAAAGCCGCGGGGCGTGCAGCAGCCGAGGCTGGCCGGTCAGGTAGAGAACGATCCCCAGCGGCAGGCCAATCAGGACGGTAAAGCCCAGCGACCAGCCCAGCATCGTCAGGGTATCGATAGCGGCCTGCGCCACGTCGTTCCAGTCGATTTCGGCAAAAAATTCCAGCACCGTCGCCACCTTAGTTCCAGTCGTGGCGCTGTGGGCGAACGCCGTTCAGCACCCAGTTGCCCAGCAGCTGATACTTCCAGCGCACCGGGTCGTGCAGGGTATGGACGCGGGCGTTGCGCCAGTGGCGATCGAGGTTGTTGCTGCTGCTGGTGGCTCGGGTGCCGCTGAGCTCGAACAGGCGGCTGGCGGCCTCCAGCGCCACTTCGGTGGTGAACACCTTCGCGCGGGCGACGGCAACCGAAGCCAGCGCCACGTTCTCCTCGTTCAGCGCGTTGCGGTAGCGATCGAGGGTTTTCCCCGCCTGCTCCAGCAGCGCCTCGGCGGCGGCCAGCCGGCTGTCGATCTGCCCGATATGGTAGATGGTGAGCGGGTCGTCGCTGGCGCGCTCTACCCCGGCGTCAATCCACGGCCGGGCGAACTCGCGCACGAACGCCACCGTGTCGTTCAGGGCCGCCCGGGCGATGCCGGCATCGATGGCGGCGGTGGTGAGCTGCGCGAAGGGCCCGGCGAGAGTTGGGGTGGCGTAGGATTGCCACGTCGGAAACAGATGGAACGGCTGGACCGCCAGATCCTCGGCCAGCACCGTCCCGCTGGCGGTGTTGCGCTGGCCGAGGCAGGCCCAGTCGTCGACCACGGTCAGACCCGCGCTGTCGCGAGGGACAAACGCCAGCTGCGCTTTGTCGTCGGCATCTAACGCTAAAATGCCGATCCAGTGGGCGTAGAGGGAGCCGGTGCAGTAGCCTTTGCGGCCGTTGATATACAGACCCTCCGCGCGGGCTTCAAGCCGGGTGCGGATATCCAGAACCGTTTTACCCCCGGTTTCTGAGAGGGCGTTGGCAAAGCGGTGCCCCTGCAGGACGAGGTTAAAAAAGAAGGCGCGCTGCTCATCGCTGCCCTGCAGGCGAATATCCTCCAGCAGGCAGTAGTGGTTCTGCGGAATTTGCCCCAGCGAGGGGTCGGCGGCGGAGATAATGGCGATAACCTGCGCCAGCGTGGCGGCTGAGACTTCGGCTCCGCCCCAGCGGCGCGGTACCGTAATGCCCCATAGCCCGCTATTGGAAAAGGTATCGACGATCTCGGGTGGCACAATGCCGCTACGGTCGCGCTCGGCGGCGCCGGGCTGCAGCACCAGGGCTATCTCATGGGCGATGGCCACCGCTTCTTCATCGCTGCTGATGACGTGCGCTTGCGGTGCGTAACGCGTGTAACTAACCGGCTGTGTGCTTTCTGGCATGCTGATTCCATCCTGATTAACGAAGTTCTATATGCAAAAAATAGATAACTAAATAATCTATAATTCCAATGAGTTATATAATCATTAGCAAAGGCTGTGCCAGAAAATCAAATTTTTATTTGATTTATAATCAACGAGTTAGGTTTTTGTGTCTGCAGAGAAGATGCTGCAAATGCAGCTGCGCTGAATGCGGGCTGCTGCATTTGCGACAGCCGGCTTGCTGAAATCTTCGTTATATAGTCTGATATATAACGAAAATAACGATGCAGGGGATCTGAAGTGAAGCTATTTATGTTCTATGTTGGCGGCAATGCGGGAAAATCGAATATTGAAGTGCACGATATTCAGTTTGTGGCGGCGGAAAAACCCGAGGATGCCTGGCCCGCTCTGCGCGCGGCGTGGTTTGGTGATGCCGATAAAATTCATATCGATGGCTACAGTCAGATTACCTGGGCTGATGGCTACGAGGTGGTATTAGCGAAGCAGCCCCCGACGGCCGACGTCAGGTTGTTCTTTGTTAATGCCGGAGGCTATCGGCCGGATACGCTGGCGGAGCTGCACGAGTTTGATCTTTTCGTGGCGCAGGGGCCGCGCGAGGCGAAGGAGAAGGCGCTGCGCACGCTGCTGCGGGGCGTGGATCAGCAGCATAAAGATAATCTCAAAGAGGTTGATGACTGCCTGCTGCTGGATAAGGTGGGCGACTGGTATCTGCACCTGACGCCCAACGCGGCGGGAACGGCGGCGAAACCTGAATGGCAGGGCTACCAGCCGATCGGGCGCTAGCCCCGCGCCGAAGCCGCTGAGGGGCGTCAGCGGGCGGAATGGCGTTTCAGGGCTGCGGCCGCCATAGCGCATCCGGATCGGCAAAGCCCGCTTCCACCGCGGCGAAGAAGCGGCTGGCGTGCAGGCCGTCAACGAAGGCGTGGTTGAACTTACCCGCGACCGGTATTACGCCGTTTTTCAGTTTGCCCCAGGTGAGGGCGGGCACCGCGGCGCCGACGTAATATTCGGCATGGGTTATGGCGCTGAAATGCAGCCACGGCAGGCAGCTGGCGCAGAAGAAGTGCTCCCCGTTGACGATAAGCGGCGCCGGATCGGTGGTTTTTGCCGCCTCAATGTTCGGCGTTGCCGCCTGGCTGAAGGCGGCAAAATCGGCGGCGCCGTCGCACCACACCTGGCGAAACCCCTCCTGAGCGGTCATCACCGGCGTCATCACTGCTATCTCATCGTATTCAATAATCTCGTCGCCCAGCATCCGCTGTTTGAGCTCAGGAATAGCGTTGGCCGCCCGCAGCAGGGCGTAGAGCGCCAGCTGGAAAAAGGAGACCTGCCGGTCTTTGGCGCATTCGTACAGCCGTTGCGCTTCAAGCGGTACGCAGAGGTTAAAGCTGGGGTTGGCAAACGTGCGATAAAATTCGAAATGCTCCCGGCGATGCCAGGTTTCTCTGTCGATAACGTGGTAGGCGGGCACGGCGCGCTCCTGGTTGGTTCGGATGTCAGAGACGACTATGCGACGATTTCAATCAGATTGCCATCGGGGTCTTTGATCACCGCCTCATAGTAGCCGTCGCCGGTGGTGCGCGGCGGAGAGACCAAAATACCCTGCGCGTCGGCGCGCTGCGCCAGTAAATCGACTTTTTCTGCGCCGCCTACCGCAATGGCCAGATGCACCCAGCCGGTGTGGTTATTATCCGGCGTCCCTGCGCTGAGCCCCGGTTTGGTCATCAGCTCAATGGCAATATTGTCGCCGATCTTCACAAAGTAGGAGGCAAAGCCGTGATTAGTCCGGCTGCAGTACTTATCGTTAATGTCGCCCGCAAAGAAGTCGACCCAGAAGCGGGCCTGCTGCTCAAGCTGACGGGTCCAAAGCGCGATATGGGCTACTTTCATCGTGAATATCTCCTGACGGCGTGTTGACAGAGAGAGAGCAGATGCATGATCATGCTCACTAATGCTCGATTATATTAATGTAAGGATTTAATGTGCTCGATTATGCGGCATTCCCTCAACAGCGACAAGCGCTTATTTGCCAGATTCTGCAGGAGAACGGCAGGGTGGTATGCGCCGAACTGGCGACCAGACTGAACGTTTCAGAGCATACAATTCGCCGTGATTTACATGAGCTTAGCAAAGGAGGGTTTTGCAAAAAGGTCTACGGCGGTGCGGTGATGAATCTGCCGGAGGCCGGAGACTATAGCGAACGCAAAGATAAAAATACGGCAACAAAAATCAGGATCGCGCAACAATGCGCAAGGCTGGTGAAGCCCGGCGGCTGTATTTTTATCGATACCGGAACCACCAACCTGGCGATGGCCGAGGCCCTACCCGCCGAGCTGGCGCTGACGGTGGTCACCAACTCGCCGGAAATCGCCGCCGTGTTGCTAAAAAAACCGCTGTATGACGTGGTGATCCTCGGCGGGCAGATACAGCGGGCATCCGGGGGATGCGTCGGCACCTCGGCGGTTGCGCAGCTGCAGGGCATTCTGTTTGATCAGGGGTTTATCGGCGGCTGCGCGATGGCGCCG
Source organism: Klebsiella sp. 10-1 (assembly GCF_009758445.1). Taxonomy (NCBI): domain Bacteria; kingdom Pseudomonadati; phylum Pseudomonadota; class Gammaproteobacteria; order Enterobacterales; family Enterobacteriaceae; genus Klebsiella; species Klebsiella sp. 10-1. The sequence goes on from NZ_WQRE01000004.1 coordinate 553,245, forward strand.
GAGTCCGGCCTGACGGGATTTGACTACGCGGACTGCGAATTTAAGAAAGCGGTGATCGGGCAGTGTAGCGAAATTATCGTCGGCCTGACGTCTGACAAAATCCCGGCGGTGGCCCGTTTTGTGGTGGTTGAAAGCAGCGCTATCGATGTGCTGGTGGTGGAAGAGAACGTCAGCCGCGAGTACAGCGCCACGTTTCGCGAGCATGACATCCGCATCTATACGGTGTAATCCCCGGCCGGCGTATGCTGAAACCTGCGCTTCCTTCCCGGGAGGCGACAAATTCTCGACGATCTCGTTGCCCGGGGAGGGCGTTTACGCCGCTACCCGGGAAAACGGTCTGACTTAACCCATCGCGCTTTCGCGCAGGCGGGCTTTTAGCCTGCTGTACTCATCGATCACGTACTGCTCGGCGGCCCGCTGGTCGGCAATACGCTCAACGTTAACCGCGCAG
>NZ_WQRE01000005.1:0-512 GCF_009758445.1 Klebsiella sp. 10-1
CATCAGGCTTGCGCCCATTGTGCAATATTCCCCACTGCTGCCTCCCGTAGGAGTCTGGACCGTGTCTCAGTTCCAGTGTGGCTGGTCATCCTCTCAGACCAGCTAGGGATCGTCGCCTAGGTGAGCCATTACCTCACCTACAAGCTAATCCCATCTGGGCACATCTGATGGCATGAGGCCCGAAGGTCCCCCACTTTGGTCTCGCGACGTTATGCGGTATTAGCTACCGTTTCCAGTAGTTATCCCCCTCCATCAGGCAGTTTCCCAGACATTACTCACCCGTCCGCCACTCGTCACCCGAGAGCAAGCTCTCTGTGCTACCGTTCGACTTGCATGTGTTAGGCCTGCCGCCAGCGTTCAATCTGAGCCATGATCAAACTCTTCAATTTAAGTTTGATGCTCGTGTTTCTTTATTTCTAAAGAAAAGAACTTCGTAATGAATTACGTATGTTCACTCACTGAGACTTGGTATTCATTTTTCGTCCGAGGACGTTAAGAATCCATGTCACTTT
>NZ_WQRE01000005.1:554-392541 GCF_009758445.1 Klebsiella sp. 10-1
ACAACGCGGCTTTCGCTCAGCGTTGCGAGGTCACGTATATTACGTTTTCCTCATTCAGAGTCAAGCGTTTATTTTGCTTTTCTCCGTCGGCTTTCGCGGCTGATATTCAGCGCTGAAGCCTGCTGACCCGGCGGCGTGCTGGCCGTTGTTCCGTGTCAGTGGAGGCGCATTATAGGGAGTTCTCTGACGTTGACAAGTCCTGTTTTCAAAAAACTTTTCAACCGTCTCTTTTTTCACCAAAACGGGCCAGGGAGTGGCAAAAAACCGGCGATTTGCCGTTTTAAACAACGAAACGCCCCACCAGGTGGCATACTGATAGAGTAAAAAAGAGAAAGGAACGGCATTTATGTCTTTAAGCGCACAGCAACTAGCGGCACAAAAAAACATCTCCTGGGTATTGGCGGAGAAACTGGCCCAAAAAATTCTGACCGGCGAATATCAGCCGGAAAGCATTCTCCCCGGTGAAATGGAGCTGGGCGAGCAATTCGGCGTGAGCCGAACGGCGGTACGAGAGGCGGTCAAGACGCTGACAGCGAAAGGTATGCTGTTGCCGCGCCCGCGCATCGGTACCCGGGTTATGCCACGCAGTAGCTGGAACTTTCTCGATAAAGAGCTGCTCTCCTGGTGGTTAACGGAAGATAACTTCGAAGAGGTGGTGACCCATTTCCTCGTCATGCGCAGCAGCCTCGAGCCGCAGGCCTGCTTCCTGGCCGCCACCCTGGGCAGCGCGGAGCAGAAAGCGCAGCTCAATAGCTTAATGGAAGAGATGGGCGAGCTGAAAAGGCGCTTCCAGCGTGAACGCTGGATTGAAGTCGATATGGCCTGGCATGAACACATCTATGAAATGAGCGGTAATCCCTTCCTTATCTCTTTCGCCTCGCTATTCCATTCGGTCTATCACACGTACTTCACTTCTATTACCCAGAATGAAGTGGTGAAGCTGGATCTCCATCAGGCAATTGTCGACGCGATTCTGAACAGCGACGGCCCGCAAGCGCTCAGCGCCTGCCAGGCTCTGCTGAGCGCACCAAACCATTCAGGTAAATAAAGGGCTCCGCATGACCGAGAAGAAAGGGCGTAGTATGGCCGGACTGCCGTGGATTGCGGCAATGGCCTTTTTTATGCAGGCGCTGGACGCCACCATTCTGAATACCGCCCTTCCGGCAATAGCCCATAGCCTCAACCGTTCGCCGCTGGCAATGCAATCCGCGATCATCAGCTATACGCTAACGGTGGCGATGCTCATTCCGGTCAGCGGGTGGCTAGCCGACCGCTTCGGCACGCGTAAAGTGTTTATTATTGCCGTTGGCCTGTTTACGCTCGGCTCCCTCGCCTGCGCGCTTTCCAGCTCCCTGATGGAGCTGGTCATCTTTCGCGTCATTCAGGGGATTGGCGGCGCGATGATGATGCCGGTCGCGCGGCTGGCATTATTGCGAGCCTATCCGCGCAGCGAGCTGCTGCCGGTGCTGAACTTCGTGACGATGCCGGGGCTGGTCGGCCCTATTCTTGGGCCCGTTCTCGGCGGCGTGCTGGTTACCTGGGCCAGCTGGCACTGGATTTTCCTGATCAATATTCCCATTGGCATTATTGGCATCCTTTACGCGCGTAAATGCATGCCGGATTTCACTACCCCACGCCGTCGCTTCGATACCAGCGGATTTTTGCTCTTTGGGTTGAGCCTGGTACTGTTTTCCAGCGGCATCGAACTGTTTGGCGAGAAAATCGTCGCCACCTGGATCGCGCTGACGATTATCGCCCTTAGCGTCCTTTTGCTGCTGGCCTATATCCGCCATGCCCGCCGCCATCCAACCCCGCTGATCTCGCTTTCTTTATTTAAGACTCGAACCTTTTCAGTGGGTATCGCCGGCAATCTGGCAACGCGTCTGGGTACGGGGTGCGTGCCGTTCCTGATGCCGCTGATGCTGCAGGTCGGTTTTGGCTATCCGGCGATTATCGCCGGCTGCATGATTGCGCCGACCGCCGTCGGCTCTATTATCGCAAAATCCACCGTCACGCAGATTCTACGCTGGCTCGGCTACCGGAAAACGCTGGTAGGGATAACGATATTTATCGGCCTGATGATCGCCCAGTTCTCGTTCCAGTCGCCCGCGATGCCCGTCTGGATGCTGCTGCTGCCGCTGCCGCTGTTTGTTCTGGGGATGGCGATGTCCACTCAGTTCACCTCAATGAACACCATTACGCTTGCCGATCTGACCGATGATAATGCCAGCAGCGGCAACAGCCTGCTGGCGGTCACTCAGCAGCTATCGATCAGCCTCGGGGTGGCGATTAGCGCTGCGGTACTGCGCTTTTATGAAGGGTTTGACAGCGCCAATACCGTGGAGCAGTTTCACTACACCTTTATTACGATGGGCGCGATCACCGTCGTGTCCGCGCTGGTGTTTATGCTGTTAAAGGCGAAGGATGGCCGTAACCTGATAAAGGAACGGCACAAACGTTAAGCTGAACCGCGAACGATAAGCTCGGGCGTGAGCTGCACGCGCTGCTGCTGCTGTCCGGGATCGGCCATCCGGTGGATCAGCACATCAATCGCCAGCTCACCCAGCTCATCCTTCGGCTGATGGATAGTCGTCAGCGGTGGCGTCATATAGCGGGCCAGCTCAATATCGTCATAGCCCACCAGCGCCATATCCTGCGGAATTCGCAGCCCGGCCTGATAGAGCGACTGATACGCCCCAAAGGCCATAGCGTCGTTGCCGACAAATACCGCCTGCGGGCGTTCCGATAAGGTCAGCAGCTCCTGCATCGCGCTGAATCCACCGCCAAATTCAAAGTCGCTGGTAATCACGTATCCCTCAGCCACTTCCAGCCCGGCGCGGGACATCGCGGCGTGATAGCCCTCCAGGCGCAGCCGCGACGGCGTTTTATCCAGCGGGCCGGCGATACAGGCAATCCGGGTATACCCCTGGTCTATCAGGTACTGGGTCGCCATATCGCCCCCCAGCAGCGAGTTATCCTGAATCAGATCGCTGTCGCCATCAAACGGCGCCCAGTCCATCATCACCGTTGGAACCGAAGGATAGCGCTGCATAATTTCTGGCGAAGGCTGATGCGTCTCGGTACAGAGCAGCAGTAAACCATCGACGCGCTTTTGCATTAGCGTTTCCAGATTACTGTTCATGCGCTGCTCATCACCTTCCGTATTGCACAGCACCAGGCTATAGCCGCGTTCAAAACAGCTACGCTCCACGCCGCGCACCAGCTCAGAATAAAACGGGTTGGTACTGGCAGTGATGAGCATACCGATGGTACGGGTTTGGTTTAACTTGAGGCTACGCGCCAAAGCGGACGGCGCGTAGTTAAGATTTTTGATCGCCGCGTCCACTTTGGCGGTAATCGCCTCGCTGACGAAACGATCTTTATTAATGACGTGGGAAACCGTCGAGGTGGAAACGCCCGCCTCGCGGGCCACATCCTTCATGGTAGCCAAGCGTTACCCCTGTTGACGTAAAAATTCGTCGATTTCTTTTCGCCACGGCACTGAAGGCTGAGCGCCTTTGCGGGTAACGGCAATGGCGGCGGCGGCATGGGCAAAGCGGATAGCTTCTGCCAGCCCGGTGCCCTCCAGTAAGGCGGTCACTAGGGCGCCGTTAAAGGTATCGCCCGCGGCAATGGTATCGATGGCCTGAACCTTAAAGCCCGGGACCCGGCGGCCTTCGCCATCGTGGCTCACCCAGACGCCGCGGCTACCCAGCGTAATAATAACGGTACCGATGCCTTTCTTATGGAGCGCGTTAGCCGCTTTGGCCGCATCGTCATCGTTTTCTACGCGAATACCGGTCAGCTTCTCCGCTTCCGTTTCGTTAGGCGTGATGATATCCACCAGCGCCAGCAGCTCATCCGACAACTCGCGCGCCGGCGCCGGATTCAGCACCACGCTTGTTTGATGCTGATGGGCGATTTTAGCCGCAGCCAGCACGCTCTCCAGCGGCGACTCCAGCTGCATCAGCAGCGCCTGGGCGTCGGCAATCCGCGCCTTCTCAGCCTCAACCTGGGCGACAGAAAGAGCGGCATTGGCGCCGGCATGAATGCCGATCACATTCTCACCTTCACCGTTAACAAAGATTAGCGCTACGCCGGTCGATTCATCTTTTACCGCGCGAACCGGCGCGATGTCGATGTTATCGCTCGCCAGCTGGCGGCGAACGCGCTCGCCGGTATCGTCATCGCCGGTACAGGCGATAAACGCAATATTTGCCCCGCTGCGCCCGGCGGCAACGGCCTGGTTGGCGCCTTTACCGCCGAAAGCCACCTGATAGTGGTTGCCGGTGACGGTTTCGCCCGGCGTCGGGAAAGATTTAAGGTTAAGAATGTGATCGGCATTGATGCTGCCAAGGACGACAAGTTTGCCTGCGGTTTTCATCATTTGAGTTCCCGGTAAAGCGCGCCACCGGACTCCGGTGGCGCATGCCCTGCTTTTCTTTTTTATGTTGTCCCTCGGACCGTTGCCGGTCCGAATCGCATATTACTACTGCTTAATGACCAGTTTCAGCTCAACCGGATAGCTGGCATCCACTTTTTCACCCTTCAGCACTTTATCGGCAGTCTCGACGCCTTTCACGCCGATCTGCTCAGGCAGCTGGGCGATTGTCGCAGCTAGTTTGCCACTATTTACCGCTTTTTCGCCATCCGGAGTGCCGTCAAATCCAACCACCATCACATCGGATTTCCCCGCTGTTTGTAAAGCACGCAGTGCGCCCAGCGCCATTTCGTCGTTCTGAGCAAATACCGCCTGCACGTCCGGATGCGCCGTCAGCAGGTTCTGCATGACGTTCAGGCCTTTGGTACGGTCAAAATCTGCCGGCTGGCTCGCCAGCACGTTAAATTTATGAGCCGCTACGGCCTGCTTAAAGCCTTCGCCACGCTCGCGCGCCGCGGATGTCCCTGCGATACCCTGCAGCTCAATAACCTTAGCGTTCTCACCCGCTTTCTTCGCAATATAGTCGCCGGCCATTTTACCGCCGAGCACGTTATCAGACGCAATATGGCTAATCACGTCGCCTTTCGCCGCCTGACGGTCAAGGGTAATAACCGGTATCTTCGCCTGATTAGCCATCTTCACGGCGTTACCTACCGCATCAGAGTCGGTCGGGTTGATCAGCAGCAGCTTAGCGCCGCGCACCGTCAAATCCTGCACGTTGGCCAGCTCTTTCGCCGGGTTATTTTGTGAATCCAGCACCACCAGGTTGTAGCCCAGCTTGTCGGCTTCTTTCTGGGCGCCATCTTTCAGGGAGACAAAGAACGGGTTGTTAAGGGTCGAGATAACCAGGGCAATGGTATCTTTCGCCATCGCGTTTGCGCTCACGGTCGCGCTTAAAGCAACAGCAGATACCAGGGTCGCCAGTTTTTTCATATTCATAGTTAAGATGTCCTGTAGAGTTCTTAGTTACTGCTTTTTGTTATCTACCAGCACCGCCAGCAAAATTACCACCGCTTTTACGATCATCTGGTAATAGGAAGAAACGCCTAATAGGTTCAAACCGTTATTCAGGAAGCCGAGGATCAGCGCGCCGATCAGGGTACCGACGATACGGCCCTTGCCGCCGGCCAGGCTGGTACCGCCCAGCACCACCGCCGCAATGGCATCCAGTTCATAGCCGGTCCCCGCCGTCGGCTGCGCGGAAGAGAGGCGCGCCACCTCGATAATTCCCGCCAGCGAAGCCAGCAGGCCGCACAGAGAATAGACGATGATTTTGACTTTATTCACGCTGATACCGGACAGACGCGTGGCCGCTTCGTTGCCGCCCAGCGCGTAGATATAGCGGCCCAGGCGCGTGTGGTGCAGCATGTACCAGGCAGCAAGGAAGACGATAGCCATAATCCACACTGGCGTTGGGATCCCCAGCGGGCGGCCGATACCAAACCAGCCAAACAGATCGGCATTATCCGTAAACCCGGTATTTACCGGGCTGCCGTTGGTGTAGACCATCGTCACGCCGCGCAGCAGCAGCATCATCACCAGAGTGGCGATAAAGGCCTGCACGCGCCCCTTAGCCACAATAACTCCGGTCACCGCACCGATGGCCGCACCCAGCGCCAGCGCTCCGGCAATCGCCACCAGCGCATTAACCTCAAGGCCGACAATCGACGCCGCTACCGCACCGGTCAGCGCCAGCAGGGAACCCACGGACAGGTCGATCCCCGAAGTGAGAATAACCAGCGTCATTCCCACCGCCATAATGGCGTTAACCGACGTCTGCTGCAGGATATTGAACAGGTTATTGACGGTAAAAAAGTTGGGGCTCATGGTCGAGACAATCGCTATCAGCACCAGCAGGGCAATCAGCGATTTTTGCTCCATCAGCCATGCCTTTGTGAAATAGCGGCGACCAGCAACAGCCTGGGTTGTCATCTTTTTTACTCCTGATTCACACGGTTAAGCTTGCCCACAGCGGCAGCCATCAATACTTCCTGGGTGGCCTGCTCGCGTGTAAATTCACCGCCGAGATGCCCTTCATGCATCACAATGATGCGATCGCTCATGCCTAACACTTCCGGCATCTCCGAAGAGACCAGAATGATGCTCAGACCATCGGCCTTAAACTGGTTAATCAGCTGGTAGATCTCTTTCTTCGCCCCAACGTCCACGCCGCGGGTAGGCTCATCAAGGATCAGGACCTTCGGGCGGGTCATCAGCCCGCGGGCGATGGCCACCTTCTGCTGGTTACCGCCGGAGAGCAGGCCGATCGCCTGCTCCATCGATGGCGTTTTGACATTGAACAGGCGGATGAAATCGCTCACCGCCTGCTGTTCATCTTTATGCTTCAGCCGGCCGCCGGCGCGGCTGAAATAGCGCAGCGCGGTCAACGACATGTTTTCCTTTACCGACATGCCGAGGACTAAGCCATCGCGCTTACGGTCTTCGGAGATATAAACGATGCCGTTTGCCAGGCCATCCTGCGGGGAGCGGGTGACTACCTCGTGTCCATCAAGGGTGACGGAACCGCTGCTGCGCGGCAGCGCGCCGTACAGGACCTTCATCAGCTCCGTGCGCCCGGCGCCCATCAGCCCGGCGACGCCCAGAATTTCCCCCTGACGCAGGGTGAAGGAGACATTTTCCACGCCCGGCCCGCACAGGTTATCGACCTTCAGGCGCACGGCGCCCGGCGCTTTATCCAGGCGCGGATACTGGTCTTCCAGCTTACGGCCGACCATCATCTCGATCAGCTGGTCTTCATCCAGGCTCGCCACCTCGCGCTCGGCGATAAACTGCCCGTCGCGAAAGACGGTAACGTCGTCGCAAATCTCGAAGATCTCTTTCATACGGTGGGAGATATAGACAATCCCGCGCCCCTGAGATTTCAGCTCGCGGATGACGCGGAACAGGGAGGCCGTTTCGGTGTCGGTCAGGGCGTCCGTCGGCTCATCCATGATGATGACCTTCGACTCAAAGCTCAGTACCTTGGCAATTTCAACCATCTGCTGGTCGCCGATCGACAGATCGCCCACCAGCTTTTGGCTGTTAAAACGTAAATTCAGCTTCGCCAGCAGCTTGTCCGCTTCGGCATACATCGTTTTCCAGTCGATTTTGCCAAACCGGTTCACGAACTCACGGCCGAGGAAAATATTCTCCGCGATCGTCAGCTGGGGGATCAGGTTAAGTTCCTGGTGAATAATGCCGATCCCGGCTTCCTGAGAGGATTTCGGTCCGTTGAAGGTGGTCTCTTTTCCTAACCACGTTAAGGAGCCGGCGTCGCGGGCGTAGATCCCGGTCAGCACCTTCATCATGGTGGACTTACCGGCACCGTTTTCTCCTACCAGCGCCATCACCCGGCCGGCATAGACGTTGAGCGCGGCGCCGGAGAGCGCTTTGACGCCTGGGAACGCTTTATCGATCCCTTTTAATTGCAATAAGGCTTCCATATCGGCGACCTCAGAACGTCACGCCGGCACAGAGAATGACGTTCGCAAACGGGGAACACTCCCCGCTGCGAATCACCGCCTGACTATCCGCGGTTTGTTTTTTAAACTGCTCATGACTGGTGTAACGAATTTCAATGGTGTTTCCCTGGTATTGCTGCAGCAGCTCAAGGTGAGTGAGCAACGTCGCATGGAGCTGCGGATTATGAGTTTTAATCTCTTCCGCAAGGATCGCCGCCTCAACCTGCATTTCCGCCGTTACCACCTCCAGAACCTGCATAAAGGAGGGAACGCCTTGGGTTAACGCCATATCAATACGCGCGCTGCTGCGGGGAACCGGCAATCCGGCATCGCAGACCACCAGCGTATCGGTATGACCCAGGCGGGAGATAACCGAGGAAATATCAGCGTTAAGTACGGTGCCTTTTTTCATTTTTCTCTTCTGCTCCATTAGCGAAACGTTTCGCTGAAGAAATTATTGTCAAAATGCGCGCAGAAAACCATCTTCAGAAGAGAGAAATGTGATCGCCATCGAAACGTTTCGCAAGCGGGAGAAGAGAAAAGTGAGCGGAGCCAAATAACCGTGAAAAGCCCTTCGCAAGGAAGGGCTTCGGAATATCAAATTTCGACCTGAGTACCCAGTTCAATGACCCGGTTAGGCGGGATCTCAAACTGATCCGGCGCCCGCAGGGCGTTGCGCTGCAGCAGGAGATACAGCTTGCCGCGCAGCCGCAGATACCACGGCCGTTTGCCGATAATCAGCGATTCATGCGACATAAAGAACGAGGTTTCCATCATCCGACAGCTCAGCCCTTCCAGCCCGCAGCGGTGGAAAACTTCTTCCACATTCGGCGTTTCGCGCCAGCCGTAGCTCGCCACCACGCGCCAGAACGACGGTGAGATTTGCTCGATCTGCACCCGGCGAACGTTATGCACATAAGGCGCATCTTCGGTACGCAGCGTCAGCAGGATCACCCGCTCATGCAGCACCTTGTTGTGCTTGAGGTTGTGCAGCAGGGCAAACGGGATGACGTTCAGGGCGCGGGACATATAGACCGCAGTACCCGGAACGCGAACCGGCGGCGATTTCTCCAGCGAAGAGATCATCGCTTCCAGCGAGTTGCCGTGTTCATGCATCCGGCGCAGCAGGCGGAAACGCTCGCTCTTCCAGGTGGTCATCACGGTGAACATCACCAGGCCGAGGGTCAGCGGCAGCCAGCCGCCGGAGACGATCTTATCCAGGTTGGCCGAGAACAGCGGCAGGTCGATGCACATAAAGGCAATAAACAGCAGCGCCACGAGAAATTTATTCCAGTGCCAGTTTTGACGCGCCACGGTGGTGAACAGGATAGTGGTCAGCACCATGGTTCCCGTCACCGCAATACCGTACGCCGCCGCCAGGTTGGAGGAGTGCTCGAAGCTGATAATCACAATGACCACCGAAACGTACAGCAGCCAGTTGATGAACGGGATATAAATCTGCCCGGATTCCATTTCGGAGGTATGGATGATGCGCATTGGCGACAGATACCCCAGGCGCACCGCCTGGCGGGTCAACGAGAAGACCCCGGAAATAACCGCCTGGGAGGCAATCACCGTCGCCAGAGCGGCGATAATCAGCATCGGGATCAGCGCCCATTCAGGAGCCAGCAGGAAGAACGGGTTTTTAATCGCCTCAGGATGTTTGAGCAGCAGAGCCCCCTGGCCGAAGTAGTTCAGCACCAGCGAAGGCAGCACCACGGAGAACCAGGCCAGGCGAATAGGTAATTTGCCGAAGTGTCCCATATCGGCATACAGCGCCTCAACGCCGGTAATGGACAGCACTACCGCCCCGAGAGCGACAAAAGAGACGGTTTTATATTCGAGGAAGAAGTGCACCGCCCAGTACGGGTTCAGCGCCTGCAACACTTCCGGATTCGCAATGATGCTGCGCGCGCCAAGCACCGCCAGCAGCAGGAACCAAATCAGCATAATCGGCGCAAACAGCTTACCCACCATACTGGTGCCGTGCTTCTGGATAGCAAACAGCAGCGTCAGCACAATGATGGATATAGGGACAACCCAGGTATCCAGATTGGGCGCGATAATTTCCAGCCCCTCAATCGCCGACATCACCGAAATCGCCGGGGTGATGACCACCTCGCCATAGAAGAAGCTACCGCCAATCAGCCCGAGGATAACCAGCACCGACGTCATTCGCGCGGACGTATTGCGCCCCGCCAGCGACATCAGCGTCAGGATCCCCCCCTCGCCGGCGTTATCCGCCCGCATAACGAAGGTAATATATTTGAGTGATACGGTAAAAATTAACAGCCAGAAAATTAGCGAAAGAAAGCCAAAAACAGCATCACGTTCAACGCCAAACCCAAACTGACCTGACAGACATTCACGCAGTGTATACAGCGGGCTGGTACCAATATCGCCGTACACCACGCCGATTGCCGCCAGCGTTACTGCCGGAAGCGATTGCTTATTATCAGAGCTCATAGACTAGTCTTTTCGTTTATACATATCATTTTTCAAGCTGCTTCTGCGCTGCTGGCGTCCAGAAATCCCGGTCACATAGCCGTGCGCCAGGGGATTTCATCCCTTGCTGCCTTGCCGCATCTTGAATGTTTTTGTGTATATAAAACAAATGTGTTCCCGGTCCTCAGGCTCACAAAAAGCGCACAGTATGCACGATTATTTGCTGAATCGTACCCCTAACAGACACCATATTAACCTGGCTCAAAGAAAATAAATCGAATCTTCAGGCTATTACCACACCTAATCAAACATCTATACTCGACTCAATAACGACACATGAAAAAGCACGCAACTCAATTATGGCTCAATCACATTTACTGGCAGAAAGAATTTCCCGGCTAAGCGCGGCGCTGGAAAAAGGTTTGTTTGAACGCAGTCACGCGATACGACTCTGTCTGCTGGCCGCGCTCAGCGGCGAGAGCGTTTTTTTGCTGGGTCCGCCGGGCATCGCCAAGAGTCTGATCGCCCGCCGTCTCAAATTCGCCTTCCAGCAGGCTCGCGCCTTTGAATACCTGATGACCCGCTTCTCTACCCCGGAAGAGGTTTTTGGTCCGCTGTCGATCCAGGCCCTGAAGGATGAAGGCCGTTACGAGCGCTTAACCGCAGGCTACCTGCCGGAAGCGGAGATCGTCTTCCTCGATGAGATCTGGAAAGCTGGCCCGGCAATCCTTAATACCCTGCTGACAGCCATAAACGAACGCCATTTCCGCAACGGCGCCAGCGAAGTGAAAATCCCGATGCGCCTGCTGGTGGCGGCGTCCAACGAGCTCCCGGAAGCGGATAGCAGCCTGGAAGCGCTGTATGACCGAATGCTGATCCGCCTGTGGCTCGACAAGGTACAGGATAAAACCAACTTCCGCTCCATGCTGCTCAGCCAGCAGGATGAAAACAGCAATCCCGTCCCGACATCCCTGCAGATTAGTAGCGAAGAGTTTACGCAATGGCAGCAGGATATCAGCGGCGTGAAGCTGACGGATAGCGTATTCGAACTGATCTATCAGCTGCGCCAGCAGCTGGAGACGCAGCCCAAAGCGCCCTATGTTTCGGACCGCCGCTGGAAAAAGGCCATTCGCCTGCTGCAGGCCAGCGCCTTCTTCAGCGGCCGCGATACCATCGCGCCCATCGACCTGATCCTGCTGAAAGACTGCCTGTGGCACGACATCGAAAGCATGAACCTGATGGCGCAGCTGCTGGAAACCCTGATGACCAACCACGCATGGCAGCAGCAGACGATGCTGACGCGCCTCGGGGCGATTACCCAAAGGCGTATTCAGATCCAGCAGCAGCACAGCGACAAAACCGCGCTGAAGGTCACGCGTCTCGGCGGTATGTTCAGCCGAAAAGCGCATTATGAACTTCCCGCCGACGTAGAAGGAACGACGCTCCTTCTGCTGCTGCAGCAGCCGCTCAAGCTGCACGATATGGAGGTTATCCATATTACGTTTACCCGTGAGGAGCTCTCCCACTGGCTGGAGAAGGGCGGCGAGATCCGCGGCAAACTCAACGGCATTGGTTTTGCCCAGCCGTTAAATATGGATGTCGATACCAGCCAGCATCTGGTGGTTCGCGACGTCAGCCTGCAGGGCTCGCGCCTGGCCCTTCCCGGCAGCGAATCGCAGGAAAATATGCCAGCGGAAATCAGGCAGCAGCTGGAAGCCCTCGATGACGAGTGGCATCAGCAGCACAACCGTTTCAGCGAACAGCAAAAATGTCTGTTTATTCCCGGTGACTGGCTGGGACGTATTGAAGCCAGCCTGCAGGACGTCGGGGCGCAGATCAAACAGGCCCGTCAGCCATGACGCTGGATATGCTGAATGTCATGCTGGCAGTCAGCGAAGAGGGGATGATCGAAGAGATGCTGCTGGCGCTGCTGGCCTCCCCGCAGCTTGCCGTTTTCTTTGAAAAATTCCCGCGGCTGAAGAACATTATCGCCGCCGATATCCCGCGCTGGCGCGAAGCCGTCAGAGCCAGGCTAAAAGAGACGCATATCCCGCCCGAGCTCGATGCTGAAGTGCAGAATTATCAGCAGTCTCAGCTTCTTTCGACTTCGCAGTTTATCGTTCAGCTGCCGCAAATTCTTACGCAGCTGCACAAGCTCGAGTCCCCTTTTGCCGCCCAGGCCCAGCAGCTGGCGGATGATAACCCGCTCTTTACGCCCGCGTTGCACACCCTGTTCCTGCAGCGCTGGCGCCTGAGCCTGGTGGTGCAGGCCACCACCCTCAACCAGCAGCTGCTGGATGAAGAACGCGATCGGCTGCTCAGCACGATGCAGGAGCGGATGACCCTCAGCGGCCAGCTCGATCCGGTGCTGGTGGAAAACGATAACTCCGCAGGACGCCTGTGGGATATGAGCGCAGGCGAGCTGAAGCGCGGCGATTATCAGCTGATCGTTCGCTATGGCGATTTTCTTACGCAGCAGCCGGAGCTGATACAGCTGGCTGAACAGCTAGGGCGATCGCGGGAAGCAAAATCGGTTCCGAAAAAGGATGCGCCGATGGAGGCCTTTCGCAGCCTCGTTCGTGAACCGGCAACGGTACCGGAACAGGTTGATGGCCTGCAGCAAAGCGATGATATTCTGCGCCTTCTTCCGCCGGAGCTGGCCACCCTCGGGATCACCGAACTGGAGTTCGAGTTCTACCGCAAGCTGGTGGAAAAACAGCTGCTGACCTACCGGCTGCACGGCGACGCATGGCGGGAAAAAATTACCGAACGACCGGTTACCCGGCAGGATTTTGACGAACAGCCGCGCGGGCCATTTATTGTCTGCGTCGATACTTCAGGCTCAATGGGCGGTTTTAACGAACAGTGCGCCAAGGCGTTTTGCCTGGCGTTAATGCGGATCGCCCTGGCGGACAACCGGCGCTGCTTTATTATGCTGTTTTCCAGCGAAGTGGTGCATTACGAGCTCACCGGTCCACAGGGGCTGGAGCAGGCAATTCGTTTCCTCAGCCAGCGCTTTCGCGGCGGTACCGATCTGGCCAGCTGTTTTCGGGCCATTATTGAGCGCATGCAAAACCCGCAGTGGGTGGATGCCGATGCGGTGGTCATTTCTGATTTTATCGCCCAGCGCCTGCCGGATGAGGTGATCAATAAGGTGGGAGAACTTCAGCGCAGTCACCAGCATCGCTTTCACGCGGTGGCGATGTCGGTGCATGGCAAACCCGGGATCATGCGCATCTTCGATCATATCTGGCGCTTTGATACCGGGCTGCGCAGCCGCCTGCTGAGACGCTGGCGGCGTTAAAGAGCGGATTAAAGAAGGGAAGCGACGCTTTCACGGACCTGGGCAGGCCATACGCCACACTGGACCTGTCCGATGTGATCGAGCTGCAGCAGCAGCATCGTCAAACGCGACTGACCAATACCGCCGCCGATGGTCTGCGGCATTTCGCCGCGCAGCAGCGCCTGGTGCCACTCCAGCTTCAGGCGATCCTCATCACCGGTGATCGCCAGCTGACGCTTCAGGGCGTCGGCATCAACGCGGATGCCCATAGAAGAAAGCTCGAAAGCATCTTGCAGAACCGGGTTCCACACCAGAATATCGCCGTTCAGGCCGGCAAAGCCTTCGGCAACCTCGGTGCTCCAGTCATCATAATCCGGCGCACGAACGTCGTGGCGTTGACCATCGGTGAGCTTGCCGCCAATCCCGATGAGGAATACGGCGCCCAGCTCTTTGGCGATCGCCCGCTCGCGTCCTTTAGCGTCGAGATCCGGGTAACGACTGAGCAGCTCCTGGCTATGAACAAACTGGATCTGCTCCGGCAGGAACGGCGTCAGGCCAAACTCTTTGCTGACGGCCGCTTCGGTCGCTTTGATCCCGGCATAGATGGCTTCTACGGTGGATTTCAGCGTCCCGTCGTGGCGTTCGTCGTCGCCCATCACGCGCTCCCAGTCCCACTGGTCAACGTAAACAGAATGAATGGCGGTCAGCCGGTCTTCATCGGGGCGAAGAGCCTTCATGTGCGTGTACAGCCCTTCTCCCGCACTGAAGTCGTGTTGTCCCAGCGTTTGACGCTTCCATTTAGCCAGGGAATGAACGACTTCAAACTGGGCATCCGGCAGCGTTTTCACTTTTACCTGAACCGCCTTCTCGCAACCAGACAGGTTGTCCTGAGTCCCGTCTCCTACGCGGCTTAAAATGGGAGCCTGGACTTCGATCAGGCCCAGTTTATCTTCCAGCTGGCGGGAAAAGTGAGACTTAACGAAGCTGATCTGGCGTTGTTTTGCGATATATGCGGTTTTCATTTTTATGACTCCTGCGTCCTGTTGCTATTGATTAAGCAACAAAACAGGCCGTCAATTCAATAATCAAACAACAAAAAGGCTCATACACTTTTGATTCATTAAAATATAAAGCTAATATAGAAAGAATCTTCAAACATCATAAGAAAAACCTATGGAAAATTATCAGATCGACAATCTGGACCGCGGCATCCTTGAAGCGTTAATGGCCAATGCGCGCACCGCCTACGCCGAACTGGCCAAACAGTTTGGCGTCAGCCCGGGGACTATCCACGTGCGCGTGGAGAAGATGAAGCAGGCAGGCATCATTACCGGCGCGCGAATCGACGTGAATCCGAAGCAGCTCGGCTATGACGTGTGCTGCTTTATCGGCATTATTCTGAAAAGCGCCAAAGACTACCCTTCCGCGCTGGCCAGGCTGGAGAGCCTGGATGAGGTCACCGAGGCCTACTACACCACCGGCCACTACAGCATCTTTATTAAGGTAATGTGCCGCTCGATCGATGCTCTCCAGCAGGTACTTATCAACAAGATCCAAACAATCGATGAAATTCAGTCCACCGAGACGCTGATCTCCCTGCAAAACCCGATTATGCGCACCATCCGCCCGTAATCGGGCTTTTTTAATCCCACATTTTCCACAGGTAGATCCCAGCTCACACACAGCGTACAATGTGCCACACTGAATAAATGAGCGGACGATCATGGCAGACATTACTCTTATCAGCGGCAGCACCTTAGGCAGTGCGGAATATGTAGCAGAGCATCTGGCGGAAAAGCTGGAAGAAGCGGGTTACAGCAGCGAAATCCAGCATGGCCCACTGATTGAGGATCTGCCGACGGACGGGATCTGGCTGGTTATCTCCTCAACTCACGGTGCCGGCGATATTCCTGACAACCTGGTGCCTTTCTATGAGGCTCTGCAGGAGAAGGAAGCGGACCTTTCGGGCATACGCTTTGGCTTAATCGGGATCGGCAGCCGCGAATATGACACTTTCTGTGGCGCAATCGACAAGATTGACGATGCATTAAGGGCATGCGGGGCAAAACAGATCGGCGAAACGCTGAAGATTAACGTCCTCGATCATGAGATTCCGGAAGATCCGGCGGAAATTTGGCTGGGATCCTGGAAAAATTTGCTCTGATTTTTGTAAAGATCGTTCGATTATCTGTGGATAACTATGCTTAAAACCATTGATCAACCGGTAGTTATCCAAAGCATAACCGTTGACTGCTTTTTGAGCTGTGCATAACCCTTCATTTTGATCCCAGCTTATACGGAACAGGATCACCGATCATTCACAGAAAGTGATCCTCCTTAACCGATTGATCTTAAAACGCGGATCCGGCTTATCCACAGAAAGGTCCGATCCTAATAAGAGATCACAATAAAACAGATCTCTAAATAAAAGATCTTCTTTTAAATACTCAAGATCCCGGAGCTTTCTCGGAAGTCGAAAGTTGAGTAGAATCCACGGCCCGGGCTTCAATCCATTTTCAAACCGCTTTATGCGAGGCATACCACCATGTTTTATCAGGATCCTTTTGACGTCATCATCATTGGCGGGGGTCATGCAGGCACTGAGGCCGCAATGGCCGCAGCGCGAATGGGTCAGCAGACCCTGCTTTTGACACACAATATCGACACGTTGGGGCAGATGAGCTGCAACCCGGCGATTGGCGGCATTGGGAAAGGACACCTGGTAAAAGAAGTGGATGCTCTTGGCGGCCTGATGGCGAAAGCGATCGACCATGCGGGCATTCAGTTTAGGATACTAAACGCAAGCAAAGGCCCGGCGGTACGCGCCACTCGTGCTCAGGCAGACCGCGTGCTCTACCGCCAGGCGGTACGTACGGCGCTGGAAAACCAGCCCAACCTGATGATCTTCCAGCAGGCGGTTGAGGATCTGATTGTCGAAAACGATCGCGTTGTCGGCGCAGTGACCCAGATGGGGCTGAAGTTTCGCGCCAAAGCGGTTGTCCTGACCGTCGGAACCTTCCTCGACGGCAAGATCCACATCGGGCTGGATAACTACAGCGGCGGTCGTGCAGGCGATCCGCCGGCTATCTCGCTTTCCCGCCGCTTACGTGAACTGCCGCTGCGCGTCAGCCGTTTGAAAACCGGTACTCCGCCGCGTATTGACGCGCGCACCATCGATTTCAGCGTACTGGCACAGCAGCACGGCGATGACCCGATGCCGGTGTTCTCGTTCATGGGATCTGCGGATCAGCATCCGCGCCAGGTTCCGTGTTACATCACCCACACCAACGAGAAAACGCACGACGTCATCCGCAATAACCTCGATCGCAGCCCGATGTACGCCGGGGTGATTGAGGGGATCGGTCCGCGCTACTGCCCGTCGATCGAAGATAAAGTGATGCGCTTTGCCGATCGCAACCAGCACCAGATCTTCCTCGAGCCGGAAGGGCTGACCTCTAACGAAATTTATCCGAACGGTATCTCCACCAGCCTGCCGTTCGATGTGCAGATGCAGATTGTTCGCTCAATGCAGGGTATGGAGAACGCCAAAATCGTTCGCCCGGGCTACGCTATTGAGTATGATTTCTTCGATCCGCGCGACCTGAAACCGACGCTGGAAAGCAAATATATTCAGGGTCTGTTTTTTGCCGGCCAGATTAACGGCACCACCGGCTACGAAGAAGCCGCTGCCCAGGGCCTGCTTGCCGGTCTGAACGCCGGTCGCTTCTCCGCAGAAAAAGAGGGCTGGGCGCCGGGTCGTTCTCAGGCCTACCTTGGCGTGCTGGTGGACGATCTGTGCACGCTCGGTACCAAAGAACCGTACCGCATGTTCACGTCCCGCGCTGAGTACCGCCTGATGCTGCGCGAAGATAACGCCGATCTGCGACTGACCGAACAGGGCCGCGAGCTGGGTCTGGTCGATGATGAACGCTGGGCGCGCTTCAATCAGAAGCTGGAAAGCATTGAACTTGAACGTCAGCGGCTGAAATCGAGCTGGGTGAACCCGCAGGCCGAAAGCGCTGAAGAAGTGAACGCTCACCTCACCGCGCCGCTCTCACGCGAAGCCAGCGGCGAGGATCTGCTTCGTCGTCCGGAAATGACCTATCAACAGCTGGTGCAGCTGTCGCCTTTCGCTCCGGGTCTGCAGGATGCGCAGGCGGCTGAACAGGTTGAGATCCAGGTGAAGTATGAAGGCTATATCGCTCGCCAGCAGGATGAGATCGAAAGACAGCAGCGCAATGAGAATACCCTGCTGCCTGCTACGCTTGATTACCGCCAGGTCATTGGGCTCTCCAATGAGGTGATTGCCAAGCTGAACGATCACAAGCCGTCTTCAATCGGCCAGGCATCGCGCATTTCGGGGATCACCCCGGCGGCAATCTCCATTTTGCTGGTCTGGTTGAAAAAGCAGGGGATGCTGCGCCGCAGCGCCTGATCCTCAGGCAGGTTTTTTGGCGGATAGCTTCCCGTTCTCCGCCTTGTTGTTCATCAGCCCGGTAAGCGTTTTCGCCTCCGGGCTCATTATTTTTAGACAGGTACCGACCGTGCTCAACAAACTTTCTCGTCTCCTGGATGAAGCGGCTATTACGCTCACCGATCATCAGAAAAATCAGCTGGTGGCGTATGTTGGACTGCTGGATAAGTGGAACAAAGCCTATAACCTGACCTCCGTTCGCGACCCGAATGAGATGCTGGTGCGGCATATTCTCGACAGCATTGTCGTTGCCCCCTATCTTCAAGGAAGCCGTTTTATTGATGTCGGCACCGGTCCCGGACTGCCCGGTATTCCGCTGGCCATCGTACGCCCTGAATCACATTTCACCCTGCTGGATAGCCTGGGCAAGCGCGTACGCTTTCTTCGCCAGGTTCAGCATGAGCTGAAGCTTGAGAACGTGACGCCGGTACAGAGCCGGGTAGAAGCGTTCCCGGCCGAGCCGCCGTTTGATGGCGTGATCAGCCGCGCGTTCGCTTCGCTGAGTGATATGGTGAGCTGGTGTCACCATTTGCCGGCGGAAGAAGGGTGTTTTTACGCGCTCAAGGGCGTTGCTCAGGAAGAGGAAATCACCGATTTGCCAGTCGGATACGCGGTGAGCGAGGTGATTAAACTGCATGTTCCTCAGCTGGAAGGGGAGCGCCACCTGGTGGTGATTAAATCAAAAATGATTTAATTTTTACCAAAAAATGTGGAAAAAATGTCACCTGCGCATGTTACAAAAATGAATGTAACGTCGGGGTATTATCGGGTGACATTTAACCATATGTTCACTATGCCTTTTCTGATGATTAACTTTTGTCGATTCATTTACCAGCACAATAGTCAACTTTGAAAATATCAGTCCGCTACAAATCAAGGCGCTGAACAGGCATATAGTTGTTAAATATTTATTATAAATGTCAATAAAAGGTTTTTAATGTATGTTGGGTTGTTTTGTAAAAAGTCCCTACTTTTTATCTTGAATATCAAAAGGATGAAAAGTCATGATTTATGAACAGAATTAATTCACTAAAACCTTAAATGTTTATAATGTGATCTAATGCACGCTTTATAGGCCGTATTTTCTCGGTATTTGCAGTTTTGCATGATCGCTCACAGATTGGCAAAATGCAGGAAAAGTTGCCTGTCGGAAAATAATTAAACATTTATTCACTATTTTGCTACTTATTGTTTGAATTCACGGGGCGTCACCGTATAATTTGTCCGCTTTTTGATGCTTGACTCTTCGCCTCAAAGGACGTTTTATACGACACGCGACATACCTCGAAGGGAGCAGGAGTAAAAACGTGATGTCTGTGTCGCTCTTGAGTCGAAACGTTGCTCGTAAGCTTCTGTTTATTCAGTTACTGGCAGTAATAGCAAGTGGACTGCTGTTCAGCCTCAAAGACCCCTTCTGGGGCGTATCCGCGATATGCGGTGGTTTGGCGGTCGTTGTGCCAAACATAATGTTTATGATTTTTGCCTGGCGTCATCAGGCGCATACACCAGCCAGAGGCCGAATGGCCTGGACCTTCGCTATCGGCGAAGCCTCCAAGGTGTTGCTGACCTTCGCCCTCCTCGTGATGGCGCTGGCCGTTTTCAAAGCGGTATTTTTACCGCTGATAGTGACGTGGGTTTTGGTGCTGGTGGTACAAATTCTGGCACCAGCTGTAATTAACAACAAAGGGTAAAAGGCATCATGGCTGCAGAAAATATGACGCCGCAGGAATACATAGGACACCATCTGAATAACCTTCAGCTGGACCTGCGTACTTTCTCGCTGGTGGATCCGCACAACCCCCCGGCCACCTTCTGGACGCTCAACATTGACTCCATGTTCTTCTCAGTGGTGCTCGGTCTGTTGTTCCTTACCATTTTCCGTAGCGTTGCGAAGAAAGCGACCAGCGGAGTACCGGGTAAACTCCAGACGGCTATCGAGATGACCATCGGCTTCGTCCATGGCAGCGTTAAAGATATGTATCATGGCAAGAGCAAGCTGATTGCTCCGCTGGCCCTCACCGTGTTCGTCTGGGTATTCCTGATGAACCTGATGGATCTGCTGCCAATCGACCTGATTCCTTATATCGGTGAACACATTTTCGGCCTGCCTGCACTGCGCGTGGTTCCGTCTGCGGACGTAAACATCACCCTGTCGATGGCGCTTGGCGTGTTTATCCTGATTCTTTTCTACAGCATCAAAATGAAAGGCGTGGGTGGGTTCGTTAAAGAACTGACGCTGCAGCCGTTCAATCACTGGGCGTTCATTCCTGTCAACTTAATCCTTGAAGGGGTAAGCCTGCTGTCCAAACCTGTTTCACTGGGTCTGCGACTGTTCGGCAACATGTATGCCGGTGAGCTGATTTTCATTCTGATTGCTGGTCTGTTGCCGTGGTGGTCACAGTGGATTCTGAATGTGCCGTGGGCCATTTTCCACATCCTGATTATTACGCTGCAAGCCTTCATCTTCATGGTTCTGACGATCGTCTATCTGTCGATGGCATCCGAAGAGCATTGATTTTTACCAACATACTACGTTTTTACTGAAATAAACTGGAGACTGTCATGGAAAACCTGAATATGGATCTGCTGTACATGGCTGCCGCTGTGATGATGGGTCTGGCGGCGATCGGTGCTGCGATCGGTATCGGCATCCTCGGGGGCAAATTCCTGGAAGGCGCAGCGCGTCAACCGGATCTGATTCCTCTGCTGCGTACTCAGTTCTTTATCGTTATGGGTCTGGTGGATGCAATCCCGATGATCGCTGTAGGTCTGGGTCTGTACGTGATGTTTGCTGTCGCGTAGTAAGTTGTACGTAAGAAACCTAAGCCACAGAGTTAATTTAAGAGGTATTGTGCTGTGAACATGAACGCAACAATCCTCGGCCAGGCCATCGCGTTTGTTCTTTTCGTATGGTTCTGCATGAAGTACGTATGGCCGCCTTTAATGGCTGCCATCGAAAAGCGGCAGAAAGAGATTTCTGACGGCTTAGCTTCTGCAGAACGCGCTAAGAAGGATTTGGACCTTGCACAGGCCAACGCGACCGACCAGCTGAAAAAAGCGAAAGCGGAAGCCCAGGTAATCATCGAGCAGGCGAACAAGCGTCGCGCTCAGATTCTGGATGAAACTAAAGCTGAAGCAGAACAGGAACGCACCAAAATCGTCGCACAGGCGCAGGCTGAAATTGATGCCGAACGTAAACGTGCTCGTGAGGAGCTGCGTAAGCAGGTCGCAATCCTGGCTGTTGCTGGCGCCGAGAAGATCATCGAACGTTCCGTGGATGAAGCTGCTAACAGCGACATCGTGGATAAACTTGTCGCTGAACTGTAAGGAGGGAGGGGCTGATGTCTGAATTTGTAACGGTAGCTCGCCCCTACGCCAAAGCAGCTTTTGACTTTGCCGTCGAACACAAAGGTGTTGAGCGCTGGCAGGATATGCTGGCGTTTGCCGCTGAAGTGACTAAAAACGAACAAATGGCAGAGCTTCTGTCCGGTGCCCTGGCGCCGGAAACGCTCTCTGAAGCGTTCATCGCGGTCTGCGGCGAGCAGCTGGACGACAGCGGCCAGAACCTGATTCGGGTTATGGCTGAAAACGGTCGTCTGAAGGTGCTCCCGGATGTTCTTGAGCAGTTCATTCACCTGCGCGCTGCCAGTGAGGCAACCGCAGAGGTAGATGTTATTTCTGCCACCCAACTGAGTGAAGAACAGCTCGCGAAGATTGCCGACGCGATGGAAAAACGTTTGTCACGCAAAGTTAAGCTGAATTGCAAAATCGATAAGTCTGTACTGGCAGGTGTTATCATCCGTGCGGGTGATATGGTCATTGATGGCAGCGTACGCGGCCGTCTTGATCGCCTTGCAGACGTCTTGCAGTCTTAAGGGGACTGGAGCATGCAACTGAATTCCACCGAAATCAGCGAACTGATCAAGCAGCGCATTGCTCAGTTCAATGTTGTGAGCGAGGCTCACAACGAAGGTACTATCGTTTCCGTCAGTGACGGTGTTATCCGCATCCACGGCCTGGCCGATTGTATGCAGGGCGAGATGATCTCCCTGCCGGGTAACCGCTTCGCTATCGCACTGAACCTGGAGCGCGACTCCGTAGGTGCGGTGGTGATGGGTCCGTACGCTGACCTGGCCGAAGGCATGAAGGTTAAATGTACTGGCCGTATCCTGGAAGTTCCTGTCGGTCGTGGCCTGCTGGGCCGCGTGGTGAACACCCTGGGTGCACCCATTGACGGTAAAGGTCCGGTTGAACACGA
Source organism: Klebsiella sp. 10-1 (assembly GCF_009758445.1). Classification (NCBI taxonomy): domain Bacteria; kingdom Pseudomonadati; phylum Pseudomonadota; class Gammaproteobacteria; order Enterobacterales; family Enterobacteriaceae; genus Klebsiella; species Klebsiella sp. 10-1. The sequence continues at coordinate 22,917 of NZ_WQRE01000005.1, forward strand.
TGGCTTCTCGCCAATCGAAGTTATCGCACCGGGCGTAATCGAACGTCAGTCCGTCGACCAGCCGGTACAGACCGGTTATAAATCCGTCGATGCCATGATCCCAATCGGCCGTGGCCAGCGTGAGCTGATCATCGGTGACCGTCAGACCGGTAAAACCGCGATGGCAATCGATGCGATCATCAACCAGCGTGATTCCGGTATTAAGTGCGTCTACGTGGCTATCGGCCAGAAAGCGTCCACCATCTCTAACGTGGTACGTAAACTGGAAGAACACGGCGCGCTGTCCAACACCATCGTTGTTGTGGCGACCGCTTCTGAATCCGCAGCGCTGCAATACCTGGCTCCGTATGCCGGTTGCGCAATGGGCGAATACTTCCGCGACCGTGGCGAAGATGCGCTGATCGTATACGATGACCTGTCTAAACAGGCCGTTGCTTACCGTCAGGTGTCCCTGCTGCTCCGCCGTCCGCCAGGACGTGAAGCATTCCCGGGCGACGTGTTCTACCTCCACTCCCGTCTGCTGGAGCGCGCATCCCGCGTTAACGCTGAATACGTTGAGAACTTCACCAAAGGTGAAGTGAAAGGTAAAACGGGTTCCCTGACCGCGCTGCCGATTATCGAAACGCAGGCTGGTGACGTTTCCGCATTCGTTCCGACTAACGTAATTTCCATTACCGATGGTCAGATCTTCCTGGAAACCAACCTGTTTAACTCCGGTATTCGTCCGGCGGTCAACCCGGGTATCTCCGTATCCCGTGTTGGTGGTGCTGCTCAGACCAAGATCATCAAGAAACTGTCCGGTGGTATTCGTACCGCTCTGGCACAGTATCGTGAACTGGCTGCGTTCTCTCAGTTCGCATCCGATCTGGACGAAGCAACCCGTAAACAGCTGAGCCATGGTCAGAAAGTAACCGAGCTGCTGAAACAGAAACAGTATGCGCCGATGTCTGTAGCACAGCAGGGCCTGGTCCTGTTTGCTGCTGAACGCGGTTACCTCGAAGATGTGGAACTGGCGAAAATCGGTAGCTTCGAAGCCGCTCTGCTGGCTTACGTTGACCGTGACCACGCTCCGCTGATGCAAGAGATTAACCAGACCGGTGGCTATAACGACGAGATCGAAGGCAAGCTGAAAGGCATCCTCGACTCCTTCAAAGCAACCCAGTCCTGGTAAAGTCTGGCGGCTTGTCTTAGGGCAAGCCGCACGGCATTGAGGAGAAGTTCATGGCCGGCGCAAAAGAGATACGTAGTAAGATCGCAAGCGTCCAGAACACGCAGAAGATCACTAAAGCGATGGAAATGGTCGCCGCTTCCAAAATGCGTAAATCGCAGGATCGCATGGCGGCCAGCCGTCCTTATGCAGAAACCATGCGCAAAGTGATTGGTCACCTTGCGAACGGTAATCTGGAATATAAGCACCCTTACCTGGAAGAACGCGACGTTAAGCGCGTAGGCTACCTGGTGGTGTCGACCGACCGTGGTCTGTGCGGTGGCTTGAACATTAACCTGTTCAAAAAGCTGCTGGCGGATATGAAAGTCTGGTCCGATAAAGGCGTTCAGTGCGATATCGCAATGATCGGCTCTAAAGGCGTTTCTTTCTTTAATTCCGTAGGCGGCAATATTGTCGCTCAGGTGACCGGCATGGGTGATAACCCGTCCCTGTCCGAACTGATCGGTACGGTAAAAGTGATGTTGCAGGCCTATGATGAAGGCCGTCTGGACAAGCTGTACGTTGTCAGCAACAAATTTATTAATACCATGTCTCAGGCTCCGACCATTACTCAGCTGCTGCCGCTACCGGCGTCAGACGATGCTGATCTGAAGCGTAAATCCTGGGATTACCTGTATGAGCCAGATCCAAAAGCGCTGCTGGATACCCTCCTGCGTCGCTACGTTGAGTCTCAGGTTTATCAGGGCGTGGTAGAAAACCTGGCCAGCGAGCAGGCCGCACGTATGGTGGCGATGAAAGCCGCTACCGATAATGGCGGCAGCCTGATTAAAGAGCTGCAGTTGGTATACAACAAAGCTCGTCAGGCCAGCATTACTCAGGAACTCACCGAAATCGTCGGTGGTGCATCCGCGGTATAACCAGGTTAATTCGTAGAGGATTCAAGATGGCTACTGGAAAAATTGTCCAGGTAATCGGCGCCGTGGTTGACGTCGAATTCCCTCAGGATGCCGTACCGCGCGTGTACGATGCTCTTGAGGTACAAAATGGTAACGAGAGTCTGGTGCTGGAAGTTCAGCAGCAGCTCGGCGGTGGTATCGTACGTGCTATCGCCATGGGTTCTTCCGACGGTCTGCGTCGTGGTCTGGAAGTTAAAGACCTCGAGCACCCGATCGAAGTCCCGGTTGGTAAAGCAACGCTGGGTCGTATCATGAACGTGCTGGGTCAGCCGATCGATATGAAAGGCGACATCGGTGAAGAAGACCGTTGGGCTATCCACCGCGCGGCACCTTCCTACGAAGAGCTCTCCAGCTCTCAGGAACTGCTGGAAACCGGCATCAAAGTAATCGACCTGATGTGTCCGTTCGCTAAGGGCGGTAAAGTCGGTCTGTTCGGCGGTGCGGGCGTGGGTAAAACCGTAAACATGATGGAGCTGATCCGTAACATCGCGATCGAGCACTCCGGTTACTCCGTGTTTGCGGGCGTAGGTGAACGTACTCGTGAGGGTAACGACTTCTACCACGAGATGACCGACTCCAACGTTCTGGATAAAGTATCCTTGGTTTACGGCCAGATGAACGAGCCGCCGGGAAACCGTCTGCGCGTTGCGCTGACCGGTCTGACCATGGCTGAGAAATTCCGTGACGAAGGTCGTGACGTACTGCTGTTCGTCGATAACATCTATCGTTATACCCTGGCCGGTACGGAAGTATCCGCACTGCTGGGCCGTATGCCTTCAGCGGTAGGTTATCAGCCGACTCTGGCGGAAGAGATGGGCGTTCTGCAGGAACGTATCACCTCCACCAAAACCGGTTCTATCACTTCCGTGCAGGCGGTATACGTCCCTGCGGATGACTTGACTGACCCATCCCCAGCAACCACCTTTGCTCACTTAGATGCAACCGTGGTACTGAGCCGTCAGATCGCGTCTCTGGGTATCTACCCGGCCGTTGACCCGCTGGACTCCACCAGCCGTCAGCTGGATCCGCTGGTTGTTGGTCAGGAACACTACGACACCGCGCGTGGCGTACAGTCTCTGCTGCAACGTTATCAGGAACTGAAAGACATCATCGCCATCCTCGGTATGGATGAGCTGTCTGAAGAAGATAAACTGGTGGTAGCTCGCGCGCGTAAGATCCAGCGCTTCCTGTCCCAGCCGTTCTTCGTGGCAGAAGTATTTACCGGTTCACCGGGCAAATACGTCTCCCTGAAAGACACCATCCGTGGCTTTAAAGGCATCATGGAAGGCGAATACGATCACCTGCCGGAGCAGGCGTTCTACATGGTTGGTTCCATCGACGAAGCCGTGGAAAAAGCCAAAAAACTTTAACGCCTTAATCGGAGGGTGATATGGCAATGACTTACCACCTGGACGTCGTCAGCGCAGAGAAGCAAATGTTCTCTGGTCTGGTCGAGAAAATCCAGGTAACGGGTAGTGAAGGTGAGCTGGGTATTTTCCCGGGTCACGCCCCGCTGCTCACCGCCATTAAGCCTGGTATGATTCGCATCGTTAAACAGCACGGTCATGAAGAGTTTATCTATCTGTCCGGCGGCATTCTTGAAGTGCAGCCTGGCAGCGTGACCGTACTGGCTGATACGGCAATTCGTGGCCAGGATCTCGACGAAGCACGAGCCCTGGAATCGAAGCGTAAAGCGGAAGAGCACATTAACAGCTCTCACGGCGACGTAGATTACGCTCAGGCGTCTGCGGAACTGGCCAAAGCGATCGCCAAACTGCGCGTTATCGAATTGACCAAAAAAGCGATGTAACACCGGCTTGAAAGTTAAAAGCCAGTCTGGTTTCCAGGCTGGCTTTTTTTATGGTTTCGTTTCAGTAATTTCAAAACTAAAAAGACATTTTAAAAATTTTGTGATGATAATCTCATTTTTGTTGATCGCTCAAAAAATGAGGCGTAGACTTCTTTTTGTGATGTGCATCACAAAAAATAATTTATCAAAACGTCTCTCTATTCAGGAAGTCATCATGAAACTGCTCAATAAAATCATCGCCTTCTTCAGCACTATGAACGTGACCTTCGGTACCTTCAATAACTAAGAAGCCCGCTCTCCGGCCTGCATTTGCGCTGTACCGCTAACTAAAACGACAACACATGCGGTGTGAAGCAGGAAAGAAAGTAAAAGGTCGCCCGCGGGCGACCTTTGTATTTTAGGGCCAGTATCAGGAACGAGGCTGGCTACGGCTGAGGAAATCGCCGGTATTGAAACGGCCATCCGCATGGCGCAGCAGCGGGTCCGGCAGCGCCAGCGTTTGATAGTCGTCGCTCTTAATGCTCTTTCCCTGGGCGTTGATGCTCTTACCGTCGTGGATAAAATAGTTGCTGTCGTCGATATTGCCGACCACGGCATCATCATATTTTCCAGGCTGGCTGCGCAGGGAGATATTGTCGCTAAACGAGCCCTGAGTCTCGGGTTTACCGTACGGGCTGGCGCGGAAGATGTAGTTAAAGCGCTGATTATCCACCGCCACGTTGTTGACCACCACCAGCCTGCCGGGGTTGAAGTTATCCGTAAAACCGTCCAGGTGATTGCCAATCGCAATGCTGTTGCGCACTTCATGCGCCACCGGCTGCCCTTCCCCACCCAGCTTAAAACCATTGCTGGTGTTATTACGGGCAATTGAATTCTCGATCACCACAACGCCATTGGCGCCATCTTCAATCTTGTTGAACAGGTCAAATCCGTCGTCGATATTATCGTAGGAGTAGCACCCTTCGAGCCGGTTTCCCTCACCCACCCGCATTTTTACCGCAAAACCATCGGCGTTGATCTTGCCCGGATCTTCATTACTGAACGATTCGGAGTTGACCACCCGGTTGTAGCTGGCCCACAGCGGGCGCCCCACGTCCGGCGGAGAGGAAATTTGAATCCCGGTATCATCGTTGCGATAAGCGGTGACGTTCTCAATCAGATTATGACTGCCCTGCACGCGCAGGCTTTTATCGGTGACGGCGATCCCCTTGATATGCCAGTAGCTGGCGTCGAGCTGCAGGCCGTGAATGACCGCCTTTCCGTCGGCCCGCAGCGTCTTGGGTTGCCCTTTGAGCCCGCTGGCGCTGAGCGGGATCTGCGTTTGCGGATAGTCTCCGGCGGCTAAGATAAGCGTGCCGCCAGCCGGCAGTAGCTCCACGCCGCGGGAGAGAGTGAGCGGAGCGTCAGCCGTTCCGCTGGCGTTTGCCTGCCCTTGCGCAGAGACGTAGAGGGTACGGCCTTCTACGCCGGCGCTGCGTTCAACCGTTAGCGTTTGCGCTACCGGCTTGCCGCTGGTGGCCGGAGTAAACTGAACCTCGAAGGTGTTCCTGTCTTTGAGCGTGGCGGGTTGAGTAAACATCTCCCCGGCTTTGACGGCTATGTCCTTGCCGATGATGACTTCGTCCTGGCGGACGGTAAAACGCCCGTCATAGTTAGCCCGCGCCTGCAGAATGTACTCCGCGCTTTGGCTTGTGGCGCCAGAGGCAATCTGCATCACAACCGGCCAGGCTTTCGCAATATAGGGCGGAGAAGCCTGCGTCCTGGCTGCTGAAGTCGTCAGCGAGGCGTTGCTGATGGTGATTTTGGCATTACGCGAGGCGAAAAAGCCGACGTAGTAATGGTCTTTATCCTGCTGGGCAATCGTGTCGCTGCGGGGAACCTTCTTGCTTACCCATTCGCTGCTGCCCGTCGGCGCCCATGAGGTGATGAAACCGTCGTTAGTGCGTTCCAGCTTGAGCTGAAAGGCTGGGGTTTGCTGGAGATCGATATTCTCTTTGTAGCTCTGCCTGGTAATAGAAGAACCGGCATTGCCCCAGGGCTGGGAAATCCCTTCCCGGCCAATCGCCTGCAGTTTTATATGCGCATGATCTTTCTTATCCTGGGTCACGATCGCGTTCATGAGCATATTCGATGCTGCCGGAAACTCTTCATAGCCCACCTTTAAAGGCTGCTGACGTGGCAGACCGATAACATCACGAACCAGCAGTCCCGCGCCTTCCTGCGCTGCCGGACGGGCGCCGTTCTCCGGGCCGAACTGATCCACCGTTACCGTTGCCTGCAGGATAAAATTTTGGCTAACCGGCAGCGTGGTATAAAAGAAGGTCAGGCCATCATGCGAATTCGCGATCTTGCCTCCCCGACTCTCGATGGTTACGGGGGCGCTGAGATCGGCGGTATCCTGGGGAGTCAGCTTTTTGCCTGCGATGGTGACGTCATTAACCCCGATTTTTTCCGGCAGTACGTTGGAGGAGAAATTCACATCGGTTGATTGACCAAAAGCGATACCTCGCCAGACACGAGCCTCGCCAGCGTGCAGCGGCAATGCGATAATTGAGCTACAAAGGGCTAATGCCAAAGGGATTTTTTTATTCATTTTTTTCTCCAGAGTAAATAATGAGCAGCATTATCATCGGAATGAAACGGTGTTTCTATTTACCGCGTCACAATAAATGAATATTAAAATCATGTTTCATTTTGTGTTTTCGCTTTATTCAGGCGTCGAAAAAACAGGAAAAGCAGTGGGATAGCAGATATTCATCTCTCTTATCAGGTTTTTTCGGAGATAAACTGATTTGCAGTGACTAAAAATAGCGCCATAAAATGGTGTATAGCGTTGAGCCTGAGCGTTTTATCCTCGTCTCGTTTCATGATGAAAAATATGTAGTAATTTCAACGTGAAAGGCTTTTACTTTTCGTTCTAACAGCTGTCAGGATGCGTATGTCAAACAGTGCGATGAGCGTGGTTGTCCTTGCCGCAGGCAAAGGGACCCGCATGTATTCCGATCTTCCCAAGGTGCTGCACTCCTTGGCTGGGAAGCCAATGGTGCAACATGTCATTGATGCGACTAAAGATTTAGGCGCTTCTTCCGTACACCTTGTGTACGGGCACGGCGGCGATCTGCTGCGTCAGGCGCTGCATGAAGACAATCTTAACTGGGTTCTGCAGGCGGAACAGCTGGGTACCGGCCATGCGATGCAGCAGGCGGCGCCATTCTTCGCCGATGATGAAGATATCATGATGCTGTACGGCGACGTCCCGCTGATCTCCGTCGATACCCTGCAGCGCCTGCGCGCCGCCAAACTGCAGGGCGGCATTGGCCTGCTGACGGTGAAGCTGGACGATCCGAGCGGCTATGGGCGCATTACGCGTGATAACGGCCGGGTTAGCGGCATTGTTGAGCATAAAGATGCCAGCGAAGCGCAGCGTCAAATTCAGGAAATCAACACCGGGATCCTGATCGCCGGCGGCGCGGATTTAAAACGCTGGCTGGCGAAGCTGACGAATAACAACGTCCAGGGCGAATACTACATTACCGATATTATCGCGATGGCGTATCAGGAAGGCCGGGAAATCGTCGCCGTCCACCCTCAGCGTTTAAGCGAAGTTGAAGGCGTCAACAACCGCCTGCAGCTATCCCGCCTCGAGCGCGTCTATCAGTCTGAACAGGCGGAAAAACTGCTGCTGGCGGGCGTTATGCTGCGCGATCCGGCGCGTTTTGATCTCCGCGGCACGCTGGCGCATGGGCGCGATGTTGAGATTGATACTAACGTTATCCTTGAAGGGAACGTGGTACTGGGCGAACGGGTGAAAATTGGCGCCGGCTGCGTGATTAAAAACAGCACCATCGGTGATGACTGTGAAATCAGCCCGTACTCCGTGGTGGAGGATGCCCATCTGCAGGCGGCCTGCACCATCGGACCTTTCGCTCGTCTGCGCCCAGGGGCGGAGCTGCTGGAAGGCGCGCACGTCGGCAACTTTGTCGAAATGAAAAAAGCGCGCCTGGGCAAAGGCTCGAAGGCGGGGCATCTCTCCTATCTGGGGGATGCGGAAATCGGCGATAACGTGAATATCGGTGCAGGTACCATCACCTGTAACTATGACGGCGCCAATAAATTTAAAACCATTATCGGCAACGACGTGTTTGTCGGGTCGGATAGCCAGCTGGTGGCGCCCGTAACCGTTGGCAACGGCGTGACGATCGCCGCCGGCACCACGGTTACCCGCGATATTGCTGATAATGAATTAGTATTAAGCCGCGTGCCGCAGGTCCATAAGCAGGGCTGGCAGCGTCCGGTGAAGAAAAAGTAGGTCATTTACCCCTCATCCTTCCGGGATGAGGGCCGGGGTGAGAGGATAAAATAATCCTCCCCCCATAGCAGTAACCATAAAAATAACCCCACTCTCTACAAGGCTCGGGGCGCCCGGAAAGGGCATTATCCAACGTAAATGCGTTGGGTAAACACAGGTCAGCGACAACGCATGGCATAACGCCATTATCAGGAAATTTAACTATGTGTGGAATTGTTGGCGCAGTCGCGCAGCGTGATATTGCTGAAATCCTTCTCGAAGGTTTACGTCGTCTGGAATACCGTGGCTATGACTCTGCCGGTCTGGCAGTGGTTGATAACGAAGGACACATGTCCCGCGTTCGTCGGCTCGGTAAAGTACAGATGCTGGCTCAGGCGGTAGAAGAACAGCCGTTGCACGGCGGTACGGGGATTGCCCATACCCGCTGGGCGACCCACGGCGAACCGTCAGAGAGCAATGCGCATCCGCATGTTTCTGAACATATTGTGGTGGTCCACAACGGCATCATCGAAAACCATGAACCGCTGCGCGAGCTGCTGCAGTCGCGTGGCTATATTTTTGTATCAGAGACTGATACGGAAGTGATTGCTCACCTGGTGCACTGGGAGCTGGAGCAGGGCGGAACCCTGCGGGAAGCCGTTCTGCGCGCCATCCCACAGCTGCGCGGCGCCTACGGTACCGTCATCATGGATACCCGCGATCCGGGCACCCTGCTGGCCGCTCGTTCAGGCAGCCCGCTGGTTATTGGTCTGGGGATGGGGGAGAACTTCATCGCCTCCGATCAGCTGGCGCTGCTGCCGGTGACCCGCCGCTTTATCTTCCTCGAAGAGGGCGATATTGCGGAAGTCTCCCGCCGCTCGGTGGTGGTATTTGATAAGTCAGGCGCGGAGGTTAAACGCCCGGATATCGAATCCAACCTGCAATACGACGCGGGCGATAAGGGCATCTACCGCCACTACATGCAAAAAGAGATCTACGAGCAGCCGAACGCTATCAAGAACACCCTGACCGGGCGGATTAGCCACGGAGAAGTCGATCTGAGCGAACTGGGCGCCAACGCCAACGAGATGCTGTCTCAGGTTGAGCATATTCAGATTGTCGCCTGCGGCACTTCGTATAACTCCGGGATGGTTTCTCGCTACTGGTTTGAAGCGCTGGCCGGCGTGCCTTGCGATGTCGAAATCGCCTCTGAATTCCGCTATCGCAAATCGGCAGTACGCCGCAACAGCCTGATGATCACTCTTTCCCAGTCCGGCGAAACGGCGGATACGCTGGCCGCCCTGCGCCTGTCGAAAGAGCTGGGATATCTTGGATCTCTGGCTATTTGCAACGTGCCAGGCTCATCGCTGGTTCGCGAGTCCGATCTGTCGCTGATGACCAAAGCGGGCACCGAAATCGGCGTGGCTTCCACCAAAGCCTTCACCACTCAGCTGACCGTGCTGCTGATGCTGGTGGCGAAACTGGCGCGCCTGAAGGGCCAGGATGCGGCGATTGAGCACGATATCGTGCATGGTCTGCAGGCGTTACCGAGCCGAATCGAGCAGATGCTGTCGCAGGACAAGCGTATTGAAGCGCTGGCGGAAAGTTTCTCTGATAAGCACCACGCGCTGTTCCTCGGCCGTGGCGATCAGTACCCTATTGCTCTTGAAGGGGCGCTGAAGCTGAAAGAGATCTCTTATATCCACGCGGAAGCCTACGCTGCAGGCGAGCTGAAGCATGGTCCTCTGGCCCTGATTGACGCCGAGATGCCGGTTATTGTTGTCGCACCGAACAACGAACTGCTGGAGAAGCTCAAATCCAACATCGAAGAAGTTCGCGCCCGCGGCGGCCAGCTGTACGTCTTTGCCGATGGGGATGCTGGCTTTAACAGCAGCGATAATATGCACATCATCCAGATGCCGCATGTTGAAGAGGTGATTGCGCCAATCTTCTACACCGTCCCGCTGCAGCTGCTGGCCTATCACGTCGCGCTGATTAAAGGCACCGACGTTGACCAGCCGCGTAACCTCGCAAAATCGGTTACCGTAGAGTAAGGCGAATTTGCTGAAGCGATGCGCTTTCGCAACTCGCGAGTCAGTTAAAACATCCGGTGGGGCTGATGAAGCTCCCTGGATTTTTTTTCCCTTGCCGTCTGCGGACGGAAAAGCGCGGACCCGCTTTGAATGGCGGTTAAATAAGCATGAATGGCTGCCGGATGGCGGCCTTTTTTGTCGGTTCGCTGGTCGCTTTTTCCGCATGAAGTAAAAAGGCGCGTCCCCTGGCTTTTATGACAACTGACCCGCTTTAGCGCTAAATTTTCCTGTCATAAAAAGAAAATTTTTCCGTAAACTCATTGTCATTATTGTGATTAACTAAATGATTAAAATGGATTTTATTTACCATTATTCTGCGCATAATTCCTTGTCATAAAACTGTAATAATTCGTACATTTTACTGTCACCTCTTTGTCCTATTTTGCTCACCATAGCCTCGAAACAACGATTTACGAATCCAGCAGGAGACATTATGAACGTTATGCGTACCACCGTCGCAACAGTTGTCGCCGCGACCTTATCTATGAGCGCTTTTTCTGCATTTGCAGCAGCAAGTCTGACAGGCGCAGGCGCAACTTTCCCTGCGCCGGTGTATGCCAAATGGGCTGATACTTATCAGAAAGAGACCGGCAATAAAGTGAACTACCAGGGCATCGGCTCTTCCGGTGGTGTAAAACAGATTATTGCCAACACCGTTGATTTCGGTGCTTCTGATGCTCCTCTGGCTGATGACAAGCTGGCTCAGGAAGGTCTGTTCCAGTTCCCAACCGTTATCGGCGGCGTGGTGCTGGCCGTTAACCTGCCAGGCCTGAAATCCGGCGAGCTGGTGCTGGATGGTAAAACGCTGGGTGATATCTACCTGGGCAAAATTAAGAAATGGGATGACGAAGCGATTGCCAAACTCAACCCAGGCAAGAAGCTGCCGGCACAGAATATTGCCGTAGTTCGTCGCGCTGATGGCTCCGGTACTTCCTTCGTCTTCACCAGCTACCTGGCGAAAGTGAACGAAGAGTGGAAATCCAAAATCGGCGCAGGCTCTACCGTTAACTGGCCGACCGGTCTGGGCGGTAAAGGTAACGACGGTATCGCCGCTTTCGTTCAGCGTCTGCCGGGTTCAATTGGCTACGTTGAATACGCCTATGCGAAACAAAACAACCTCGCCTACACCAAACTGCTGTCTGCTGACGGCAAGCCGGTTAGCCCAACGGAAGATAACTTCGCTAACGCCGCGAAAGGTATCGACTGGAGCAAGTCCTTTGCACAGGACCTGACTAACCAGAAAGGTGAAAATGCATGGCCGATCACCTCAACCACCTTCATCCTGGTACACAAAGCTTCCAGCAAGCCTGAGCAGACGGCTGAAGTGCTGAAGTTCTTCGACTGGGCATATAAAAACGGCGGTAAAGAAGCTAACGCACTGGATTACGCAACGCTGCCGGAAAGCGTGGTTGAGCAGGTTCGCGCTGCATGGAAAACCAACGTGAAAGACAGCAGCGGTAAAGCGCTGTACTAATACTTGTTATACTTCGCGCTGCAGGCCATCTTGCTGCGGCGCGAATTATTTTGGGTATAGCATTACCTTTGTCTAACAGGTCAGTAATATAGCGGCCTTTCGGACCCGAACTTAAAGAGTAACCTATGGCTGCAACCAAGCCGGCATTCAACCCTCCGGGGAAAAAGGGTGACATATTTTTCGGCGTGCTGGTCAAACTGGCGGCGCTGATTGTGCTATTGATGCTGGGCGGCATCATCGTTTCCCTGATTATCTCTTCGTGGCCAAGCATTCAAAAGTTTGGTTTTTCCTTTTTGTGGACTAAAGAGTGGGATGCGCCGAACGAAGTCTTCGGGGCGCTGGTTCCGATCTACGGTACGCTGGTTACCTCATTTATTGCGCTGCTGATCGCCGTTCCTGTGAGCTTCGGTATTGCGCTGTTCCTGACCGAACTCTCCCCTGCCTGGCTTAAGCGTCCTCTCGGTATTGCGATCGAACTTCTGGCGGCTATCCCGAGTATCGTTTACGGCATGTGGGGTCTGTTTATCTTTGCGCCGCTGTTCGCGACCTACTTCCAGGAGCCGGTCGGCAACATCATGTCGACAATTCCTTTCGTTGGCGCCCTGTTTGCGGGACCGGCGTTTGGTATCGGTATTCTGGCGGCCGGCGTCATTCTGGCCATCATGATCATCCCTTATATCGCAGCGGTTATGCGCGATGTGTTTGAGCAGACGCCGGTGATGATGAAAGAGTCCGCCTACGGCATCGGCTGCACCACCTGGGAGGTTATCTGGCGCATTGTGCTGCCCTTTACCCGCAACGGGGTGATAGGCGGCGTGATGCTCGGTCTGGGGCGTGCGCTGGGGGAAACCATGGCGGTGACCTTTATTATCGGTAACACCTACCAGCTGGATAGCGCTTCGCTGTATATGCCTGGTAACAGTATCACCTCTGCGCTGGCGAATGAGTTTGCCGAAGCCGAGTCTGGCCTGCACGTCGCCGCGCTGATGGAGCTGGGGCTGATTCTGTTCGTTATTACCTTTATTGTTCTGGCCGCATCTAAGTTCATGGTGATGCGCCTGGCGAAGAATGAGGGAGCACGCTAATGGCGACGATTGAACTACAAACCACCGCTGAGCTGGCGGAATCCCGCCGTAAAATGCAGGCTAAGCGGCGCCTGAAAAACCGGATCGCGCTGGGCCTCTCTATGGGAACAATGGTATTCGGTCTGTTCTGGCTTATCTGGATCCTGATGGCCACCGTGACCCGCGGCATTGACGGCATGAGCCTGGCGTTGTTTACCGAAATGACTCCGCCGCCGAACACCGCTGGCGGCGGCCTGGCTAACGCCCTCGCGGGCAGCGGCCTGCTGATCCTGTGGTCAACGATCTTCGGCACGCCGCTGGGCATTTTGGCGGGGATTTATCTGGCGGAATATGGCCGTAAATCCGCGCTAGCGGAAGTGATTCGTTTTATTAACGATATCCTGCTCTCCGCTCCTTCTATCGTGGTTGGCCTGTTCGTTTACACCATCGTGGTCGCGCAGATGCAGCACTTTTCCGGCTGGGCGGGAGTTATTGCCCTGGCGCTGCTGCAGGTGCCTATCGTGATTCGTACCACGGAGAATATGCTGAAGCTGGTGCCGGACAGCCTGCGTGAAGCGGCCTACGCGCTGGGTACGCCGAAATGGAGAATGATTTCCGCGATCACCCTGAAAGCCTCGGTTTCCGGCATTATGACGGGCATCCTGCTGGCTATCGCGCGTATCGCCGGGGAGACGGCACCGCTGCTGTTTACCGCGCTCTCCAACCAGTTCTGGAGTACCGACATGATGCAGCCGATCGCCAACCTGCCGGTAACGATTTTCAAATTTGCCATGAGTCCGTTTGCGGAGTGGCAGCAACTGGCATGGGCCGGGGTATTGATTATCACCCTGTGCGTACTGCTGCTGAACGTTCTGGCGCGCGTGGTTTTCGCGAAGAATAAACACGGTTAATTTTTTGCGGCGCGGCGAAACGCGGCGCCGAATGAGGAAGAGATTGATGAGTATGGTGAATGCTATCCCGGGTAAACTTTCAGTTCGTAACCTGAACTTCTACTACGGAAAATTCCATGCCCTGAAAAACATCAACCTGGATATTACCAAAAACCAGGTTACGGCGTTTATCGGCCCGTCAGGCTGCGGTAAGTCGACCCTGCTGCGTACGTTCAACAAAATGTTTGAGCTGTATCCGGAGCAGCGTGCGGAAGGCGAAATTTTGCTGGATGGCGATAATATTCTGACCAACACCCAGGACATCGCCCTGCTGCGTGCCAAGGTCGGAATGGTCTTCCAGAAGCCGACGCCGTTCCCGATGTCGATTTATGACAATATCGCCTTTGGCGTTCGTCTGTTTGAAAAGCTGTCGCGCACCGATATGGATGAACGTGTGCAGTGGGCGCTGACCAAGGCCGCATTATGGAACGAAACCAAAGATAAGCTGCATCAGAGCGGCTACTCTCTCTCCGGCGGTCAGCAGCAGCGTTTGTGCATTGCGCGCGGTATCGCGATTCGCCCGGAAGTGCTGTTGCTTGATGAACCGTGCTCCGCGCTGGACCCGATTTCGACCGGGCGCATTGAAGAGCTGATCACCGAGCTGAAGCAGGACTACACCGTCGTTATCGTTACTCACAACATGCAGCAGGCTGCGCGTTGTTCTGACCATACGGCATTTATGTATCTTGGCGAGCTGATTGAATTCAGCAACACGGACGATCTGTTTACGAAGCCCGCTAAGAAGCAAACTGAAGATTACATTACCGGCCGCTACGGTTGATATGCTCCTCAGCTTTCAGGCTGTACCCGCGCTGGCTGCCTTTGCTCACCCCGGTTACGTAGCTGTATATCTACGCACCCGGGGATTTGCGCTGTTGCCGCCTCGCTATGGCCAGAAATCTTTTGGGCATCTGGAGGAACGATGGATAACCTAAATCTTAATAAACATATTTCCGGCCAGTTCAACGCTGAACTGGAGTATATCCGCACCCAGGTGATGACGATGGGTGGGCTGGTGGAGCAGCAGCTTTCTGATGCGATCACCGCGATGCACAACCAGGACAGCGAGCTGGCAAAGCGCGTTATCGATGGTGATAAGCAGGTCAATATGATGGAAGTGGCCATTGATGAAGCCTGCGTGCGCATCATCGCCAAACGTCAGCCTACCGCCAGCGACCTGCGCTTAGTGATGGCGATTATCAAAACCATCGCCGAGCTGGAACGTATCGGTGATGTCGCGGATAAAATTTGCCGCACGGCGCTGGAGAAGTTTTCCCAGCAGCATCAGCCGCTGCTGGTGAGCCTGGAGTCTCTCGGCCGTCACACCGTGCAGATGCTGCATGATGTGCTGGACGCCTTTGCGCGAATGGATCTGGACGAAGCCGTGCGTATCTATCGTGAAGATAAGAAAGTGGATCAGGAGTATGAAGGCATCGTGCGTCAGCTGATGACTTATATGATGGAAGATTCACGTACGATTCCTAGCGTGCTGACCGCCCTGTTCTGCGCCCGCTCTATTGAGCGCATCGGCGACCGCTGCCAGAACATCTGCGAATATATTTTCTACTTCGTTAAAGGCCAGGACTTCCGCCACGTTGGCGGCGACGAGCTGGACAAGCTGCTGGCGGGTAAAGATCCGAAAGAGTAAACGACCGTTCCCCGGCCGCGCGACGCTGGCCGGGGTGACAGGATCTTGCGCAACCCAGGCCCGGCCGAGCGCAGCGATGCCGGAGCTTAGCGGGTAATTTCCCAGCCCCGCGCTTTCCACAGCGCCGGAAGCTGCGCCAAATCGGTAAACATCGTCACTTTCGGATGCACGATCGGCAGGTTATGCGGATCGGCGCAGAAGTAGAACACCTCCATTCCGGCATCAATTCCCGACCGGGCGCCGGCGCTGGAGTCATCAATCAGAATGCAGTTTTCGACGTTAACGTTCATGGCCTTCGCCGCGTGGAACATCAGCGCCGGATCGGGCTTCCAGCGTTGAATATCGTAGCCGCTGTACAGCCTGTCGGGGAAATGGTGCAACATACCGGTTCTGCCGAGCGAGTGCTGCATTTTGCTGACCGGGCCGTTCGAGACCACGCACAGGGGAACCGTCACCGCATCCAGCAGGGCTTCAGCGCCGGCGATAGCCTCCAGCTCTGAATCAAACAGGCGCGCCACCTCGTCGCGATAGACCGGTTCAAGCATCGCCTTTTGCAGGCTGACGCCGTACTCCTCATTTATGGTATCGATGATCTCGTAGAGCTTTACGCCTTTGAAGCGCTTAAAGATCTCTTCTAAATCCAGCGTAATGCCGAACTCTTTGAACATGTGAACATAGGCGCGGGAACAGATCACTTCACTGTCGACCAGCGTGCCGTCACAGTCGAAAAACAGGGCTTCTATTTGGGACATGCTGTTTCCATTTTAACAAGTTTAACGTTTTCGTAATGCCGATTTGCGGGACGCAATCGTTGCCGTATAAGCAAAAGCAATGAAAAAAAATTAACACACAACTGCACCAGGTGTCGCATTTTGGTATAGGATAGCCTCGAATTTTCCCTCCTTTGTTCGGAAACCGATAATGAGTCAACAACAAACCAGCCAGTCTTCTGGCCAGGGTCTGCTGGAGCGCGTGTTCAAGCTGCGTGAACATGGCACGACGGCACGCACCGAAGCGATCGCAGGTTTCACCACCTTCCTGACGATGGTCTACATTGTTTTCGTTAACCCACAAATTCTCGGCGTGGCGGGTATGGATACCAGCGCTGTGTTTGTGACGACCTGTCTGATCGCGGCATTCGGCAGTATTATGATGGGGCTGTTTGCTAACCTGCCCGTCGCCCTGGCACCGGCAATGGGCCTCAACGCCTTCTTTGCTTTTGTGGTGGTTCAGGCAATGGGCCTGCCGTGGCAGGTGGGGATGGGGGCTATTTTCTGGGGGGCCGTTGGCCTGCTGCTGCTGACGATTTTCCGCGTACGCTACTGGATGATTGCCAATATTCCGGTAAGCCTGCGCGTGGGGATCACCAGCGGGATTGGCCTGTTCATCGGTATGATGGGGCTGAAAAATGCGGGCGTAATTGTTGCCAACCAGGACACGCTGGTCAGCATCGGTAACCTGACGTCCCACAGCGTGCTGCTGGGGATCCTTGGCTTCTTTATCATCGCCATTCTGGCGTCGCGTAACATCCACGCGGCGGTACTGGTTTCTATCGTGGTGACAACGCTGCTGGGCTGGATGCTGGGTGATGTTCACTACACCGGCATTGTTTCTGCGCCGCCGAGCGTGATGACGGTTGTGGGTCATGTCGATTTAGCCGGTTCGTTTAATCTTGGCCTGGCCGGCGTTATCTTCTCCTTTATGCTGGTAAACCTGTTTGACTCCTCCGGCACCTTGATTGGGGTGACGGATAAAGCCGGCCTTGCTGATGAGAAAGGTAAATTCCCGCGCATGAAGCAGGCGCTGTTTGTGGACAGTATCTCCTCCGTAGCGGGTTCCTTTATCGGCACCTCGTCGGTCACGGCCTATATCGAATCCTCCTCCGGCGTCTCCGTCGGCGGACGTACCGGCCTGACGGCAGTCGTTGTCGGCATTCTGTTCCTGCTGGTTATTTTCCTGTCGCCGCTGGCGGGAATGGTGCCAGCCTACGCTGCCGCTGGCGCGTTAATTTACGTCGGCGTGCTGATGACATCCAGCCTGTCGCGGGTGAAGTGGGACGATCTGACGGAAGCGGTACCGGCGTTCATTACCGCGGTCATGATGCCGTTTAGCTTCTCTATCACCGAAGGTATCGCCCTCGGCTTTATCTCCTACTGCGTGATGAAGATTGGTACCGGCCGCCTGCGCGACCTCAGCCCGTGCGTAATCATCGTATCACTGCTGTTCGTGCTGAAAATTGTGTTTATCGACGCCCACTGATTTGCCCGCACGAAGCCCTCTCCCAAAAGGGAGAGGGCTGTCACTTAGGCTTTAACGCGCTGAATATAATCGCCAAAGGCGCTCAGCTGTCCGCTGAGATGATCGAGCGTGCTTTGATCGACCACCACTCCCGACTGCGGGTCCACCTTGTTCTGAATAACCCCACCCATAAACTCAGGCTTGTTCATCACCATCGCGTCGAGGAACACCAGAATCTGCCGCAGGTGATACTGGCAGCGCGCGCCGCCGATAGCGCCCATCGAGCTGGTTTGGATCAATACGGGTTTACCCGAGAGCGGCTGTTCAGGCAGGCGAGATAGCCAGTCAATCGCATTTTTCAGGCCGCCGGGAACCGAGTAGTTATATTCCGGCGTCACGATGACCACGCCATCCGCTTCGCGAATCTGCCGCGCGATATCCTGCACGCTTTGTGGGAATCCCTCTTCCTGCTGGAGATCCGCATCGTATAGCGGAATGTTGCCAATCGACGGCAGCGCCGAGATTGCCATGCCCGCAGGGGCGATAGCTGGCAGGGTGCGTGCGACCATGCCATTAAACGACTCTTTGCGCAGACTTCCGAGTAACGTAACAACTTTCAACGTATCAGACATGATTGCTCCTTTGCATCATGATGGCCGGACGGACCGGTCAGTTGAGGGAGAATGCTTTTTCCACCGGCAGGCTGGTAAAGCGCATCAGGCGGGCTGAGGGCTCTTTCGCGCGTACCTGTGCGTTCGGCAGGCTACGCCAGCCGTCGCTGCTCGTGTACTCCCAGACTTTAAGCTGGCCGAGACCCGGAGTGGCGGCGATGGACCAGACCAGCACCGTCTCGGCGTCGCAGAGCGCCTCTATGGGCTGCATGTTGGCGGTACGCAGCCGACCTGAGCCTGGAAGCAGCTGCAGGCGCACGGGCGCTTCGCCGGTGAGCTTGAGGACGCTGCGGCGCAGCGCGACCAGCTGGGCGCGTGCTTCATCAGGATCGTGCTGGTTGTTAATCCATAGATTTTCGTTGCTGTTGAAAACATACCGATTGGCGTCGTGCAGCGGATGCACGCCGCGCGAAGCGTGCTGCAGCTCCATGTCCAGGCCGCAGTCGCCTTCCGTTGTCAGCGTGACGCCAACGATATTTCCGGCATACGAAATGGAAAAGCGGGGAAGATGGCGGTCGCGAAAGACGGGCCTGCCGTCGGCTTCTCTGATGATTTCGGGGAGCTCGCTAATGCCGTACAGCATAAACAGCAGCTCTGCGAGCAGCGACCGCGATGCGCGGTAGCGGGTCTGTCGGTACTCCGGCAAACTTTGGGCGGTTTGATGACAGGCCGCCGACAGGCGTGTCGATAGCGGCTCCCTTGCGCTCAGTATCCCTCTTGCAAAATGCGTTGCCATTCGTCGCTCCGTGATTAATGGTCAGAGATAAAAATTGAGAATTACATTATCGCCTGGAATTGATAGGTTTTAATGCGGAAATCATCCCTTGAAAAGGGGATTATGTGAATTTTACAAATTCTTGCGTAACAAAGAGAGGGGGATACGGATAACAGCGCTACAGCGGGTCCGTATAGAGTCGTTTCAGGGCTTCCCTGAGCCAGACGATTTTTGGGTTGTAGCTGTTGCGCTTATGCCACAGCAGGACGAAAGGCACCCTGACTTTTTCCAGCAGCTGGGGCTCCAGAGGGAGAAGGCGGGACACCAGCGGCAGCTGGTGCTGGCGGTTATAGTGGTGGCAGTAGCGCGGTGCCGTCGCCAGCATGTGGTGATCCGGCTGAGCGGCCATAAACAGCGATTGCTCAAAGCCAGGCAGGGTCAGGGCGACGGTGCGCTTGTGTCCCAAATCGTGCAGAACCTCATCCAGCGC
This sequence comes from Klebsiella sp. 10-1, assembly GCF_009758445.1. NCBI lineage: Bacteria > Pseudomonadati > Pseudomonadota > Gammaproteobacteria > Enterobacterales > Enterobacteriaceae > Klebsiella > Klebsiella sp. 10-1. The sequence goes on from NZ_WQRE01000005.1 coordinate 42,482, forward strand.
CCAGGTATCGATCTGCTCCCAGCTGATATTGATATGCGGGTAGCGTAAAAAGGTCTCCAGATTCCACTCTTCGCTGAGGGCCGGATGATCCGCGCGCAGCCACACCTGCGGCAGATCGGTAAACAGCACCTCAAAATCGATATACCACGGCAGCTGGCTCAGCTGTTCGCGTGAACGCGGGTGCGTTTCCCGCCCGCAAAATCCAATATCAACCTCGCCGCGAATAATGGCATCCAGCGAATCATAGTCCCAGCTGCGCAGGCGGATCAGCGCCTGGGGATAGCGCTGGTAGATCTGCCGGGCAAGGGTATCAAACAGGATCATCATGAGCGGCATTTCCGCCGCCAGTTCGAACTTCAGACCGCTGGGCATGGCGTGATGCGGCTTATCCAGGATCTGGTTGCCCATCTGCATCCAGTCCGCCAGATCCTGCTCCATGCTGGTCATCAGCGGGGTGGGCGTCAGGCCGAGGGGCGTTTTAACGAATAGCGGATCGTCGAACCAGGCGCGGAGTTTGGCCAGCGACTTGCTCACCGCCGACGGCGAAACGTTCATTCGTTTCGCCGTGCGGGTGACGCTGAGCTCCTGGGTTAAGAGCTGCAGGCAGAGTAATAAATTAAGATCGAGACTCGACAGGGGTTTCTTCATAAGTTTGCGCGGCCCGTGCGGGGGCAGCGGCCACAATCAGCACAATGCTGACTATGCTACAGCCAATGAGGATCCCGATCAGCATATTCATTGCGCTTAAGCCAACGATAGCGGCCAGCCAAATCCATAGCGAAGAGCCGCAGACCTGAGCGATACCCAGCGCGGAGCTGGCGACGCCGGCGCGCAGGGTAAACGGCCCCAGCGCCTGGCTCATTGCCACGCCGAAGCCGACGGAGAAGCCCGCGCAGATCAGCGCCAGGCCCAGCATGGTCACCGTTTGGCTGGTGGCGAGGCTGAGCAGCGCCCCGGCGATAAAGAACATCACCTGCGAGGTTAGCATCAGGGTGCGCGGCTTAAACAGGGTGAGCGCAAAGGGCGTGGAGAACGACACAGCCATGCTAATCAGCGCCATGAGGGCCATCGCCATCGAATATTTGCCGCGGTCGAAGCCCATCTCCTCCATCATCAGAACCGGCGAGACGTTCACGTAGGTCAGGATGGCGGTCACGCTGAGGGTGGTAATGACTACCCGGCTGAGGAAAAAGCGGTTCAGCAGCGACTCGGAGCCGGCAGGTTGCTGAGCCGACTCGCCTGGCAGCGCGGTCGGCCGCGTCTCCCGCAGCACGAAGATCGAAAGCAGACCGACCATCACGCCCATGCCGGTCATGGTGTAGAACAGGCTTTGCCACGGGTACCTAAGCATAATCAGATGACCCAGTACCGGAGCCAGCACCGGGATAATGCAGGTAATGCCGTTGAGGAGCGATAGCACCTTGGCGCGCCGCCGGTCATCGAGGGTGTCGCGCAGCACCGCAAAGGCCACCACGTAGCAGCTCCCGGCGCCGATGCCCTGAATAAAGCGTCCGATCAGGAAAAGGGTGCTGGTATGCGCCAGCGAACAAAGAAGGGAGGCCAGAATAAAGATAAAGGCACCAAATACGGCGACCGGTTTGCGTCCGGACTTATCGGCAATGCGCCCGGCAAACAGCATTGCGGTGGCCATACCCGCCAGGTAGACCGAGAACGCGATATGCAGCTGCGCCTCGCTGGCCCCCAGATCCTGCGCAATTCTCGGCAGACCGACCAGGTACATATCAATGCCGGATGGATAGAGCAAAACCAGCGCAAAACCACAGATCAGAAAGCGTGCCATAGAACCCCTCGCGATAATAGTGCCGTACAGAGTAATGGTGAATGCGTGCCAGTACGAGTTGCCATTTGGACAACAATGATTTCCTGGGAGGAAAAACGGGGGGCTAATAAGTAAAAACCCGCATTAACAGCCGGTTAATGCGGGTTAGTGAACGTTTACGCACGACTACGGACTAAACGTTATTTACCAATACAGAAGCTGGAGAAAATGCGCCCCAGCAGATCGTCAGAGGTAAATTCGCCGGTAATTTCGCTTAAGGCCTGCTGCGAGAGCCGCAGCTCTTCTGCCAGAAGCTCGCCGGCCCATGCGCCAAGCAGCTGGGCCTTACCCTGCTGCAGATGGTTGGCTGCCGCTTCCAGCGCCTGCAGGTGGCGGCGGCGGGCGAGGAAGCCGCCCTCCATATTGGTCTCGAAGCCCATGCTCTGCTTAAGATGATTGCGCAGCGCCTCAACGCCCTCTCCGGTACGCGCCGACAGGCGAATAAGCGAGTGACCATTTACTTCACTCAGACCCAGCGTTTCGCCGGTAACGTCGGCTTTATTGCGCACCACGGTAATCGGCAGTTTTGCCGGCAGGCGTTCGATAAAGTCCGGCCAGATCTCCGCAGGGTCGACGGCGTCGGTGGTGGTGCCATCCACCATAAACAGCACCCGGTCGGCCTGGGCGATTTCCTGCCAGGCGCGCTCGATACCGATGCGTTCAACCTCATCGTTGGCGTCGCGCAGACCGGCGGTATCGATGATGTGCAGCGGCATGCCGTCGATGTGGATATGCTCGCGGAGCACGTCGCGGGTGGTTCCGGCGATATCCGTCACAATCGCGGCTTCACGCCCGGCCAGCGCGTTCAGCAGGCTCGATTTCCCGGCGTTGGGGCGCCCGGCAATCACCACCTTCATCCCTTCCCGCAGCAGGCTGCCCTGACGGGCCTCAGCGCGAACCGCGTCGAGATCGGCGATCACGTCGTTAAGCTGGGCCTCTATTTTGCCGTCGGACAGGAAGTCGATTTCTTCGTCCGGGAAGTCGATTGCCGCTTCGACGTAGATACGCAGGTGGGTCAGCGCTTCCACAAGGTGGTTTACGCGCGCGGAGAAGGCGCCCTGCAGCGAGTTTAGCGCCGAACGCGCCGCCTGCTCGGAGCTGGCGTCAATCAGATCGGCAATCGCCTCGGCCTGAGCCAGGTCGAGCTTATCGTTGAGAAACGCGCGTTCGGAGAACTCTCCCGGGTTAGCAATGCGCAGGCCCGGAAGGGTCAGGATGCGTTTGAGCAGCAGATCGAGAATGACCGGGCCGCCGTGGCCCTGCAGCTCGAGGACGTCTTCGCCGGTAAAGGAGTTTGGCCCAGGGAACCACAGCGCGATGCCCTGATCCAGCGCCGTTCCGTTAACGTCCTTGAACGGTAGATAGTCGGCATAGCGCGGCTTTGGCAGCTTGCCGAGCACCGCCTGCGCGACCTCGCGCGCCTTCAGGCCGGAGATGCGCAGGATGCCCACACCACCGCGTCCCGGTGGGGTTGCCTGGGCGACGATAGTGTCGTTATGGCTCATGATGACTCTCTATGTAAATGTAAAAAAGGCGGTCTATTGACCGCCTTCTCTGGCATTAACTTTACCGTATATTCTCGAAATAGTTCAAGTTGCAGGAAGGCGGCAAGTTAGAGAGGCCCCAGGAGCTTACTCAAGTAAGTGACTGGGGCGAACTAACGAAGCCAACGCATCTGCGGCTTGAAGAATGAAGAGAATCAGGTTTTTTTCTTCTCGCGGCTATGCAGGCCACGCTTCTCCAGACCACGATAAATCAGCTGCTGCTGAATAATGGTGACCAGGTTGCTGACGATATAGTAAACCACCAGGCCAGACGGGAACCACAGGAAGAACACCGTGAAGATGACCGGCATAAAGGTCATGATCTTCTGCTGCATCGGGTCGGTCACGGTCGTCGGCGACATCTTCTGAATGAAGAACATCGTTGCGCCCATGATGATCGGCAGGATGTAGTACGGGTCTTGTGCAGACAGGTCGTGGATCCACAGGATAAACGGCGCATGACGCAGTTCAACCGAGGCGCTCAGCATGTAGTACAGCGCAAGGAAGATAGGCATCTGGATAATCAGCGGGAAGCAGCCGCCCAGCGGGTTAACCTTCTCCGCTTTATACAGGGCCATCATTTCCTGGCTTTGACGCTGTTTATCATCGCCCAGACGCTCACGCATTGCCTGAATCTTCGGCTGCAGCATACGCATCTTCGCCATGGAGGTGTACTGCGCTTTAGTCAGCGGGTACATGATGCCACGAACGATAAAGGTAATAACGATGATGGAGAAGCCCCAGTTGCCGAGGAAGCTATGGATCCATTTCAGCAGCTTGAACAGCGGCTGAGAAATAAACCACAGCCAGCCGTAGTCAACGGTCAGATCGAGGTGCGGCGCAACGGCAGCCATTTTGTCCTGAATTGCCGGGCCGACCCACAGCACGCTTTCCAGCTTATCGGTTTGACCCGGCTGTACCAGAACCGGCTGAGATTTGTAACCAATAGCGACAATACCGTTACCGAGGTTCGCGGTGTAGAAGCTGTTGGTGCCGCTGTTATGCGGAACCCATGCGGTAGTGAAGTACTGCTGCAGCATGGCGACCCAACCGTCTTTGGTGCTGACGTTCAGGTTTTCGTTATCGACGATAGTATCGAATTTGTATTTTTCGTACTTGGCATCTGCAGTTGAATACGCGGCACCGCGGAAGGTGTGCATCGTAGACAGGCCACCGGTTTGCGTATCGCGGGCGGTTGGCAGGTTAGCAGACTGTTTCAGCTGACCGAAGGTGGAGATCTCCAACGGTTTTTCGCCGACGTTCTGTACGTTATAGCCTACGTTCACCGCATACTCACCACGTTTCAGGGTGAACGTTTTGGTGAATACGTTGCCGGCCTGGTCGGTGTACGTCAGCGGAATGACGATTTCGTTCTGGCCGTCGGCCAGCACAAACGCATCTTTATCGACGTTATACAGCGGACGAGAGCCATTCGCCGGGTTATCCGGGCCATCACGACCGGTTAAACCGCTCTGTGCCTGATAGATAAACTGCGGAGTGGTCTCCAGTAGCTGGAACGGTTCGGTAGACTTCAGCGCTTTCGGGTAAGCCGGAAGCAACGCTTGCTCAACATCACCACCGCGGGTGTTGATGGTCAGATCAAGCACGTCTGTTTTAACCGTAATCAGTTTCCCTTGGCCACTGGCCGGTACGCCCTGGTCGGCGGCGCTACCCGCTGCTGTGGTCGTTGTCTGCGTGGTCTGCTGTTGCTGGGCTTGCGGATTGTTATCCTGCTCCCAGGCTTGCCAGATCATGAAAGACACGAACAACAAAGCGATGATAAGAAGATTGCGTTGCGAATCCATCGTTAGTGTTCTCTGGTATCAAATGGTCCAGGCGGGACGGGATCGTCACCACCAGGGTGTAAAGGGTGGCATTTTAATACGCGTTTCACTGTCAACCAACTGCCTTTTACCACCCCAAACCTGCGCAATGCCTCAATTCCGTAGCTTGAGCAGGTTGGAGTGAAACGACAATGCGGCCCGAGTAGCGGACTAATCAGGCGCTGATAGACCCGTATAAGGCCTATCAGGACCCGGGAGCCAGGCGACAATGGCGGCGCCATAATTTTTCCAACGCTTCCGAGAGAGCACGGTTATCGAGTTCGGCAACCCCTTTCTTTGCCACCACCACGAAGTCCATTGGCGGGAGTTCATGCTGACGTAAACGGAAGCTTTCACGCGTCAGACGTTTAATCCGATTGCGTTCATGCGCGCGTTTAACATTTTTCTTGGCGACAGTAAGACCGATGCGGGGATGCCCCAGCGAATTCAGGCGGCCGAGGATGGTGATTTGCGGCGTGCCAGCCCGTTGTGGCTGCTGGAAGACGAAAGTGAAATGACTGGGAGTTAACAAACGTAACTCCCTGGGAAATGCTAGCTTAACCACGCAGGGTTAGCTTTATTACTTGGAAACGGTCAGACGAGCACGGCTTTTAGCACGACGACGTGCCAGAACCTGACGACCATTTTTAGTAGCCATACGTGCACGGAAGCCGTGAGAACGGTTGCGCTTCAGTACAGACGGTTGAAAAGTGCGTTTCATGGCGGTTTCTACCTAAACTTGAATAATTTCACTGACTTTTGCGTATACCCGAACGAACTTCGAACGGCTAACGCCTCAGCGATGGTGATTAAAGAGGCCGGATTGTAATAATTGTACACTCCGGAGTCAATTCTCTTTCCTTATTTCTCACACCTTGTCGCACAAAAAATGAGCTGAGACAGGCTGCGGAAAACGGGCATTACGCACCGGGTGGAGGATTATACGGCCTGACGGGTAAAGCGCAAGGATCGCAGGGGATCTTTGTTAGATCGTTTAGGCCCAAAACTGGCATAGCTCATTAATTTTTCCAATATGTGGGCGAAATCGTGCCCCTCCTTTCCCTGGATCGATTACACTTACCCGGCTTCGATCCTTCCTGTGGATAAAACGGGAAGAATCTGTTGAGAAACACAAGATATCTTTTTCAGTTTAGGCTATGATCCCCGGTCCCGATCGCGATCCCCGGATCCGCATCGGACAAAAACCGCAGATAGCGGTTCGCACGTCACCCCTTTTGTGCAGGGGCTTTCGGCTTATGCAGGGCCTTGTCGACGTGTGCCAACAATCACGATTGTTTCTTTTTTTCTTTATATCGATTTTACGTTCGAGTGGAGTCCGCCGTGTCACTTTCGCTTTGGCAGCAGTGTCTTGCCCGATTGCAGGATGAGTTACCAGCCACAGAATTCAGTATGTGGATACGCCCGTTGCAGGCGGAACTGAGCGATAACACGCTGGCACTGTATGCGCCAAACCGTTTTGTGCTCGATTGGGTAAGGGATAAATACCTCAATAATATCAATGGACTACTCAATGATTTTTGCGGTGCTGATGCCCCACAGCTGCGGTTTGAAGTCGGCACTAAACCGGCAGTACAGCCGCAGCGCGGCGCGGTAAATAACGTCGCGGCAACCGTCCCGGCCGCGCAGGTTCAGATGACGCGCGTAGCGCCGACGATCGTGCGCCCGGGCTGGGATAACGTCCCGGCGCCGGCGGAACCGACCTACCGCTCCAACGTCAACGTCAAGCATACCTTTGATAACTTTGTCGAAGGTAAGTCTAACCAGCTGGCCCGCGCTGCGGCGCGTCAGGTTGCGGATAACCCGGGTGGCGCCTACAACCCGTTATTCCTTTATGGCGGTACCGGTTTGGGTAAAACCCACCTTTTGCACGCGGTCGGTAACGGCATTGTTGCGCGCAAACCGAACGCCAAAGTGGTCTATATGCACTCCGAGCGCTTCGTTCAGGACATGGTGAAAGCCTTGCAGAACAACGCGATCGAAGAATTTAAGCGCTACTACCGCTCCGTAGACGCCCTGCTGATCGATGATATTCAGTTCTTTGCGAATAAAGAGCGCTCGCAGGAAGAGTTTTTCCACACCTTCAACGCCCTGCTGGAAGGTAATCAGCAGATCATTCTCACCTCGGATCGCTATCCGAAAGAGATCAACGGCGTTGAGGATCGTCTGAAATCACGCTTCGGCTGGGGGCTGACGGTGGCGATCGAGCCGCCGGAGCTGGAAACCCGCGTGGCGATCCTGATGAAAAAAGCGGACGAAAACGACATTCGTCTGCCGGGTGAAGTGGCCTTCTTTATTGCCAAGCGTTTACGTTCCAACGTACGTGAGCTGGAAGGGGCGCTGAACCGCGTTATCGCTAACGCCAACTTTACCGGCCGGGCGATTACCATCGATTTCGTCCGCGAAGCGCTGCGCGATCTGCTGGCGCTTCAGGAAAAGCTGGTCACCATCGACAATATTCAGAAGACGGTGGCGGAGTATTATAAGATTAAGGTAGCGGATCTGCTCTCCAAGCGCCGCTCCCGCTCGGTGGCGCGTCCTCGTCAGATGGCGATGGCGCTGGCCAAAGAGCTGACGAACCATAGTTTGCCGGAAATTGGCGATGCGTTTGGCGGCCGTGACCATACCACCGTGCTGCACGCCTGCCGTAAGATTGAGCAGCTGCGTGAAGAAAGCCACGATATCAAAGAAGATTTTTCCAATTTAATCAGAACATTATCCTCGTGACGCTATGAAATTTACCGTAGAACGTGAACATTTATTAAAACCGCTGCAACAGGTAAGCGGCCCGTTAGGTGGTCGTCCGACGCTGCCCATTCTCGGTAACCTGCTGCTTCAGGTCTCGGAAGGCGCGCTGTCGCTCACCGGCACGGACCTGGAAATGGAAATGGTGGCGCGCGTTGCGCTGATGCAACCGCATGAAACGGGCGCAACGACGGTTCCGGCACGTAAATTCTTTGATATCTGCCGTGGCCTACCTGAAGGGGCGGAGATCGCGGTTCAGCTGGAAGGCGATCGGATGCTGGTGCGCTCCGGGCGCAGCCGCTTCTCGCTATCGACGCTCCCTGCCGCAGATTTCCCTAATCTCGACGACTGGCAGAGCGAAGTTGAATTCACGCTGCCGCAGGCGACGATGAAGCGCCTGATTGAAGCCACCCAGTTTTCGATGGCCCATCAGGACGTCCGCTATTACTTAAACGGTATGCTGTTTGAAACCGAAGGCGACGAACTGCGCACCGTCGCCACCGACGGGCACCGCCTGGCGGTCTGCTCTATGCCGTTGGGGGAATCGCTGCCTGACCATTCGGTGATCGTACCGCGTAAAGGGGTGATTGAGCTGATGCGCATGCTCGACGGCGGCGATACGCCGCTGCGCGTGCAGATTGGCAGCAATAATATCCGCGCCCACGTCGGTGACTTCATCTTTACCTCGAAGCTGGTTGACGGTCGCTTCCCTGACTACCGCCGCGTGCTGCCGAAGAATCCGGATAAACATCTGGATGCAGGCTGCGATATTCTCAAGCAGGCGTTTGCCCGGGCGGCGATTTTGTCGAACGAGAAGTTCCGCGGCGTGCGTCTGTACGTGAGCGAAAATCAGCTGAAAATCACCGCCAATAACCCGGAGCAGGAAGAAGCGGAGGAGATCCTCGACGTTTCCTACTCCGGCAGCGAAATGGAAATCGGCTTTAACGTCAGCTACGTGCTGGACGTGCTGAATGCGCTGAAGTGCGAAAACGTGCGTATTTTGCTGACCGATTCGGTTTCGAGCGTGCAGATTGAGGATGCGGCGTCGCAATCCGCAGCCTACGTTGTCATGCCTATGCGCTTGTAAAGAATATCGGGCTATCTTACTTGCCATTTTCAACCTGGGCTGTGCTCGCCCCTGTCACGTACTTCGTGTACGCTCCAGTGCCTGTGCGCAGTCCGCGTTGAAACTGGCTGCGACGATAACGCCCTGGCTATGAGTTGATATGTCGCTGACCCGATTACTCATCAAAGACTTCCGCAATATTGAAGATGCGGATCTCGCTTTATCTCCTGGCTTTAACTTCCTGGTTGGCGCCAACGGCAGCGGCAAGACCAGCGTGCTCGAGGCCATCTATACGCTCGGTCACGGCCGGGCGTTTCGCAGCCTGCAAATTGGCCGCGTTATCCGCCATGAGCAGGAGTCGTTTATCCTGCACGGACGCTTACAGGATAACGAGCGCGAGGTCGCCATCGGCCTGACTAAAGATAAGCTCGGTGACAGCAAGGTCCGTATTGACGGTACCGATGGGCACAAAGTCGCTGAGCTGGCGCATTTAATGCCGATGCAGCTGATTACGCCGGAAGGGTTCACTTTACTCAACGGCGGCCCCAAATACAGAAGAGCCTTTCTTGACTGGGGATGCTTTCACAATGAGAGCGGGTTTTTTACCGCCTGGAGCAACCTGAAGCGCCTGCTGAAGCAGCGCAACGCCGCGCTGCGTCAGGTCGGCCGCTATGCTCAAATTCGGCCCTGGGATCTGGAGCTTATCCCGCTGGCGGAGCAAATTAGCCGCTGGCGTGCCGATTACAGCGCCGCTATCGTCGAAGACATGGCGGATACCTGTAAGCAGTTTTTACCTGAATTCTCTCTGACCTTTTCCTTCCAGCGCGGCTGGGAAAAAGACACGGATTACGCCGAGGTACTGGAGAGAAACTTCGAGCGTGACCGCATGCTGACCTACACCGCCCACGGCCCGCACAAAGCGGATTTCCGCATACGTGCCGATGGTGCGCCGGTCGAAGATACTTTGTCACGTGGGCAGCTCAAACTCCTGATGTGCGCGCTACGGCTGGCACAGGGAGAGTTTTTAACCCGCGAAAGCGGGAGACGCTGTCTGTATCTGATAGATGATTTTGCCTCGGAACTTGATGACGCGCGGCGCGGGCTGCTTGCCAGCCGCTTAAAAGCCACGCAGTCGCAGGTTTTCGTCAGCGCAATAAGCGCTGAGCACGTAATGGACATGTCGGACAAAAATTCGAAGATGTTCACCGTGGAAAAGGGTAAAATAACGGATTAACCCAAGATTAAATGAGCGAGAAACGTTGATGTCGAATTCTTATGACTCCTCCAGTATCAAAGTCCTGAAAGGGCTGGATGCGGTGCGTAAGCGCCCGGGTATGTATATCGGCGACACGGATGACGGCACCGGTCTGCACCACATGGTATTCGAGGTTGTGGATAACGCTATCGACGAAGCGCTCGCAGGGTACTGTAAAGACATCGTTGTCACCATCCATAGCGATAACTCCGTCTCCGTACAGGATGATGGCCGCGGCATTCCGACCGGTATTCACCCGGAAGAGGGCGTATCGGCGGCAGAGGTCATCATGACCGTACTGCACGCAGGCGGCAAGTTTGATGATAACTCCTATAAAGTTTCCGGCGGCCTGCACGGCGTAGGCGTTTCCGTGGTTAACGCCCTGTCGCAGAAGCTGGAGCTGGTGATTCAGCGCGATAATAAAGTTCACCGTCAGATGTACGCCCACGGCGTGCCGCAGGCGCCGCTGGCCGTAACCGGCGATACCGAAAAAACCGGCACCATGGTACGTTTCTGGCCGAGCTATGAAACCTTCACCAACGTGATCGAGTTCGAATATGAGATTCTGGCAAAACGCCTGCGCGAGCTGTCGTTCCTGAACTCCGGCGTCTCCATCCGCCTGCGCGATAAACGTGATGGCAAAGAAGACCATTTCCACTACGAAGGCGGCATCAAGGCGTTCGTTGAGTATCTCAACAAGAACAAAACGCCAATTCACCCGAATATCTTCTATTTCTCCACCGAAAAAGACGGTATCGGCGTCGAAGTTGCGCTGCAGTGGAACGACGGCTTCCAGGAAAATATCTACTGCTTTACCAACAACATTCCGCAGCGCGACGGCGGGACTCACCTTGCGGGCTTCCGCGCGGCGATGACCCGTACCCTGAACGCCTACATGGATAAAGAAGGCTACAGCAAAAAGGCCAAAGTCAGCGCGACCGGCGACGATGCCCGCGAAGGCCTGATTGCCGTAGTCTCCGTGAAAGTACCGGATCCTAAGTTCTCCTCGCAGACCAAAGACAAGCTGGTCTCCTCCGAGGTGAAAACCGCGGTAGAGCAGCAGATGAACGAGCTGCTGAACGAATACCTGCTGGAAAACCCGTCAGACGCCAAAATCGTGGTGGGTAAAATTATCGATGCTGCGCGCGCGCGCGAAGCGGCACGCCGTGCCCGTGAGATGACCCGTCGTAAAGGCGCGCTGGACCTGGCTGGCCTGCCGGGCAAGCTGGCTGACTGTCAGGAACGCGACCCGGCGCTGTCCGAACTGTACCTCGTGGAAGGGGACTCCGCGGGCGGTTCTGCCAAGCAGGGCCGTAACCGTAAAAACCAGGCTATCCTGCCGCTGAAGGGTAAAATCCTCAACGTTGAGAAAGCCCGTTTTGACAAGATGCTCTCCTCCCAGGAAGTCGCTACGCTTATCACCGCCTTGGGCTGCGGCATTGGCCGCGACGAGTACAACCCGGACAAGCTGCGCTACCACAGCATCATCATCATGACCGATGCGGACGTCGATGGTTCGCACATTCGTACTCTGCTGCTGACCTTCTTCTACCGTCAGATGCCGGAAATCGTCGAACGTGGTCACGTCTACATTGCGCAGCCGCCGCTGTACAAAGTGAAGAAAGGCAAGCAGGAACAGTACATTAAAGACGATGAAGCGATGGATCAGTACCAGATTTCCATCGCCCTCGATGGCGCCACCCTGCACACCAACGCCAGCGCCCCGGCCCTGGCTGGCGAAGCGTTAGAGAAGCTGGTTGCCGAGTTCAACGCAACGCAGAAAATGATTGGCCGCATGGAGCGTCGCTTCCCGAAAACGATGCTGAAAGAGCTTATCTACCAGCCAACGCTCAGCGAAGCTGAACTGGCGGACGAACAGGCCGTAACCCGCTGGGTGAATAAGCTGGTAACCGACCTGAACGAAAATGAGCAGCACGGCAGCCAGTGGAAGTTTGATATTCATGAAAACACGGAACAGCAGCTGTTCGAGCCGATTGTTCGCGTCCGTACTCATGGTGTCGATACCGACTATCCGCTGGATCATGAGTTTGTGACCGGCGGCGAATATCGTCGTATCTGCGCCTTGGGCGAGAAGCTGCGCGGCCTGATTGAAGACGACGCGTTTATCGAACGCGGCGAACGCCGTCAGCCGGTTGCCAGCTTTGAGCAGGCGCTGGAGTGGCTGGTGAAAGAGTCCCGCCGCGGGCTCTCTATCCAGCGCTATAAAGGCCTGGGTGAAATGAACCCGGATCAGCTGTGGGAAACCACAATGGACCCGGATAGCCGCCGTATGCTGCGCGTCACCGTTAAGGATGCGATTGCCGCTGACCAGCTGTTCACCACCCTGATGGGCGACGCCGTTGAACCGCGCCGCGCATTTATCGAAGAAAACGCCCTGAAAGCGGCGAATATCGATATCTAAGCCGCGAATTCCCCGGTATAGCGCTTCGCTGACCGGGGTAACCGTTTGATAAACCCGGATCGCACGCTCAACGGCGTCATCCGGTTTTTTTTCAGCCGGAAAAGGGGAATGCCCCTGCCGAACCTATCCTCGTTTTCCCTGGCTTCTGTTGCTGTTTTTTGAGCGGAATCGCGTTAGCATGAGTCAGGACTCATCTTACCTGGGGATCTCATGGCCATTAAACTGATTGCAATTGATATGGACGGCACGCTTCTGCTGCCAGACCATACCATCTCTCCTGCCGTTAAAACCGCGATTGCCGCGGCGCGCGCGCGCGGCGTCAACGTGGTGCTGACCACCGGTCGGCCGTATGCCGGCGTGCACAGCTACCTGAAAGAACTGCACATGGAGCAGCCGGGAGACTACTGCATCACCTACAACGGTGCGTTAGTGCAGAAGGCAAGCGACGGCAGCACCGTCGCGCAAACTGCGCTGAGCTATGATGACTACCGCTATCTGGAACAGCTTTCCCGCGACGTCGGCTCCCATTTTCACGCGCTTGACCGCAATACCCTGTATACCGCCAACCGCGATGTGAGCTACTACACGGTGCATGAATCCTACGTTGCAACCATCCCGCTGGTCTTCTGTGAAGCAGAAAATATGGATCCCAACATCCAGCTGCTGAAGGTCATGATGATTGATGAGCCGGTGATTCTGGACCAGGCGATCGCCCGCATCCCGGCAGAAGTGAAAGAGAAGTATACCGTGCTGAAAAGCGCGCCATACTTCCTCGAGATCCTCGATAAGCGGGTCAATAAAGGTACCGGCGTGAAGTCGCTGGCCGATGCGCTGAATATCAAGCAGGAAGAGATCATGGCGATTGGCGATCAGGAAAACGATATTGCGATGATTGAGTTCGCCGGCGTTGGCGTCGCGATGGATAATGCGATACCGACCGTTAAAGAAGCGGCAAACTTTATTACTAAATCTAACCTTGAAGATGGCGTGGCGTATGCCATTGAAAAGTATGTTCTGAATTAATCCCTCTTCCCCTGGAACCAACCCGCGACCCTCGCGGGTTTTTTTATGCCTGCCGTTTCCCCGCCATCAATATTCTTATCATCAATTGTCGTTTTTGTGATCTAAATTGTAGTACAACACGATATCGTTGTACTACATTAAGGCCACGGTAATGATGAGTGCTATCACGTTAGTACTACAAAGTTGAGGCGAAATCCGGCGGTCACGGTAAAGTAGAGCAGGACATACAGAGCACAAGGACTCTCCATGACTCTCAATAAAACCGATCGCATCGTTATCACGCTGGGCAACCAGATCGTCAGCGGCAAATACGTTCCCGGCTCGGCGCTGCCGGCGGAGGCGGAGCTGTGTGAAGAGTTTGAAACCTCGCGCAATATTATTCGCGAAGTGTTCCGCTCCCTGATGGCCAAGCGGCTGATAGAAATGAAGCGTTATCGCGGCGCCTTCGTCGCACCGCGTAACCACTGGAACTACCTTGATACCGAGGTGCTGCAGTGGGTGCTGGAGAATGATTACGACCCGCGCCTGATTGGCGCGATGAGCGAAGTGCGAAACCTGGTGGAACCGGCCATCGCCCGCTGGGCGGCTGAACGCGCAACCTCGAGCGATTTAGCGCAAATCGAAGAAGCGCTCAACGACATGATTGCCAATAACCAGGACCGGGATGCCTTTAACGAAGCCGACATTCGCTATCACGAAGCGGTGCTGCAGTCGGTACATAACCCGGTGTTACAGCAGCTGAGCGTGGCAATCAGCTCGCTGCAGAGAGCGGTATTTGAACGAACCTGGATGGGTGATGAAGGCAACATGCCGAAAACCCTCCAGGAACATAAGGCGCTGTTTGATGCCATCCGGCATCAGGATAGCGAAGCGGCGGAGCAGGCGGCGCTCACCATGATCGCCAGCTCAACACGAAGGCTGAAGGAAATCACATGACATCTCGCTACATCGCAATTGACTGGGGATCGACCAATCTGCGCGCCTGGCTTTTCCAGGGCGACAGGTGCCTGGAGAGCAGGCAGTCGGAAGCTGGCGTAACCCGCCTCAACGGCAGGTCCCCGGCTGCGGTGTTTAGTGAGATAACCGAAAGCTGGCGCGATGACGCCACGCCAACGGTGATGGCGGGGATGGTCGGCAGCAACGTGGGCTGGAAAATCGCCCCTTACCTACCGGTTCCCGCTCGTTTTTCGGCTATTTGCCAACAGTTAACCGCCGTTGGCGACAATATCTGGATCGTTCCCGGCCTTAGCGTCTCCCGGGACGATAACCGCAACGTGATGCGCGGCGAAGAGACGCAGCTGCTCGGCGCGCGCGCGATTGCTCCCTCCTCTGTCTATGTGATGCCCGGCACCCACTGCAAATGGGTGCAGGCCGATCGCGAGCAAATTCTTGATTTTCGCACCGTGATGACCGGTGAACTGCACCATTTATTACTGCACCATTCGCTGGTGGGCGCCGGCCTGCCGCAGCAGGAAACCTCAGCGGAGGCATTTTCCGCCGGCCTCGAGCGCGGGCTGACATCGCCCGCCGTTTTAGCGCAGCTCTTTCAGGTTCGCGCTTCGCACGTGCTGGGCACGCTACCGCGCGAGCACGTCAGCGAATTTTTATCCGGCCTGCTGATTGGCGCCGAGGTTGCCACCATGAGCGAAAGCGTGATTGACCAGCAGATTACTATCGTTGGCGGAGAGGCGTTGGCGAACCGCTATCAGCAGGCGCTGGCTGCATTTGGCCGTCAGGCGACGGTTATTTCCGGCGATACGGCTTTCCAGGCGGGTATACGGTTCATCATTCAATCGGCCTCCTTACTGGCCGCGCCTGCTCGCTGAATTTAGCCAGCGACCGGGCTCGTTGTCCCGACGCATTCTGAATGATTTTGTCTAAATAAGGAGCATCGCATATGCAGTGGCAAACCAGGCTTCCGCTGATCGCAATTCTGCGCGGCATAACGCCGGAAGAGGCGCTGGCGCACGTGGGCGCCGTTATCGATGCGGGATTTGATGCCGTCGAAATCCCGCTGAACTCGCCCCGCTGGCAGCAAAGCATTCCGGCCATCGTCGAGGCGTTTGGCGATCGGGCGCTGATTGGCGCAGGTACCGTGCTGCAGCCGGAGCAGGTTGACGAGCTGGCGAAGATGGGCTGTCGGCTTATCGTTACGCCAAACGTTCAAAGTGAAGTGATTCGCCGTGCGGTGGGCTACGGGATGACCGTCTGTCCCGGATGCGCTACGGCTACTGAGGCTTTCACCGCGCTCGATGCGGGTGCCGGCGCGCTGAAAGTGTTCCCGTCCTCCGCTTTTGGCCCGGATTATATCAAGGCGCTGAAAGCCGTTTTACCGCCAGAGGTCCCCGTCTTCGCCGTCGGTGGCGTAACGCCGGAGAACCTGGCGCAATGGATTGATGCCGGCTGTATCGGTGCCGGGCTGGGGAGCGATCTTTATCGTGCCGGACAGTCCGTTGAACGCACCGCCCGGCAGGCTGCCGCATTTGTTAAAGCATATCGAGAGGCTGTGCAATGAAAATAACCAAACTGACTACTTACCGTTTACCTCCGCGGTGGATGTTTTTGAAAATTGAAACCGATGAAGGCGTTGTTGGCTGGGGCGAGCCGGTGATTGAAGGGCGCGCGCGCACCGTCGAAGCGGCGGTGCATGAGCTGGGGGAATATCTGATTGGCCAGGACCCGGCGCGTATTAACGACCTGTGGCAGGTGATGTACCGCGCCGGTTTTTATCGCGGCGGCCCTATTTTGATGAGCGCCATTGCCGGTATCGATCAGGCGCTGTGGGATATCAAAGGCAAAGTGCTGAATGCGCCGGTATGGCAGCTGATGGGCGGCCTGGTGCGGGACAAAATTAAAGCCTACAGCTGGGTTGGCGGCGATCGCCCGGCGGAAGTTATCGATGGTATTAAAAAGCTGCGCGGGATTGGCTTTGATACCTTCAAATTAAACGGCTGCGAAGAGATGGGGGTTATTGATAATTCCCGTGCGGTAGACGCAGCGGTCAATACCGTGGCGCAAATCCGCGAAGCTTTCGGCAATGAAATTGAGTTTGGTCTTGATTTCCACGGCCGCGTCAGCGCGCCGATGGCTAAAGTGCTGATTAAAGAGCTGGAACCGTATCGCCCGCTATTTATTGAGGAGCCGGTGCTGGCGGAGCAGGCGGAATATTATCCAAAACTGGCAGCGCAGACCCATATTCCGCTCGCGGCGGGTGAACGTATGTTCTCGCGCTTCGAATTCAAGCGAGTATTGGAAGCGGGCGGCCTGGCCATTTTGCAGCCGGATCTGTCGCACGCCGGAGGGATCACCGAATGCTATAAAATCGCCGGAATGGCTGAGGCTTATGACGTGGCGCTGGCGCCGCACTGCCCGCTGGGCCCGATCGCCCTGGCCGCCTGCCTGCACGTCGATTTCGTCGCGCGCAATGCGGTCCTCCAGGAACAAAGCATGGGCATTCACTACAACAAGGGCGCGGAGCTGCTCGACTTTGTGAAAAATAAAGAAGACTTCAGTATGGAAGGCGGCTTCTTTAAACCGTTAATGAAGCCTGGGCTGGGAGTGGAAATTGATGAAGCCAGAGTGATTGAACTCAGTAAAAATGCGCCGGACTGGCGTAATCCATTGTGGCGTCATGAGGATGGTTCCGTCGCCGAATGGTAATGTGCGTCATACTTTGCACTGGTGATGCGTTGGCTGCATTTTCTTACCCCAGTCACATACTAATGTATGCTCCTGGGAATGCGAAAATATGCCACCTTTCCCCGGCACAAATTATTTAGCGCATTACGGTTAAGTTATTAATAAAAAATTCAAATAAACCCTCTGTAATTTACCGGGCATGGTGAGCGGCTTCGCTATGCCCAAAATCTGGAGACAGATTGCTATGGATATTTCAGTGACAGCTGCAAAACCCGGGCGTCGTCGTTATCTGACGCTGGTTATGATCTTTATTACCGTTGTTATTTGCTACGTTGACCGGGCTAATCTTGCCGTCGCGTCAGCGCATATTCAGGAAGAGTTTGGTATTAGCAAAACGGAAATGGGCTATATTTTTTCTGCTTTTGCCTGGCTTTATACGCTGTGTCAAATCCCCGGCGGTTGGTTCCTCGACCGCGTAGGTTCGCGAATGACCTACTTTATTGCCATTTTTGGCTGGTCGGTGGCGACGCTGTTTCAGGGCTTTGCCACGGGGCTGATGTCGCTCATTGGTCTGCGAGCGATTACGGGCATTTTTGAAGCCCCGGCTTTCCCGACCAATAATCGCATGGTGACCAGCTGGTTCCCGGAGCATGAACGCGCATCGGCGGTCGGCTTCTACACCTCCGGTCAGTTTGTGGGGCTGGCATTCCTTACGCCGCTGCTGATCTGGATTCAGGAGCTGCTGAGCTGGCATTGGGTATTCATCGTCACCGGCGCTATCGGTATTGTCTGGTCGTTAGTTTGGTTCAAGGTCTACCAGCCTCCGCGCCTGACTAAAAGCATCAGCAAAGCCGAGCTGGACTATATTCGCGACGGCGGCGGTCTGGTGGATGGCGATGCGCCGGTCAAAAAAGAGGCGCGGCAGCCGATGACCAAAGCCGACTGGAAGCTGGTATTCCATCGTAAGCTGGTCGGCGTCTACCTCGGGCAGTTTGCCGTCACCTCCACGCTGTGGTTTTTCCTGACCTGGTTCCCCAACTACCTGACTCAGGAAAAGGGGATTACCGCGCTAAAAGCGGGCTTTATGACCACGGTTCCCTTCCTTGCCGCGTTTGTTGGCGTGCTGCTCTCGGGCTGGCTGGCGGACAGGCTGGTGCGAAAAGGCGTTTCGCTGGGCGCCGCGCGTAAAACGCCCATTATCTGCGGGCTGCTGATATCGACCTGTATTATCGGCGCGAATTACACCAACGATCCGGTATGGATTATGACCCTGATGGCCATCGCCTTCTTCGGCAACGGCTTTGCTTCTATCACCTGGTCACTGGTGTCATCGCTTGCGCCGATGCGCCTGATTGGGCTGACCGGCGGCGTGTTTAACTTTGTCGGCGGTCTGGGCGGGATCACCGTTCCGCTGGTCATTGGCTACCTGGCGCAGGGATATGGTTTTGCTCCTGCTCTGGTTTATATTGCCGTCGTGGCTCTGATTGGCGCGCTTTCCTACATTGTGCTGGTGGGCGATATTAAACGTGTAGGCTAATTCTTGCCGATACTATACCCTGATGCGAACGCCGTGCATCAGGGTAGTCCTATGAAACAAATCACTTTTGCCCCTCGTCATCATCAGTTGACCAATACTCGCGTCTGGACTGCGGATAGCCAGTGGCTGGTTTTTGACGTCCGCCCGTCCGGGGCCTCCTTCACCGGGGAGACGATTGAGCGGGTCAACGTCCACACCGGGGCGGTAGAGACTATCTATCGCGCGCAGCAGGGCGCTCACGTTGGCGTGGTGACCGTTCATCCAACGAAAGATGCCTACGTTTTTATTCACGGCCCCGAGCGCCCGGATGAAAGCTGGCATTATGATTTCCACCACCGTCGCGGCGTGGTGTCGTTTCAGGGCGAGTGCCGTAACCTTGATGCGATGGATATCACCGCTCCTTATACCGCCGGCGCGCTGCGCGGCGGTAGCCACGTCCATGTTTATAGTCCTGATGGTCAACTGGTCAGCTTTACCTATAACGATCACGTGCTGCATGAGCGCTCGCCCGCGCTGGATCTGCGCAACGTTGGGGTGGCCGCGCCCTATGGCCCGGTAGTACCGCACGGGCAGCATCCGCGTGAATATGGCGGTAGCCACTGGTGCGTGCTGGTCAGCCGGACGACGCCTGAGCCGACGCCGGGCAGCGATGAAATCAACCGCGCTTATGAAGAGGGCTGGGTCGGTAACCATGCTCTGGCTTTTATTGGCGACACGCTATCGGCAGAAGGTGAAAAGGTTCCCGAGCTGTTTATCGTCGCCTTGCCGGATAGCGAACAAGGCTGGAAGCAGCAGGGCGATGCGCCGCTGGCGGGGACCGATACTACGCTCCCCGCGCCGCCGGCCGGGGTGATGCAGCGGCGCCTGACCTTTACTCACGACCGCCGCTATCCCGGATTAACCACCGCGCCGCGCCACTGGGTACGGGCTAACCCGCAGGCGACGGAGATTGCGTTTCTGATGCGCGATGATGCCGGCGTGGTTCAGCTGTGGCTGATTTCGCCGCAGGGTAGCGGCCTGCGGCAGCTAACCGCTAATCGCTCGGATATTCAGTCGGCGTTTAACTGGCACCCGTCGGGCGAATGGCTGGGATTTGTGCTGGAGAATCGGATTGCGCTTTGCCACGCTCGATCTGGTGCGGTGACGTTTTTGACTGCCGAGGGGGAAAGCTCGCCTTCAGCGGACGCGATCGTCTTTTCGCCGGATGGCAAATATCTGGCATGGATGGCGGAGGTGGGCGGCTATCGTCAGCTGTGGACCACCGAGGTTACGCGTTAAATCAAGGGGTTGGCATTGACGCTGGCGGGATAACCGAATTGGTCGCCAGCGACTCTTTTTCGCTTTTTTCAACGCGCGATTTTATCGAGCTATCGGTACGGAACATATCCCACGGCAGCAGCAGCGTATCCATCACCGCGGTGAGAGGCATATCTATCGCCACCAGGGATTTTGTTCCCCAGTTGGCATCGCTATCGCCCAGCATCTGCGCGCTGGCACGCGTTCCCGGGTAGGTTCCTTCCTTGCCACCGGTATGAGACATCACGCTGGAGCAACCGCTCAAGGCTACCATTCCGCCGAACAGGACCAGCTTTAACAGACCGCTTTTCATCATTCTTCCATTATTGTTTCGGGCATTGAGATAACCATTTATCGGTTATATCGAGCCATCCTCTGAATGCATAGCGTTATTACGCTGCACTGTGGCAGGCATCGCATTTTGCCTTTTGTGCTACCCCCAGTCTAAGCAATCGTCGGCAAACTGCAAAAAAAATTGCTGCATTCGTCTTGAAAAACGCGGTGGGAAACCCATTTTAGAAACGTGGCCCAATGAGAATACGCCTGCGGGGTATTCCGGGTAATAACGACCTGTCCATGATGGAAGGTCATAAAATTCTCGCTGATTTCAGGAGCTATTTATTATGCGTAATTTCGATCTCTCTCCGCTGTATCGTTCTGCTATTGGTTTTGACCGCCTTTTTAATCTGTTAGAAAACAATCAGAGCCAAAGTAATGGCGGCTACCCTCCGTACAACGTCGAGCTGGTAGACGAAAACCATTATCGCATTGCGATCGCCGTTGCCGGCTTTGCCGAAAGCGAACTGGAGATCACCGCCCAGGATAATCTGCTGATCGTCAAAGGTGCCCATGCCGGTGAGCCGAAAGAGCGTACTTACCTCTATCAGGGCATTGCCGAGCGCAACTTTGAGCGCAAATTCCAGATTGCGGAGAACATCCACATCCGCGGGGCTAACCTGGTGAACGGTCTGCTGTATATCGAACTGGAACGCGTGATCCCGGAAGCGGATAAACCGCGCCGTATCGAAATCAACTAATCCCGTTGGGTCGCTCGCGCGGCCCGATATTGAAACTTGCTCGCCGTCAGGGGGCAGATGCGGGTTATCAAACCTGCGGTATTCACTCGCTTCTTAGAAGGAGAAACACATTATGCGTAACTACGATTTATCCCCACTGCTGCGTCAATGGATCGGTTTTGACAAACTGGCCAATGCTCTGCAAACCGCCGGTGAAAGCCAGAGCTTCCCACCTTATAACATCGAAAAAAGCGACGATAACCACTATCGCATTACCCTTGCGCTGGCCGGTTTCCGTCAGGAAGATCTGGACATTCAGCTGGAGGGGACGCGCCTGAGCGTGAAAGGTACGCCGCAGCAGGCGGAAAAAGAGACGAAGTGGCTGCATCAGGGGCTGGTAAGCCAGGCCTTTAGCCTCAGCTTCACTCTTGCCGAAAATATGGAAGTCTCCGGAGCCACCTTCAACAACGGTTTGTTGCATATCGATCTCACCCGCAATGAACCGGAAGCGGTTATCCCGCAGCGGATCGCGATTAGCGAGCGTCCGGCGCTCGACAGCTAATCTGACAAGATCATCAAAGCCCCGACCTTTCGGGGCTTTTTTTTGGCCTCGGGCGCTGAAATGACCGGCGGAAGTACCCTGTACGCGGTTCCGATGACCCGCTGATTATTGTGCGCCAGGCTGCATACAGGCCCCGAGGGTTGGGCCATAATCCCGGTTATTACTAATGTTATTCACAGGGAAAACACGATGAGTGATATAGCATTGACCGTCAGCGTTTTGGCGCTGGTTGCGGTTGTCGGATTGTGGATCGGCAATGTCAAAATTCGCGGTGTGGGTTTTGGCATTGGCGGCGTGCTGTTTGGCGGTATTATCGTCGGCCACTTTGTCGATCAGGCGGGCATTACCCTCAGCGGACCCATGCTGCACTTTATTCAGGAATTTGGCCTGATTCTCTTCGTTTATACCATCGGTATCCAGGTCGGGCCGGGGTTCTTCGCCTCTCTGCGCGTTTCAGGGCTGCGGCTTAACCTCTTTGCCATCCTCATCGTGATCCTCGGCGGTCTGGTGACCGCGGTGCTGCATAAGCTTTTTAATATCCCGCTGCCGATAGTCCTCGGTATTTTCTCCGGGGCGGTGACCAATACCCCGGCGCTGGGGGCCGGGCAGCAGATCCTTCGCGACCTTGGCGTGCCGCTCGATGTCGTAGACCAGATGGGGATGAGCTATGCCATGGCCTATCCGTTTGGTATTTGCGGCATTTTGCTCACCATGTGGCTGGTGCGCCTGTTCTTTCGCGTCAACGTCGAAAAAGAGGCCCAGCAGTTTGATGAGAGCAGCGGTAATGGCCATGCGCTGCTGCAGACGATTAACGTCCGCGTTGAAAACCCTAACCTGAATAATATGGCGATTCAGGATGTACCGATGCTCAACAGCGACAGGCTGATCTGTTCGCGCCTTAAGCGGGATGAGCTGCTGATGGTCCCGGCTCCGGGCACGCTGATCCAGACCGGCGACCTTCTGCATCTGGTGGGGCGTCCGGAGGATTTACACAATGCGCAGTTGGTGATCGGCAAGGAGGTTTCCACCTCGCTTTCCACCCGCGGTACCGATCTGAAAGTTGAGCGGGTGGTGGTGACCAGCGAGAAGATCCTCGGCAAGAAAATCCGCGATCTCAATTTTAAGCAGCGCTATGACGTCGTGATCTCGCGGCTTAATCGCGCCGGCGTGGAGCTGGTGGCCAGCAGCCATGCCAGCCTGCAGTTTGGTGACATTCTTAACCTGGTCGGGCGCCCGGAGGCGATTGACGCGGTTGCCGCTGAGCTGGGTAACGCGCAGCAAAAATTGCAGCAGGTCCAGATGCTGCCGGTATTTATCGGCATTGGTTTAGGGGTGCTGCTGGGCTCTATTCCGCTGTTTATTCCCGGTTTTCCCGTCGCGCTTAAGCTGGGGCTGGCCGGCGGGCCGCTGATTATGGCGCTGATCCTCGGGCGAATCGGCAGCATCGGCAAGCTGTACTGGTTTATGCCGCCCAGCGCCAACCTTGCGCTGCGTGAGCTCGGGATCGTCCTGTTTTTGGCGGTTGTCGGCCTGAAGTCGGGCGGTGATTTTATCCTCACGCTGACCCACGGCGACGGCCTGAACTGGATAGTCTACGGTATTTTCATTACCGGCATTCCGCTGCTGACGGTCGGTATTCTGGCGCGAATGCTGCTGAAGATGAACTATCTGACCCTGTGCGGCATGCTGGCCGGTTCAATGACCGATCCCCCGGCGCTGGCCTTCGCCAACAACCTGCACGCCACCAGCGGGGCGGCGGCGCTGTCGTATGCTACGGTCTACCCGCTGGTGATGTTTTTACGCATCATCACGCCCCAGCTCCTCGCCGTGTTGTTCTGGGGGATGAGCTAACGGGCTATCGAGGTGGACGCGGCGTAAATGGTAGTCCACCTGATACTCGCTGGCGTTGCGAAACATAACGGAATAATTGAGAAATTCGCCGCTGTCGCTGTAGGAGAGCGAGGTGATACGCAGCAGCGGCGTCTGCTCCGGCACGTTCATCGACTTTGCCAGCTGCTTGTCCGCCAGCACCGGGGAGAGGCTCTCGTAGTTACCGCTAATCGTTAGCCCACACTCTTTCTCGATGTAGTCAAATTTTGACCCCTCCAGATGCACCAGCGACAGATTACGAAACAGTTTTACCGGCATATAGCTGTCTTCCAGCATCAGGGACTTTCCGTCCACGTAGCGCACGCGTCGTGAGAAATAGATCCGCTCGTTAATCTGAATCCGCAGCTGGCTGGCAATCGCGGGCGGCGCGGGCATCACCTCGAAAATCAGCACCTGGCTGACCACCTCTTTCCCCTGCTGGCGCAGCACTTCGGCCAGGCCGGTAAGATTGGTGGTTTCGTGGTGCACGTCTTTGCGTGCGACGTAGGTGCCGCTACCGTGCCGACGAACCACCAGCCCCCAGTTCACCAGCAGGTCGATGGCTTTGCGAATGGTCATCCGCGCGACGCCAAACTCCTGCGCCAGCTTTTTCTCTCCCGGCAGCGGGCTGCCGATGTTGAAATCCGATGAATTGAGCCGCAGGCGCAATCTTTCAGCAATAGATTTGTAGATCACCAGTAGACCTCTATTCCAGTGACAGAGGTGATTATCAAACCCCTGTTTCGTATTAAAAATCATTAAATTACATACGTATACGCCGATGTTTTTGCAGGCTAAGGTCTGGGGATTTTGTTGTTGTCTATGTTTTATTCAAAAATTAGACAACATTGCTGTAATTAAAACCATGAAAGCGATCACGAATCGCAACGACATTGCATGTTGGATGACGGGTAAATTCCTATTCTCGCTTTAGGCCGATACTCAAGACAAATAAGGCCACTAACCCTACTGGTTGTTAAATGAGGATTTTAAAATGCTCAGTCAAATACAACGTTTCGGCGGTGCCATGTTTACCCCGGTTTTGCTGTTTCCCTTTGCCGGGATCGTGGTCGGAATTGCCATTATGTTACGCAACCCGATGTTTGTCGGCGAAGCGCTTACGGCCCCCGATAATTTATTTGCACAAATCGTTCACATTATTGAAGAAGGCGGCTGGACGGTATTTCGTAATATGCCGCTGATTTTCGCCGTCGGCCTGCCGATTGGCCTCGCTAAACAGGCGCAGGGCCGGGCCTGCCTGGCGGTGCTGGTAAGCTTTCTGACCTGGAACTACTTCATCAACGCGATGGGGATGACCTGGGGCCACTTCTTCGGCGTCGACTTTTCCGCTGAACCTACGGCCGGCAGCGGCCTGGCGATGATCGCCGGGATTAAAACGCTGGATACCAGCATCATCGGCGCGATTGTTATTTCCGGTCTCGTGACCGCGCTGCATAACCGCTATTTTGACAAACCGCTGCCGGTTTTCCTCGGTATTTTCCAGGGGTCCTCATTTGTCGTTATCGTTGCATTCCTGGCAATGATCCCCTGCGCCTGGCTCACGCTACTCGGCTGGCCGAAAGTACAGATGGGTATTGAATCTCTGCAGGCGTTTTTACGCTCAGCCGGGGCGCTCGGGGTCTGGGTTTATATTTTCCTTGAGCGGATCCTGATCCCAACCGGTTTACACCATTTTGTCTACGGCCCGTTTATCTTTGGCCCGGCAGTGGTGGAAGGCGGCATTCAGGTGTACTGGGCGCAGCATCTGCAGGAGTTTAGTCAGAGCACCGAGCCGCTGAAGGCCCTGTTCCCGGAAGGCGGCTTCGCCCTGCACGGAAACTCGAAAGTCTTTGGCTCCGTGGGTATTGCGCTGGCGCTCTACTTCACCGCCGCCCCGGAAAACCGCGTCAAGGTCGCCGGGCTGCTGATACCGGCCACCCTGACCGCCATGCTGGTCGGCATCACCGAACCGCTGGAGTTCACCTTCTTGTTTATCTCTCCGCTGCTGTTCGCCGTGCACGCCGTGCTGGCGGCGACGATGGCGACGGTGATGTATATGTGCGGCGTGGTGGGCAATTTTGGCGGCGGTTTGCTGGATCAGTTCCTGCCGCAAAACTGGATCCCGATGTTCCATAACCACGCGTCGATGATGTTTATCCAGATCGGCATCGGGGCGTGCTTCACCGGCATCTACTTCGTTATCTTCCGCACCCTGATCCTGCGTCTCAACCTGAAAACGCCGGGACGCGAAGAGAGTGAAATCAAGCTCTACAGCAAGGCCGACTACCAGGCTGCGCGCGGCAAAACCAGCGCCGCAGGGGCGACGGACACCAGGCTCGGCCAGGCCGCAGGTTTCCTGCAGGCGCTCGGCGGGGCAAGCAATATCGAGAACATCAATAACTGCGCCACCCGCCTGCGTATCACGCTGGTGGATATGGCGAAAACGCAAAGTGACGACGTCTTTAAAGCGCTGGGCGCCCACGGGGTTGTGCGACGCGGCAACGGGATTCAGGTCATCGTCGGCCTGCACGTTCCTCAGGTTCGCGACCAGCTTGAAACCTTAATCAAAGATTCTCTACAGACCGAACAAAACACCATGACGGAGGCAGTATCATGAAAAAATTCTCAGTTGTTATCGCAGGCGGCGGCAGTACCTTTACCCCGGGCATCGTATTAATGCTGTTAGCTAACCAGGACCGTTTCCCGCTGCGGGCACTGAAATTTTATGACAACGACGGTGCGCGGCAGGAGACTATCGCCGAAGCGTGTAAAGTCATTCTCAAAGAGCAGGCGCCGGATATTGAGTTCAGCTACACCACCGACCCGCAGGCGGCGTTTACCGACGTTGATTTCGTGATGGCACATATTCGCGTCGGTAAATATCCGATGCGTGAAAAAGATGAAAAAATCCCCCTGCGCCACGGCGTGCTGGGCCAGGAAACCTGCGGACCTGGCGGTATTGCCTACGGTATGCGCTCGATCGGCGGCGTGCTGGAGCTGGTGGACTATATGCAAAAATATTCGCCGAACGCGTGGATGCTTAACTACTCCAACCCGGCGGCCATTGTGGCAGAAGCGACCCGCCGCCTGCGTCCGAACGCGAAAATCCTCAACATTTGCGATATGCCGATCGGTATCGAAGGGCGGATGGCGCAAATCGTCGGCCTGAAAGACCGCAAGCAGATGCGCGTGCGCTACTACGGCCTTAACCACTTCGGCTGGTGGACGTCGATTGAGGATCTGCAGGGTAACGACCTGATGCCAAAATTGCGTGAGTATGTCGCTAAATATGGCTATGTTCCGCCATCTAACGACCCGCATACCGAAGCGAGCTGGAACGATACCTTTGCGAAGGCAAAAGATGTGCAGGCGCTGGATCCGGATACCATGCCGAACACCTACCTGAAGTACTATCTGTTCCCGGATTATGTGGTTGCGCACTCCAACCCTGAGCGCACCCGCGCAAACGAGGTCATGGATCATCGCGAGAAAAACGTCTTCAGCGCCTGCCGGGCCATTATTGCCGCCGGCAAATCATCTGCAGGTGATTTGGAGATCGACGAGCACGCCTCGTACATCGTTGACCTCGCGGCGGCGATTGCCTTCAACACCCAGGAACGCATGCTGCTGATTGTGCCGAATAATGGCGCTATCCATAACTTTGACGCCGATGCGATGGTCGAAATTCCGTGCCTGGTTGGCCATAACGGGCCGGAGCCGCTAACGGTTGGCGATATCCCGAACTTCCAGAAAGGGATGATGGGCCAGCAGGTGGCGGTCGAAAAACTGGTGGTCGATGCCTGGGAACATCGCTCCTACCACAAGCTGTGGCAGGCGATTACGCTGTCGAAAACCGTGCCGAGCGCCTCTGTCGCCAGGGCGATCCTTGATGACCTGATCGCGGCCAATAAAGAGTACTGGCCAGAACTGCACTAATCTCTCCCTCTCACCGGCACCCAACGGGTGCCGGTTCTTCCCTCTTCCCCCGTTCGTGATGAATTACGCTATGCTGGAGCCTGCCCGTGGCACGAACAAGGAACCCTGATGAAAATCTCCCGCGTCGGCGAAGCGCCGGATTACCGCTTTTCACTCGCCAATGAACGTACTTTTCTCGCCTGGATCCGCACGGCGCTGGGCTTTCTCGCCGCCGGCGTCGGCCTCGATCAGCTGGCGCCCGACTTTGCCACGCCGCTGATTCGCGAAGCGCTGGCGCTGCTGCTGTGCCTGTTTGCCGGCGGCCTGGCCATTTACGGCTATCTGCGCTGGCTGAGTAATGAAAAGGCGATGCGCCTAAAACAAGACTTGCCCTATACCCGGACGCTGCTGGCGATCAGTATTCTGCTGATGATTGTGGTCGTGGTGGTGACGGGACTGGTGCTCTACGGTGGATAGGCGTCGGATGCGGCGGGAGAGCGATCCGGGCCTGCAGCCGGAGCGCACGTCGCTGGCCTGGTTCCGAACGCTGTTGGGCTACGGGGCGCTGATGGCGCTGGCAGTCAAACACAACTGGCACAGCGCGGGCGCGCTGTTCTGGCTGTCGATTGGCGTGCTGGCTGCCGTTGCCATTATTCTCTGGCGCTATACCCGCAGCCGCAACCTGATGGATATCAACGAGAGCGATTTCGCACAATCCCGGGCGATACGTGACAAATTTTTGATCTCCCTCGCAGTGCTTTCGCTGGCGTTAATGTTTGCTGTAACTCATCTACGGCAGATTGTTTTATTCATTAAGGATGTGACATGACAGGACGTTGCCACAGCAGGAGTGCCGCAGAGAGAGAGCTGAAGGTACTGGACGTCAATATTTATCGCCATCACTGCCAGAGCCCGCGGCAATATTATCACCAGCTACGCCAGCAGGGCGTTTCAGCGATCCGCTTTGTTCCGCAGCTTCAGCCGGAAGATGCCGAGGCCTGGGGGGAGTTCCTGTGCGCGGTTTTTGCTATCTGGGTACGCGAGGATATCGGCCGGATCCTGGTGTTGCCCTTTGAGAGCGCTCTGCGCGGCTGGTGTGGTGAAGCGGTACGTCCCGCCGACGCGCCGGTTACGCCAGATTGTCGCGACTGCCCGTGGCTGAGGTTATGCGGCGGTGATTGCCCGCCGGCGGATGCGCAAAAGGGGCAAAACCCGCTGTGCGCGGGTTATCGCCAGTTTTACAGCATGAGCGCGCCCTATATGCGCGTCATGCGTGATCTACAAAACCAGCAGCGGTCGCCCGCCGAGCTGATGCCGCTGCTGCGCTAACGGCGGGCTAGCGGCCCTTCGCCAGATACTGCGCCATTTCTTCTTCCGGCACCATGCCGCCGCCGGTGGCCCACACCAGGTGCGTGGCATTCTGCATCTGCTCCGGGCTAAAGCCGTGCATTTGCCGGTAGGTCTCGCTTGCGCAAATATGCTGCGGCCCGGCCATGCCCGCCAGTGCCGAAGGCTCAAGGCGGATATTTTCAGCCTGCGCCAGCCAGCCCAGCATGTCGTACATCGTCTGGTCGTCGAGGGTATACAGGCCATCCAGTAGACGCTCCATCGCCCGGCCGACAAATCCCGACGCCCGGCCAACGGCGAGCCCGTCGGCGGCGGTCAGGTTATCAATACCTAAATCCTGGACCGCAATCGCGTCGTGCAGTCCGGTATAAATCCCCAGCAGCATACAGGGCGAGTGGGTTGGTTCCGCGAAGAAGCAGCGCACGTGGTCGCCGAAGGCCAGCTTGAGGCCAAATGCCACTCCGCCAGGGCCCCCGCCAACGCCGCACGGCAGATAGACGAACAGCGGATGGTCGGCATCGACCGCGCGGCCCTGCTGAGCAAACTGGGCCTTCAGACGCTCGCCGGCAACGGCGTAGCCGAGGAACAGCGTGCGTGAGTTTTCGTCGTCGATAAAGAAGCAGTTAGGGTCTGATTCGGCGGCTTTACGCCCCTGCTCAACCGCTACGCCGTAATCCTGTTCGTACTCCACCACCGTCACGCCGTGGCTGCGCAGCTTCGCTTTTTTCCACGCCCGGGCGTCGGCGGACATATGCACGGTGACCTTAAAGCCGATGCGCGCGCTCATGATGCCAATCGACATTCCGAGGTTTCCGGTGGAGCCCACGGCGATGCTGTACTGGCTGAAGAACTGTTTAAATTCAGGCGTCAGCAGCCTGCTGTAGTCATCCGCGGTGGTGAGCAGTCCGGCTTCCAGCGCCAGTTTTTCCGCGTGGGTCAGCACCTCATAAATGCCGCCTCGCGCTTTAATTGAGCCGGAGATCGGCAGATGGCTGTCCTTTTTCAACAGCAGCTCACCCGCAACCGGCTGCGCAAATTCCTGTTCCAGCCGCGCTTTCATGGCCGGAATCGCCACCAGCTCGGATTCGATAATCCCGCCGGTGGCCGCGGTTTCCGGGAAGGCCTGCGCCAGATACGGGGCAAAGCGATCGAGGCGGGCGCGGGCGTCCTGGACGTCTTCGCTGGTCAAGCCGACGTAGGGCAAACCCTCGGCCAGAGAGGTGGTCGCCGGGTTAAACCAGGCGGTTTCTTTCAGGGCAATCAGCTCCTTCAGCAGCGGGAACTGTGCGATTAAAGTGGTCATGTCAGCGTTTTTCATATTACGTCTCTTGGCGCTCAGATGATGAAAGAAAGCAGGAACGTGCAGGCCAGCGCAAGTAAGGATGCGATAAATGTGGCCGTTGTATAGTATTTAAACGTCTCGCTCAGACTCGCTCCGCAGTATTGTTTTACCAGCCAGAACAGGGAGTCGGTAACGATCGTGCAGCCAATTGCGCCTGAACCGATAGCAATGGCGATGATCTCCGGACTCACGTCGGGATAAAGCGGCAGCATCGGGGCAACGATGGCGGTTGCGCCCATCATCGCGACGGTAGCGGAGCCGACCGCAGCGTGCAGAATCAGCGCCACCAGCCAGGCCAGCAGGATGGGGTGCATATGCATGTTCGACAGAATCACTGCCAGAGAATCGGCCAGCCCGCTGCTTTTCAGAATGGCGTTGAATGCCCCGCCGGCGCCGATAATCAGCAGGATATTGGCAATCGAGCCAAAGCCATTCTCAGTATGAGTCAGCAGCACGCTCATCCCAAGGTTCTGGCGGATGCCGAGAATGTAGTAAGCCACGAAGACGGCAATAAACATGGCGGTGATCGGGTTACCGATGAACTCCAGCAGCATGTACAGCGTGCCGCCCTTGGCCATATTCAGCTCGGCAACGGTTTTTACCAGCATCAGCGCGATAGGCAGCAGGATAGTAAAGAGCGTAGCGCCGAGCGACGGCAGCGTCTCTTCCTTACGGACTTCCAGGTTGGAAAACTCGGCGGGAACCGGTTTAAACGGCAGGCGGTCGCCGAGAAGTTTGAGGAACAACGGGCCGCCAACCAGCGAGGCTATCAGCCCGACCAGCAGGCCGTAGACGATGACCGTCCCGATATCGGCGCCGAGCTTATTGGCAACGAACAGCGCGGCCGGATGAGGCGGAACCACGCAGTGGACGGCCATCAATGCGGTGCACAGCGGAATCGCCAGCTTCAGAAGCGAGGTGTGGGTCTTTTTGGCGATGGAGAATGCCAGCGGGATCAGCAGCACGACGCCAACTTCCACAAACAGCGTAATCCCGCAAATCAGGCCGACCAGCACCATAATGACGTCAACCGATAGCCAGCGGCAGCGCTGGAGCGTCAGGCCGATACGCTCTGCGGCGCCGGAGACCTCCATCATTTTACCCAGAATGGTACCGAGGCCGATAACAGCCGCGAGGAAGCCCAGCGTTCCGCCAATCCCGCTTTCAATGGCGTTAACCATATCCAGCGGGCTCATCCCCATCATTGCGCCGACAAAAAAGCTGGCTAACAGCAGCGCCAGGAAGGGGTGAAACTTCAGTTTGACGATAGTTAACACGATCAGCACGATGCTTATCAGCAGCGTGCTCACAACCCAAATCTGCGATTCCATACCCCACCTCGCCTGTGAATAATCTGCGCCTATTGAACAGAAAAACGCCACCGGCTGACAAACGATATAATTGGCTCTTCAGGTGAATCAGATTGAATCAAAGTAGTGATTAACGTCTAAAGCTGGCGGTATTTTGCGTCATGGGTCACTTTTATTCATCTTTAAGGCGTCGGGCAGCGGCTC
Source organism: Klebsiella sp. 10-1 (assembly GCF_009758445.1). Taxonomy (NCBI): domain Bacteria; kingdom Pseudomonadati; phylum Pseudomonadota; class Gammaproteobacteria; order Enterobacterales; family Enterobacteriaceae; genus Klebsiella; species Klebsiella sp. 10-1. Next base: position 74,255 of record NZ_WQRE01000005.1, read on the forward strand.
TTTTCTTTACAATCAGCGGACATGAAACGGGGGAGGCAAAAGATGGATGCGCTAAAAGAGGTCGGTAACCGGCTCCTCAACGGCTGGCAGTTGTCAAAGCTCTATACCTTTGAGGTGGCCGCGCGGCACGAGTCTTTTGCCCTGGCGGCGGAAGAGCTGTCGTTGACGCCCAGCGCGGTGAGCCACCGCATGAACCAGCTCGAAGAGGAGCTGGGTATTCAGCTGTTTGTCCGCTCGCACCGCAAGGTGGAACTCACCCATGAAGGCAGGCGGGTGTACTGGGCGCTGAAGTCATCCCTCGATAGCCTGAATCAGGAGATTCTGGATATCAAAAACCAGGAGCTGTCCGGGACCCTGACGGTCTACTCGCGGCCGTCGATCGCCCAGTGCTGGCTGGTTCCGGCGCTGGGCGACTTTACCCGCCGCTACCCGTCGATCTCGCTGACCGTGCTGACCGGCAACGATAACGTCAATATGCAGCGCGCCGGCATCGACCTGGCTATCTACTTTGACGATTTGCCCTCCTCGCAGCTCAGCCACCACTTCCTGATGGACGAGGAGATTGTGCCGGTATGCAGCCCGGATTATGCCCGCCGGCACCAGCTGCGGCAGAATCCCGATAACCTCCAGCACTGCACGCTGCTGCACGATCGCCAGGCCTGGAGCAACGACTCCGGCACCGACGAGTGGTTTAGCTGGGCGCAGCAGTTTGGGATTAATATGCCGCAATCGTCGGGGATTGGCTTCGATCGTTCCGATTTAGCGGTGATAGCGGCGATGAATCACGTCGGCGTGGCGATGGGGCGAAAAAGGCTGGTGCAAAAGCGGCTGGAGAGCGGGGAGCTGATCGCTCCGTTTGGCGAGATGACGTTGAAATGCCATCAGCACTACTATGTGACCACGCTGCCGGGGCGCCAGTGGCCAAAAATCGACGCCTTTATCAACTGGCTGCAGAGCCGGGTGCAATCATAATGGCCACGAGCTGAATCGTGCGCCCGGGCAGGACGCTTCGCGTCGCGGCCCGGGGAGAACTGCGGAAGCCCTAAACCGGCTGCTGATGGCGGCTAAAGCGCGAGGCCAGCGGCAGCCAGCACAGCATAATCAGCAGCCCCATTAGCATCATCAGCAGCCCGAGGCTGCCTTGACCGGTCTGCGGCATTATGGCCGATAGCCAGGCCAGGACGCCGGAACCGATATTCTGCAGGCCGCCAACCAGCGCGCCGGCGGTACCGGCGAGGAACGGGAACGGCTCCATTGCGCCGCTGGTTGCCAGCGGAAACAGCATTCCGGCGCCGAAGAAGAACAGCGCGGCGGGCACCAGCAGGGTCCAGACGGTCATGACGCCCATCAGCCCTGGAAGCCACATCATAATTCCCGCCAGCAGGCAGCAAATCACCGATTGCCACATCAGCGTCGGGAAACGCTTGTTCGGACGCCCGGCGAACCAGGCGCCGAAGAAGGCCGCCGGGATCGGTAAAATAAACAGGATACTGACCGCCATGCTGCTCAAGCCCAGCACGGCGCCCATCAGCACGCCGGAGCAGGCCTCAAAAACGGCAATTCCGGCGAGGCCGCCAACCAGCATCAGCAGATAGCAGTTGAACGCGCCGTTGCCGAAAAGCGTTCTGTAGCTGGTGGTGAGGCGGGTTCGCGGCGCGGCGGCCGGGCGGGTTTCCGGCATCCAGCGCGCCATGCTAAAGGTCACCACGGCGCAAAGCACCAGCAGGAAAGCGTAGCAGGCGCGCCAGCTCCACAGCGTATTGAGGACCCCGCCAAGCAGCGGCGCCAGCAGCGGGCTGACCAGAATACCCATATTCAACAGGCTGTTGGCATGTCTTAGCTGCGCGCCTTCATACAGATCGCGCGGCAGAGTACGCGCCATGACGCCGCCGACGCCGGTGCCCATTCCCTGAATCGCGCTGGCGATAATCAGCACCGTCAGGCTATGGGTGGTGATGGCAACCAGCGTCGCCAGCATAAAGATAGACATCCCGACCAGAATCACCGGGCGTCTCCCCACGCGATCGGACAGCGGCCCGTAAAAGAGCTGCGATACGCCGTAGGTCAGTAAATAGGCCGCCATCACGCTCTGCACGGCGCCCTCGCGGGCGTTGAGCGAGATAGCCATGTCGGCAATGGCCGGAATATATATGGTCTGCGCCATCTGGCCAACGGCCACCAGCACGACCAGCATCAACAACAAATTGAAGTTCTTATGCCGTTTCATGTCGATGAATACTTTGTGAGTAGAGGTAAATGAAGAACATGTGACTGGCACATCCCGTAAACGATGGAGGAATCTACCACATAAAAATGACAGAACAACCACCCGGCGGCGATTGTCAGGGAATTAAAGGCAGGTTTTGTAAACAATAATCGGCAACTAATGTTGCCATGATGCGCTAAGAGAGGCGCAGCAGGATCGCGCCGGCCGCGATGCCGCAGGCGGCAACAATTCGCAGGGCCATGACCCGCTCTTTAAGCAGGACGAAGGCGATGAGCGCGCCGAACAGAATTGAGGTTTCACGCAGCGCGGCAACGACCGCCAGCGGCGCCTGGGTCATGGCCCACAGCGCGAGGCCGTAGGAGCCCATCGTACTGATGCCCCCGAGCAGCCCCTTGTGCCAGTGCTGGCGCAGATAGCGGCTGACCTCCCGGCGACGGGTGACCATCGACCAGACCAGCAGGCAGCAACCGTTCATCAAAAAGGACCACAGCGTGTAGCCCAGCGCGGAGCCGGACAGCCTTACGCCGGTACCATCAACCAGCGTATAGCCGGCAATAAAGCAGGCGTTAATCAGCGCCAGTACGACGCCGCGCCGCGAGCTGGCCCGCCCGTTGTAGGCCATCGCCAGGATCGCCAGACAGATCACCCCAATGCCAGACCATGCCAGAGGGGAGAGGCGATCGCCGAGAAACACGACGCTAATTATCGCCACCAGCAGCGGCGCCGTACCGCGCATCAGCGGATAGGTCTGGCTCATGTCCGACACCTGGTAGGTTTTTGCTACCAGTACCGTGTAAACCACCTGCAGGGCGCTGGAAAGCAGCAGATACGGCGCGCTGGCGAGGGACGGCTGCGGCGCGAAAGGCAGCAGCAGCAGGGCGATGACCGCCGCCGAACCGCTCACGCTAATTGCCGCGTACATCTTATCGCCGCTCGCTTTGACGATCGCATTCCAGCTAGCGTGCAGCAGGGCGGCGAACAGCAGAATGCAGAAAACGTTTATCGTCATCAGGGTGGGGCACAGTGGGGACAAGGTAGTGAAACTGTAACATGCGCTTTTTCACCCAGCCAGAGGCGGTTACAGCGAGCAGAACAGGCGATGCGTCACCCGCGGCTCATCATAAACCGGACGAAATCCCAGACTTTCATAAAACGGCCAGGCCGACGACGGCGCATGGGTATTGAGGAAATCGAACCAGGTGCCGGAATGGGCGATCACCGCCACCAGCAGCTGCTGCCCGATGCCCTGGCGACGGTAGCGGTCGCCGATGTACAGATGGCGAATGCGCCCGGCCCGCGGCTGCTGGCTGTAGGCGTCAACGTTCAGCCCGCAAACGCCCACCAGCGCTCCTCCGCAGAAGGCCCCAAGCAGCTTTTCTCCCGGCGCGTTAAAGCGGTTTTCCCCGCTTTGCCAGTTCTCTGCCAGGCGGCGCAGCATATTAAAGTGCTGCGCGAGGCTTTCGCTACGCAGGGCGAGAAACCCGGCGTCATCCGGCGTGGTCGCAGCAATCAGCAGCGGTGGCATAAATTTCTCCATCAGTCGGCGCAGGTGAAGGGAGACCGCCTGTAGAGGGGCGGTTTCCCGCCCCTCCCAGGTGCGACCTGAACCTGAATCAGCGGAACTGTTTCAGGACAGCATCAAGCAGTTGCAACGCGGCAACCATGAGTTTCAGGATAAGAACGATAATATCCATCGTGCCCATACGCGTCTCCTCGGTAAAGGAGCACAGCCGGCTGGCGTACCTTTCCGCCGCCTGTTGCCAGCCAGGGTATACGCCGCCTGCCTGAGCACGTTGCCGTGCCCGGAAGATAGCGTATTTGTTGACGTAACACAGTGTGCTCTTTCAGGGTTAAGGCGCTGACGGCACCACCCGTTTCAGCCAGGACTTGATTGCGCCGGTAAACATGCGGCCCCCGAATGGCACAGAGTGAACGCTTTCAGTATAAGCATTCACTGTATAAATAAACAGTATTTTTATCGACAAAAATTTGCCGCCGATCCATACTCTATTTTATGAAAATCCGTGGCTAAAATTGCGTGAACTTCCGCGAACGCGTATACTTTTGGCGTTGACGTAATACAGTGTGCTTGCGGTTACCAGCCGTAAAAATGCTGAAAAAACCTCGCTGCGGCGGGGTTTTTTGCTTTTTGTCGCCGGGTTAAAAAATTGTGATCCTCTGCGCAAATTTCCGTGGTTGAAAATAAATCCATTGTTTAATGGCCGCAGCTGTGTTTGTATAAATTCAGTTAATTTTTCGACATAAAGGCCCCTAATGAACGCTTCCATGCTGACTTCGACCCTACTAAAAACCGCGCCTGCCGCGGTGGTCGTCGTGCGTGTGGTCGTCGTCGTCGGCAATGCGCCGTAGGGTCCGGAACAACACGATTCCAAACCCCGCCGGCGCAAACCGAGCGGGGTTTTTTTTCGACCCTCGCCCGGTAGGTCGGCTCAGAATAAAAGGACTGGAGCATGGCAAGTTCGGGCACATCATCACAAAAAATGCGCTTCACCGGCGCGCAGTTAGTTGTTCATTTACTGGAACGTCAGGGGATCACCACGGTAACGGGTATCCCGGGCGGCTCAATTCTGCCGGTCTACGACGCATTAAGCCAAAGTAAGCAGATTCGCCATATTCTGGCGCGTCACGAGCAGGGGGCCGGGTTTATCGCCCAGGGCATGGCGCGAACCGAGGGCAAGCCGGCGGTTTGTATGGCCTGCAGCGGCCCGGGGGCGACAAACCTGATCACCGCCATCGCCGACGCGCGTCTGGACTCGATCCCGCTGGTCTGTATTACCGGCCAGGTGCCGGCCTCAATGATTGGCACCGATGCGTTCCAGGAAGTCGATACCTACGGCATCTCTATCCCCATCACTAAACACAACTATCTGGTTCGCGACATTGCCGAGCTGCCGCAGGTGATGAGCGACGCTTTTCGCATTGCGCAGTCCGGGCGTCCGGGGCCGGTGTGGATAGATATTCCTAAGGACGTGCAGAGCGCGACCATCGAACTGGAGGCGTTACCAGAGCCCGGCGTTCGCGCGGCGGCGCCTGAGTTTGACGGCGCCAGCGTACGCGAAGCGGCGGCCATGATTAATGCCGCTAAGCGCCCGGTGCTCTATCTGGGCGGCGGCGTGATTAATGCTCCGGAGCAGGTTCGCCAGCTGGCGGAAAAAGCCAACCTGCCGACCACCATGACCCTGATGGCGCTGGGCATGCTGCCGAAGGCGCACCCGCTGTCGCTGGGAATGCTGGGCATGCACGGCGCGCGTAGCACCAACTTTACGCTGCAAGAAGCTGATTTACTGATTGTTTTAGGCGCGCGTTTTGATGACCGGGCGATTGGTAAAACCGAACAGTTCTGCCCGAATGCGCAGATCATTCACGTCGATATCGACCGCTCCGAGCTGGGTAAAATCAAGCAGCCGCACGTGGCTATCCAGGGCGATGTCGCCGAGGTTCTGACGCAGCTGATCCCGCAGGTTGCAGCGCAGCCGCGGGATGAGTGGCGCCAGCTGGTCGCCGACCTGCAGCGCGAATTCCCGTGCACCATCCCTCAGCAGCAGGACCCGCTTTCTCATTATGGTTTGATCAATGCCGTAGCCGCCTGCGTGGATGATGAAGCGATTATTACCACCGACGTGGGCCAGCATCAGATGTGGACCGCGCAGGCCTATCCGCTGAATCGCCCTCGCCAGTGGCTGACCTCCGGCGGCCTGGGCACTATGGGCTTTGGCCTGCCGGCGGCCGTTGGCGCAGCCCTGGCGAACCCGCAGCGGAAGGTTATCTGCTTCTCCGGCGACGGCAGCCTGATGATGAACATTCAGGAAATGGCCACCGCCGCTGAAAATCAGCTGGATGTAAAAATTATTCTGATGAACAACGAAGCGCTGGGTCTGGTGTATCAACAGCAGAGCCTGTTCTATCCGCAAGGGGTGTTTGCCGCCACCTACCCGGGGATGATTAATTTTATGCAGATTGCCGCCGGCTTTGGCCTGCAAACCTGCGACTTAAATCATGAAGCCGATCCGCAGGCGGCGCTGCAGGCGATTATTGACCGTCCTGGCCCGGCGCTGATTCATGTGCGAATCGATGCCGAAGAAAAAGTCTATCCGATGGTACCGCCGGGTGCGGCAAATACAGAAATGGTGGGGGAATAAACCATGCAACAGCAGACTCATGACAACGTTATTCTGGAACTCACCGTACGCAACCACCCTGGGGTCATGACCCACGTTTGCGGCCTGTTCGCCCGTCGCGCCTTCAACGTGGAAGGCATCCTCTGCCTGCCGATTCAAAACAGCAATCAGAGCCGCATCTGGCTGCTGGTCAATAACGATCAGCGTCTCGAGCAGATGATCAGCCAAATCGATAAGCTGGAAGACGTCGAGAAGGTGACGCGCAATCAGTCCGATCCTTCAATGTTCAATAAAATCGCCGTCTTTTTCGAGTGAGCTAGTCGCTCGTCGAATCCGGCGTGATGACTTTTACCGACCCGTTCCGGCAGTGCAGGGCGTAGTCTGCCGGCAGGGGACGATCGCTGATCAGGACATCAAAGGCCGATAGCGGGGCGATGCTGGCGGGCGCGACGTCATCGAACAGCCCGGAGCGGGCGAGCAGGATTTTGCGTAACCCGCGATCCAGCGCCTTGCGTTTAGTGGTGAGATCGTCGGGGTTAAACCAGCTAACGCCAAAATGTTCGTGCACGCCGCTGGCGGAGATAAACACCTTCCGCGGATTCAGCGAATCAAGAGCCGAGGGGTTGCTGGCATCATAAAACGCATCGCTCTTGGCCCGGTAGGTGCCGCCGCAGAGGATGGCGGTGGCGTTAGGCTTTTCATTCAGCGCCACAAACACCCGGTGTGAGTAGCAAATTCCGGTAAAGGTAATGTCATCCGGGATCATGCCGATCACCAGCGGCATCTCGCTGCCGTTATCGAAAAAGACGAGGTCGTTTTCGCTTACCAGCCCGGCGGCGAGGATGGCGACGGACAAATCGTCCCGGTGGTGGGGGCTTTTGCCCGCCGGCGGAGCGCTGACCGAGGGCGATGAGGGTTTGTTCACCATCACCACGTACCCGCCCAGAAGAGTCAGCGGCAGCGGTTCGTCATTCTCGAGGCTGAGATCCCGACGAATGGTCATCACCGAAACTTCCAGCATCCGTGCGGCTTCTTTGAGATGGATGCGGTCGGTTTTCTTGAGCAGCTCCATCAGACGCCGGATACGTTCTTTTTGCTTTGTTTCCATTCACCTTCTCCGCAAGTTTGGGCGAAAATGTTCCTTTGGTAACATTTTTCGTTCGTCGAAACATTCTGCATTCACACTACTATACTGTGGGCTATCAAGAATTAAAAGCGGGTAAGATCGCGCCTCTTAAATTATAAGTATTTTATTTTCAGTGTCTTATGTTTGTTGCTCGTACTTGTTGTTTTACGGGCATGCCGAGAGGCTGAACAGAGGTGGCTGTTAAATAAACAGCCTGTGATTCTGCAATCGCGATCATGGTCACAAATGGTACGGAAGTAACATGATAATGTTACTATAATATCATTGTTATGTGATTGTTTCTAAGAGGTAGTAAAATGGATATCGCGGTTATCGGCTCAAATATGGTGGATCTGATCACCTATACCAATCAGATGCCAAAAGAGGGGGAAACTCTCGAGGCGCCCTCTTTTAAAATTGGCTGCGGCGGTAAAGGCGCCAACCAGGCCGTCGCGGCAGCCAAGCTTAACTCCAAAGTTCTGATGCTGACCAAGGTCGGGGACGACATCTTTGCGGATAACACGATTCGCAATCTGGAATCCTGGGGCATTAATACGACCTATGTTGAAAAAGTCCCCTGCACCAGCAGCGGCGTGGCGCCGATTTTTGTTAACGCCAACTCCAGCAACAGTATTCTGATTATTAAAGGCGCCAATAAGTTTCTCTCCCCGGAGGATATCGATCGCGCTGCCGAAGATTTAAAAAAGTGTCAGCTGATTGTTTTACAGCTTGAAGTTCAGCTGGAAACGGTTTATCACGCCATTGAATTTGGTAAAAAACACGGAATTGAAGTGTTATTAAATCCGGCGCCGGCGCTGCGTGAATTAGATATGTCCTACGCCTGCAAATGTGACTTTTTCGTCCCTAATGAAACTGAGCTGGAAATATTAACCGGATTGCCCGTTGATACTTACGATAATATTCGTGCTGCCGCCCGTAGCCTCGTAGAAAAAGGGCTCAACAATATTATTGTCACTATGGGTGAGAAAGGTGCGCTATGGATGACGCGCGATCGGGACGTTCACGTCCCGGCGTTTAAAGTCAGCGCGGTTGATACCAGCGGCGCCGGCGACGCCTTTATCGGCTGTTTTGCGCATTACTACGTCCAGAGCGGAGATGTTGAAGCCGCGATGAAAAAAGCCTCGCTCTTTGCCGCCTTCAGCGTCACCGGCAAAGGTACCCAATCGTCTTATCCCAGCATTGAGCAATTCAATGAGTATCTGGCGTTAAACGAATAACCCTCTGCACTGTAAAAGGTAGCACTATGAACGATAAAAATATCGTTCAGATGGCCGATGGCTATCTGAATAAAACCCCTCTGTTCCAGTTTATTTTGTTATCCTGTTTATTCCCGTTATGGGGATGCGCTGCGGCATTAAATGATATTTTAATTACTCAGTTTAAAAGCGTATTTGCGCTGAGTAACTTTGCCTCGGCGCTGGTACAAAGCGCTTTTTATGGCGGTTATTTTTTAATTGCCATTCCAGCCTCGTTAGTGATTAAAAAAACCAGCTATAAAGTGGCGATTTTAACCGGCCTGACGCTTTATATCGTCGGCTGTACGCTCTTTTTCCCGGCCTCGCACATGGCAACCTACACCATGTTCCTGGCCGCGATTTTCGCCATCGCTATCGGCCTGAGCTTCCTTGAGACGGCGGCGAACACCTACAGCTCAATGATTGGTCCAAAAGCGCAGGCGACGCTACGCCTCAATATCAGCCAGACGTTCTATCCGATTGGCGCCGCGGCCGGCATCCTGCTGGGCAAATATCTGGTCTTTTCCGATGGTGAAAGTCTGGAAAAACAGATGGCGGGCATGAACGCCGAGCAGATCCATAACTTTAAAATCCTGATGCTGGAAAACACCCTTGAGCCCTACAAGTACATGATTATGGTACTGGTGGTGGTAATGGTGCTGTTCCTGCTGACCCGCTTCCCGACCTGCAAAGTTGCGCAGACGGCGAACCATAAGCGTCCGTCGGCGCTCGACACTCTGCGCTACCTGGCGAGCAACGCCCGCTTCCGTCGCGGGATTATCGCCCAGTTCCTCTACGTCGGGATGCAGGTCACCGTCTGGTCATTCACGATCCGCCTGGCGCTGGAGCTGGGGGATATCAACGAGCGCGATGCCTCAACCTTTATGGTCTACAGCTTCGCCTGCTTCTTCATCGGTAAATTTATTGCCAACATCCTGATGACGCGCTTCACGCCGGAAAAAGTGCTGATTATCTACTCGGCGATCGGCGCGTTGTTCCTTGCCTACGTGGCGCTGGCGCCGAGCTTCAGCGCGGTATACGTGGCGGTGCTGGTGAGCGTCCTGTTTGGACCCTGCTGGGCGACCATCTATGCCGGGACCCTCGATACGGTTGATAACGAGCATACCGAAATGGCCGGGGCGGTGATTGTGATGGCGATTATCGGTGCGGCGGTGGTGCCGGCGATTCAGGGCTACGTTGCGGATATGTTCCACTCCCTGCAGGTGTCGTTCCTGGTGCCGATGCTGTGCTTCATCTACGTGGGCGTCTACTTCTGGCGTGAGTGCAAAGCGCGCCGTGCGCTGACCGAAGCGACGGCCTCCTGAGGAGAATCATCATGACGACACGTTTAACCCTATGGCGTCAGCTGTTTACCGAGCATCCTCGGGTACTGCTGGCAAACGATGCCTTTACGGTCACCGCGTTCCGCTACGCCAGCGGCGTAGAGGGCCTGCGGGTAGAGAACTCGCGCGGCCAGCTGGTCATTCTGCCCTGGCTGGGGCAAATGATCTGGGACGCGGAGTTCGATGGTCACGATCTGACGATGCGCAATATGTTCCGCGAGCCGAAGCTGGCGACGGAAGTGGTGGCCACCTACGGCTGCTTCGCCTTCCACTCCGGGCTGCTGGCGAACGGCTGCCCTTCGCCGGAGGACGTGCATCCGCTGCACGGCGAAATGGCCTGCGCCGCGATGGATGAAGCCTGGCTGGAGTTGGAGGGGGAGAGCCTGCGGGTGACGGGACGCTATGAATACGTGATGGGCTTCGGCCATCGCTATCAGGCGCAGCCCGCGGTGGTACTGCATAAAGAGAGCGCGCTCTTTGATATTCACATGGCGGTCACCAACCTCGCCTCCGTCGCGATGCCGCTCCAGTATATGTGCCATATGAACTATGCCTATGTGGCCGGGGCCAGCTTCAGCCAGAATATCCCCGACGATGCGCTCGCGCTGCGTGAGTCGATACCGGGCCACGTGCATCCGACCGAGCAGTGGCTGGCGTTCAACCGGCGCATTCTGCAAGGGGAGGCTTCGCTGGACGTACTGAACGAGCCGCACTATTACGATCCGGAAATCGTCTTTTTTGCCGACAGGCTGGATCGCTACACCGACAGGCCTGAATTTCGCATGACGGCTCCGGATGGCACCACGTTCATCACCCGCTTCTCCAGCGCGGAGCTGAACTATGTGACCCGCTGGATCCTCTATAACGGCGATCAGCAGGTGGCGGCTTTTGCGCTACCGGCCACCTGTCGTCCCGAAGGATTTCTGGCGGCGCAGCGTAACGGCAGCCTGATCTCGCTGGCTCCGCAGGAGATCCGCACCTTCAGCGTAACCACCGGCATCGGCGGCTGATGGGTATAATAGTGCTCAAGGCTTGAACAGCAGCGCGCTTATCGTTAAGGTAAGCGCGTTTTTTTATCCGCCGGGAAACGCCATGACCTCCATTGCCCTTATTGACGATCATCTTATCGTCCGCTCCGGTTTTGCGCAGCTGCTGGCGCTGGAAAGCGATTTCCGGGTGGTGGCGGAGTTCGGTTCCGGCCGCGAGGCGCTGGCGGGTCTGCCGGGCCGCGGCGTGCAGGTCTGCATTTGCGATATTTCGATGCCGGATATCTCGGGCCTCGAGCTGCTGAGCCAGCTGCCCAAAGGCATCGCGACCATTATGCTCTCGGTCCACGACAGCCCGGCGCTGGTGGAGCAGGCGCTGAACGCCGGCGCCCGCGGCTTTCTTTCCAAACGCTGCAGTCCGGATGAGCTGATTGCCGCCGTCCGTACGGTGGCGACCGGCGGCTGTTACCTGACGCCGGATATCGCCATGAAGCTGGCGGCCGGTCGCCAGGACCCGCTCACCAAACGCGAACGGCAGGTGGCGGAAAAGCTGGCCCAGGGAATGGCGGTGAAAGAGATCGCCGCCGAGCTTGGACTATCGCCAAAGACCGTCCACGTTCATCGCGCTAACCTGCTGGAAAAGCTGGGCGTCAGCAACGACGTTGAGCTGGCGCGGCGCATGTTCGATAGCTGGCAGTGAAAGCGCTGTTCTCGCGGCTGCTCTCGGTCGTCGGCTGCTTCTTTATCTTCTCCGCCGCGTGGTTCTGCCTGTGGAGCATCAGCCTGCATGTGGTTGCGCGCCCGGATCTCGCGGTACTGCTGTTTCCCTTCGGTCTACGCCTTGGCCTGATGCTGCAATGCCCGCGCGGCTACTGGCCGGTGCTGCTGGGAGCGGAATGGCTGCTGATCTTCTGGCTGGCGCAGGAAGTGGCGCTGGCCCATCCGATAATATTGATGATCGGCAGTCTGCTGACCCTGCTGCCGGTGGCGCTGATTTCGCGCTATCGCCAGCAGCGCGACTGGCTGACCCTGCTGCGCCAGGGCGGCGCGCTGATTGCCGCCGCGCTGCTGCAATCGCTGCCGTGGCTCGGCGAGGGAAGCGAAGGTCTCAACGCCCTGCTGCTGACCCTGACCGGTGGCCTGACCCTCGCGCCGACCTGCCTGGTCATCTGGCACTACCTCACCAGCACCGTCTGGCGACCGCTGGGGCCGGCGCTGGTTTCGCAGCCGGTGAACTGGCGCGGGCGGCACCTGATCTGGTATCTGCTGCTGTTTATGGTCAGCCTGTGGCTGCAGCTGGGGCTGCCCGCCGAGCTCTCCCGCTTTACGCCGTTTTGCCTGGCGCTGCCGATTATCGCCCTGGCCTGGCACTACGGCTGGCAGGGGGCGCTGATTGCCGCCCTGATGAACGCGATTGCCCTCATCGCCAGCCAGACCTGGCACGACCATCCGGTTGATTTGCTGCTCTCCCTGCTGGCGCAAAGCCTGACCGGGCTGCTGCTGGGGGCCGGAATTCAGCGCCTGCGTGAGCTGAACCAGTCGCTGCAAAGCGAGCTGGCGCGCAACCGGCGGCTGGCGGAACGCCTGCTGGAAACCGAAGAGAGCGTGCGCCGCGACGTGGCGCGCGAACTGCATGACGATATCGGTCAGACCATCACCGCCATCCGCACCCAGGCCGGGATTGTCCAGCGCCTGGCGCCGGAGAACGGCGGCGTCAGGCAGAGCAGCCAGCTGATTGAGCAGCTCTCTCTGGGCGTTTATGACTCGGTGCGCCGCCTGCTGGGGCGCCTGCGCCCGCGGCAGCTGGACGATCTGACCCTTGAACAGGCGGTACGTTCTCTGATGCGTGAAATGGAGCTCGAAGATCGCGGGATGGTCAGCCACCTCGACTGGCGCATCGATGAATCTATGCTGAGTGAAAACCAGCGCGTCACCCTGTTTCGCGTCTGCCAGGAAGGGCTGAATAATATCGTCAAGCACGCCAGCGCCAGCGCGGTCACGCTGCAGGGCTGGCAGCAGGATGAGCGGCTGATGCTGGTGCTTGAGGATGACGGCAGCGGGCTGCCGCCGGGCACCGGACGGCAGGGCTTTGGCCTGATCGGCATGCGCGAGCGCGTGACGGCGCTGGGCGGGACCTTAACCATTTCCTGCACCCACGGCACGCGCGTCTGCGTCAGCCTGCCGCTGCGCTACGCCTGAGGAACGAAGATGTTTACCTTTATGAAATCCCCCCCTGACGCCGCGCCGATAGCCGATAAGCAGGCCCTCGACGAACGCTATCGCTACTGGCGGCGCCATATTCTGCTGACCATCTGGCTGGGCTACGCGCTGTTCTACTTCACGCGCAAAAGCTTCAACGCCGCGGTGCCGGAGATTCTCGCCAGCAACGTGCTGACCCGCAGCGATATCGGCCTGCTGGCGACGCTGTTTTACATCACCTACGGGCTGTCTAAATTTTTATCCGGCATCGTCAGCGACCGCTCCAACGCCCGCTACTTTATGGGCCTCGGCCTGATTGCGACCGGCGTGGTCAATATCCTGTTCGGTTTTTCTACTTCACTCTGGGCCTTTGCGCTGCTGTGGGCGCTGAACGCCTTTTTCCAGGGCTGGGGCTCGCCGGTATGCGCCCGTCTGCTGACGGCCTGGTATTCCCGTACCGAGCGCGGTGGCTGGTGGGCGCTGTGGAACACCGCCCATAACGTGGGCGGCGCGCTGATCCCGATGGTCATCGGCGCCGCGGCGCTGCACTACGGCTGGCGCGCCGGGATGATGATTGCCGGGATGCTGGCAATCCTCGCCGGGCTGTTTCTCTGCTGGCGGCTGCGCGACCGGCCGCAGGCGGTGGGGCTGCCCGCGGTAGGCGACTGGCGTCACGATGAGCTGGAGATCGCCCAGCAGCAGGAGGGGCAGGGCCTGACGCGCAGGGAGATCCTCTACAAGTACGTATTAACGAACCCCTATATCTGGCTGCTGTCGCTCTGCTACGTGCTGGTTTACGTGGTGCGGGCGGCGATTAACGACTGGGGCAATCTCTACATGTCGGAGACCCTGGGGGTCAATCTGGTGACCGCCAACTCGGCGGTGACCATGTTTGAGCTGGGCGGGTTTATCGGCGCGCTGGTGGCCGGCTGGGGCTCGGATAAGCTGTTTAACGGCAACCGGGGGCCGATGAACCTGATTTTTGCCGCCGGGATCGTGCTGTCGGTGGGCGGCCTGTGGCTGATGCCGTTTGCCAGCTACGTGATGCAGGCGGCCTGCTTCTTTACCACCGGCTTCTTTGTCTTCGGCCCGCAGATGCTCATCGGCATGGCGGCGGCGGAGTGCTCGCATCGGGACGCTGCGGGCGCGGCAACCGGGTTTGTCGGGCTGTTTGCCTATCTGGGGGCGTCGCTCTCCGGCTGGCCGCTGGCGCAGGTGATGGACGTCTGGCACTGGAGCGGCTTTTTTGTGGTGATTACCATCGCCGCCGGCATTTCGGTGCTGCTGCTGCTGCCATTTTTAAACGCCCAGGCGCCGAGAGCGGCCAGCGAAGCGTGATGCACCTCACCTTTTTTCATCAATACGGGAAAAACTAAGAAATTTTCCCGGTATCACCTGGACGCTGTCTCAGGCCAGCCGCATGACCAGTTTTTACAATAGCGGCCATTCAATATCATTTTCCCAAAATAGTTTAAGTTGCAGGAAGGCGGCAAACGAGAGCCGCCAACGCGCCTGGGGCTTGAAGTATGAAAGGAAAACCGGGAGTGTGTCCTATGCTGGCCTTTCTAAACCAGGTGCGCAAGCCGACCCTGGATCTGCCGCTCGACGTGCGGCGCAAGATGTGGTTTAAACCGTTCATGCAGTCCTATCTGGTGGTCTTTATCGGCTACCTGACTATGTACCTGATCCGCAAGAACTTTAACATTGCCCAGAACGACATGATTTCAACCTACGGGTTGAGCATGACCCAGCTGGGGATGATTGGCCTGGGCTTCTCGATCACCTACGGCGTGGGTAAAACGCTGGTTTCCTACTACGCGGATGGTAAGAACACCAAGCAGTTCCTGCCGTTTATGCTGATCCTCTCCGCCATCTGCATGCTCGGCTTCAGCGCCAGCATGGGCGCCGGGTCGACCAGCCTGTTCCTGATGATCGCCTTCTATGCGCTGAGCGGCTTCTTCCAGAGCACCGGCGGCTCGTGCAGCTACTCGACGATTACCAAATGGACGCCGCGACGCAAGCGCGGATCGTACCTCGGGATGTGGAATATCTCCCACAATCTCGGCGGCGCGGGCGCGGCAGGGGTAGCGCTGTTTGGCGCCAACTATCTGTTCGACGGCCACGTCATCGGGATGTTTATCTTCCCGTCGATTATCGCGCTGATCGTAGGTTTTATCGGCCTGCGTTTTGGCAGCGACTCCCCTGAATCCTACGGCCTCGGCAATGCGGAAGAGCTGTTCGGGGAAGAGATCAGCGAAGAAGATAAAGAAACCGAAGATAGCGCGATGACCAAATGGCAGATCTTCGTGGAGTACGTGCTGAAAAACAAAGTCATCTGGCTGCTGTGCTTCTCCAATATTTTCCTCTACGTGGTGCGCATCGGTATCGACCAGTGGTCGACCGTCTACGCTTTCCAGGAGCTTAAGCTGTCAAAAGAGGTGGCGATTCAGGGCTTTACCCTGTTTGAAGTCGGCGCGCTGGTCGGCACCCTGATGTGGGGCTGGCTGTCGGATCTGGCCAACGGTCGCCGGGCGCTGGTAGCCTGCGTCGCGCTGGCGCTGATCATTGCGACTCTCGGCGTTTATCAGCATGCCAGTAATCAGTATGTCTATCTGATGTCGCTGTTTGCCCTCGGCTTTTTAGTCTTTGGCCCGCAGCTGCTGATTGGCGTCGCGGCCGTTGGTTTTGTGCCGAAAAAAGCCATCGGCGCGGCTGACGGCATCAAAGGCACCTTCGCCTATCTGATTGGCGACAGCTTCGCCAAGCTGGGCCTGGGGATGATTGCCGACGGCACGCCGATCTTCGGCCTCACCGGCTGGGCGGGCACCTTTGCCGCGCTGGACGCGGCGGCAATCGGCTGTATCTGCCTGATGGCCATCGTGGCGGTATTTGAAGAACGTAAAATTCGCCGCGAGAAGAAGAAACAACGTTTGCAGACCGCCTGAGGCATCAGGTATTGGTAACGTTGCCCGGCCTTCCCGCCGGGCTTTTTTATGCCGCAGGGCCAGGGATTGTTTCAGGCTGGCTCACCTGCCAGAGCAGCTCCCGCAGCCACTGCTGAGCCGGATCGCGATGGTTGCGCTCGTGCCAGGCCATGCTTTTGGTAAACCCCGGGATCGTCAGCGGCGGCGGCACAATGAGCATTCCTGACGCGACCGTCGCCAGCCGGCGCGGCACCACCGCTATCATGTCGCTTACCGCCAGTATTTCCGGGAGCACCAAAAAGCTGCTCACCGATAATCCGACCCGCCGGCTACGGCCGATTGCCGCCAGCGCCTCGTCGGTCACCCCGCGAAAGCTGTCACCCTCCCAGGACACCAGCATATGTTCCAGCGCGCAGAATTGGTCGAGCGTTAGCGGCGCGCCGGCCTGGGGATGGTCGGCGCGCAGCAGACAGACGTACTCTTCGTGGTACAGCGCCCGACCGTGGAGTTCGGGCGGCGTTGAAGGGGGCGTGAGGAGCGCAATATCAACCTCTCCGCGTTCGGCCTGAGCCAGCAGCGTGGACGGAGACTCCGGAATAATGCGCACGCGGATCCCCGGCGCCAGCGGCTTCAGGGCGGCAATAAACGGCACGATCACCGCTTTCAGCGCATAGTCGGTAGCGGCGATAGTCCAGGTGAAATCGGCGTTAAGCGGTTCGAAAACGGCGGGCTGCAGCAGGGCTTCGGCATCGGTCAGCAGCTGCTTTACCGGCGAAGCCAGCGCCTGCGCGCGCAGGGTCGGGATCATGCCATGCGGAGCGCGGATAAACAGCGGATCGTTAAACGCATCGCGCAGCCGCGTAAGCATGCCGCTCACCGCCGGCTGCGTCAGCGCCAGCCGCTGGGCTGCGCGGGTGACGCTGCGTTCATTGAGCAGCGCATCCAGCGTTTTCAGCAGATTAAGATCGAGGTTTCTGATATCAGATTTCATGATAGCTTTCCGCAGCCGCGATAAGTCACATTATGGTACGCCCGGGAGTCGACAGCGCGCAAATTCCCATTATGATAGTGGGGCTGCGATAGAGTGAGAGGAAGCATGATCTGGTTAGGACTGGCCACGCTGGTGGTAGTATTTGTTGTAGGATTTCGGGTACTTACCTCTGATTCTCGTCGTGCGATTCGTCGTCTGAGCGAACGGCTGGGTATTACTCCCGTCCCGCTGGAATCGATGATCGATCAGCTGGGAAAAACCGCCGGAAGCGAGTACCTGCGCTACCTTGAGCGGCCCAACGAAGCGCATCTGCAAAACGCGGCTCAGGTTCTGCTTATCTGGCAGGTCGGCGTCGTCGATAGCAGCGAGCAGAACCTGCACTACTGGTATCGTTTGATGCAAAAGTCTCGCCTGGCGGCGCCGATTACCGATGCGCAGATCCGCCTGGCGCAGGGGTTTCTCCGCGAGCTG
The DNA here is from genome assembly GCF_009758445.1 of Klebsiella sp. 10-1. Taxonomy (NCBI): domain Bacteria; kingdom Pseudomonadati; phylum Pseudomonadota; class Gammaproteobacteria; order Enterobacterales; family Enterobacteriaceae; genus Klebsiella; species Klebsiella sp. 10-1. Next base: position 91,917 of record NZ_WQRE01000005.1, read on the forward strand.
GAGCCGGAGTTGAGCGAAATTATCGCCCTGCAGCAGCGCTATAACGCCCTGTTTTTACCGGAAGATGGCGTTCACTGGCTGCACTGATATCACTATCGGTGATGATGTTTATCCGAAATGGTGATTCGATTTATATCATCCCCCGACGCATCATTGACCTCGTAAAGTCTGTTCACTCACGAGGTTAATGATGCACCAGCCCACCCAACAAAGCGCCATCGTCTGGCCGGAAGCGTATCTGCCGGGAACTACCGACAATTTTGCCTCCAACGAAATCATCGTCAGCGGTTTGACGGCGGCGGAAATCTGGGCCCAGCTCGACGATACGACGCGCTGGCCGACCTACTACAGCAACGTTGCGGATATCCACGTTGATGCCGACAGCGGCCCGCTGCTGAGCGCGAATGCGCGCTTTCGTTTCTCAACCTTCGGCTTTCCGATTGAGGCGCAGATCGTTGAATACGTTCCGCCGGCCGTCGGACAGGCCGCGCGCGTTGCCTGGCACGGCTGGGCGGAGGGCGACGAAACCACGCGTCTTGACGTCATTCATGCCTGGCTGTTCGAGGATTTACCCGGCGGCCGCGTGCGTATCCTGACCCAGGAGTCGCAGAAGGGCGTTCCGGCGCAGACGCTGGCGGCGAGCGTGCCGAATCCGATGATTAACGGGCATCAGGAGTGGATTTGCGGCCTGGTAACGGCGGCACGTAAGGCGCGATGACCGATAGCCGCCCGCCGCCGGCGCAGCGGGCGATGCTCCTTGACACCAGCCCCTCTTACCCGTGTTTTGCACGAGGTTGAGTCACTTCCGCGCCAGCCCACCGGGCGTGTTGCCCCGCTTTCCCGTTAGCACGATTTTCCGGTGATACGATCCGCTGCGCAGGTCTTGTAAAGCCTGAAAAGTCGTCAAAACGTTAAATTCGTCACATTTAAAATGGTACACTGCGCGGCTTCCCCGTGTTCAACCATGCAGGTAACTAATGACTCCTTCGAATGCATCCACGTCACATGCCAGCCAGCCAGCGCGGCCAAACTGGTCGGCGGTCTTTGCGGTGGCCTTTTGCGTGGCCTGCCTGATAACCGTTGAGTTCCTGCCGGTGAGCCTGCTGACGCCGATGGCGCAGGATTTAGGTATCTCCGAAGGGATGGCCGGACAGTCGGTCACCACGACCGCATTTGTGGCAATGTTTGCCAGCCTGTTTATTACGTCCATTATCCGCACCACCGATCGCCGCTACGTGGTGATACTGTTTTCCGTGCTGCTGACGCTCTCCTGCCTGCTGGTCTCCTTTGCCAACAGCTTTTGGCTGCTGCTGGTGGGGCGTGCCTGCCTGGGGATGGCGCTAGGGGGATTTTGGGCGATGTCCGCGTCGCTGACGATGCGCCTGGTTCCGACGCGGGTGGTGCCAAAGGCGCTGTCGGTGATCTTCGGGGCGGTGTCGATTGCGCTGGTGATTGCCGCGCCGCTGGGGAGTTTCCTTGGGGGCATTATCGGCTGGCGCAACGTTTTTAACGCGGCGGCGGTGATGGGCGTGCTGTGTACGATTTGGGTGCTGAAGGCGCTGCCTTCGCTGCCTGGCGAAGCGTCGCAGCAACAGCAAAACATGCTGGGCCTGCTGAGGCGTCCCGGCGTGATGGCCGGTATGTGCGCGATTTTCATGGCCTTTGCCGGACAGTTTGCCTTCTTTACCTACATTCGCCCGGTCTATATGACCCTCGCGGGCTTTGACGTTGATGGCCTGACGCTGGTGCTGCTGAGCTTTGGTATTGCCAGCTTTGTCGGGACCTCGCTGTCGTCGATGCTCCTGAAACGCTCGGTGAAAACCGCCTTAGCGGTTGCGCCTCTGGCACTGGCGGTCTGCGCGGCGGTGCTGGTGCTGTGGGGGGAAAGCCAGGCCGTGGCCTCCGCGGTGGCGATTATCTGGGGCTTCGCCTTCGCCCTGATCCCGGTGGGCTGGTCAACGTGGATCACCCGTTCGCTGTCAGACCAGGCGGAAAAAGCCGGTTCGATCCAGGTCGCGGTGATTCAGCTGGCGAACACCTGCGGGGCCGCCGTTGGCGGCGTGGCGTTGGACCACCTGGGCCTGCTATCGCCGCTGGTGATCTCGGGCGCCCTGATGCTGCTGACCGGACTGCTGGTCACCACGAAGGTGCGGATATAATCGCTGTCGCCCCGAGGCGCTACGCCGAGCGAACCCGGGCCGGGCATTCACGCCGCGACCCGGGACCGTTTCTGCGCTTAGAACCAGGCCTCGAACATGCCGCCGACGTTCAACGAGTCAAGCTGCTCACTGCTGGTGCCCTTGACCCTGGCGGTATGCTGATTATCCACCTGGCCGCCGGTGACGTAGAAGCGCAGCATCGGCCGGAATTCCGGCCCCATCCCGATAGAGATGTTCTGCGACAGCGTCAGCTTCCAGCCCTTGTTGTCGCCGCCCCGATCGTAGTCAACGCGCTGATAGCCGGCCTCCAGCCAGGTTGAATGCACATCGTTCCAGAAATACATCGGACGGATAATCGCGCCGTAGTTTTTACGGTTATCGGTATTGTCCTTGCCGTTATCGTAATCATGGAAGGCCAGCAGATACTCCACCTGCGCCTGTTGGGTAAACTTGTGGCTGCCCTCAAAGCTGGCGTAAATCGCCGTCAGATCGTCGGTTTTGTTATAGACGCTGTTATCCGAGTTATCTGAATAGCGCAGGATTACTTTGTTGACCCCGCCGTCGTTGGTATGGCTCAGCACCAGGCCGCCCTGCCAGGCATCGAGCTGCGCGTCGTTATCCACCGCTTTTGAATCAAAGCCGTAGTTGGCGTACACCTCAACGTCGATTGGCCCAGCCTTCATATTGTGGATTTTTGACGTCAGCGCATAGTGGCCGTTATCGCCGGTGCCGGAGCCGCCGGTACAGGTGATGCGCGACGGGTTGGATTCATCGGCCATCACCTCCGGGCTGCAGGACTCAACCTGTGAGACCCCCGCCACGTCGAACTGCACGCCGCCGATATCAAAGTTTTTCACCCCGGCGCCCTGGCCGTCGTGGTTCATCCAGAAGTAATCGTTGATCCCCTGCTGCGGCCGCTGGTGGAAGTCGCGACCGGCCCAAATATAGGCGTTAGGGTTTGATTCGAGGACGTTAGTGACGCCGACGTAGGCTTTTTTCAGGTTAACTTCATCGCTCCAGTGGTCGAACATGACGTTAATATCCCAGATAGCGCCCTGGCTGCTCTTAAAGGCCTTGGTTATCTGGAATTCGCCGCCGTTGCCTTCGTTGCCCAGACGGCCGATAGCCGACGCGCCGTTATAGGAGCCGTCGACGCCGACGAACTTCTGATCGCCGGTCTGGAACTGGGCGCCGTAGCGGGCGTAGCCGCTAAACTTGAGGCCGAACGGGATAGCCATATCCGGCGAGGCCGCGGTGGTCTGAGGGTTGGTAATGACGTCCACCTTTTTATCAGCGGCGGCATCGATTTTGGCCTGACGGTCGGCCAGCGCTTTATCAACGGCTTTCGCCACAATGGCGTCTATTTGTTGCTGAGTAAAATCTTGCGCTAATACAGAAACTGGGCACAGCGCGGCAACGACCGCCATTGCTAATGGCAGCATTTTTACATTATTCATAATTATCTCGCGTGTAATAATTTATATATTAAGATAATAACCATCCCGCCCCGGTTAATAGACAGGGAAAGCGGCAGGATGACGGATATATATTAACGTTGGTATAAGTGAATAATTTCCTGTGAAAATTCGCGAGCCAGCAGCGAGCTCATCAGATGGTCCTGAGCGTGAACCATAATCAGCGTCATCGGCTGGCGCGCCTCGCCTGCATCCTGCTCGATCAGCCGGGTCTGCATCTGGTGCGCCCGGCGGGCGTAGCCATCGGCTTCATTAAGGAGCAGTTTGGCTTCATCAATATTACCGTGGCGGGCGGCGTGAAGCGCTTCGAAACATAATGAGCGTGACTGTCCAGCATTCACGATAATTTCCATTACCGCGTCTTCTAATTCGATCATAATATTTCCTGAGGGTATTAACTTTATTATTTAAAGCGTACGGCGAAAGTCCCTTTTCCGCATAATTCCTGATGACGGTGTTATTTTTATCGGACGCTCCGGGAAATAGCGCTGAGAGCGTATTTCCCGACTATTACTGGCTTACGGTTTCAGCGACCGGAACGGCGCCTTTGGCTTTTTCGACTTCGGTTTTCATTAATGAGCGTTCATAGGCACGGAGGAATGGCAGGTAAATGACGGCAGACATCACCATGCAAATGACGCACATCACTACCGGGCTCAGGGTCCAGTTGGCGGCCCAGGAGGCCCCGATGGGGGCCGGCGTGGTCCACGGCGTCAGCGAGACCACCTGAGTCAGCCAGCCGAGACGCGTTGCGCCGTAGGCCAGCACCGCGTTGATCATCGGCACGAACACGAACGGGATAAACATCATCGGGTTCATGATAATCGGCGCCCCGAACAGGATCGGCTCATTAATGTTGAAGAAGCTTGGCACGATGCCCATTTTGCCGATAGTCCGCAGGTGCGCCACGCGGCTGCGCAACAGCAGGAAAGCCAGCGGTAGCGTCGAGCCCACGCCGCCAATCAGCAGATAGTGGTCCCAGAAGCCCTGCAGATAAACGTGCGGCAGCGCGGCGCCAGCGGCCAGCGCCGCCTGGTTTGCCGACAGGTTCGCCATCCAGAACGGGTTCATAATCCCGGTCACAATCAGCGAGCCGTGGATCCCGGCGAACCAGAAAATCTGGCACATCAGCACGGAGAGCAGAATCGCCGGCAGGGAATCGGAGGCCGACACCAGCGGTTCCAGCAGATGCATAATCGCCTGCGGCAGGATCATACCGGTCTGCGCTTCGATAAACAGGTTCAGCGGGTGCAGCGTACCGATCACCACCAGCACCGGGATCAGGATTTCGAACGAGCGCGCGACGCCGGTGGGCACCTCTTTGGGCAGGCGAATAGTAATATTATTCCGCTTCAGCCATGCGTAAATACGGGTGGAGTAGATGGCGGTAATTAAAGCGGTGAAGATCCCCTGGCCGGACAGATACTGGGTGGAAATTTTGCCGTCAGCGTAGGGCGCCGCGACCAGCAGGAAGGCCATAAAGGCCAGCAGGCCGGACATCACCGGGTCGAGCTGAAACTGGCGGCCGAGGCTGGCGCCAATCCCGACGGAAATAAAGAAGGTCATGACCCCCATGCTCAGGTTAAACGGCAGCATCAGCTGTTCACGATACTGCTGTGAGAAATCCAGCCAGCCGCGGGCAAAACCGTTGGTGGTGTCGGGTGAAAAAGGAGGAAAGATAAATACCAGCATGAAAGAGCCGATGATCATAAACGGCAATGCGGCAGTGAAGCCATCGCGGATGGCGATAACGTATTTCTGCTGCCCAAGGCGTCCTGCCAGCGGAGTAATAGATTGCTCGATCACGGCAATCATGGACTGATACAGAGAACTCATTTGCACACCTCTTAATGCGCCGCTGCTATCAGCGACAGAGCATAATCCAGGACGTTATCTCCCCGCTGCATTCCGTAGTCCATAGCGTTTATCGGCTGGACCGGAATATTCAGGGAAGCGGCTTTCTCAGATAATGTTTTCAGCATGTATTTTACCTGGGGCCCGAGCAGCACCACCTGGTATTGCGGAAACTGCATGTCAAATTCGGAAACGCCGTAGGCGTCTATCTGCACCGGCAGGTTACGTTCCTTCGCCTCATCGACCATCTTCCTGACCAGCAGACTGGTGGACATCCCCGCAGAGCAGCACAGCATAATCTTGTACATCGGCACTCATCCTCAAAATGTAAAAAGTTATTGCGTGGATGATTTGATATCAGACGGAAACCGGTTTCCATTTATAAAAAACAGAACTGTGATAACCGTCAAGAACTAACGGGGTAAGGGCTGATTAATTAGATTTTGCTCACATAATTCCGTGGTTTCTGCGATGATTTTCCATGAAACGGAAAATCGGTTTCCAAATAAAAAAGGAAACGGATATACTGCCGTTGGTTACTATTGAAGCGATTCAGGTTTTAAGATTTACAGGGATCGGCCCGACCCTGTCAGGGGAGAATGATGTCTACAATCAACGATGTATCACGGCTGGCTGGCGTCTCTAAGGCCACGGTTTCACGCGTATTGAGCGGTTCTCGCGGAGTCAAAGAGGCCAGTCGTCAGGCGGTACTGCAGGCGGCTGAAGAACTCAATTACCGGCCAAATATGATTGCCCAATCATTGTTCAGCCAGAGCACGGGCTGCATCGGGGTGATTTGCGCGCAGGATAATATCAACCAAACCACCAGCTATCTGTATGCCCTGGAAAAACAGCTCAGCCAGCATCAAAAGCATCTCCTGCTGCGCTTTGCGAACACCCGCGACGGGGTGATGAACTCGCTCGAAGAGCTCAGCTGCGGCCTGTGCGACGATATCCTGATTATCGGCGCCCGCTTTCCATTGAATATCGACAGGCCGGACGTGGCGCTGATTGACTGCCTCGAGAGCGAAGGGGCAAACAGCATTCAGTTTGACCACGCCTTTGCCGCGGAAACCGCCTGTAACTATTTGATTAGCCAAGGTCGACGCCAGATTGCGCTTATCCATCCCGAGGGGAGCGGCTTTGCCGATCAGGTGCTGCTGGGCTACAAGCATGCGCTGGAGAAAAACTTCCTGCCGTTTAATCGTAACCTGGTGTTCCTCGACAGCACTTCGCCTTCGGTGGCGGTGCAGGAGCTGGTGAGCAACGCGACGACGTTGAATTTCAATGCGCTGCTGGTTGCGGATGAGCAGCAGGCGCAGCGGGTTGTCCCGCAGCTGCAGGCGTTCAGTCGCGCGGTGCCGGAAAAGGTGATGGTTTTTAGCCTGGCGGGATCGTTACAGCTGCCCGGTATTCCGACCATACCGGCGATTGAGTATTCGATGGATGTGATGGCGATGCGGATCGTCAACTGGCTGACGGAAAAGACGCAAATGCTCGGTGGCAGCATGCTGCGTGGGGATCTTATTATTCCGAAAATCTGAGGTGGCCTGCGCGCGGGCGCATAAAGCGGCGATTAACACCAAAAATACCTGCCAGTGGCGTAACTGACAGGTATTTTTATTTGCGCGGCGGGCGGCCTGCTGGCCGCGTCGCGAGCGCGATCACTGTGCCGGACAGGTAATCTTGTCGATAGCCGCCCGGTAGTTTTTCTGGTTATTACGCTCTTTTGCCAGGGTCGCCTCGCGGACGTAGGTTTGATTCTCTTTTGAGGCGAGCACCTGATTGGCAAAGTCGTTATCGCTAAGGGTTGCCGCCGGGCTGCATTTTTCCTTCACCGCTTTTAATACCCGCTGCTTTTGCTGCTCGAACTGCAGGCTTTGTAGCGGCGATTCGGCCCGCGCGGCCGTGGCGCTGAGGGCGCTGACCAGGCACAACATCCAACACGCTTTCATGGCGCTTCTCCTTAAAGGGTGATACCAAACTATATGCATAGCGTGGAAAACACGCAAATCATCCAGACTTTAAATTGTTTAAAATCAGTAGATTGCTTTTCTATGCCGCCCGAACCCGCCGCCGTGAATCCACGGCTATCAGCACGACCGATGACAGGATCAGCAGCGTGCCGAGCCAGTCCGGCAGCGTAAAGGTGATGCCCAGCAGCAGCAGCGAGAGCAGGGCGCTGCTCAGCGGCTCGGCGCAGCTGAGAATGCCCGCTTTCGCGCCGCCAATCATCTGCGCGCCGTTCAGATAAAGGCTGAAGGTCAGCGAAGTGCCGATCACCACCAGATAGAAGAAGGCCAGCAGCAGGCGGCCGTTGACCACAAAGTTGCTGCCCTGACCGCCGTAGAACGGCAGCAGCATCGCCCCGCCGAGCAGCATGCTCCAGCCGACGATCGGCAGGGTGCCGTAGCGGGCGATAAGCGTTGACGGATAGGTGGTGTAGAAGGCGGCGGCAAAGGCCGAAGCCACCCCCCAGAATAGCGCCGCGGGTGAAATGGACAGCGTTGTCGGATTGCCGTGGGTCACCAGCAGAAATGTGCCGACCAGCGAAGTGCCGATTGCCGCCAGCACCAGCGGGCGAGGGCGCGTTTTGCGGGCCAGCGCGAACCAGGCGACGATAATCGTCGGCGACAGGAACTGCAGCACCGTCGCGGTAGCGGCGTTTGATTTTTCGATGGTCATCAGGAAGGTGTACTGTACGGTCAGCGCCCCAAACAGCGAGAAAATCAGCAGGCTGATGGCATCCTTGCGGTTCTGCAGGACGCGGAAAATTTTATCGCCGTGGACGAAAGAGAGCATCAGCAGAATCAGGCCGGCGAACAGCAGGCGCGTCATGGTCAGAAACGGCGATGACATCTGGCTTTGTTGCATAATGTACTGCGCGCAGACGCCGGAACTACCCCATAGCACGGCGGCTATGAGTACATTTAGCATCCCTTTTTTACTGGAGCCCATCTTTCCCTCAGGTGGTATATCGCGAAAAGGGAATCATAGCATGGGCGCGTTCGGACGGCGGGGAAGGAAATGGTAGTCGCCGTCCGCATAAGCGCGGCGCAGATCGGGGAACGGCCGGCCAGGCGCCCCCTGACCAGCGCTGCGCCTTAACTCAAATCGACGTTTTTACTGCCGAACAGCCAGGTTAGCGCAAAGCCGCACAGCCAGGACACGACCAGTCCCGCCGCGTAGACCGCCATCCCGGCGTAAATTCCGCTGCCGGAGGTCATCAGCGGCAGCGCCACCACGCCGGACGGACCGAAGACCGTATTCAGCCCTATCGGCAGGCCCAGCCACGCGATCAGGCCGAGGAAGAAGCCGCCGCAGGCGCCGCCCATGCAGGCGGTGATAAACGGCTTCATTCGCGGCAGGGTGACGCCATAAATCAGCGGTTCGCCGATGCCGAGAAAGCCGGGGATAATCGCCCCTTTGATCTGGGTGCGCAGCAGCGAGCCGTGCTTCGCCCGCCAGTACAGGGCCAGCGCCGCGCCCACCTGTCCGGCGCCGGCCATCGCCAGAATCGGGAACAGCGAGTTAAAGCCCTGCGCATCCACCAGCGCGAAATAGACCGGGACAAAGCCCTGATGGACGCCAAACATCACCGCCAGCAGGAATAGCCCCGCCAGCACCGCCGAACCGAATGGGTTACCGTTGAGGTGCAGGAACAGCCACGACATTCCGGTAAACAGCCAGCCGCCAATCGGCATGATCACCGTAAAGGTGACCGCGCCCATAATCAGCAGCGTGACCGCCGAGGTAAGGATCATATCAAGGTTGGCCGGCATGATACGCCGCACCTGTTTTTCCACCCATGCGCCGATAATCGAGGCGATCAGGACGCCGATAATATTGCCGCGCGGGTCGATGCCGTGGCCGAAGAAGGTGGTGATCCCGGCGTAAAATCCGCTGGTCGCTTCCGGGTTGTAGCCGAGGACGAACAGCGAGGCGATAATCGCCCCGTTGACCCCGGAGCCGCCAAACGCCTTCTGGGCGTTATAGCCGATTAAGATACTCAGGAAGGTAAACATCCCTTTGCTGAAGATCTTCATATAGCCGATCAGCGCCACCAGGCTGGCGTTAGGGTGGGCACTCTCCAGGACGAAGATTTGCTCTGCCAGGGTAGCGAAGCCGAGCAGCAGGCCGACGGCGATAAAGCCGGGGATCAGCGGCGTAAAAATAGTGGCGAATTTGGCGAGAAACTTCTGCACCCCGCTGGTTTGCTTGCTCTTCAGCGCCTGTTTCTTCTCGGCGGCGGCATCGGCCAGCGACGGGGCGCCCTGCGGCGCATCCTCCAGCATGGCGTTCATCATTTCCGCCGCGGTTTGCGCTTTTCCCGGGCCAAGTACGACCTGGAACTGCTCATCGCTGACGATAACCCCCATGACGCCTTCAACCTGACGAATCGCGGCGCTATCGGCCAGCGCTTCGTCACGCAGCGTCAGGCGCAGGCGGGTCATACAGTTACCCGCCTGCGCCACGTTTCCGGCTCCGCCGACGTGGGCAAGGATCCGCGCTATCATCTCTTTATTTATTTTTGCCATTGCAGGTTACCTGTCTGTTGGCGCCCAGGCGTTGCCCAGCGCTTTGCGGATATAGCCGCTATTTTTGGCCAGCAGCGACTGCGCTTCTTCGGCGCTAAGATCGGCAAGCACCATCACAATGGCCGTTTTGCAGTGACGACCGCAGGCGTCCAGCGCGCGCTGGGCGGCGGGGCGATCGCAATCGGTCGCTTCCATAACGATGGAGACCTGACGCTCGATAAGCTTCGCGTTGGTGGCCTCAACGTCAACCATCAGGTTGCTGTAAACCTTCCCGACGCGGATCATTGCCCCGGTCGAAATCATATTCAGCACCAGCTTTTGCGCGGTGCCGGCTTTCAGGCGGGTCGAACCGGTCACTACTTCCGGGCCGACGACCGGAGTGATGGCGACGTCCGCCAGCCGGGCCATCTCGCCGTGCGGATTGCAGCTGACGATGGCGACAAACGCGTTCTGGCTATGGGCATACTCCATCGCGCTGATGACGTACGGCGTCCGCCCGCTGGCGGCGAGGCCAACCAGCACGTCGCGGTTGCTGAAATTGAGGTTCTGCAGGTCCATTGCGCCCTGCGCTTTATTGTCTTCGACGTTTTCCACCGCGCTAAGAATGGCCTTATGCCCGCCGGCGATAATCCCTACGACCTGCTCCGGACGCGTGCCGAAGGTTGGCGGACATTCGCTGGCGTCGAGGATCCCCAGACGACCGGAGGTGCCTGCACCGATGTAAATCAGGCGCCCGCCCGCCTGCAGCGCCGCGGCGACCTTGTCGACAACCTGAGCGATCTGCGGCAAATAGGGGGTAATTGCCTCGGCCACCAGCCGATCTTCCTGGTTAATCACCGTCAGCATCTCAACGGTAGACAGGGTGTCAATATTGGCGCTATTCGCGTTGCGCCGCTCGGTCAGCAGTTTGCTCAGGTCGATACTCATAACAAAACCTCATTATTCACAATGGCAGGTATTCTAAGGAATTAATTATTCCATTCATGTGAAGGTTATCACGATTAGCGTACGGCAGATAATAAGATATTTGTAGGTATGGCGGGGGATTGTGCGGTAATAAAACTGGAATATTTTATTACCGCAGGGTGGGCTAGCGTACCGCTGCGGGTTTTTTCAGGCTCAACAGCAGGGCCAGAGAATAGCTTATCGCCATTGCCAGGCTCATTTTCAGCATGGTTTCACCGCCGAGTCCGGCGAGCGGAGCGGCGATGCCGCCAAAGACGAACATCAGCGTACCTAACAGCGCGGACGCGGTGCCCGACTGTCCGGCATCAACGGCATTCATCGCTTCGGCCCCGGCCACGGTGCTGATGCCGCTCATAAACGACACGGTGAAAAACAGGCCGATCAGCGCCGGCAGCGGCAGCCGCAGCCAGGCGAACAGCAGCATGCCGGCGGCGCACAGCACCGCCAGCATCAGCCCGGTGCGCAGCAGGGACTCTGCCGAAAAGCGGCGCGTCAGGCGGGAGAAGATAAGCGCGGCAATAATCAGCCCGATCCCGTTCAGGCCGAACAGCAGGCTGAACTGCATGGCGCTCATGGCAAATTCGCTCTGCATCACGAAGGACGACGAGCCGATATAGGAGAACAGGCCGGCCATCATAAAGGCCTGAATCAGGCAGTAGCGCATAAAGCGGCGATTTTTCAGCACCGACGTGCCGCCCGCTTTACGCGAGGTAGCGGCGCTTTTCGGCGGCAGGGTTTCGTGCAGGATCGCCAGGCTTAACAGCAGCAGTACGCCGCCGATCGCCGCCATCGCCCAGAACAGCACGCGCCAGTCGAAGGCGGTGATAATGTAGCCGCCAAGCACCGGCGACAGAACCGGAGCAATGCCGTTGACGGTCATCAGCAGGGCAAAGAACTGGGTCAGCAGCGCGCCCTGATAGCGATCGCGGGCAATCGAGCGCGACAGCACCGAGCCGCCCGCGCCGGCGAAGCCCTGCAAAAAGCGCCATACAATCAGCAGATGGATATCCTGCGTCAGGGCGCACATGACCGAGGAGATGATAAACAGCAGCAGCGAGAGAATCAGCGGCTTGCGGCGGCCGATGCGGTCGCTTAGCGGGCCAAAAAACAGCTGGCCGAGACCCAACCCGAGCAGCGCGGCGGTCAGCGAGAGCTGGGTTTGCGTGCTGGTCGCATTCAGCTGACGGGTGATATCCGGCAGCGCCGGCAGATAGAAGTCGGTACAGAGCGGGCCGATGCCCGAGAGCAGCCCGAGAATAATGACCCATGAAAGAGAAATACGCGGCATATCAGGTCCTTATGAGGATGCCGGGCGCGGCGGCCCGGCTTGAGCAGATCAGCTGGCACCGCCTCCCAGCGATTGCCAGAGCGTAATGCGGTTTTGCAGATCGGTTTGCTGCAGGGAAATCAGCGTGGCCTGCACCGACCACAGCGTACGCTGAGCGGTAAGCACCGACAGATAGTTGCCGATCCCTGCCTGATAGCTGCGGGTGGCGATATCCAGCGATTTCTGCTCGGCGGCGACGTACTGCTGCTGGGCATCCAGCTGCTCGCCCAGCGTTTCCCGGCGCGCCAGCGCGTCGGCGACATCTTTGAAAGCGCTCTGAATACTTTTCTCGTAGGTGGCGATCAGCCCCTTTTTCTCCGCTTCGGCATAGCGAAGCTGCGCCAGGTTGCTGCCGCCGGTAAACAGCGGCAGGCTGATTGATGGCGCGAACGACCACACCTGCATCCCGTGACTGAACAGCGAAGAGAGCGAATCGCTGCCGACCCCGGCGCTGGCGGTTAGCGAAATGCTCGGGAAGAAGTTGGCGCGCGCGGCGCCGATATCGGCGTTGGCGCTCTTGAGGTTATGCTCCGCCTCCTGAATATCCGGGCGGCGCAGCAGGACCGACGAAGAGACGCCGGCGGGGATCAGGGCGATGCTGTTGTCGCTGAGGCTTTGCAGCGTGCCGGGCAGCAGGCTCTCAGGGACGGTTTCACCGGCCAGCAGGTTGAGCGCGTTTTTATCCTGCGCGACCTGGGTACGATAGCTGGCGACGCTGGCGCGCGCCTGCTGGTAGACGCCTTCTGCATCGCTCAGATCGCTGGCCGAAGCGGTACCGACCGCCATCTGGCGGGCGACGATTTTGCGCGAGTTTTCGGCGCTGGCCATCGTTTCTTCGGCCAGCGCCAGGCTGCTGTTATCCGCCGCGAGGGTGATCCAGGCGGTGGTCAGGTCGGCGATCATCGTCAGACGCGTATTCTGGGCGGTGAATTCGCTGGCGAGCCAGGTTTCCCGCGCCGCGCGCGTCAGGCTCTGGTTCTTGCCGAACAGGTCCAGCTCGAAGCTGGAGACCGTACCGTCGGCCTCCGATGATGAGGTGAGGCCGCTGGCCACCGTTTTGCTGCGGGTATGGCTCAGCTCGGCGTCAACGGTGGGGAACAACGCCGCGCGGGTTTCGCCAAACTGGGCGCGCGCGGCCTCGATATCGGCCAGCGCTTTTTGCACATCGCGGTTGCTGTTCAGCGCGATGGTCACCACTTTTTTGAGCCGCGCGTCGTTCACCACCTGCTGCCACTGGCTGACGACCGTCGTCGCTTCGCCGTGGGCGCCGGGCAGCGTGGAGGGGACCGGCGCCGCCGGGCGCTCATAGTGTGGGTCAAGCGAGACGCAGCCTGCGCTCAGGAGCGCGATAAAAACGAAAGTAAAACGAAACATAACCTACTCCTGAGAAGGACGCTGGCGGGTGAAGAACCGTTTCACCAGCACAAAGAACAGGGGAACGAAGAAGACAGCCAGCAGCGTGGCGGTCAGCGTGCCGCCGATGATCCCGCTGCCGATCGCCACGCGGCTGTTGGCCCCCGCGCCGGTCGCCACCGCCAGCGGCAGCACCCCGGCGATAAACGCCAGTGAAGTCATCACGATAGGGCGCAAACGGGTTTGCGCGGCGCGTATGGCCGCCCGCGAAAGCGAATAGCCTTCATCCACCGCCGATTCGGCAAACTCAACGATCAGAATGGCGTTCTTCGACGACAGGCCGATGGTGGTCAACAGCGCAACCTGGAAGTAGACGTCGTTATTCAGATCGCGTAGCCAGGCCGCCAGCGCCGCGCCGAGCAGGCCGAGCGGGATAACCATGATCACCGAGAACGGCACCGACCAGCTCTCATACAGCGCCGCGAGGCACAGGAACACCACCAGAATTGAGATGGCGTACAGGCTCATGGCCTGGCCGCTGGCCAGTTTTTCCTGCAGCGACATGCCGCTCCATGCCCAGGTGGTGCCCGCCGGCAGGCTGTTGGCCAGGGCTTCCATCTTGTCCATCGCCGCGCCGGAGCTGAAGCCGGCGGCGTTTTCGCCCTGGATTTCAAATGCGGCGGAACCGTTGTAGCGCACCAGGCTTTCCGGACCGTACTGCCAGCGCGTGGTGGCGAAGGCGGAGAACGGCGTCATGCCGTCATCGCTGCCGCGCACGAACCATTTCCCGAGATCGGCGGGGACGGCGCGAGAATCGCTATCGCCCTGGATATAGACCTTTTTCACCCGCCCGCGATCGATAAAGTCGTTGACGTAGGTGCCGCCCCAGGCGCTGGAGAGGGTGTCGGTGACGTCGCTCAACGATAGCCCCAGCGCCACCGCTTTGTTGTTGTCGATATCCACCTGCAGCTGCGGCATCTGCGGCAGGTCGTTGGCGCGCACCGACTGCAGCTGCGGGCTCTGATTGGCCGCCGCCAGCAGCTGGCTGCGCATTTTCATCAGGCTGTCGCGATCGGTGCCGCCGCTGGCCAGCAGCTCAAAGGTAAAGCCGTTGCTCTGCCCGAGGCCGTCCACCGAAGGGGGCGTCATCGCAAACAGCGAGGCGTCGCGGATGCTGCCGAGCTCTTTGGTGGCGCGCAGGGCAATGGCCTGCGCGGTATTGGCTTCGCCCTTGCGCTGGGACCAGTTTTTCAACGACACAAAAGCCATCCCGGCGTTCTGTCCGCTGCCGCTGAAGCTGAAACCGTCGACGGTAAAGATAGCGCTGGTATTGGCCTTCTCTTTGGTCAGGAACCAGTCGGTTACCTGGCGGCGAACCTCGGCGGTGCGCACGGCGGTCGCGCCTGCCGGCAGGGTGTACTGAACCATGATTTCGCCCTGGTCCTCCGCCGGCAGGAAGCTGCCCGGCAGCTTCCACATCGCCAGCGCCATGACGGCGCAAATCAAGGCGAAGGCGCCCATCATCGTCGCCGAACGGCGCAGGCCGCCCAGCACGCGGTGTTGATAGCCCTGTTCCGTGCGCCCCCACAGGCGGTTGAACGCCCCGAAGAAGCCGGTGGTATGGGGCTTCGAGTGGCTAAGCAGCGCGCCGCACAGCGCCGGGGTTAAGGTCAGCGCCACCACCACGGAGAGCATCATCGCCGAGATGATGGTGACCGAGAACTGGCGATAGATAACGCCGGTTGAGCCGCCGAAGAAGGCCATCGGCAGGAACACCGCCGACAGCACCAGGGCAATGGCGATCAGCGCCCCGGAAATTTCGCCCATCGACTTCTCGGTGGCTTCACGGGCGGACAGCCCCTCATCGCGCATAATTCGCTCGACGTTTTCCACCACCACGATGGCGTCATCCACCAGCAGGCCGATCGCCAGCACCATCGCAAACAGCGTCAGGGTATTGATGGAGTAGCCAAACAGCGCCAGCACGCCGAAGGTGCCAAGCAGCACTACCGGAACCGCCACCGCCGGGATCAGCGTAGCGCGGAAGTTCTGCAGGAACAGATACATCACGCAGACCACCAGCGCGATGGCTTCAAACAGCGTTTGAATCACATCCTCAACCGATATTTTAATAAACTCGGTGCTGTCCTTCGGATAGGCGATATCGTAGCCCTGCGGCATCTGGCGCTGATACTCGGCAATCTTATCCTTCACGCGCGTCGCGGTATCCAGCGCGTTGGCGCCCGGCGCCATCATGACGGCGATGCCGGCGGCAGGGTGGCCGTTGAGGTTCGCCGAAGCGGTGTAATCTTCGCTGCCCATTTCAACCCGGGCGACGTCGCTCAGGCGGACGACCGAGCCGTCGCTCTTGCTCTTCACAATGATGTTTTTGAACTGATCGACGGTTTGCAGGCGCGACTGAGCGCGCACGGTGGCGGTAAGCTGCTGGGCGTTAGAGGACGGCAGCGCGCCGATTTTACCCGCCGAGATCTGCACGTTCTGCGCTTCGATTGCCGTTTCGACATCGGAAGGCATCAGCGCATAGGAGGCCAGCTTTGTCGGGTCCATCCAGATGCGCATCGCATATTCAGCGCCAAATACCTGCAGGCTGCCGACGCCTTCGACGCGCGCCAGCGGGTCCTGCATGTTACTCACCAGCCAGTCGGCGATATCGGAGCTGGTGGCCTTGTCGGTTTTATCGTACACCGCGAGGATCAGCAGGAAGCTGCTCTGCGATTTCACCACCGTCACGCCGGACTGCTGCACTTCGCTGGGCAGCCGCGATTCGGCCTGCTGGACCTTGTTTTGCACCTGCACCTGCGCGGTGTCCGGATCGGTCCCTTGCTCAAAGGTCACGTTAATGCTGACCGAGCCGTCGGAGCTGCTGGTGGAGCTGAAGTAGAGCAGGTTATCCAGCCCGGTAAGCTGTTGTTCGATAACCTGGGTCACGCTGTTTTCCAGGGTTTCGGCAGAGGCGCCGGTGTAGGTGGCGGAAATTTTCACCGACGGCGGGGCGACGTCCGGGTACTGGGCGACCGGCAGCGTGCGGATGGCGAGGATCCCGGCGAGCATAATCAGGATGGCGATGACCCAAGCGAACACCGGGCGCCGGACGAAGAAGCGGGAGAACATCAGGCGTTGCCTCCGCTGTTTTTCATTTCAACGGCTTTGACCTGCTGACCGGCGGCAACCTTGCTGGTTCCTTCAACGATCAGCCTGTCTCCGCTCTTCAGGCCGCTCTCTACCAGCCATTTATCGCCGTAGGCTTCGCCGGTTTCGACGTCACGCTGGGCGACTTTGCCGTTGGCGTCGACCACCAGCGCGGTGGCGTTACCTTTGGCGTCGCGGGTGATGCCCTGCTGCGGGGCGAGGATCGCATCGTCCATCACGCCTTCATCGACGCGGGCGCGTACGAACATTCCCGGCAGCAGGACGTGCTGCGGGTTGGGGAACACCGCCCGCAGCGTGACCGAGCCGGTTGATTCGTCCACCGCCACTTCGGTCAGCGCCAGGCGGCCCTTCTCGCTATAGGTGCTGCCGTCTTCGAGGCTCAGGGTGACGCTAAGGGTATCGGCGTTGGTTGCCAGCGTTTGCTGGCGTAAGCGCAGCAGATCAACGCTCGATCGCGTGAGATCGACGTAAATCGTCTCCAGCCCGCGGATCGTCGCCAGGGCCGTATCCTGATCGGCAGAGACCAGCGCTCCTGGGGTTACGGAGGAGATGCCAATCCGTCCGGCAATCGGTGCGCTGACGGTGGTCCAGTTCAGGTTGATGCGGGCGCTCTCCAGCGCGGCTTTTTTCGACTCGACGCTGGCCTTGTCCTGGTTACAGGTAGACTGCGCGTCATCGGCATCCTGCAGCGAAACGCCGTTGTCTTTTACCAGCTGCGTATAGCGCCGGGCTTTCTGGCAGTCGGCAACCGTCAGCGATTGCGCCTGTTTCAGGGCGGCTGCGGCTTCGTTATAGGCGGCGCGATAGCTGGCCGGGTCAATTTGATACAGCGCCTGTCCCGCTTTCACCATGTCGCCTTCGGTAAACAGGCGCTTTTGAACGATCCCGCCCACCTGCGGGCGCACTTCGGCGCTGAGCGACGCGGTGGTGCGGCCGGTCAGTTCGCTGATAACGGAAACGGACTGACCTTTCAGGGTGACAACGCCGACTTCCGGCGTCATTTGCGGCGGGGCAGATGTTTGCGAATTATCGCATCCGGCCACCAGAAATAATGCTATTGCGATGGGTATGATGGTGTATTTCATTATATTTTCTCAGGATAAACGACGTCCGCCCCGCTAATTAAATAGTGAGGTGATGGGTTGGGCGCTGAGGCATCTTCGGGTAAACGAAAATGACAAAAAAGGAACTCAGGCGTTCCTGTATGTTGTTATTCGACGATGGCCGGCGGAGCGGTCATTCTTTGGCTTCTCTGCGGCAGAGATGGCTTCCCTCCTGGCCTTTCTGGTGAGAATGATCATTCTCATTTTTGCTCATTATACGTCTCAACCGGGTAATGAAAAGGTTTTTTTGTCTAAATTTGAATCGTGAAAATTAAGGCAAAAAATAATGGAGGAAATAAGAATTTTTTGTGAAAGTAAGAACCAATAATACTCTTACATAATTTAATCTGGAGGCATTAATGACTTTAATAATGACAACCAGCATTAATCCCGCGGATCGTGATGAGCTGCTGGCGGGTCTACGGGAATACAATCTGCGCTACCTGGACCCGACGCAGTTTGGTGAACTGGGGATCTATCTCCGCGATCGGGCGGGGGAGATGCAGGGCGGTCTGATCGCCAAAAGAAAGGCGAACTGGCTGTGTATTGAGTACCTGTGGGTCAGCGAAGCCTCGCGCGGTAGCGGGCTGGGCGGCGAGCTGATGCGTGCGGCGGAAAAGCAGGCGCGCGAAGAGGGGTGTAACCACGTGCTGGTGGACACCTTCAGCTTCCAGGCCCTGCCGTTTTATCAAAAACAGGGCTACCGGCTGCAGATGTCGCTGCCTGATTTCCCGCACCCTGGCATGGAACGTCATTATCTCTCGAAGGCGCTATAAGGCCGCCACCGACGCGGATATTAGCCGCCAATCCCCTGCTGGATCATCGCCAGCGCGTGGCTGACGATGGTTTCCCGGGATATCGCTTTTAGCCGCGCGTCGGTGCGAATGCGCGAATAGGGCACCAGCACCAGGCTAATCAGGCTGGTGAACAGCAGCTCCGGCGACAGGGCCGGGTTGAGTTTTCCCTCCTGCTGCCAGCGGCTTATGGTCTCCAGCATCCGGTGATACTTATCGTCGCCAAAGCGGGCGTGCATATGCTGGCGCAGCACCGGCATTTCGCCAATCATCTCCTGCATCCACAGCGGCGCAAACCAGTCGTTTTGTTCCGCCAGCACGGCGAGAGTTTCAATCAGCAGGGTAAACGCGGTCAGCGGATCTTGCGGATGGTCGATAAAAATCTTGCTGATATCGCTGCGCAGCGGCATAAAGCGCTCTTCCAGCAGCTGGTCGACTAATATCTCCCGCGAGTCGAAATAGTAATGCAGCATCGCCGGCGTGACCCCGGCCTCTTTAGCGATGGCGTTCAGCGACGTCCGGGCGATGCCCTGGCGGGCAAACAGCGCCAGCGCGATATCCATCAGCTGTTCACGGTTAGCGGTGCCCGGTTTTTTGCCGCGCGGACGGCCCGGACGGCGAGGCGTATCATTGTCTTTTTGTGCCGTCATTTCTTCACTGTCTCTTGACCAGATTCATCATTTCCCTAAATATTAATTATGCATTTAATTAATTTCAAGAGAGTGTTGCTATGACATCTGAAATCGCCGCTCAGCCGGCGCCGTCGATCCGCCTGCTGTTCAGCGCGCTCCTGCTGGTTATGCTGCTGTCGGCGCTGGACCAGACCATCGTATCGACCGCGCTGCCGACCATCGTCGGCGAACTCGGCGGGCTGGATAAGCTCTCGTGGGTGGTCACGGCCTATATCCTGAGCTCAACCATCGTGGTGCCGCTGTACGGTAAATTCGGCGATCTGTTCGGGCGAAAAATCGTGCTCCAGGTGGCGATTGTTCTGTTCCTCGTCGGCTCCGCGCTGTGTGGCCTGGCGCAGAATATGACGCAGCTGGTGCTGATGCGCGCGCTGCAGGGGCTGGGCGGCGGCGGACTGATGGTGATCAGCATGGCGGCGGTCGCCGATGTGATCCCTCCGGCAAACCGCGGTCGCTACCAGGGGCTATTCGGCGGAGTGTTTGGCCTGGCGACGGTCATCGGGCCGCTTATCGGCGGTTTTCTGGTACAGCACGCCTCCTGGCGCTGGATTTTTTATATCAACCTGCCTCTGGGGCTGTTTGCCCTGCTGGTTATTGGCGCGGTGTTCCACAGCAGCAATAAGCGCAGCGCGCACCAGATCGACTGGCTGGGGGCGTTTTACCTGAGCATGGCGCTGGTGTGCATTATCCTCTTTACCACCGAAGGCGGCAGCGTACGGGCGTGGAATGACCCGCAGCTGTGGTGCATTTTGGCCTTTGGCGTGGTGGGGATGATTGGCTTTATTTATGAGGAACGGGTGGCCGTTGAGCCGATTATTCCGCTCTCGCTGTTCCGTAACCGCAGCTTTCTGCTGTGCAGCATGATTGGTTTTGTTATCGGGATGGCGCTATTTGGCTCGGTGACTTTCCTGCCGCTCTATCTGCAGGTGGTGAAGGCGGCGACCCCGACCGAAGCCGGGCTGCAGCTGATCCCGCTGATGGGCGGCCTGCTGCTGACGTCGATCGTCAGCGGGCGCATTATCAGCCGCACCGGTAAATACCGCCTGTTCCCGATCCTCGGCACCCTGCTGGGCGTGGCGGGGATGGTGCTGCTGACCCGCATTACGATCCATTCGCCGATGTGGCAGCTGTATCTGTTTACCGGCGTGCTGGGGGCGGGCCTGGGGCTGGTGATGCAGGTGCTGGTGCTGGCGGTGCAGAACGCGATGCCGGCCCAGATGTACGGCGTGGCTACCTCGGGCGTGACGCTGTTTCGCTCGATTGGCGGATCGATCGGCGTGGCGCTGTTCGGCGCCGTCTTTACCCACGTGCTGCAAAATAACCTGCAGCGCCTGCTGCCGGAAGGCGCCGAGCTGCCCAGGGCGCTCAACCCGGAGGCGGTACAGAATCTGCCGACGGCGATCCGCCTTGATTATCTCGACGCCTTCGGCGCGGCCATTCACGCCGCCTTCCTGATGGCCGCCGGCATTATGGCCGTAGCCTTCGTGCTTTCATGGCTGCTGAAAGAGGTGCCGCTGAAAAAGGCGGCAAGCTAGGCGGTTCCGGCGATGCGCAGCAGCGCCCGGCGCAGCGCCGGCGCGGCGAAGCTGAGGAACTTGCGCAGCTTGAGCGGGGCCAGATCCCGGCTGGTATACAGCAGGTGCACCGGCGTCGGCTCGGGTTCGACCGATTCCAGAATGAGCTGCAGCTCGCCGCGGGTCAGGCCGTCGATGGCCTGATAGTGCAGCAGCCGCGCCACGCCGACCCCGAGCCGGGCGGCGTCAGCGGCGCTTTCCGGGGTGGTGACCGACAGCACGGCGCGCAGGGTTACCAGCCGATCAGCCGCTTCGGCGGCGCGAAACCGCCAGCCGCTATAGGGCATCGGCGATTCAATACTAATAATCGGCAGCCCGGCCAGCTCGCGGGGGCGCTGCGGCACGCCGTGCTTTGCCAGCAGCAGCGGCTGGGCGCAGGTAACAATGCGCATCTCCCCGAGGCGGGTAGCCACCATACCGCTATCCGGCAGAGTGCCGATGCGCACCGCCAGATCGACGTGGTCGTCTATCAGGTCAACGTTACGGTCGCTGAGCAGCAAACGAACGTTAATTTGCGGGTAGCGGGCGAGAAAATCGCTCACCACCGGCAAAACGTGCACCCGACCGAACATCGTCGGCGCGGCGATCACCAGCTCGCCCTTGGGCTGCAGATACTCGCCCGCCGCCTGCCGCTCGGCGTTCTCCACCTCTTCCAGGATCCGCCGCGCGGCAGCGACATACTCCACGCCGGCATCGGTTAGCGTAAGCCGGCGGGTGGTGCGGGTCAGCAGGCGCGCGCCGAGCGCGCTTTCCAGCTCGGCAATGTTGCGGCTGACGGTGGTCAGCGGCGTGTTCAGCGCGCGTGCCGCCGCCGACATACTGCCCAGTTCGGTAACCTTCACCAGCAGCGCCATCGCGCTTAATCGGTCCATTATTATCCCGCTCTACGGAAAGATGATTGCCAGATCTCCAGTATTATCATTTGTCACAGTAGAGTCCATGCTGTGGGCAGTGATACGAGATGCGGAGGATCTATGGCCGGTGACTTTCTTGGTATTGCCATCACCCCGGATGTGATGGATGTCCAGCATGAAATGGGCAGCGACGGGCTGTGGCAATCGCCCCACGGCCACCGTCAGGCGAACCGCTTTACCGCCAGCGAGGAAGCGATGATTACCACCCGGGACAGCTTTTATCTGGCGACGGTTTCGCAAACCGGCTGGCCCTATATCCAGCATCGCGGCGGGCCGCCAGGCTTTCTGCATCTGCTGGATGAGACGACCCTGGCAATGGCTGATTTTAGCGGCAACCGGCAGTACATCAGCACCGGCAACCTGCGGGGAAGCGCCAGGGCGTGCCTGTTTGATGGATTACCCGCGCCGTGCCAGGCTGAAAATCTACGCCACCGTTGAGGTGCTGGCGGCGGATGACGACCCCGCGCTGCTGGCCCGGGTTAAGCCGGAAAATTACCGCGGCAGCGTTGAGCGTATTTTTCGCTTTCATCTGCAGGCGTTCGACTGGAACTGCCCGCAGCATATTACGCCGCGCTATAGCGCTCAGCAGGTGGCGGAATATAGCCAGACGCTGCAGCAGCGTATTCACGACCTTGAGCAGGAGAATCAGCGCCTGCAGCAGTTAACCCGCACAGGAGAAGATCATGACTGAACAACGCCCGCCTCTGCCGCCGTTTACCCGCGAAAGCGCGGCGCAAAAAGTACGTGCCGCCGAAGACGGCTGGAACAGCTGCGATGCGCAGAAGGTGGCGCTGGCCTATACCCCCGATAGCGAATGGCGCAACCGCAGCGAGTTTGTGCACGGGCGCGCGGAAATCGTCGGCTTCCTGCAGCGCAAGTGGCGCAAAGAGCAGGAGTATCGGCTGATTAAGGAGCTGTGGGCGTGGAGCGATAACCGCATTGCGGTGCGCTTTGCCTACGAGTGGCATGACGACAGCGGCAACTGGTTCCGCTCGTACGGCAATGAAAACTGGGAGTTTGATGAGCACGGCCTGATGCGCACGCGCTACGCCTGCATCAACGATCTGCCGATCGCCGAAAACGAACGCCTGTTTCACTGGCCCCAAGGCCGCCGCCCTGATGACCATCCGGGGCTTAGCTCTCTGGGGCTGTAAAGCAGGCGTTAACTTACGGGTTAATCGGCTTGCGGGAAATCGACAACTGTATCGTTAACCCGGTTCACCATGTTGGTGAACAGAATGGTGTCCGGCGAGTGGTGACGCCGGTTCAGGAGAAAATAGTCGTCCGGTTTTCGGTTGTCGTCTTTAGGGCAGAAGCCCCAGAATCCTGCGCATAACAACAAAACCGGAGGACATATGGATTTCGCACAACAACATCACCAGGCCACGCCGGTGCTGCTGGCTAACGTCTGGGATGTCCCCAGCGCCAGAGCAGCTGCTGCAGCGGGCTATTCGGCTCTGGGCACTTCCAGCACCGCGATTGCCAACACCTTTGGCTATAACGATGGTGAAGAGCTCTCGTTTGCTGAGCTGCTCTTGCTCGTCACGCGTATCCGCGAGCAGGTTGCGCTGCCGCTGAGCGTGGATATGGAGTTCGGGTATGGCGCCAGCGTCGCAGAGGTGGTAGATAATCTGCACGCGCTGGCGCAAACCGGCGTGGCAGGCGTTAATCTCGAGGACAGCCTGGTGGCCGACGGTGAGCGGCGCCTGGTGGATGCTGAAACCTATGCCCACCGCCTGCGGGCGGTCAAAACCGGACTGGAGCAGGCGGGCGTCGCGTTGTTTCTTAATATTCGTACCGATCCGTTTTTGCTTAACCGACCGCAGGCGCTGGCTGAGACGGTTGCCCGAGGTCAGCTGTATGCGCGAAATGGGGCTGACGGCCTGTTTGTCCCTTGTGTTACCGAGGCGGCGGATATTGCGGCGATAGCGGCGGCGGTTGCTCTGCCGCTGAACGTCATGGCGCTGCCCGCGCTGCCCGATATTGACCAGCTGACTCGTCTCGGAGTGAAGCGGATTTCTATGGGCAACGCGCTGCATAGCGCCCTGCAGGGGTATCTGCGCTCTCTGCTACATAACGTGCGGCAGCAGCAATCGTTTAAAGGGGTATTCCGCAATGCAGGTGACTGATAAAGGGTTATGCGATACCTGGTATGAGGCGCTGGTGGCCCGCTCATCCCAATACGCCGGGCTTTTTTACGTCGGCGTGAAAACCACCGGCGTGTTCTGCATCGCCACCTGCCGCGCCCGCAAGCCAAAGCGGGAAAACGTGGAGTTTTATAGCGATTTTAAAGCCGCGCTCAGCGCCGGCTTTCGCCCGTGTAAGATTTGTCGGCCGACGGAAAACGCCAGCTCCGCGCCGCCGATGGTGGAGCAGGTGATGCAGCAGCTGCGCGCCGCGCCGAAGGTGCGGATCACCGATGACCAGCTGCGCCAGCAGCACATCAGCCCGGAGCGCATGCGGCGCTGGTTTAGCCAGAACTACGGCATGACCTTTCAGGCCTTCCAGCGGATGCTGCGGGTCAATACCGCCCTGCAGGAGCTACAGGGCGGGCGCAGCGCGACTGACGTGGCGTTTGACAGCGGCTACGATTCGCTCAGCGGCTTCGGCTATACCTGCAAAAAGCTCACCGGCCGGGCGCCGAGCAAAGCGGGGCGGGTGATCCTGATCCACCGCTTTACCACCCCCATCGGGCCGATGTTTGTTTGCGCCACCGAGCGCGGAGTTTGCCTGCTGGAGTTTGTCGACCGGCGGATGCTGGAAAGCGAATTTCGCGACCTTCAGCGCCTGCTGGCGGCCAATATTATTGCCGGGGAAAACGCCCATACGCGCCAGGCTGTGGCGGAGATTGGGGAGTACTTTGCCGGCCAGCGGCAGCGCTTCTCCCTGACTCTTGACGCGCCGGGCAGCGATTTTCAGCAGGCGGTCTGGCAACAGCTGCGGGCGGTACCTTACGGCACGACCGAACATTATCAAGGGCTTGCCGCGCTGATGGGCAACGCGGGGGCGGTGCGGGCGGTGGCCAACGCCAACGGCGCCAACCGGCTGGCGATTATTATTCCCTGCCACCGAATTATCGGCAAAGATGGCTCACTCACCGGCTACGGCGGCGGCCTGGCGCGCAAAGAGTGGCTGCTGGCCCATGAGGCTAAATTCAGCAGATGATTTTATTTCCTGTTGCTGCTTTTGATGTTTAAAAGCCGACCATAAAGCCGTTATAGTTTCGTACGAAAATAATAATGACTTTCTAATGGACTAACAGGGTGAAGATAATGAAATTGCGTTTACGGACAGCCGCCGCGGTGGTGCTGGCGGGCCTGCTGCTGGCGGGTTGCGATCGGCAAGACGGCGATGCAAAACACATTAAAGTCGGCGTTATTAACGGCGCCGAACAGGATGTGGCGGAAGTGGCGAAGAAGGTGGCGAAAGAGAAGTATGGCCTCGACGTTGAGCTGGTTGGTTTTAGCGGCTCCCTGCTGCCGAACGAATCGACGAACGCCGGGGATCTGGACGCCAACGTCTTCCAGCACCGGCCGTTCCTCGAACAGGATAATAAAGCCCACGGCTATCATCTGGTGGCGGTCGGCAACACCTTCGTGTTCCCGATGGCGGGCTACTCGCGCAAGATTAAATCGGTCGCTGACCTCAAGGACGGGGCGACCATCGCCATTCCTAACGATCCGACCAACCTCGGCCGCGCGCTGCTTCTGCTGCAGCAGCAGAAGCTGATTACCCTCAAAGAGGGCACCGGGCTGCTGCCGACAGCAATCGATATCACCGCCAACCCGCATAGCCTGAAAATTATGGAGCTGGAAGGCGCGCAGCTGCCGCGGGTGATCGACGATCCCAAGGTCGATGTGGCGATCATCAGCACCACCTATCTCCAGCAAACCGGGCTCTCTCCGGTGCGCGACGGCATTTTTATCGAGGATAAAAACTCGCCCTACGTTAACATCATCGTCACCCGCGAAGACAATAAAGATGCGCAGAACGTGAAGGAGTTCATGCAGTCTTATCAGTCGCCGGAAGTGGCGAAGGCGGCGGAGACGATCTTCAACGGCGGCGCGGTGCCGGGCTGGTAATGACTGACACTGGGAGAGGTGTATATGATTCGGCAACGTCAGGCGGATGTGCTGCTGGTCGCCGCCACGGTCATCGCCGCGTGCGGGTGGATATTTTCGCGTGAAGCCATCGCCGGGATGCCGGTTTTTGCCTTCCTCGGCCTGCGCTTCTTTTTCGCCGCGCTGCTGCTGCTGCCTTTCTGCCGCGGTTTTCGCGTAGAGAAACGGCAGTGGCCGCCGATACTCATCAGCGGCCTGTGGTTTGCGCTAAACCTGTGCCTGTGGATTTACGCGGTATCGACCACGCCGTCGCTGGGCGAGGGGGCGTTTATCATGAGCCTGTCGATGCTGTTTGTACCGCTGACCGCGTGGGCGATGATGAAAACGCGTCCGGCGCGCGCATACTGGGAGTGCCTGCCGCTGGCGATCGTTGGTCTTGGCCTGCTGAGCCTGCATATGCCGATTGCCTTCCACCCCAGCCAGGGCTGGTTTCTGCTTACCGCGCTGGTGCAGTCAATCTGGTTCTGCTACACCAGCCGCTGCGCCCGCGAGGTGCCGCTGATCCCGCTGACTGCCGTGCAGCTGGGGATCACCGGGCTGGTGGGGCTGGCGATCTCCGCGGCGGTTGAAAGCTGGGATCGGCCGTTTACCCTGCCCACTTTCGGCTGGCTGCTCGCCAGTATCGTTATCGCCACCAGCCTGCGCTTCGGCCTGCAGATGAAGGGGCAGAAGTACGCGGCGGTTGCCAGCGCGGCGATTATTATGGTGCTGGAACCGCTGCTGACGGTGATTGCCGCCGCCCTGTGGTATCACGAACAGCTGCCGCTGCAGAAGATTATCGGCGGCGTGCTGATCCTCGTTGCCCAGCTGTGGTTCCGCTGGCGCATGCTTAAGCCGCTACGCTAAACCACCGTGCTGCTGCGCCATCAGGTGCAGCAGCGGCACCAGCGATAGCCCGTCCGGCATCTCGCCGCGGGCGATCAGCTCCCGGATCTCTTCGAAGGTAAACCACCCCGTTTCCATCACCTCATCCTGATCGGCGTCCATTCCGACGTACTCCAGATCGCGGGCAAGCCAGGTGATGAACAGCTGGTCGCTGCTGCCGTAGGAGGGGTTATAGCGGATTATCTCTTCGGCGTTTTTGGCCTGCCAGCCGGTCTCCTCGCGCAGCTCACGCAGGGCGGCCGCGCGCGGCTCTTCGCCTTCATCGACGCCGCCTGACGGGATGGCCCACACCACCTGGTCAATCAGATAGCGGTAGTGGCGGATCAGCAGCACTTTATTATGCTGCATTGCCACAATGCCTACCGCCGGGCGCGGGTAGTGGATGGCGTAAAAGTCGCGGCGTTCGCTGGCGGTGATGTCGATAGCCACCTTGCGCATACTGAACCACGGGGTATGGGCAATCACTTCGGCGTCGTGCATATCGGCGGCGGTCAGTCTCTTTTTCATCGGGGCCACTTCTCCAGAAAATTGAGCGTTCAGCACAGCATAGCCGGTGGCGGCTGGCAAGCGGGGAAAGTTGGCCCAATCTCATCGATCATTGCCCGAATGCCCATATTGCGCCAGGCTTGTGGGACGTACGATGTTCGCCAGATTACCCCGAAGAGGAACGAGCATCATGAACATCACCCACATCCGTAACGCGACCCAACTTATTGAATACGCAGGTAAGAAATTCCTCATCGACCCGATGCTGGCGGATAAGGCCGCCTGGCCGGGATTTGCCGGCACCGCCCGCAGCGAGCTGCGTAACCCGCTGGTGGCGCTGCCTTTACCGCTCTCTGTCATTATTGATGTCGACGCCGTGATTGTGACCCATACCCATGAGGATCACTGGGACGAGGCGGCGATCGCCGCGATCCCCAAAGCGCTGCCGGTTTTTGTCCAGCATGAGGCTGATGCCCGGCTGATGCGGGGCCAGGGATTTAGCGATATTCGCCTGCTGTCTGAGAGCAGCGAATTTGCCGGCGTGAGCCTGCGGAAAACCACCTCCGGGCAGCACGGGAGCGATCGCACCTACGCCGTGCCGGCGATGGCGGAGCGCCTGGGCGAAGCCTGCGGCGTGGTGCTGCGTCATCCGCAGGAGAAAACGCTGTGGCTGGTGGGGGACACCATCTGGCGCGATGAAATCGAAGCCGACATGATCCGCCTGCGCCCCGACGTGGTGGTGCTGAATGCCGGATATGCCCACGTCATCGGCTTTGGGCCGATCATCATGGGCAAAGAAGACGTGCTGAAAACGCACTTTACCCTGCCGGAGGCGCAGATCGTCGTCGGCCATATGGAAGCGGTGAACCACTGCCTGCTGAGCCGCCGGGAGCTGAGTGAGTACGTGGCTGATAACCAGATTGCCGGGGTGGTCAGCATCCCGCAGGATGGGGAAAGCGTGGTATTTTAAGCTCCTGGCCGGGAGGGGAGGCAGCGATGAAATTAACCGACGTGGCGATTGTCGCGGTGGAAGGGTTTAGCCCGTTTCACTACTCCGTTCCCTGCATGCTGTTTGGCGACAGCGTGTCAGAAACCAAGCGTTTTAATCTCCATCTGTGCGCCGAGCGGCCGGGGCTGCTGGCCGCCCGCGACGGCTTCGCGCTCCACGCCCGGGATGATTTTACCGCCCTTGAGCGGGCGGATATTGTGGTGGTGCCCTACTGGGGGGCGGTGAATCAGCGCCCGCCGCAGGCCCTGCTCGATAGCCTGGTGCGGGCGCGGGATAACGGCGCCGAAATAGTTGGTCTCTGCCTGGGGGCATTCGTGCTGGGCTACGCCGGGCTGCTGGACGGCAGGCGAGCGGCGACCCACTGGGAGTTTGAGCAGGATTTTCAGCGTCTTTTTCCGCAGGTGCGGCTGGATATCAACGCGTTGTACGTCGATGACCGGCGGATAATCACCTCGGCGGGCACCGCGGCGGCGCTCGACTGCTGCCTGTATATTATTCGCCAGCGCTTCGGCAGCCTGGCGGCCAACCAGATTGCCCGGCGGATGATCGTTCCGCCCCATCGCGAAGGCGGCCAGGCGCAGTTTATCGCCCAGCCGGTGCCGAAAAGCACCCGCGATGCGCGCATTAACTGCCTGCTTGAGTATCTCCAGCAGCATATTCACGAAGCGCATAATCTCGATTCGCTGGCGCAGGTGGTGGCGATGAGCCGCCGCACCCTGACCCGTCATTTTGCAAAGGCCACCGGGATGAGCATTGCCGACTGGCTCACCGCCGAGCGGCTGCGGCGCAGCCAGATCCTGCTCGAAGCGGGCGAGATGCCCGTTGAGCAGGTGGCGGAAATGGTCGGATTTCGCTCCGCCGTCACCTGGCGCCAGCAGTTTAAGTCCCGCTTCGGCGTCAGCCCGGCGGAGTGGCGGCGGACCTTTCGCCGCGGGGCTTAGCCGGCGAGGGTCGCGCTGTCGATCACGAAGCGATATTTGACGTCGCCTTTGACCATCCTTTCCCACGCTTCGTTGATCTGATCTCCGCGGATCAGCTCAATATCGGCGACGATGCCGTGTTCGGCGCAGAAATCGAGCATCTCCTGGGTTTCCGGGATCCCGCCAATCATCGACCCGGCAATCGACCGACGACGAAATATCAGGTTAAACACTTCCGGCGACGGGTGCGGAGTTGCCGGCGCGCCCACCAGGGTCAGGGTACCGTCGCGTTTAAGCAGCGTGGTGAAGGCATCGAGATTGTGTGGGGCCGCCACGGTGTTAAGAATAAAGTCGAAGCTTTTGACGTGCGCCGCCATCTCCGCCTCGTTGCGCGACACCACCACTTCGTCCGCTCCCAGCTCTTTGGCCGCGTCACGCTTGGATTCCGAGGTGGTAAAGGCCACCACGTGAGCGCCCATGGCGTGGGCCAACTTGATCCCCATGTGCCCCAGCCCGCCGATGCCGACGATGCCCACTTTTTTGCCCGGCCCGACGTTCCAGTGGCGCAGCGGCGAGTACGTGGTGATACCGGCGCACAGTAGCGGCGCTACGGCGGCCAACTGCTCCTGCGGGTGGCGCACGCGCAGCACGTAACGCTCGTGAACGACGATTTGCTGAGAGTAGCCGCCCAGCGTATGGCCGGGAGCATCCTGAGTGGGGCCGTTATAGGTGAGCACCATGTGGTCGCAGTAGTTTTCCAGTCCTTCCTCGCACTCTTCGCACTGCTTACAGCTGTCGACCATACAGCCGACGCCCACCAGGTCGCCCGCGGCATAGCCGGAGACGTGCTCGCCGACGGCGGTGACCCGGCCAACGATTTCATGCCCCGGCACGCAGGGGTAGATCGTCCCGGCCCATTCGGAGCGGGCCTGGTGCAGGTCGGAGTGACAGACGCCGCAGTAGTCGATGGCGATCTGCACATCGTGCGGCCCAGGCTCGCGGCGGGAGATGGCCATCGCGGCCAGCGGCTGGCTGGCGGAGTTAGTACCAATAGCGTTGATCTGCATAGCGAAACCTCTTCTGAATAAACGTGCTGAATAGGGCGGAGGGAGATGCGTGTTTTTTGCGCGGCAACGCTAAGCGTAGCCTGGCCAGCGCCGGGCGGGAGGGGATTAGCTCAAAGGGTTAAAAAAGGGCGGACGATCCCCCGGCAGGCGGGGGCGCTGGGGCCACATTAGGGCTCAACGGCCGTCAGATAATCCAGGCGTAGCGGCTCGGCCAGCAGGTCGTCCATCTGCGCGATAAACGCCTGGAAATGCGGCAGGGCGATATGCTCCTCCAGCGCCGCCTGGCCGCGCCAGGACTCGCGCATGTAGAAGGTGTCCGGCGTGTCGCGAAGCTGGAACAGGGAGTAATCGACGTTACCCGGCTCCTGGCGGGTAGGCAGCAGCAGCGCCCGCAGGGCCTGGCGCAGCGTCTCGGTTTTTCCTGGCTGCGCTTTCAGTACCGCAATGATAGAGATTGCTTCCGCCGTCATCTTAGAACCCTTCCAGCACGATTTTGCCCACCGCGCGTCCGGTTTCGAGCTGAACGTGGGCTTTCTGCAGATTCTCCGCGGTGATCGCGCCGTAGTGTGCGCCGAGCGTGGTTTTAATCGTTTTATCATCAATCAGCGCGGCGACGCGGGTCAGCAGCCGATGCTGGGCAATGATATCCGACGTTTCAAACATTGAGCGGGTAAACATAAACTCCCAGTGCAGCGAGATGCTTTTGGCCTTCAGCGGCCGGGCGTCGAGGGTTTGCGGATCGTCGATCAGCGCCAGTTTACCCTGCGGCGCCAGGGCATCAATCAGCTGCGAATAGTGCTGTTCGGTGTTGTTCAGGCTGGCGACGTGGGTCACTTCCTTCACTCCGATACGGGCCAGCTCTTCGCTCAGCGGCTTACTGTGGTCAATAACCTGATGCGCGCCGGCGTCCAGCACCCATTTCTGGCTCTCCGGGCGCGACGCCGTCCCGATCACCGTCATCCCGGTCAGTCTGCGAGCCAGCTGGGTAAGGATTGAGCCGACGCCGCCCGCCGCGCCGACGATCAGCAGCGTGTCGCCCGTATTGCCGCCCTCCTGGACGCCCAGGCGATCGAATAACAATTCCCAGGCGGTAATAGCGGTGAGCGGCAGGGCGGCCGCGGAAGCATTATCCAGCGAGCGAGGCTTCAGGGCGACGATCCGTTCGTCCACCAGCTGAAATTCCTGATTGCTTCCCGGGCGGCCCAGCGCGCCGGCGTACCAGACCTCATCGCCCGGCGCGAACAGCGTGACCGCCTCGCCAACGGCTTTTACCGTGCCAACCGCATCCCAGCCCAGCACCCGAGGCGTATCGGCAGAGAATCCGGCGCGCACCTTGGTGTCCACCGGGTTAACGGAAATCGCCTTTACCTCAACCAGCAGGTCATGGCCCTCGGCGGTAGGAACCGGCAGCTCGATGGCGCTTAAAAAGGGGATATTGCGGCCTTCTGCCGCTGCGCGGGTAATCGCGATTGCTTTCATATACTCTCCGGTCTTCAAATGGGGTTCATCGGTTGAATGCGTCGAGGATAGACCTCTGTCGGCCGGGGAAAAACGGCCCGGCGGCGATAAGAGTTATATTCAAAAAGAGAAAATCGCTTACCCGACAAGGATCGGACAGTCCGGCCCCCGCAGTTTCATATTTGAGAATAATTTTGCGTAGACTTCAAAAATATTAATTCCTGAAGTAATGAATAATAATATTGCGTTATAGCGCAAAGTTTACGCCTTGACTCACGCCACGCTGCATGCGACTTTCTTTATATCAAATAATAAACAGAGTTTCATATTTGAGACAAAAATATCATCATCGCGATATTTAGCTGATTGTTTCACCGCTGAGACAAATTAATTAAAAACGCCGCTATTTAGCGGCGGCGGACTTCTGTTGCTTATTAAAATATAAAGTGAGGCATGTGCTATGCGTAAAATTATCATCACGCTGCTGCTGGGCGCGTGTACCGGGGGCTTCGCGCATGCGGAGCAAGGAAAGCCGTTTCCGCATCTCGGCTGGCGCAGCGCCGATAATCTTGCCGGCGTGGATTTCGGCGGCGCCCTGCGGGCCAACTACCGCTATGAAGACTGGCACGGCAGTAATTATCGCCACCTGCCGCATCTGCGTTTTGATACCTTTCGTATCGACAGCAGCGGGTTTTATAATAACTATTTCTTTGACGCCGGCTTCTGGTTTCAGGATCACCATAAATATGCCATCGACCGGGCCTATGTGGGCTATCGTTTAAACGATAATAACAATATTACGCTCGGTATTCCGGGTAAACCTTTTGGCCTTGAACCCTATCCGCAATTCGGCTGGTCCTACGGCATTCCCTTTTATTTAGGCTTTGGCGTCAATGCCGGCAGCGGGGTGAACTATCAATATCATGATAATAACTGGTCGCTGGATATGGCCTATTTTCCGTGGATGGAGCCGGAAAATCTGCGCTATGCGCCGGAGGTGGGCGACTACAGCCGCCTGAAGAACACCATTTACCCGAGCCAGCATCAGCAGCGTAACGAGAAGCGCGATCAGGTTAACGTCCGCATCGCCAGGGATTTTCACGGCGGAGGCTGGAGTAACGAGCTGGGCGGCTCCCTGGCGCTGGCGCGTCTGCACAATCGCGAAACGGACGATGACGGCACCTTCTGGGCGGCAGGCCTGCACGGAATGGTGCACAACGGGCCGTGGCAGCTCACGTCGCAGGTGATTCGCTATCAGTACGATCCTAAGAACCCGGCGGGCATCAGCGACAATACGATCCTGATGGGCGGCAACGGCCTGACGCCGGCCTATCTTATTCCGGCTAAGGGCACCACCGCGTCGCTAAACCTCGCTCGCGACGTCGATGTGAAGTGGGGAGCGGTATCAAAGCTGCGTTTCTATAACGACTACAGCGTGCTGTGGAAAGATAAAAGCGGCTGGCAGGATTCGCAGATGAATACCGTGGGGGTACAGGTATTCGCCCTGCCGGTGATGCTGTGGCTCGACCTCAGCTGGGCGAAGAATGCCAATCCCTGGGGCGGCGCGCTGAACGCCACGGGCTGGACCAGCACCGAATCCGAGGGCAGCGGCAAATGGTACTTCCGCACTAACGTCAATATTGGCTACTACTTCTGATGAGAAGCGAGGCAAGGAGGATCCTGCTGTTTTTACCGGCCAGGGCAGGCTCTGGTTTTCCTCGCGCAACATCCGGAGCCATTTGCCAAACGGTCATGCATGGCGCTGAAAGCTAAAGGTTAAATTCTACGCCTGGATGGGAGAAAGCGAAAAGGTCGAAAATATGCTGAATGCAGAATCGATTTTAATGACGGATTGAAAGAGTGATTACCCGCGCCTGGCACAGAATTCACCATCAAATGGTGTAGAGGAGAGCAACTGGCGGAAGATCACAGGAGTTGAACCTGCCCGGGACCGCTGGCGGCCCCAACTGGATTTGAAGTCCAGCCACCTCACCGGAGATGACGATCTTCCGCGCCTCGATTGCTACATGGAGGCGGGGCGCATTATAGCTACTTTCAGTCATTTACCACATACCTAAACGCACTTTTTTACTGTTAAAACTGGACTTTACAGAACACTCCTGGTCAAACCCTTTCAAAATCCGTGGCTTACACTTTTTTACATTCTCGCGCGCTAGCGCAATATCGTCCGCGAAGGGGTCCCTGTGCCGGGTCGCCCGCTAAAAAAGCCCGAAAAGATGCTGTGCATGATGCCGCTGGCGTTCAGAAAAGCCTGAAGCGCCGCTCCGTTGGGTGGCCGACTTCGCCGTTTTTCCTTCTGACCGCCCCCGATATTGCAGCGATGAAAGGGTTTTTTTATTCTATTTATTAGCAAAAAGTAATATCTGTTTCATTGCGGTGACTCACCCCACAGACACTATCGCCGTTCGGTGATAGCGTAATCTGCCGCTGAGAGGAGCCAGGAATGGATTTAGAAAACATCTTTCGTGACGTTAAGCTGAGTAAAACGGAAATGACCGTCCTGCGCTGTATTCAGCACGATCCCGAACGCTGCGTGCGGGAGGGGATCCGCGCCGTCGCCGAGCGCTGTTACAGCAATCCTTCCTCACTGGTGCGTCTGGCAAAGAAGCTCAAGTTCAGCGGCTGGCTGGAGCTGGTCTATTTTATTAAATTCAATATCACCATGCCTAAGCTCGATGTCACCAACGACATCGACTATATGAGCATTCTGCCGGCGGAGCAGGTCACCCCGCTGCTGGAAAGCCTGCAGCAGCACCGCATCCTGGTCCACGGCAGCGGCTTCTCGCAGCTGATTGCGCAATATATTTATAATAAGTTTCTGGTGACCGGCGTAAACGCCAGCCTCGCGCTGTGGCCGGATTATGAAATTCTCGAACAGAAAAACGCCGCCAAATTTGACTCGATCTGGATAATTTCTAAATCCGGGCGCAGCAGCTCGGCGCTAAACTGGGTAAAGGCGCTGGAGGGGAAAGAGATTAACCTGGTCTGCTTTACCGGCGACTATCAAAGCCCGCTGGCTCAGGCGGCGGATACCGCGTTTATTATTCACGATCCGCAGAAGTTCGATGATGATATTTACTGGAGCAACCCGTTTTTCGGCTACTGCATATTGGGCTTTGAGCGCTTTCTGAAGATGTGGTTTATTCAGACCGCAAAAGGCAGGGCGGACGATGCCCTTTAGACGCGGCGCCGCAGCGCTTCCGGGCTGCGGCGTTGAGGCTGCAGCCCGGAGGCTGGGGGTGATTACCGCCAGTCGGCAACCAGCTTATCATCGAGGTAGGCGTTAACCAGCTTCTGCGCCAGCGACCAGGAGCCGACCAGCGGATGAGCCATCAGCGCCCGTATCGCCAGCGACTTATCCCGCTGCAGGATCGCCGCCACCGCCAGGCGTTCATACTCTTTGACGCTGGCGATCATGTTCTTCTGCGCCGTCGGCACGTGCGCCGGGGTGACCGGCTTCAGGCCGTCCTTGCTCAGATCGCAGCTAATCTCAATCACATCATCCGGGCGCAGGAAATCGAGAGTGTCGTTATTGGATATCGACACCACGATACGCTTGGTGGTGGTGCTGTTGACCGCCTCCAGGATATCCAGCGCCACGCCCGCGTAGCCGCCGGTATCCGGCTCTTCGATAAACTGCTGCAGGGTGAGCGGCTCGCGGGTATGGAACTTCTCCTGCTGCGACTCATTCTGCATATAGCTGTTTTCCCGGCGCAGGTAGTGTTTCATCCAGATATTGAACGCCGCTTCCGGGTTGGCGTGTACGTCAACGGTTTGCAGCTCATCGCGCATATCGCGGTTGATGCGGGCGATCTGCTCCCCGCGGGTTTCCGGCGCTTCCTGAATCGCTTTTAACGCCACCTCGCGGTAGTAGTAATAATAGAGATATTCGTTCAGCAGCTGCTTGTCGCACAGTTGAACCAGCTCGGGTGAGAAATACTGCATCGCCGTTTTACGATACAGGTCCGGGCTGGCGATCAGGCGTTCGGTCACGTCTTCTCCGCGCACCGTGAAGTGGGTAAACCAGGAGAAATGGTTCAGGCCGTAGCACTCGACGCCAAGGTCACGCTCGTCGCAGCCGAGGATCTCCGGCAGCTCGCGAATCAGCTCCGACGGCGCATCGCAGATACCGTACACCCGGCGCTTAAAGCCGGACTTGATAATCGCCTCGGTCACCAGCCCCGACGGATTGGTGAAGTTAAACAGGATCGCGTCCTCGGCGGCGTGCTCTTCGATGAGGCGGCAGTAGTCCAGAATCGCCGGTATTGAACGCATCGCCATGGCAAAACCGCCGGCGCCGGTGGTTTCCTGGCCTAACGTATTATGCTCAAGCGCAATGCGCTCGTCGCGAATACGGCTCTCGTCGCCGCCGACCCGCAGGGTGGTAATAACATAGTTGGTATTCGTCAGCGCGGCGACCGGATCGCGGGTAACGCTAAAGTGAATATCCGGGCGGATAGCCTGGAAGACGTAGCGGGCGATCTCGCCGAAGATGGCCAGGTTATCAGCGGAGCTGTCGAGAAATACCACTTCCGTTAAACCAATGCGGTGCGCGTTATAAGCCAGTGATTTTGCCAGGAACGCGGAGCGAACGCCGCCCCCGCCTAATACGGTTAATTTCATAAATAACTCCTGATTAATTTTCTGCGAGCCAGCTATCAACCCGGGAACGAACCTGTCCCACCTTGACGCCATAAATAACCTGTACTTCATTTCTGTTGCGCACCACGCCGTTGGCGCCGGTGCTTTTCAATATATCATCGTCAACCAGTTGCATATTTTTAATAGCGACCCGCAGGCGGGTGAAGCAGTTATCAACGGAAATAATATTATCCTTGCCGCCTAAGCCATTAATAATTTCATCGGTGACCGCCGACTTATCGCTCATCTTTTTGCGATAATCCGCTTTGCTATATAGCTTCACATTTTCATCGTCTTCGCGGCCCGGCGTTTTCAAATTCAGTTTTACCACCAGGGTGCGGAAAATAACGTAGTAGACGGCAAACTGACCGATACCGATAAGCACATAGCCTGGCCAGCGCGTTAACGAAACCGGCAGCGGCAGGTTATAAATCAGGAATTCGATCAGCCCGGATGCGCCCCACGGACGAACGGTGAAGATGTCGCAAATGGCCTGCGAGGCGGCGGTTAACGTCGCGTGGATCACCCACAGCAGCGGCGAAACAAACAGGAAGGTGAACTCAATGGGCTCGGTAATCCCGGTCAGCATCGAGGTGATAATGGCGGGCAGCAGAATCGCTTTGGCCAGCATTTTCTTCTCAGGCTTCGCGGTGTGGTAAAACGCCAGCGAGGCGCCGGCCAGGCCGAAAATCGTGGTCATCCCCTGCTGGGAGAAGCGCAGGGCTTCGTTCATCACCGGGGTGAGATCCGGATGGCGCATATAGGCGAGGAAAATGGCCTGGGTGCCGGAAACGACCTGACCGTCAACGTTCAGCGTGCCGCCGATCTGCGTCAGCTGGAACGGCGACCACACGAAATGGTGCAGGCCGGTGGGGATAAGAAATTTTTCAAAGAAGCCGTAGACGAAGACGCCCGCGACGCCGGCGTTTTTCATAAACCCGGTTAACGCCGCGATGCCGTGGGTCATAAACGGCCAGATCCAGGTGAAGGCGATCGCATAGAAGATGATAACGGGCGTCATTGCCACCAGGGTCAGCTTCGCGCCGCCGTACATCGACAGCGCGCCGGGCAGCTCAATGGTCGAGACTTTATTATGTACCCAGGCGATGGTGCAGCCGAGAATAATGCCGAGGAATACCCCCATATCGACCACCACGAACCCTAAGATCTGCGTCTGGCCGGTACCGTAATATTCGCCGTTAATTTTTTCGGCAATCCCGTGAGTATGCTCCAGCCACGAGTGGTTGGCCCCCAGGAACATGATAAAACACATTACCG
Source organism: Klebsiella sp. 10-1 (assembly GCF_009758445.1). NCBI lineage: Bacteria > Pseudomonadati > Pseudomonadota > Gammaproteobacteria > Enterobacterales > Enterobacteriaceae > Klebsiella > Klebsiella sp. 10-1. Next base: position 129,720 of record NZ_WQRE01000005.1, read on the forward strand.
AAACCAGCGCCACTTCCGTTTTTTTATCTTTTGCCAGGCCGTAGCTAATACCAACGCAAAACAGTAATCCGAGATTGCCGAATAATGGCCAGAAGGTATCGCCGAGCAGTTGACCAAGCTGATGTAAAAAACTGGTTTCAGAAATTAATGTTGGGTTAGTTAAGACAGAACTGAGTGCCAGAATTAAACCGATGACCGGCAAGAACAATACAGCACCGATCATCGCTCTGGAGAATTTTTGCATATTCTCCAGCGCATGTTGACGTATTGCGGACATAGTTGTTCCTTTTATTTTTGTAGCTACAGGGACTTTAATTATTTTTTTGACTTCCAGTATTTTGGTTATAGCAATTCTGCTATTTGAAAGGAACATGTTGCGGGAAATAGGCACAAACAGCCGCAAAATGGCAACAGGTTTCAGGGGTGGGGAATATAGGGGGACCTTCTCCCCGCAGGGAGAAGGCTGGAGGACGAGGAAATTAAGGAGTGACAGGCGCGGGCTGGGCGCCGCTTACCTCGCCGCTGCGCATCACCTGCGCAACCTGCTGTTTTTCCATATTGGTCGCGCTGAGCTGGCCGTTCACCGTGGGCCTGAGCGGCGCATCGGCCAGCACGCTGCCGCTGGCGGTTAGCTGGAAATTGCCGTCACCGGAAACCGGCAGCGCGGGCCAGCCCCACGCCTGCAGGACGTTCAGCGGTACGCCGCGCCCGCTCAGGCTGAGGTTAACCTGGCGCTGGGGAAGCTGCGACACCGCGGCGGTGGCCTGTAAAATACCGCGCTCGGTAAAGGCGCTAAGCTCGTTGATATTGACCGTTGAGGCGTTGGCGCTGAGCTTAAGCGACGGGCGGCGGACGTCAACGCGGTTAAAGGTCGCGGCGGCGGCGTTGAGCGTCGCGCTGCCGTTCCATACGCCCCAGCGCCGATCCTTCACCAGCTGCAGCTCGCCGCCGTAGCCGTCCAGGGCGGTGACCTGCCAGGGGAACTGCGGGTCGATATCGATAACCAGGTTGCGGCTGGCGCCGAATTTCTTCAGCGTCAGGCTCTGTAACCAGGCCGGCAGCGGCTCCATCCACAGCTGTTTCCAGTTTTCCGGCAGAGTATATTCCAGCCCGGCAAAGGCGGTGTCATCCAGCACCAGCGCCTTGCCGTCGCGCAGCCAGCGGCCGGAGGTGCGCACCATCCCGCCTTCCCATCGCGAGGTAAACTGACGCAGGGCGATACCCTGCGGCGAGAATTCGGCATTAAGGATTGGATCGAGGAAGTGCAGCGAGCCGTTAATGAATTCGCTGGCGTTCATCGACAGGGTACCGTCCTCGCTCTGCCAGTCGCCGTGGCTTAAGGTCAGATTGCGCAGGCTGAGGTCCAGGCCGGTGACCGCCCAGTCGGTTCCCTGCAGGCTGGCATCGGTCACATCGAGGCGGCCAATTTGTAGCGAAGGGACGGTGGTCAGCGGGGCGAAGAAGTCAGCCAGCGCTTTATCGCTCTGCAGGCGGGTTTCATTAAGCTGCAGATTATCAACCAGCCAGCTGCCGTCGGCGCCGCGTTTAGCGTTGCCGGTTAGCGTTCCGCGGGCGATATCGGCGCCGAGAGTGGACAGCGTGACTTCGCCATTATCAATACTTCCCTGAATCAGGACGTTGCTGGCCTCAACCCCGTTAAGAGTCAGCGAGCCCGCGCTCATCTGAATCTGCGTTTTTTTGCCCAGCACGTTGCCCGCTTCCGGCGCCCACGGGCTGACGCCGCCGGTCACCCGCTGCGCGCTCAGGTCCCAGCCGGTTTCCGGGCTGTTAAACGCCATATTGCGCAGCTGCAGGCGGTCGGCGGCAAAGGGCAAAGAGGCGGAGGAGGGGGAGAGGTTTAACGTCCCGTCGCTGAGCACAATCTCATCGGCATGCAGCGGATCGCTGAACTGGCGCGTGCTGAAACCGATATCCACCGTTTTGGCAACCAGCGTCGGGGGTTTGCCGTCGCGACCGAACGTCACGTTTTGCAGCCGCAGGTGGAGAGGCGCAGAGAAGTCGTGATCCATCGCATCGAAGGAGACCTGCCAGCCGGTGCCGTCGCTCAGCCAGGCGCTGGCCTGACGCGAGCCCCAGTGGGTCTGTAGCAGGAACCAGGCGGCAACGATCGCGACCAGCAGAACGGCCAGCAGCCAGAGAATCAACTTTCCAGGAAATTTCATGGTCTTACATCCTGAGCGAGGCACATAAGGCTGTTATGCCCGAATTATACGCAATCCTCAAGACAGGAATTGTGTAATCAGATGATGTGAGGGGGCTAAAAGGGGCAAACTTCAGGCTGCCCCAGCCGCCGTGCGCGGCCGGGGAGCAAGGCGGGATCAGTTTTTCTCTGGCGGGAAGACCAAATTCAGCACAATCGCCGTAATACCGCCGGCGGCGATACCGGAGGAGAGCAGGTTCTTCAGCCAGTCAGGGGCGAACTGCAGGATCATCGGCTGCTGGGAAACGCCGAGACCGACCGCCAGCGACAGGGCGATAATCAGGATCGCCCGGCGGTTCAGAGGCTCGCGGGAGACGATGCGCACGCCGGATGCGGCGATGGTGCCGAACATCACCAGCGTCGCGCCGCCGAGCACCGGCTCGGGGATATGCTGCACAAAGCCGCTTACCGCCGGGAACAACCCGAGCACGATAAGCATCAGCGCCACCACAAAACCAACGTAGCGGCTGGCAACGCCGGTGAGCTGAATCACGCCATTATTCTGACCGAAGCAGGAGTTCGGGAAGGTATTAAATACCGCGGAGACAAACGAGTTCAGGCCGTTGGCCAACACGCCGCCCTTCAGACGCTTCATATACAGCGGGCCGGAAACCGGCTGCTCGGAAACGTCGGAAGTGGCGGTGATATCGCCGATCGTTTCCAGGGAGGTGATCATAAACACCAGCATCAGCGGCAGCAGCAGGTTCCAGTCAATCCCCAGACCGTAATAGAGCGGGGTGGGCACCATAATCAGGCTGCTGTTGGTTGCCGCGGTATTGGTGGGGAGCATATCGAGCAACCATGCCGCCAGGTAGCCGGCCGCCATCGCGATAACCAGCGAAGCGATGCGAAGGTACGGGTTGCGCTGGCGGTTAAGAATAATGATCAGCCCCAGCACGATACCCGCCAGCAGCAGGTTTTTCGGCGCGCCGAAGGTGTGGTCGGCCATCGCCGAGTAGCCGCCGCCGATGGAGGTCAGGCCAACCTGGATCAGGGACAGGCCGATAATCATTACCACCACGCCGGAGACCAGCGGGGTAATGACGCGTCGCGCAAGGTGCAGAACGCGGGAGAGGACCATTTCCGTGCAGCTGGCCAGCATCAGGGTGCCGAACAGCGCGGCCATCATCGTCGGCACGTCGGCGCCGCCGGTTTTGAGCGCGGTACCGCCCATAATCAGCGGGGCGACGAAGTTAAAGCTGGTGCCCTGAATGGAGAGTAGCCCGGAGCCGACCGGTCCCCAGGCCTTAATCTGAATAATGGATGCCACGCCGGAAGCAAACAGCGACATGCTGATGATGTGCTGCGTATCCTGGGCGGGAAGACCCAGAGCCTGACAAATTAATAGCGCCGGCGTGATCACCGCAACAAACATCGCCAGCAGGTGCTGGAAGGCGGCGAACAGCGTTTGTGGCAGCGGGGGGCGGTCTTCGAGGCGGTAGATTAATTCGCTGGTTTGTTTATGCGCAACCGGTTGCGCATTTTCTGGCTCGGCGGTATTCACGGACATCACAAGCAATCCCAAGGTGGCAAAGCGGAAATTTTATCGGACTGTAGTGCAAAAGCAAACGTTTGCCAGCGTTTGGGGAAAAATAATTTCGCCGAAAAGGTGTGGGGAAAAGGCATTCGCATGGCGGGACGAAAAATAAGCCCGGAGCCGGTGCCGGGCACCTTATCCGGGCGAAGAAAAAACGTTGCGCATGAAGCCGTCGTCCCGGTAAGCGCTGCGCTACCGGGACGGTTTCGGCGGGATTACTCTTCGTGCTCTTCCCACGCCAGGGCGCGTTTCACCGCTTTTTTCCAGCCGCTGTAGCGGTAGTTACGTTCGGTGGTTTCGATCCCCGGACGGAATTCGCGCTCGATCACCGCTTTCTCCTGCAGCTCGTCCAGGTTCTGCCAGAAGCCAACCGCCAGACCGGCCAGGTAAGCCGCACCCAGCGCCGTGACTTCACGGACTTCCGGGCGCTCGACGCGGGTGCCGAGAATATCGGACTGGAACTGCATCAGGAAGTTGTTGGCGACCGCGCCCCCGTCGACGCGCAGCGCGTGCAGACGGATACCTGAGTCAGCCTGCATCGCCTCCAGCACGTCCCGGGTCTGATAGGCGATAGACTCCAGGGTTGCGCGGATAATGTGGTTGGCGTTTACGCCGCGGGTAAGGCCAAAGATCGCGCCGCGAGCATACGGGTCCCAGTACGGTGCGCCGAGGCCGGTAAACGCCGGAACCACGTACACGCCGTTGGTATCCTTCACCTTGGTGGCGAAATATTCGGAATCGAACGCGTCGTTGATAAGCTTCATCTCGTCGCGCAGCCACTGAATAGAGGCGCCGGCCATAAATACCGCGCCCTCAAGGGCATAGTTAACTTCTCCGCGCGGGCCGCAGGCGATGGTGGTCAGCAGGCCGTGGGTGGAGGCAACCGCTTTCTCGCCGGTATTCATCAGCATAAAGCAGCCGGTACCGTAGGTATTTTTCGCCATCCCCTCTTTGACGCACAGCTGGCCGAACAGCGCCGCCTGCTGGTCGCCGGCAATACCCGCGATAGGAATACGCGTGCCGCCTTTACCGCCGATGTTGGTCTGGCCGTATATCTCGGAGGACTTGCGCACTTCCGGCAGCATGGCGCGCGGAATATCCAGCGCGTCGAGCATTTTGTCGTCCCAGTCCAGGTCGTGGATATTGAACAGCATGGTACGCGAGGCGTTGGTGTAGTCGGTCACGTGCACGCGGCCCTGGGTCATTTTCCACACCAGCCAGGTATCAACGGTCCCGAACAGCAGCTCGCCGCGCTTAGCGCGTTCGCGCGCGCCCTCAACGTGATCGAGGATCCACTTCACTTTAGTGCCCGAGAAGTACGGGTCCACGACCAGGCCGGTGGCCTGACGGATGTACTCTTCCATGCCGTCACGCTTGAGCTGCTCGCAGATCTCGGCGGTGCGGCGGCACTGCCAGACGATGGCGTTATAAATCGGTTTGCCGGTTTCACGTTCCCAGACGATGGCGGTTTCACGCTGGTTGGTGATGCCGATGCCGGCGATCTCATCGGAGCTGATATCCGCTTTCGCCAGCACTTCTACCAGCGTGGAGCTTTGCGAGGCCCAAATCTCCATCGGGTCGTGTTCAACCCAGCCCGGCCGGGGATAAATTTGCTCAAATTCACGCTGAGAAACGCTGACGATATTGGCATTGTGATCCATCACTACGGCCCGGGAGCTGGTGGTGCCCTGGTCGAGCGCAACGATATATTTTTTGTCGGTCATAGTATGAGTCTCGTAGTCAGATTACAGCGAAGCTTTGTGTTGCGTCGTAGAGGCGGAGGTTGTGTCCTGCTCCTCAACTTCGCAGATGTCGCAGGGCAGGTGGCGGCCAATCAGCTTGCGGTAGCTGAACGCACCCAGAGCGGCACCGACCACCGGTGCGCACAGCGGCACCAGGAAATAGGGAATATCTTTGCCGCCGGTGAAGGCGACGTCGCCCCAGCCGGCAAGCCAGGCGAAGGTTTTTGGTCCGAGGTCGCGAGCCGGGTTCATGGCGAAGCCGGTCAGCGGGCCCATCGATGCGCCGATCACGGCGATAAGCAGGCCGATCAGCAGCGGAGCCAGCGGGCCGCGAGGCACGCCGTTACCGTCATCGGTTAACGCCAGAATCACGCCCATCAGGATAGCGGTAATCACCATCTCTACCGCGAAGGCCTGCACAAAATTGATATGCGGGTTCGGATAAGTCGAGAAGATGCCCGCCAGTTCAAGGCTCTCTACGCTACCGCGCACCATATTATGGGAGTGTTCGAAATCGAGGAAAAGATTGTAATAAAGCCCGTAAACTAATGCCGCAGCGCAAAAGGCGCCAGCGAATTGCGCAACGATAAAAGGAACAACTTTACGTCCGTCAAAGCAGGCGAACAGCCACAGCGAGATGGTAACCGCCGGGTTAAGGTGAGCACCGGAAACGCCTGCGGTCAGGTAAATCGCCATCGCGACCCCCAGACCCCAGATGATGCTGATTTCCCATTGACCGAAGCTGGCTCCCGCGACCTTGAGCGCAGCGACGCACCCAACGCCGAAAAAGATCAACAACCCGGTACCGAGGAACTCTGCGATGCACTGGCCTTTTAGTGTTGATGTTTGGCTCATAATCGAATCCTGAAACAAAGTGGTGATTATTGTAAGTATGAAGGTCGTCGTCGACCACGCTGCCATGTAGGCATAGTGTTAATTTATCGTTAACGAACAAAAACGAGAAATATCGAACTCGAAATGTGTGTGCCAGGTCAATAAAATGAGCGTTTTCGCGCCATAAACGCGTGTTGTAGCACATTAAAGAGCGTTTACGGACGCGTTCCGCTAACCCAATGATTAACAATTGCCGGAGAAGTTCCGGGGACAGGCGCCGAATGAGCCAGGTAAAGGCTGAAAAGTGTTGCCAACCGCAATCTGCGCGGGTTGTCGCTGGACAGGGAAGGCGGGGATTCATACAATCGACAGCATGACCACTGTAGTGCGCTTATTTTCGTTAAGGCGTCAACGCGTATACGAAACGGACGGTTTCTATCAACGCCTTGCAAGTTCAGGAGAGGTATGACGATGTCATTAGAAGTGTTTGAGAAATTAGAGTCAAAAGTACAGCAGGCGATTGATACCATCACGCTGTTGCAGATGGAAATCGAAGAGCTGAAAGAAAAGAACAACACGCTGGCGCAGGAAGTTCAGGGCGCTCAGCACAGTCGTGAAGAGCTGGAGCGTGAAAACGGCCAGCTGAGAGAGCAACAGCAGGGCTGGCAGGACCGTCTGCAGGCGCTGCTGGGCCGCATGGAAGAAGTGTAACCCTCTCGTCCTCACCCTCTCCCACTCGGGAGGGGGTCAGCTTTACTCTTTCGTATATTCCCTCAAGTTATAGCCAATCTTTTTTTATTCTTTAATCATTGTTTCGCTTTCTGGCACGCTTAACCCATCACAACACGACATATAGAGAGCGGTGCGATGAATAAGTGGGGCGTGGGGTTAACTCTGTTGCTGGCATCCGCCAGCGTTCTGGCAAAAGACATTCAGCTATTAAACGTATCTTACGATCCGACGCGCGAGCTGTACGAACAGTACAACAAAGCGTTCAGCGCGCACTGGAAGCAGGAAACCGGCGACAACGTGGTGATTCGTCAGTCTCACGGCGGTTCCGGTAAGCAGGCAACTTCGGTCATTAACGGCATTGAAGCCGATGTCGTCACCCTGGCGCTGGCCTATGACGTCGATGCGATTGCCGAGCGCGGCCGCATTGATAAAAACTGGCTGAAACGCCTGCCGGATAACTCTGCTCCTTATACTTCAACCATCGTGTTCCTCGTGCGCAAGGGCAACCCGAAGCAGATTCATGACTGGAACGACCTGATTAAACCGGGCGTGTCGGTCATTACGCCGAACCCGAAAAGCTCCGGCGGCGCGCGCTGGAACTATCTGGCAGCCTGGGGTTACGCCCTGCACCAGAATCACGGCGACCAGGCGAAAGCCCAGGAGTTCGTGAAGGCGCTGTTTAAAAACGTCGAAGTGCTGGATTCCGGCGCCCGTGGCTCAACGAATACCTTCGTCGAACGTGGGATTGGTGATGTGCTGATTGCCTGGGAAAACGAAGCCCTGCTGGCGGCAAACGAGCTGGGTAAAGACAAGTTTGAAATCGTCACCCCGAGCGAATCGATTCTGGCCGAGCCGACCGTTTCGGTGGTGGATAAAGTGGTCGATAAAAAAGGGACTCGCCAGGTGGCAGAAGCCTACCTGAAGTATCTCTACTCCCCGGAAGGTCAGGAGATTGCGGCGAAGAACTACTATCGCCCACGCGATCCGGCCGTTGCCAGCAAATATGCCAGCGAGTTCCCGAAGCTGAAGCTGTTTACTATCGACCAGGAGTTCGGCGGCTGGACCAAAGCTCAGAAGGAGCACTTCTCTAACGGCGGCACCTTCGACCAAATTAGTCAGCGTTAATCTCTCCCCCTCAACGCCCGGTTAAATGACCGGGCGTTTTCATTTGGTCATCAAATTACGCTACTCTTCCGTTTCTGGCTGAGACAGGAAAACATAATGCGAAGAGTACGATACCTTTTATTGGGACTGCTGGTGGTGGTTGCGGCGGCGGCAGGCGGCTGGTACTGGCTGCACTCCGGTAACCCGGATGCGTTGCGACGCATTGTTTTGCAGCAGTGCGTGGTCAATCAGCAGCAGCAGAAAAACCCGGCCCCCTGCGCCGAGGTAAATCTGAAAGGCGGCTATGTCCTGTTTAAAGACCGCAACGGGCCGCTGCAGTATTTGCTGATGCCGACGTACCGGATTAACGGCACCGAGAGCCCGCTCCTGCTCAACCCGTTGACGGCAAACTTCTTCTGGCAGGCCTGGCAAGGGCGGGAAATTATGAGCGAACGACACGGTTCGCCGGTACCCGATAACGCGGTTGCGCTGACGATTAACTCCCGCAGCGGCCGCACGCAGAACCACCTCCATATTCATATTTCCTGCCTGCGCCAGGACGTTCGTGCCCAGCTGGACCGCGAGGCCTCCACGATTAGCAGCCGCTGGCTGCCGCTGCCGGGCGGTTTGCTCGGTCATGAATATCTGGCGCGCAGGGTGACCGAAGCGGAACTTGCCCAGCGCAGCCCCTTCCTGATGCTGGCGGAAGAGGTGCCCGAGGCGCGTGAACATATGGGACGCTTCGCGCTGGCGATGGCCGAACAGAGCGACGGTTCGCTGGTGCTGCTGGCAACGGAACGCAATTTGCTAACTCTGAACCGCGCGTCTGCGGAAGAGATTCAGGACCATAGCTGCGCAATTCTGCAATGACCCCACCATATATGGCATTTACCTGTCTGACCCGGCGTCGTATTCTTGCTGAAAAAAACGACAGGAGACAGGTATGTCGCTCTGGCTTTCTCACCCTCTGTTCCTTCCCGCTCTGATTGTCGGTATTACCATCCTGCTGTGGGCGACCTCGCTGCTGCCGGAGTTTATTACCGCGCTGCTGTTTTTTGCCGTGGCGATGATGGCGAAAATCGCGCCGCCGGAGGTTATCTTTGGCGGCTTTGCGTCATCGGCGTTCTGGCTGGTGTTCAGCGGCTTTGTCCTCGGTATCGCGATCCGTAAAACCGGGCTGGCGGACAGGACGGCGCAGGCGCTATCGGCCAGGCTGACGGACTCCTGGCCGCTGATGGTGGGCAGCGTGGTGCTGTTCAGCTATGCCCTGGCCTTCGTTATGCCCTCCAATATGGGGCGTATCGCGCTGCTGATGCCGATCGTCGCGGCGATGGCGAAGCGCGCCGGGATTGAGGACGGAACCCGCGCCTGGTACGGGCTGGCGCTGGCGGTCGGCTTCGGCACCTTCCAGCTATCGGCGACGATCCTGCCCGCCAACGTGCCGAATTTAGTGATGAGCGGCGCGGCGGAGGGATCGTACGGTATTCACCTCAACTACCTGCCGTATTTGCTGCTGCACACGCCGGTGCTGGGCTGGCTGAAAGGCGCGGCGCTGATCGCGCTGATTTGCTGGCTGTTCCCCGGCAGGCCGCATCCGCCGCGGGAGCGGGTGCCGCTGCCGCCGATGAGCCGGGATGAGAAGCGCCTCTCCTGGCTGCTGGCGGTGGTATTGACCCTCTGGGTGAGTGAGAGCTGGCACGGGATTGGTCCCGCCTGGACGGGGCTGGCGGCGGCGGTGATTACGCTGCTGCCGCGGGTGGGATTTATCAGCGGGGAAGAGTTCTCCAGCGGGGTGAATATTAGCACCTGCATTTACGTCGCCGGGATCTTAGGGCTGGCGATTACCGTCACGCAAACGGGGATTGGCGGCGTGGTCGGCAACGCTTTGCTGCACGTTATGCCGCTCGACAAAGAGAGCCCTTTTACCAGCTTTCTCGCCCTGACGGGGATCACCAGCGCCCTGAACTTTATTATGACCGCCAACGGCGTACCCGCGCTGTACACCACCTTTGCGCAGAGCTTTGCTGACGCCACCGGCTTTCCGCTGCTGAGCGTGATCATGATTCAGGTTCTGGGCTATTCGACGCCGCTGCTGCCGTATCAGGCATCGCCTATCGTGGTGGCGATGGCGCTGGGAAAAGTTCCGGCTCGTTCGGGGATACTGCTGTGCATTGCGCTGGCGGCGGTCAGCTATCTGCTGCTGCTGCCGTTGAATTACGCGTGGTATCAGCTGCTGGGGAAACTATAAAAAAACCCGGCTAGCGCTACGCTAAGCCGGGCTGCGGATTCATCTCGCCGGGTTACCGGCGTATTGAATTACGCTTTTTTCGCTGCTTCTGCTGCTTTAACGATGACCGCGAAAGCGTCTGCTTTCAGCGATGCGCCGCCAACCAGCGCGCCGTCGATGTCCGGCTGGGTGAACAGCTCTGCGGCGTTAGATGCGTTAACGGAACCGCCGTACTGAATGATGACCTGCTCGGCCACTTTGGCGTCCACTTTAGCAATGTGGTCACGGATAAATTTGTGCACGGCCTGAGCCTGAGCCGGGGTAGCGGATTTGCCGGTACCGATAGCCCATACGGGTTCGTAAGCGATAACCACGCCTTCGAATGCCGCTGCGCCCTGAGTTTTCAGCACGGCGTCGATCTGGCGTGCGCAAACTTCTTCCGTTTTGCCCGCTTCGTTTTCAGCTTCAGTTTCACCGATGCACAGAACCGGGATCAGGCCCTGCTCTTTCAGCACGGCGAATTTCTTAGCGATAAATTCGTCAGACTCTTTGTGGTAAGTACGACGCTCAGAGTGGCCGATGATGATGTATTCAGCGCCGACATCTTTCAGCATCTGGGCAGAGGTTTCACCGGTGAATGCGCCGGACTGGTTCAGGTCAACGTTCTGCGCGCCCAGGTGAATATGGCTGCCTTCTGCCGCATGCTTAGCCAGATCGATATACATTTCCGGCGGAGCGATAGCAACAGCACAGCCGGTCACGCCGGCCAGCTCGGTACGCAGGTTAGCCACCAGTTCGTTTACCATGTGGCGGCTGCCGTTCAGTTTCCAGTTACCCATCACTAAAGGATGTCGCATTTTAATTCTCCACGCTACATAAGCGAATTAAGGAATATAGCCGCCCCTGGGGGCAGCATGGTCTGTCAAACAGTATAGAGTTTCGTCGTTGGAAAGGCTTTGCTTTTTGTCATTTATTATTGCTCTCCAGCGTTTCAGATAGCGCTAGCTTAATCGGTTCAACAGCGAAGGTAAGCCCCTTTTCGCCGTTGTCTGCTATCACATAGCGGATAGCGCCTTCGGTTTCGGCGAAGTAGCGTTTCCCTTTACCTGCGGCGAGCAGTTTTTGCAGCTTTTGCCCGCTTTGCGCCGGGCTTAATATCGGGACGAAAACGCGCAGAACGGCGCTCATATACTCCTGTGCTTTCGCCTTTGCCGCTTTCTGCTCCGGCCCCTGAACGGGCAGCCAGGTAATCTGCATCGATTTGATTTTGAGCGTGCCGCGCTCCAGGGCGGTGGAGGCGTACAGGTTTTCGTTAATCTTGCTGGCCGCCCGGGTCAGGTTAGCCCGATCGCGGCTGGAGGCAATCGCGCGAAATTCGTTGAGCTGCAGTTTGGGGTTATCGGCGTTGAATTTTTCCCGAAACTCGCTGATGGAGATATCAAAGACCGGCGCGCCGGAGAGCAGATAGGGCGCCGCGGAGGATGATTCTGGCTCGGCGGACAGCGCCTTATGGCCGACAGATAACGCTGTCAGCCCAATCAAACATAAGGTTGCCCACTTCTTCATACCCGTCCTTCCTTTTTTTGCCTGCTGACGATTAAAACGGGAACCGTCGCGCTTGTCAAAAAGTCACCGCTTCAGGGTAAACTACGCGAATGATGATGATAAGGAATAAAACATGACCCTACAGCAGTGGATGTTCTCAATTAAAGGGCGTATTGGACGCCGTGATTTCTGGATTTGGATTGTTATCTGGATATTGACCATGAGCGCGCTGTTCACCCTGGCCGGGTCAAATTTGCTTAATCTACAGACTGCGGCCTTTATGCTGGTTTGCCTGCTCTGGCCAACGGCGGCGGTGACCATCAAACGGCTGCACGATCGCGGCAGGTCGGGTATCTGGGCGCTGCTGATGGTTCTGGCGTGGATGCTGCTGGCGGGGAACTGGGCGGTGCTCCCGGGGGCCTGGCAGTGGGTTGTCGGCCGCTTTGTGCCGACGCTGATTATGGTGATGATGCTGATCGACCTGGGGGCATTCGTCGGCACCCAGGGCGAAAATAAATTTGGTAAAGAGACGCAGGACGTTCGCTGGAAGGCGGAGTCCTGATCACCAGTAGTGTTCGGCTGTCATATGGCCCGGCCGGCGGCGCAGATGTTTGCTCATCTGCCGGGTTTCCTTCAGCAGCTGCTGGGTATCCCGCACCATCTGCGGGTTGCCGCAGAGCATCACGTGGCTATTGTCAGCGTTCATCGGCAGGCCAACCGCCTCTTCCAGAGCGCCGGTTTCGATCAGGAACGGAATACGCCCCGTTAGCATGCCCGGTACGGTTTCCCGACTGACCACCGACTGGATGCGCAGCTTGCCCTTATAGCGTTCCTCCAGCGCCTGCATTTGCGGCAGATAGCTAAGATCGGCGGCATAGCGCGCGGCGTGGACCAGCACCAGGTTTTTAAAGCGCTCCAGGTCCTTGCCTTCTTCCAGAATCGACAGGTACGGGCCAATTGCCGTGCCGGTGGCCAGCATCCACAGGGTATCGCAATCCGGCACTTCTTCGAGCACGAAGAAACCGGCGGCCTCGCTGACGATCTGCACGTCATCGCCCGGCTGCAGCGCGGCCAGCCGTGGGCTGAGTTTGCCCTCCGGAACCGTCACCAGGTAGAATTCAAGATCGGGATTGCTCGGGGCGTTAACGTAGGAGTAGGCGCGCTGCACGCGCTCGCCGTCAACATCCAGGCCCAGTTTGGCAAACTGCCCGGCGGTAAACGGATGAACAGGGGCCCGTACGTGCAAACTAAACAGCGCATCGGTCCAGTATTCTACTTTTGTTACTTTGCCGCTAATCCAGTCCGCCATGATCTTCTCCCGTTGCGAAGCGTTGCCCTATCTTCGTTGCAGACGACAAAGATTTCCAGCCCAACGGGGCCGGAAAGCTCTATTGATCAAATATTAGCGCCTGCTTCAGCCTGCCCGCAGGCCGAAGGGCTTACAGGATATGCAGCTGGATATCCGGATCTTTACGATCGAGATAGTGAATGGACTGGATACGGCGGATGGTGCGTGATTTTCCGCGGATCAGCAGCGTCTCGGTGGTGGCCATATTGCCCTTGCGGGTGATGCCGTCCAGCAGGTCGCCTTTGGTGATCCCGGTGGCGGAAAAGACCACGTTATCGCTGCGCGCCATCTCGTCGAGGCGCAGCACGATACCGGCTTCAATGCCCATCTCTTTACAGCGCGCCAGCTCGTTCTCACCGATACGGCGGTTCTCTTCGCTGTCGCCCTTGACGTGGTGGCGGGCCAGCAGGCGGCCCTGCATATCGCCGTCCAGCGCCCGGATAACCGCGGCGGAAACCACGCCTTCCGGGGCGCCGCCAATGCCGTACAGGACGTCAACTTCGCTATCCGGCATGCAGGTCAGAATAGAGGCCGCCACGTCGCCGTCGGGAATGGCGAAGACGCGAACGCCCAGCTGCTGCAGTTCGGCAATCACCGCATCATGGCGCGGCTTGGCGAGCACGGTCACCGTCAGCTCGCTGAGCGGCTTATTCAGCGCGCTCGCCACGTTACGCAGGTTCTCAGCCAGCGGCAGATTCAGGTCAATCGCCCCTTTAGCCCCCGGGCCGACAATCAGCTTTTCCATGTACATGTCCGGCGCATTCAGGAAGCAGCCCTTATCGCCAACCGCCATGACGGCCAGCGCGTTCGCCTGGCCCATCGCCGTCATCCGCGTGCCCTCGATCGGGTCGACGGCGATATCCACCGCGTCGCCGCTGCCGGTGCCGACCTTTTCGCCGATATAGAGCATCGGCGCTTCATCGATTTCACCTTCGCCGATGACGATAGTGCCGTCGATATTAATCAGGTTGAGCATAATACGCATGGCGTTGACCGCGGCGCCGTCGGCGGTGTTTTTATCACCGCGGCCCAGCCACTTATAGCCCGCCAGCGCGGCGGCTTCGGTAACACGCGAAAATTCGATGGCCAGTTCTCGTTTCATAATTCACTCGTTCTGAAGGAAAATTGCGCGCGGCGCCGTCTGCTCCTGCGGGAACAGACGCGTCAGGCGTTGGAATAGCGTTCGGTTTCCGGCATCCAGCGCTCGATAAGCGCCTGAGCCTGCTGTGGGTAACGTTGATGAATATGGCGGGCAATGCGCTGAACGTCCGGGATCATTGCCTTATCGCGCAGTAAGTCGGCGACTTTAAACTCGGCGGTGCCGGTCTGTCGGGTGCCGAGCAGCTCGCCTGGGCCGCGGATCTCGAGGTCCTTTTGCGCGATGACGAAACCGTCGTTGCTATCGCGCAGGACCTGCAGGCGCAGCTGGGCCGTTTTCGACAGCGGCGATTTATAGAGCAGCACGCAGTGGGAGGCCACCGCGCCGCGCCCGACGCGGCCTCTGAGCTGATGCAGCTGCGCCAGCCCCAGGCGCTCCGGGTTTTCGATAATCATCAGGCTGGCGTTAGGCACGTCCACCCCGACCTCGATAACCGTGGTGGCGATAAGCAGATGCAGCTCGCCCTGCTTAAAGGCCTGCATAACCGCCTGCTTGTCCGCCGGCTTCATCCGGCCGTGCACCAGGCCGATATTCAGCTCCGGCAGCGCCAGCTTCAGCTCTTCCCAGGTGGCTTCTGCCGCCTGGGCTTCCAGCAGGTCCGACTCTTCAATCAGCGTACAGACCCAATAGGCCTGACGCCCTTCCTGGATACAGGCGTTGCGCACGCGGTCGATAATATCGCTGCGGCGGGTGTCCGGGATAGCCACCGTGGTGACCGGCGTACGGCCCGGCGGCAGCTCGTCGATCGTCGAGGTGTCGAGGTCGGCGTAAGCGGTCATCGCCAGGGTGCGCGGAATGGGGGTTGCGGTCATGATCAGCTGATGCGGATGGAAGCCCTGCTGCTGGCCCTTTTCCCATAACGCGAGGCGCTGATGCACCCCGAAGCGGTGCTGTTCATCGATAATCACCAGCGCCAGGCCGCTAAACTGGACCTGCTCCTGAAAAATAGCGTGGGTGCCGACAATCATCTGCACCTGCCCGCTGGCGATGGCATCCTGCTGCGCCTGACGCGCTTTGCCTTTTTGTTTGCCGGCCAGCCAGCCGACCTCAACGCCCAGCGGTGCAAACCAGCTGCGGAAGTTGGCGGCATGCTGCTCCGCCAGCAGCTCCGTCGGCGCCATCAGCGCCACCTGCCTGCCGTGGGCGATGGCCCGCAGCGCCGCGAAGGCGGCAACCAGCGTTTTACCGGAGCCGACATCGCCCTGTACCAGGCGCATCATCGGTACATCGAGCGCCATATCCCGCTCGATTTCAGCGGTAACCCGCTCCTGCGCGCCGGTAGGTTTAAAGGGCAGAGAAGCCAACAGCTTGTTTTTCAGAGCGTCGTTCGCGCTGAGCGGCAGGGCGTGGAAACGCTGGGCGCCAGCGCGAACCGCCAGCATGCTCAGGTTATGCGCCAGCAGCTCTTCCAGAATTAAGCGCTGCTGGGCCGGGTGCTTACCGGTTTCCAGCTCGCTGAGCTGGAGCGACGGCGGCGGGCGATGCAGCGTGCGCAGCGCCTCCGGGAGACTCATCATCCCCTGCGCCAGCTCGGGCGGCAGCAGCTCGGCGATAGCGCAGGTCTCCAGCAGCTCCAGCGCCTGATCGGTCAGCTTACGCAGCGTGGCCTGTTTGATACCTTCGGTGGTGGGGTAGACCGGAGTAAGGGTCTCCTGCAGGTCGGGCGTGCTCATATCGCCCTGCACGCGGTATTCCGGGTGGATCATCTCCGCGCCGTATTTGCCGCGCTTCGCTTCACCGTAGGCCAGCACCCGGCGGCCGGCGGCAAGGCTGTTTTTCATCGCGGCGTTGAAGTTGAAGAAGCGCATGGTGAGAATACCGGAGCCATCGCTTATCTGACAGGTCATCATCCGGCGGCCGCCGAAGGTGATATTGCTGTTGAGAACTTCGCCTTCAACGGTGGCGTAGACGCCAGGAAGCAGTTCGCCGATTTGATAAAGATGGGTACGGTCTTCGTAGCGTAGCGGCAGATGCAGCAGAAGATCCTGCACGGTGTGCAGGCCGATTTTCGCCAGCTTGCTGCTCTGCGCTGCGCCAACGCCGGTTAACGTGTTGAGCGGGACAGCATCCAGCAGACGGCTTTGCATCGGTTTACCTCGCTGCCTGCATCGTGGCCCACCACGCGGCGTCGGCTTCAACTTCGCCCTGGCCGTTGACGTGGGGATAGGGCAGGCCTTTTTGTTTTGCCACCCTCGCCAGCACCGGATAACCGCCCTCAAACAGCAGGCGCTGCTGTTCTTCTTCCGGCAGCGTACTGTTTTCGCGTTTATACATGCCCGCGTTCTGCCGCTGGCGCTGTGCTTCATACAGAATTAAGGCGGAGGCGACGGAGACGTTTAGCGACTGCACCATGCCCGTCATCGGAATAATGATGTCCTGGTCTGCCAGCGCTAGCGCTTCCGCGGTGATGCCGGTTTTTTCCTGGCCCATCAGGATACAGGTGGGCCGGGTGTAGTCGATTTCACGAAAGTCGACGGCTTTATCAGAAAGATGGGTGGCGAGGATCTGCATGCCCTGACTCTTTAAGTGGCCGACGGCATCGCCAATGGTACGGTGTGTTTTGACCTGGACCCAGCTGTTGCTGCCCGCGGCGGCGGAAGCCATCGTGCGCATGCGGCTGCTGGGCCAGATAGCGTGCACTTCGTGCACGCCAACGGCATCTGCGGTACGAATCACCGCAGAGACGTTATGAGGTTTGTGGACCTGCTCCATGCAGACCGTCAGGTCAGGCTGACGCCTGGCGAGCATCTCACAGATACGCGCATAACGCTGCGAATTCATAACCACTTCATCCTTCAAATTGCCTCGGCGTTGGCTTCTGATTACTCGGCTCATCCATGAGCCTCGCCCTTACGGGCCAGCGTAAACGCTGTGCAAAACGCTAAAGTATTTTGTGATGCAACCCGAATGCTGTTGTGTTGAAAACTAGTTCCGGTTACGGGTGACTTTTATCACGTCCGGCATCACGCGAATTTTGCGCATGATATTCGCCAGATGCACGCGGTCGCGCGCCGTAAGGCGAATAAAGGCGCTGTAGACGCGGCCATCTTTTTCTTCCGTATTCAGGCTTTGAATATTGGAAGCGGCGGTATTGATCGCGGCCGTGAGGTTCGCCAGCGCGCCCTGGTGGTTAAACATATCCACCTTAATTTCGGTGATAAATTCCTGGGCGGTCTCTTTATCCCATTCGACGGCCATAAACTTCTCGGGCTCTTTCTGATAGCCGCGAATGTTACGACAGGACTCATGGTGAATGACCAGGCCTTTGCCGGGGCTGACGTGGGCGATAATCGGGTCGCCGGGAATCGGGCGGCAGCACTTGGCAAAGGTAATCAGCACGCCGTCGGCGCCTTTAATCGGCAGATGGCCGTGGCCTGAAGAGGCGCTTTGCGCCGGTGCGGTGACGGTTTCACCCTGCTGCAGGTTTTTCGCCACCACCACGCTCATCGCGTTGCCGAGGCCGATTTCCGCCAGCAGATCGTCCAGCGTCGCCAGCTTCATGCGATCAAGCTCGCGCTGAACGTTCTCTGGCGGGATTTCAGCCAGCTTACGGCTGCCGCCGAGGGCGTGGTTGAGCAACCGGCGGCCAAGGCTGACGGAGTCATCGCGCTTGAGGTTTTTCAACAGCTGGCGGATCTTCGCGCGCGCTTTCGAGCTGACGACAAAGTTCAGCCATGCGGCGTTCGGACGCGCGCCCGGTGCGGTGATGATCTCTACCGTCTGGCCGCTGGAGAGCGGCTGCGACAGCGGATACGGCTGGCGGTCAACGCGTGCGCCAACGCAGGCATGGCCGATATCCGTATGCACCGCGTAGGCAAAGTCCACCGGCGTCGCGCCGGCGGGAAGTTCGACAATGCGCCCTTCCGGGGTGAAAACGTAAATCTCATCCGGGAACAGATCGGATTTGACGCTCTCGATAAATTCAAACGAGCTGCCCGCGCTCTGCTGCAGTTCCAGCAGGCTCTGCATCCAGCGCTGGGCGCGGATCTGCGCCGTGGTGCTGCTCTCGCCGCCGTGCTCTTTATAAGCCCAGTGCGCCGCAACCCCCATTTCCGCCATCTGGTCCATGTCTTCGGTACGAATCTGTACCTCAACCGGGACGCCGTGCGGGCCGATCATCGAGGTATGCAAAGATTGATAGCCGTTCGCTTTCGGAATGGCGATGTAGTCTTTCATCCGCCCTGGACGCGGCTTGTAGAGGCTGTGCATCTGGCCAAGCACGCGGTAGCAGGTGTCGGCATCATGCACGATTACGCGGAACGCGTAGATATCCATGATCGAGTGAAAACGCTGCTCTTTAAGCACCATTTTGCAGTAGATGGAGTACAAATGCTTCTCGCGACCGCTAACGCGACAGGGGATCCCCGCTTCCTGTAAACGCCCTTCGATTTCGGAGAGGATCTTTTGGATCATCTCTTTACGGTTGCCGCGCGCCGCTTTAACGACTTCTTTAATGACGCGATAACGATTGGGATACAGCGCTTCAAAGCCCAGCTCTTCGAGCTCGGTTTTAATGTGGTGGATACCTAAACGGTGGGCCAGCGGGCTGTAGATTTCCAGCGTTTCGCGGGCGATACGGCGGCGTTTATCCGGGCGTAATGAGCCCAGCGTGCGCATGTTGTGGGTGCGGTCGGCAAGTTTGATGAGGATGACGCGGATATCCTGCACCATCGCCATAATCATCTTGCGAAAGTTTTCGGCCTGCGCCTCTTTCTTATCGCGGAACTTGAGCTTATCAAGTTTTGATACCCCTTCTACCAGCTCGGCAACGCTTTTACCAAAGAGCTGCTCCATATCCTGGTAGGTGGCAGGGGTATCTTCAATCACGTCATGCAGCAGGGCAGCCATCAGCGTTTCGTGGTCGAGTTTCATCTCGGCCAGAATGCAGGCTACCGCAACCGGGTGCGTGATATAGGGTTCACCGCTTGAACGTGTCTGCCCCTCGTGAGCGTCACGTGCAACGAGATACGCCTGCCGAAGACGCTTGATTTGCTCTTCCGGCAGGTAGTTTTGAATCAGCTGATTCAGGCTTTCAAACAGATACAAGGGCGACCCACTGCGTTATTAACGACGACCTTCAGCAATAGCGGTAACTGCTTGTAATTCAGCGGCTTCCTGCTCTTGCTGTTCCTGACGATCGCGCACGTCGAGGATCTGGTTGTTGATCAGACCTTCTTCGATTTCGCGCAGTGCGATAACGGTAGTTTTATCGTTTTCTTCCGCTACCAGCGGATCTTTTCCGCCAACCTGCATCTGACGAGCGCGACGCGCGGCGACCAGTACCAGGTCAAAACGGTTACCAATTTTCTCTACAGCGTCCTGAACAGTTACGCGTGCCATACTTAAAATGCTCCACAGATGAAGAAAGGACTGGGCATGATACTGAATGTCGGTTCAGTCTGCCAACAGTTTGGTGATTAAAGCGCCATGTCGCTGCTTTTGGCGGCTCATGCGCAGGCGTTCGGCGCGGATGATGTTTTTCAGATCGCCGAGGGCGGTATCAAAATCATCATTCACAATAAGGTAATCATATTCCGCGTAATGGCTCATTTCTGCAACAGCCTGCGCCATACGTTTTGCGATCACCTCTTCGCTGTCCTGGCCGCGGCCACGCAGGCGACGGTCAAGCTCATCTTTGGACGGCGGCAGAACAAAAATGCTGCGCGCGCCCGGCATTTTATGACGGATTTGCTGAGCGCCCTGCCAGTCGATATCGAGGAAGACATCAACGCCGGTTGCCAGTACCTGCTCGATGGCTTCGCGCGAGGTGCCGTAATAGTTGCCAAAAACTTCTGCGTGCTCAAGAAATGCATCTCTGCCAATCATCGCTCTGAAATCGTCGTGATTAACAAAGAAATAGTGTTCACCGTGCACTTCGCCAGGACGCGGCGCGCGCGTGGTATGCGAAACAGAGACCTGGGAGTCGTACAGCGGTTGGGTTTTTAATAAAGCCTGAATCAGGCTGGATTTACCCGCGCCACTTGGGGCGGAAACAATATAAAGCGTGCCTTGAGCCATGAGAGTCTTTTGTATGTGATGGTCGAAAGAGAAACTACATACGAGCCTATTATACACGCCGCCGCGCTGTGACGTAGTCCCTGTCACACTTTTTACCTCTGTTTCTTTCATTTTGCCTGCTGTTTCCCTGATTTCTCTGTGAATTGCCGCAATGACGTACAAACCCTGGAAGCCGGCTCGCGGCGCGGAAAAGCCCTTATCGCCGATGAGGCCCCGTCGGCGGCAGAATGCCGGTGGGCAAAAAAGGAGGGTAGCGTTGTGCAAAAATGGCTTTGGGCGATAGGAGTGTGGATGACGGCGGGATACTGTCAGTCGGCCTGTCCCACCTGGACGCAGGCGCGGGCTGAACAGGAGGTCAGCCGCCTGAGTCAGCAGATTGCCGGGTGGAAAAACGACTACTGGCTGCGCGGCAGCAGCGAAGTCGCTGATGACGTCTACGATCGGCTTTTAGCTCGGTTAATCGAGTGGCGGCGCTGTTTTGCCATCAAAGCGCCGGTAATCGATGATTTACCGCCGCCCCGCGGCGAGGTCCGGCATCCGGTTGCCCACACCGGCGTGCGCAAGCTGGCGGAAAAAACCGACGTTGCGCGCTGGATGCGGGGCAAAACCGATCTGTGGGTGCAGCCAAAGGTGGATGGCGTTGCGGTGACGCTGGTTTACCGCCGCGGGCGGCTGGTACAGGCAATCAGCCGGGGAGATGGCCGAGCTGGCGAAGACTGGACGGCAAAAGTGCGGCAGATTTCCGGCGTGCCGAGGGCCACGAAGGGCGCGCTGGCAAATAGCGTGCTGCAAGGGGAGCTGTTTCTCCGCCGCGCCGGACATATCCAGAAGCGGATGGGGGGAGTGAATGCCCGGGCGAAAGCGGCCGGCGCCATGATGCGGCGGGATATGTCGACATCGTTAGCGGATCTGGGCGTCTTTATCTGGGCATGGCCGGATGGGCCCGGCGAGATGCGTCAACGCCGGGCTCTGCTGCAGAAGGCCGGGTTTAGCGACAGCGCGGGCTTTTCTCAGCCGGTATCGGACGTGGCGGAGGTTGCGCGCTGGCGCGAACGTTGGCTAACGTCAGCGCTGCCTTTTGCTACCGATGGCGTCGTTGTGCGTCTTGGGAGAGAACCAGCCGGGCGCTTCTGGTCGCCGGGGCAGGGTGATTGGGTCGCCGCGTGGAAGTACCCTCCGGCCATCCGCATCATGGAGGTGCGCGACATCCGCTTTTACGTCGGGCGTAGCGGGAAAATTGCCGTGGTGGCAGGGCTTGAACCGCAGCGGCTGGATGATAAGCAGGTAAAACGCGTGAACGTCGGGTCGGTGGCCCGCTGGCAAAGTCTGGATATTGCTATTGGCGATCAGCTGCAAATTAGCCTGGCGGGACAGGGAATACCGCGGATAGACGGCGTAGTGTGGCGAACGGCCCAGCGTCAGAAGCCGCAACCGCCTCCGGCGCATTTTAACGCGCTGACCTGCTATTTTTCCTCCCCCGAGTGCGCCGGGCAGTTTGTTTCAAGGCTGGTCTGGCTATCGTCAAAATCCGTACTGGACCTGGACAGCGTCGGTGAGTCCGCGTGGCGCACCGCCTATCACTCTCTCCGTATGGAGCATCTTTTTTCGTGGCTGTCGTTTACCCCTCAGCAGCTGCAGTCAGTCCCGGGGATCTCTGCGCTACGCGGGCAGCGGCTCTGGCACCAGTTTAACCTCGCCCGCCGGCAGCCCTTTCTGCGCTGGGTGCAGGCCCTGGGAGTGCCGTTGCCGCAGGCGGCGCTGGCGGGCCTGGCCGGAGATAGCTGGCCGCGCCTGCTGGCGCGAAACGCAGAGCAGTGGCGACGCCTGCCGGGAGTGGGGGATGAAAAAGCGCGTCAGCTGGTGGCCTTTCTTCGGCATCCGGACGTTGCCGCGCTGGCGCAGTGGCTCCGCGGCCAGGGCATCTCCGGGTTTTAACCCGCTCAGTGCGCGCTGTGATTGTAGTGGAAGACAGGCAAACCTAGCTTCCAGCGCAGGGCCAGCATGCGGGCGGTGAAGCCGAACAGCAGGGTGGCGATGACCACTACGTCGTGGCTGCTGACATAGTGCTGCAGGGCGATATACAGAATGGCGGCGGCAAAAGAGATCCCGGCATACAGCTCTTTCTGAAACACCAGCGGGATGCGCTTACAGAACATATCCCGCAGTACGCCGCCGAATACGCCGGTGATGACCGCCGCGATGGAGGCGATAACCGGTCCTTCTCCCATATCGAGGGCAATCTGCGCGCCGATAATCGAAAACACCACCAGGCCGAGGGCATCGAGGACCAAAAACAGCCGACGCAGGTGGGGCATAACCGGGGCGGCAATCGTGGTGAGCACCGCGGCGACGGCAACAATGATGACGTATTCCGGGTTCTTGACCCAGCCCAGAGGGTAGTGGCCGAGCAGAATATCCCGCACCGACCCGCCGCCCAGCGCGGTGGCGGTCGCAATAATGATAACGCCGAAGGTATCCATACGACGGCGTCCGGCTGCCAGAGCGCCGGTCATCGCTTCCGCGGTAATACCAATTAAATACAGAATATGAAGCAGCATAGATCCCCCACGATGAGAGCGGGCAGGTTAGCGATTTGTGCGCAGGATCACGACTGAGATTTTCTAAGGTGAACGATTTATGCCTTGAAAAAATAATGCCTGATTTTCTCAATTACCTTTATTTGTGGGGTTTAAAGGATTTTTATTTTAGTTTTAAGATTAGAAAAAGTAATGATTCAGGCTCAGCCAGCGCTGGTCAGGAAAATACGCGATAAATACTTAATATTTAACTCACGACCTTTATCATTTTATTTTCCTCTTTCCGAGGCTTGTGAATATGACCGGAGTGACCGGCGAGAAAAACTACCTGCTCCGCCTGGCTGCCGTTGTTCTGACCGGCGTCCTGGCCGGCCTGTCGGGAATGGTTCTGGCGATGATTTTGCACGCTATTCAACACGTTGCTTTTGGATACAGCCTCGATCGTATTATCGGCACGGAGTCATTTTTGCAGGGCGTAACGGACGCCTCCTGGCCTCGACGTTTCACGGCCATCGCGGTCGGCGGAGCGATCGCCGGGTTTGGCTGGTGGCTGCTGGGCCGCTACGGCCAGAAGCGGGTATCGATTTCCGCCGCCGTCGCCACGCCCGCGGTGCCGATGCCCGCTGGCACGACAACCCTGCACGCCTTGCTGCAGATCGTCACCGTGGCGCTGGGCTCCCCGCTCGGTCGGGAGGTTGCGCCGCGAGAGATGGGGGCGCTGGGGGCCGGTATCGTGGCGCGCAGAATGGGCCTGCATGAAGATGAAACCCGCACGCTGATTGCCTGCGGCGCCGGTGCCGGGCTGGCGGCGGTATATAACGTGCCGCTGGCCGGCGCCCTGTTTAGCCTCGAAGTGATGCTGCTGTCGTTTAGCTGGGAGAAGACCCTGGCGGCCGTTGTGACGTCCGCCGTTGCCGCCTGGACGGCAGCTCTGGGGCTGGGGGATGAGTCTCAGTATCACTTTATCTCCGGGGCGCTCCCGGGCTCGTTTATGTGGTGGGCGATAATCGTCAGTCCGCTGCTTGGGGCGTCGGCGTGGCTGTTTCGTCAGGCTACCAGCGCCGCGCGGGCGCGGGTCAGGGCGAACTGGCAGATGCCGCTATTTTGCCTGCTGGCGTTTGCCCTTCTTGCCGGGCTGAGCCTCTATTTTCCTCAGCTACCCGGCAATGGCAAAGGCCCACTGCAGCTTGCGATCGGCGACGGGCTGGGATTTCATAGCGCGCTGGTACTTCTGGTCCTGAAAGCGATCGTTATTCTGGCGGTGCTGCGCGGCGGTGCGGAAGGAGGGCTGCTGACCCCTGGCCTGGCGGTGGGAAGCCTGATGAGCCTGCTGCTGAGTATGCTTTGGCAGCAGCTGGTGCCCGGCGGCGACGCCAGCAGCTTTGCGCTGGTTGGGGCCGCGGCTTTTCTGGCGGCGTCAATGCAGATGCCGCTGACGGCGGTTGCGCTGGTGATGGAGTTTACCCATATGGACCATAGCTATCTGGCCCCCACGCTGCTGTGCGCTGCGGGCGCGTTTATGACCTGTCGGATACTGGACGGAAAGTACAGATTCTGAATTGAAGAGATAAAAAAAGGCTGGTAAAACCAGCCTTTAATCGATGTGCCTGCGGTTACTCGATGTTCTGAATCTGCTCGCGCATCTGCTCAATCAGCACTTTCAGCTCAATGGCAGAATTGGTGACTTCCGCATTAATCGATTTTGACGCCAGGGTGTTCGACTCGCGGTTGAACTCCTGCATCATAAAGTCAAGGCGACGGCCAACGGCTTCTTTTTTCTTCAGAATGTTGTAGGTCTCTTTGACATGCGCTTCCAGACGGTCCAGCTCTTCGGAAACGTCGATGCGCTGCGCCATCAGCACCAGCTCTTGTTCGAGACGATTATTTTCCAGCTGAACTTCCGCGTCTTCCAGCTTGGATACCAGGCGCTCGCGCTGCCACTGCAGGATTTCCGGCATATGGCCGCGAACTTTGCCGACTTCGCTGCTGACGCCTTCCAGGCGCTGTTCGATAAGCGTCTTCAGCGCCTGGCCTTCGGTCTCGCGAGCGACGATAAAGTCGTCCAGCGCGCCGTTCAGTGCGGTGAGAATATCGGAGGCAATGGCGTCGAGATCCTGCTCCTGCGCGGCCATTACGCCGGGCCAGCGCAGGATATCAACCGGGTTGATTTCCCCTTCATCGCTCTGCATTTTTACCCAGTTGGCGGCGTTGACCAGCTGCTTTGCCAGGTTTTCGTTCAGAATCAGCTCACCCTGAGCGCTGGGATCCTGTTCAAAACGCAGGGTACATTCGATTTTGCCGCGGGTCAGACGCGCGCGAATACGCTCGCGCACGACGGGCTCCAGGCTACGGAACTGCTCCGGCAGACGGAAATAGGTTTCCAGGTAGCGCTGGTTTACCGAGCGCAGTTCCCACGCGGCGCTGCCCCATTCGCCCTTGATTTCACGACGGGCATAGGCGGTCATACTGCGGATCATAGACGTTCCTGTTTTTAAAGGAGAGTGGGGGGGATTATAGCTTTCAGGGCCTTATCAGGATAGGAATAAGCAACCATTATCCGTATAATGCGCAGCCATATTCGTTTCAAGCCGGAGAGAACATCATGCGTCCAGCAGGCCGTAGCGCTAATCAGGTGCGTCCCGTAACCCTGACCCGTAACTATACCATACACGCTGAAGGCTCTGTTCTGGTCGAATTTGGTGACACCAAAGTGCTGTGCACCGCGTCGATCGATGAAGGCGTACCGCGCTTTCTGAAAGGCCAGGGCCAGGGGTGGATCACCGCAGAATACGGCATGCTGCCGCGCGCTACGCACACCCGTAACGCGCGTGAAGCCGCCAAAGGTAAGCAGGGCGGTCGTACCATGGAAATCCAGCGTCTTATCGCCCGCGCGCTGCGCGCTGCGGTAGACCTGAAGGCGCTTGGCGAGTTCACCATTACCCTCGATTGCGATGTGCTGCAGGCCGATGGCGGTACCCGTACCGCATCAATCACCGGTGCCTGCGTGGCGCTGGCCGACGCTCTGAACAAGCTGGTCGCCGCCGGCAAGCTGAAAACTAACCCGATGAAAGGCATGGTTGCTGCCGTTTCCGTCGGTATCGTTAACGGCGAAGCGCTTTGCGATCTGGAGTACGTGGAAGATTCCGCAGCGGAAACCGATATGAACGTGGTGATGACCGAAGACGGCCGCATCATCGAGGTGCAGGGCACGGCGGAAGGCGAGCCGTTTACCCATGAAGAGCTCCTGACCCTCCTGGCATTGGCCCGAGGGGGTATCGAATCCATTGTCGCGACGCAGAAGGCGGCGTTAGAAAACTAGTTTTTAAGGCGACTGAGAAGTCGCCTTTTTTTTGTCCGTAGATCCATAGAAAGCATGATGAGGAGCGAATCCATGAAACCATATCAGCGCCAGTTTATTGAGTTTGCGCTTAACAAACAGGTTCTTAAGTTTGGCGAGTTTACGCTGAAATCCGGGCGCAAGAGCCCCTATTTCTTCAACGCCGGCCTGTTTAACACCGGGCGCGATCTGGCACTGTTGGGCCGTTTCTATGCAGAAGCGCTGGTCGACTCCGGAATCGATTTTGACCTGCTGTTTGGCCCGGCCTACAAAGGCATTCCCATCGCTACTACCACGGTGGTTGCGCTGGCCGAACATCACGACCGGGATTTACCGTACTGCTTTAACCGTAAAGAAGCCAAAACGCACGGCGAAGGCGGCAATCTGGTTGGCAGCGCCCTGCAGGGTCGCGTCATGCTGGTCGACGATGTGATAACCGCAGGTACCGCTATTCGCGAATCGATGGAGATTATCCAGGCCAACGGCGCCGAGCTCGCCGGCGTGCTGATCTCGCTGGATCGCCAGGAGCGCGGTCGCGGCGAAATTTCCGCGATTCAGGAAGTTGAACGCGATTACGGCTGCAAGGTAATTTCTATCGTCACCCTCAAGGACCTGATTAGCTATCTGGAAGAGAAGCCGGAGATGGCCGGGCATCTGGCGTCGGTGCGTGCGTATCGCGAAGAGTTTGGCGTATAGGTAACAAAGCCCGGGGCGTTATGCCTCCGGGCTTAGGATTATTGCAGCTGTGCGGCGACCAGCGGCCAGCGGGCGTCAAAATCGTCCGTCGGACGATATTTAAACTCGCTGCGAACAAAGCGCGACAGCATGCCTTCGCAGAACGCCAGCAGCTGGCTGGCCAGCAAAGATTCATCGGTGACGAAACCTTCGCCTTCGCGCATTTTCTTCTCGCGCATGACCTGACGTAGCTGAACTTCAATACGTTCAAACAGCTGGTTGATCCGGTCCTGCAGACGGTCCTGTTCAAACATCAGCGCATGGCCGGTCAGAATTCGCGTCAGCCCAGGATTACGCTCACCAAACCCAAGAATCAGCAGCACAATCAGGCGCAGGCGCGCGGATGTGTCTTTTTCATCTTTTAAAATCAAATTGATGCGCGTAATCAGACTGTCTTCGATAAACTCAATCAGGCTATCGAACATGCGGGTTTTGCTGGGGAAATGACGGTACAGCGCCGCTTCGGACACGCCGACGGACGCCGCCAGTTTCGCCGTGGTAATACGTTGACTACCATCGCTGGATTCAAGCATTAGCGCCAGAGATTGAAGTATTTCCTCGCGACGATTCCTTTTCGCAGTTTGTTTTTCTGCCATGTTTTAAAATACCCCTGAAAATAAGCACTTGTCAGGCAGACATCCACAAAGCGGCCGCAAATGGTCATTTGCGGCGATGTTATTGCATTATTGCGCTTTGGGATGCAGGTTTTGTGTGGCCGGGCCTATGCGCGCCCTGAGTGACCAAAGCCACCTTCGCCACGTTCGGTGGTGTCAAAATCTTCCACCAGGTTAAATTCCGCCTGTACGACGGGTACAAATACCATTTGAGCGATACGCTCGCCGGGTTCAATAGTAAAGCTCTGCTGGCCGCGGTTCCAGACGGAAACCATCAGCTGCCCCTGATAGTCGGAATCGATAAGACCCACCAGGTTGCCCAGCACGATGCCGTGCTTATGGCCCAGCCCGGAGCGCGGCAGGATGACCGCCGCCAGAGACGGATCGGCGATATGAATAGCCAGGCCGGTTGGCAGCAGGGTTGTTGCGCCCGGCGCAAGCTCTACGGCGGCGTCGAGACAGGCCCGCAGGTCAAGTCCGGCAGAGCCGGAGGTGGCATAGGTTGGCAGCGGAAACTGCTTGCCAACGCGCGGGTCCAGAAGCTTAACGTCGATTTTTTTCATCATAACGGGTCACGATCTCGTCGAGTAATAATTGGCCGAGGAGTTCCTTGCGCTCGTGTGGCAAGCGCTTATCTCCATCCTGCCAGAAAAGGTGTAATGCGTTGCTGTCGCTGTTAAATCCCTGATTTGGCTTAGATACATCATTGGCGCAGATCAGGTCGAGATTTTTGCGAGCGCGTTTTTGCCTCGCGTATTCTTCCACATTATTCGTTTCGGCAGCAAACCCAACGACATAAGGTCGGCTATCCGTTAGCGCAGCGACCCCGGCAACGATATCCGGGTTTTTGACCATTTTTATTGTTAATTCATCATCTTGCTTTTTGATTTTTTTCTCAGCAACGGTGATGGCGCGGTAGTCGGCGACGGCCGCACAGCCAATAAAAATATGCTGTTGTCGGACGCCGCTGTCGACCGCGGCCTGCATTTCCAAAGCGGTAGTGACATCAACCCGCTGTACAAACGGCGGCGTCGGTAGCGAAACCGGGCCGCTGACCAGCGTGACGTTGGCGCCGCGGTTTGCCGCAGCGGCGGCAATAGCGAAGCCCATCTTACCGGAGCTTTGATTGCTGATATAGCGTACCGGATCCAGCGGCTCGCGGGTGGGACCCGCGGTAATCATGATGTTGAGATGTTGCAAATCTTTGACAGGCGAAAAATGCGCGGCCGCCATATCGACGAGGGTCAACGGGTCAAGCATTCGGCCCGGGCCGATATCGCCGCAGGCCTGGCTTCCGCTGTCCGGGCCCCAGACCAGCAGGCCGCGTGAGGCGATGACCTCAAGATTATGCTGCGTCGCGGCGGCGCGATACATCTGCTGGTTCATTGCGGGCACCACCGCGACCGGAGACGGCGTCGCGAGGCAGATAGTGGAGACCAGGTCGTTCGCCATGCCGGCCGCAACGCGGGCGATCAAATCGGCGGTTGCAGGAGCGAGGATAACCAGATCGGCCCATTTCCCCAGCTCAATGTGGCCCATCGCGGCTTCTGCTGCCGGGTCGAGCAGGCTATCGGAAACCGGATAACCTGATACCGCCTGCAGGCTGAGTGGCGTAATGAAGGCTTTCGCGGCTTCCGTCATGGCGACCCGTACATCGGCGCCGCGGTCGCGCAGGCGGCGTACCAGTTCAGGCGTTTTGTAGGCAGCAATGCCGCCGCTCACGCCGAGAACGATCTTTTTACCAGCCAGACTCATCATGATTCTTTCCTGTTGGAGTACACCAGAATTCGCGCATCTTACCACAATCCCGTCGGCGTCGTGCGCCTGCCTGGAATTGACTTTGCGAGTCGCTACGCAAGGGTAAAAGGCGACCGTCGGCAGCGGCGAGAGGCTATGCCAGGATGTGGGGCGCACTGGAAAGGAGAGGCTGCGATGGATTTACCGGAACCCCTGCTGCCAAGGGAAAAAATGCTGCTCTACGGTATCGAAGTGCTGTCGGACGTTGAGCTGCTGGCGCTGTTTTTACGTACCGGCACGCGGGAGCGGGACGTGATGACGTTTTCGCACGACCTGCTCGCGCGCTTTGGCTCGCTATACGGTCTGCTATCGGCGGACAAGGCGCAGTTCGACGAGATCGACGGGATTGGACTGGCGAAATACGCCCAGCTAAAAGGCGTCGCTGAGCTGGCGCGGCGCTATTTTAGCCGGCGGCTGGTTGAGGAGCCTTCTCTGGTGACGCCGCTGATGACGCGGGAGTTTTTGCAAAGCCAGCTGATGGACGAGGAGCGGGAGATCTTTATGGTGATCTTTTTAGATAATCAGAATCGGGTATTGAAACATAGCCGGCTTTTTTCTGGTACTCTTAGCCACGTTGAGGTGCATCCGCGAGAAATTGTACGCGAAGCCATCAAAGTGAACGCCGCTGCGGTGATCCTGGCACATAATCATCCATCCGGTAGCCCCGAGCCGAGTAAGGCCGACAGGTTGATTACCGAAAGAGTGATAAAGTGTTGTGGTTTCATGGAGATACGCGTGCTCGATCACCTTGTTATTGGCCGCGGTGCGTACGTATCTTTTGCCGAGCGCGGCTGGATTTAGCCCCGATCACGCGATCCTGCGGGATCTTTGTCTGTTCGGGACTTGAGCACATCGCCGAGTCAGCGTATACTACGCCACCTTTGAGAATCTCGGGTTTGGCATTTGGGCCTGGCAATCGATGGTTCACTTAGACACCCAATCATTCAGGTTGCATCAAGGCGGCCTGAAGGATGACGTGTAGAACTGCGATGACCGGGCTGTAAAGCCTGACGAGGCGCCAATACCCCATACGAAGCTCGAGCTAATTTGATTTTTGGAGAATAGACATGTCCCGAGTCTGCCAAGTTACTGGCAAGCGTCCGGTGACCGGTAACAACCGTTCCCACGCACTGAACGCGACCAAACGCCGTTTCCTGCCGAACCTGCACTCTCACCGTTTCTGGGTTGAGAGCGAAAAGCGTTTTGTCACCCTGCGCGTATCTGCTAAAGGTATGCGTGTTATTGATAAGAAAGGCATCGATACAGTTCTGTCCGAACTGCGTGCCCGTGGCGAAAAGTACTAAGTACTAAGAGGAAATAAATCATGGCTAAAGGTATTCGTGAGAAAATCAAGCTGGTTTCTTCTGCTGGTACTGGTCACTTCTATACCACCACGAAGAACAAGCGTACTAAGCCGGAAAAACTGGAACTGAAAAAGTTCGATCCAGTTGTCCGTCAGCACGTTTTATACAAAGAAGCTAAAATCAAATAATTTTAGATTCGATGTAAAAAAAACCCCGCCCTGGCGGGGTTTTTTGTTTTCTGGCCATCCCCATAATAAAGACATCTGCAATACAGCCGGAGACGCTATGCCTGAATTACCTGAGGTGGAAACCAGCCGACGCGGGATTGAACCGCATCTGGTTGGCGCAACCATTCTGCACGCCGCTATTCGCAATGGACGCCTGCGCTGGCCGGTTTCTGAAGAGATCTATCGTCTGAGCGACGTGCCGGTGCTCAGCGTGCGTCGACGCGCCAAATACCTGCTGCTGGAGCTGCCTGGCGGCTGGATTATCATTCACCTGGGAATGTCAGGAAGCCTGCGCATTCTGAGCGAAGAGCTGCCCGCAGAGAAGCATGACCATGTCGACCTGGTGATGAGCAACGGCAAGGTGCTGCGCTATACCGACCCTCGACGCTTTGGCGCCTGGCTGTGGACCAAAGAGCTGGAAGGGCATCCGGCGCTGGCGCATCTCGGTCCGGAGCCGCTGAGCGATGATTTCAACAGCGCCTACCTGCAGCTGAGGTGCGCGAAAAAGAAAACCGCCATTAAGCCCTGGCTGATGGATAACAAGCTGGTGGTGGGGGTCGGGAATATCTACGCCAGCGAATCGCTGTTTTCCGCCGGGATCCATCCGGATCGGCTGGCATCGTCGCTATCGTATGAAGAGTGCGAGCGGCTGGTTAAGGTGATTAAAGCCGTGCTGCTCCGCTCGATTGAGCAGGGCGGGACAACGCTGAAGGATTTCCTGCAAAGCGACGGTAAGCCGGGATATTTTGCCCAGGAGCTGCAGGTCTACGGGCGCAAGGGCGAGCCTTGCCGCACCTGCGGTACGCCGATTATCGCCGGCAAGCACGCCCAGCGGGCGACGTTTTATTGTCGCCAGTGTCAGAAGTAGGGCCGCGTCCCCGAAGGCGTAAAGATTAGAGCTTTTTCAGCAGCGCCTGGTGCACGTTAGCCGGCAGGAAGTGGGAAACGTCGCCCTGATGGCGCGCGACCTCCTTGACTAGCGATGACGAGATAAACGACCACTCTTTGCACGGCATCAGGAAGACGCTTTCGAGGGTCGGCATCAGGTGGCGGTTCATATGCGCCAGCTGCATCTCGTATTCGAAATCCGCTACCGCCCGCAGGCCGCGAATCAAAATGTTGGCCTGCTGCGCGCGGGCGAAATTGGCCATTAAATCGCTAAAGCCGATGACCTCAACGTTGACCAGGTGCGCGGTTGACTGCTGCGCCAGCGCAATGCGTTCGTCGAGGCTGAACATCGGCTTCTTGCTCGGGCTGGCAGCAACCGCCAGCAGCACTTTGTCAAACATGCTGGCCGCGCGGGTGACGATATCGATATGACCGTTGGTGATAGGGTCGAAGGTACCCGGATAAATCGCTTTTGTGCTCATAATTACACTCTCTCCGAGTAGCCGCGGCTCAGCGCCCACAGCTCGGTGTATTTATTAAACGTATACTGCGCGTTGACCACGGCGAGCAGCCAGCCCTGTTTACCATCCAGCACGCCGCCGCGTAGCAGCAGCGTTTTGACAAATGCCCCCAGCGTATGGCCGAAGATACTCAGCAGAGAGGTTTTTTTCCCCTTCTGATGACGTTCCTGCGCCCAGGCGGTGGCGTAGGCCAGCTGCTTTTGCTGAAAGCCGGAGAAGTCGCGGCAGGTCAGATGCAGCAGATCGCCGGCAAGTTCGATAATCTGCGCGCCTTTGGCATCGAGCGATTCGTGCACCAGATTATTGTTATAGCGGTAACTATGGCGCGGGTACAAGCGCATCACGCGATCGGGGTACCAGCCGCTATGGCGCATAAAGCGGCCAAGGAAATAGTTACGCCGGGCAATGCTGTAGATAGCGCCCTCTTTTGGCGCCGTCAGCGCCTGACGAAGGGACTGTGCCAGTTCCGGGGTGACGCGCTCGTCGGTATCAATCATCAGCACATAGTCGCCGGTGGCGTAATCCTGGGCGCGCTGGCGCTGAATGCCGTAGCCCTGCCAGTCGGTGTTGATAAAAACCTGAGCACCCAGGCTGCGCGCCAGCTCGACGGTGCCGTCGCTGCTGCCGGAATCCAGCAGCACGATCTCATCGGCCCAGCTTACCGACGCCAGACAGTCCGGCAGCAGATCCGCCGCGTTTTTGGCGATCATCACGACGGACAGTCGGATCGACATTAGTGGCTCCGCTGTGGCAGATAAGGTTGCAGTAACTGTAGCAGACGGGAGAGTGCGCCCTGGTTTTGGTGAAGCACTTCCACCGCGTGACGGCCGTACCACAGGCGGTAATCTTCGTCGGTCAGCAGATTAGAAACCTGCGTGACCAGTGAGTTCAGGTCGGTCACGGTGATCAGGCCATCATCCTGCTGCAGCTTGGCGCAAATATCTTTAAAGTTGAAGGTATGCGGGCCCATCAGGACCGGGATGGCGTGCGCCGCTGGCTCCAGCGGGTTATGACCGCCGCGCTCGACCAGGCTGCCGCCGACAAAGGCAAGATCGGCAATGCCGTACAGCAGCATCAGCTCACCCATAGTATCGCCAATCACCACCTGGGTGCTATTGGAGGGGATCTCGCCGGTGCTGCGCAGGGTAAAGCTCATCCCCGCTTTCTGCACCATCTCCCGCGCGTCGCCGAAGCGTTCAGGGTGGCGAGGGACGAGGATCAGCAGCAGGTCGGGGAAGGTTTCCAGCAGCTTTTTATGCGCTTGCAGAATGATTTGCTCTTCGCCGTCATGGGTGCTGGTGGCGATCCACACCTTGCGGTGCGGCGCCCACTGGCGGCGCAGGGTGATGGCGCGGGCGGCCAGCTCGGGCGTGACGGAAATATCAAACTTCAGGCTACCGGTGACCGCCAGCTGGTTGCGCTTCAGCCCGAGGGCGATAAAGCGGCTGGCGTCTTCTTCGTTCTGCGCGGCGATAAGCGTAATGCGGCTCAGCAGACGGCGCATAAATTTGCCCAGTTTGGCATAACCCTTCGCCGAGCGTTCTGACAGGCGGGCGTTAGCGATAACCAGCGGAATTTTACGCTTGTGCAACGCGGCGACCATATTTGGCCACAGCTCGGTTTCCATCACGATAACCAGCTTCGGCTGCACGGTGTTGAGGAAGCGGTTCATCGCGCAGGGGAGATCGTAAGGCAGGTAGACGTGGTGCACGTCTTTGCCGAATGCGGACATCGCGCGCTCGGAGCCCGTGGGCGTCATGGTGGTGACGGTAATAGGCAGCGAAGGATAGCGGTGGCGCAGGGCGCGTACCAGCGGGATGGCAGCAAGCGTCTCACCCACGGAAACGGAATGCAGCAGAATCCCATCCGGCGCTACCTTGTTCTGACAGAAGCCATAACGTTCAGCCCAGCGTTTGCGGTAGGCGGGGGCCTTACGGCTGCGCAGCAGCAGTCGCAGCCATACCAGCGGCTGAATAAGATAGAGTAGGGTGGTATAAAGCAATTCCAAGCGATTTATCCGTTTTATGTTTTAGCGGGCAAATTCTAAGCATTTAGCCCATGTAAAGCTATCCCTTTGGCGGAAACAAAGGGATTCAGCGTCAGGCCGCGTTGCGATAGCGCTTAATACGCAGGTAGCGCCGTCCAAGGCGCCAGCGTAAGCGGAACGTTCGGGCATTTTTCCAGATCAGGTGCCAGATGCCGCGGTCGAAGAACTCGGTAATGATAATATGCTTTTTTGATTCATCTTTCATGCTATCGAAGGTATGAATAATTCCCAGACCCTCTTTCGCAATCTGCCAGCGACAGGCGGAAATATGACGCACCTTATCAGGATAGCGTTGGTTAATGGCGTCGAGCATCTCCAGAATCTTCATATAGTGGCGGGCTGAGCGCATCAGCGTGTCGTCGTTATCCGGCTTATGCGATACCGATTCTGAATGGATATAGTAATCGTAAAACTGTTCGCTGGTGTACTGCACGCGCTCGGCCGCCAGCAGCGCCTCGGTGGTCCAGGGAATATCCTGATGGCGCAGGCCTGGCTCGAAGTGAAAGCGATGCTGCATGATAAATTCGCGGCGGTAGATATTCAGCCAGGTCACGTGCAGGAACTTACGCGAATCCAGCGCCTGTTTTAGCCACACGTGGCCCGGCAGCACGCCGGTAGACGGCAGCCGGTCCGGAGGCAGGATCGGGTGAATATCATTTTTGCTCTCGTACACGTAGCGGCCGTTGCAGGTGGCGATATCGAGATTGCCCTGCTCCGCCATCGCCAGCAGCCTGCGGTACATGCCGGGGTAAAGCTTGTCGTCGATATCCGGGAACGCCAGGTATTTACCGGTGGCTACCGCCAGCCCGGTGTTGCGCGCGACCGAAACTCCCTGGTTTTCCTGCTCCAGCACCCTCACGTTTTGTAGCCGCGCTTTCCACGCATCGATAACCGCGAGGCTACCGTCCGTTGAGCCGTCGTTCACCAGGATCAGTTCATAGCTTTCCAGCTGCTGTTGCTCAAGGCATTCAAAGAATTGCGCAAGGAATTTTTCGCCGTTATAGACGGCGGCCACGATGCTCAGTAAAGGCGTTTGACTCATAAATCATTCGATCCTGGTTAAATAACGGCGTCAGGCGCGGCGCAGCTGACGGTACTGCTGACAAATCGTATCGACGCTGAACTTTTCCAGCGCGGATTGTTCGATGACAGGCGGGTTATGGTAAATGCTTTGCATCGTCTGAGCCAGAGCCGGGCCGTCGAGCTCGGCCAGGCCGCGGGCTAATTCGCCGGTGAGAATCTCCGTTACCCCGCCCGGGCAGCGGGTGCTGGCAACCGGCGTATTCAGCAGCAGCGCCTCCACGATCACGTTGCCAAAGCCTTCGCTATCCGAGCTGAGCACCAGCATCTTCGCGTGTTTAATCCACGGCAGCGGGTTTTTCTGAAAGCCTTTAAACAGCACGCGATCGCCGACCTGTAGCCGCTCTGCCAGCTGGCGCAGGCGCTGTTCCTGCTCCGGCTTGCCCTGTCCCAGCAGAACCAGCGGCGCCTGGATACCGCTTTGGGCATAGGCTTCAATCAGCCGATCGTGGCGCTTCCCGGGGTGGAAACGCCCGACGTGGATAATATAGTCGCCGGTTGGCTGCTCGCCCGGCATCTCCGCGCCGGCCCGCAGGGCGGCAATATCGAACGGGTTATAAATCGTTTTCAGCTGCGCCGGGCGAATGGCGAACTGCCTGACCAGATCCTCCCCGACCGCATCGGAGACGGTTACCACATTGCGTCCCTGATAGACGCGTTTGATTTTCTGCTGTTTCATCCAGCGGTCAAAGCCGGTGCGGTGGCCGAGATACGACGTAGAGAAGACGCCGTGCAGGCAGAACCAGACGTTACGCTGCGCGAGCGCGCGGCTGCGGGCGACGATGCGGTCGGTTTTGTGCAGATTGGAGAGCACCAGATCGAAACTGCCCTGCTGCTCAGACTCGGCGATGGCCGCGTCAAGCTGGCCCGCACGGCGCGACAGCTCGGTCAGCTTGCGCCACGGTTTTCGGCAGCGGTCAGTAATTACCCGGTAATCCAGCCCTTCCGGCAGAGGGTAGTCGCAAACGTCGCGCAGTGAAAACAGCGAGACGCGCTCTCCCTGGCGCAAAAAATGTTCCGCCAGCGTGAGCACCACTTTTTCCGCTCCGCCGCCGGGCAGGCCGTCGATGACAAACAGTATGCGCATAGCTATTTTACCAGGTCCTGATAGAAAGAGAGCAGCTGCGCCGATAGCCGCTCGCTGGTGCAGGTCATAATGCGTTCGCGCGCCCGGATGCCTTCCGCTGAACCTAAGGCGCGGGCGGGGAGCGCGGCTACCGCCTGCTGCAGCGCCGAAATATCCAGCGCGTCGCAAACAAAACCGTTGCTGCCCTGAATAATAAACTCCGATCCGCCGCAGCCGGTGGTGGTGATCGTCGGCAGGCCGCAGGCCATCGCTTCAAGGATAACGTTAGGGAACGGATCGTACAGCGTAGGCAGCAGCAGCCCGTCGGCCATCTGGTAGAAGGGCAGGGTCTCTGACTGCATGCCGAAGAAGCGTACCCGCTCTGCGCAGTTCAGCGTGTTAGCCAGCGCCTGATAGCGGCTCTGTTCTTTGTCTTTGCCCACGACCAGCAGATAGCGATCGGTGGGGGCGATGGCGCGAATCGCCGCCTCCAGCCCCTTGCGTTCAAAGCCGGAGCCCACGTAGATCAGGCAGGTTGCCTGGCGCGGCAGGTTCCATTGGTCACGCAGCGCGATAAAGGCTTCTTCCGTTGGCGGCAGGAAGCGCTGGTTATCAATCGCATTATAGATAACGCGGATCTTCTCCGCCGGCAGGCCGAAGTCTGCAATAATTTCCTGTTTAATCATCTCCGCGTTGCAGATGACCCCGCGCAGGTGCGGGTCGTGATACATCTCGCGTTCGGCCCGCATGACGTAGCGGTGGTAGCGATCGGCAAACAGCAGGCGGCTTTTCCAGCCGGGCAGTATGCGCGAGCGCTGCTGCAGCCAGCGGCGATGCACGCCGTCGCCGGCGCGATACAAATCGCAACCCGGGATGCGCTCATGGCTCTGAACCAGGTCGAAGTTTTCGGCCTGCCACAGCCGGCGCGCGGCGTCGGCAAAGCCGCGTTCACGGCTGATGCGTCCCCATTTGCGTGGGTTGCAGATGCGAATATTCCACTCGGGCTTCACCGGCCCCTGCCATTCGCGGGTAATGACGTTCAGTTCAAGATTACTGCTATCGAGGGCCTCCAGCGCGCGGGAAACGAAACGCTCCGCACCGCCGTCGGGGCGATATTTCTGCCGCACCAGGGCGAGCCTGAATTTGCTCATGCCAGCACCTTTTTTGCCGCCGCAATAACGACGTCGGCGGGAATTAAATCGAGATAGCGTTCTTCTGTACCGGTATCAATGTCGTCAGGGTCGGGCAGAGGACCAAAGTCTCCGGCCCAGATGACTTCGCCCTTCGCCTGCCACGGGCTCCAGAAGGTTAGCTTTGATGGGCCGAACAGCGCGACCAGCGGCGTGCCGAGGGCGGCAGCCATATGCATGGGTACGGAATCAACGCCGATAAATAAGCGGGCGTGGCCGATGACCGCCGCCAGCTGGCGCAGGGTCAGCTGGCCGGCAAGAGAGTGCAGGCGGGCGTCCGGGCAGCCGGCGATAATGGTCTCCACCATGCGCTTCTCTTTCGCGTCGGGCCCCGACGTTAGCACCACGGCATGTCCCGCCGCGGAGAGCGCGTTAATCAGCGCGCTCATCCGCTCTTCCCGCCAGCATTTAAAGAACCAGCGGGAGGTGGGCTGAATGACGATATAGTTATCCTCAAACCCCTCCGGCAGCAGCGTTCGGCTACTGTCCCAGTCCTGTTCGCTGTAGCCCATGCGCGCCGGAGCGTCGTTAGCTGCCAGACCGAGCGGGGCCAGAATGGAGAGGTTCTGCCGCACCGTATGCAGGCTTTGATGTTCCCGGGTGGAGGCCAGGGCGGTATGGCAGAAGCGCCAGGCCGGATGGCGGCGTTTCGGGAAATCAAAGCCGATGCGCGTGGCGGCGCCGGTTAAGCGGGTAATAATGGCGCTGGGCCACTGATCGGCAAGGTTGAGCACCAGATCGTAGCGCTGCTGGCGAAGCGTGCGGATCAGCCGCAGCTCCATTTTGAGCTGATGGACGGTTCCCTGTTTTTTCCAGCGGCGGTCAATCGCGTAAATCTGGTTAATATCCGCGTTCGCCGCGAGCATATCCCGGGTCTCTTCATAAAGCAGCACATCAACGCTGGCCGCGGGATACTGCCGTTTGAGGGCGTGAACGAGCGGCGTGATCAGCAGCATATCGCCATGATGGCGCAGCTTGATGACCAGGATGCGCGCCGGGTTCACGGGACCGGGAGAGCGGGTTTCAGGCGTCATTCTCTGTTCTTCATTCAGTATCAGGGTTCCGATTCTAGGGGATCAGATAGATTGAGAGAAGCGTTGTCTTGCTCTACCATGACCCGATACGTATGGTCTGAGGACGTTTTCGTGCACAATCCCGCATTTCTCATCACGATTGATACCGAGGGTGATAACCTCTGGCAAAAACATGACAGCATTACCACCGAGAATGCGCGTTATTTACCGCGTTTTCAGCAGCTTTGCGAAAAGTATGGCTTTAAGCCGGTCTATTTAACCAACTACGAGATGGCGATAGATCCATTCTATATCGAATTCGCCAAAGATGTGATTGCCCGCGGCACCGCCGAAATCGGCATGCACCTGCATGCCTGGAACAGCCCGCCGACCGACCCGCTGACCGCCGATGACTGGCGACATAAGCCCTATCTTATCGAATACAGCGATGCGGCGATGCGTGAAAAAGTCGCTTATATGACCCATCTGCTGGAAGAGACCTTCCAGACTAAAATGGTCAGCCATCGCGCCGGACGCTGGGCGTTTGATGAGCGCTATGCGCGCCTGCTGGTGGAGCATGGCTATCAGGTCGACTGCTCGGTGACGCCGCGGGTCAACTGGAAAACGGCGAAAGGCGCCCCGCAGGGCGATGGCGGCACCGATTATCGCCGCTTCCCGCAGCACGCCTATTTCCTCGACGAGAACGATATCAGCCGGGAAGGGCGTTCTTCGCTGCTGGAGGTGCCGATGAGCATCCAGTACAAACACAGTGCTCTGATGAACGGCATTAAGCAGGGCTATGACCGCCTGCGCGGCAAGGTGCGCTCGCCGTCGGTTCACTGGCTGCGGCCGATGGGCGGTAACGTTGAGACGATGAAAAAGGTCGTCGAACAGACGTTGACTCAGGGTAATGACTACGTCGAATATATGCTCCACTCTTCTGAGTACATGCCCGGCGGCAGCCCGACGTTTAAAAACGAGCAGGATATCGAACGTTTGTATGCGGATCTCGAAAGCTTCTTCAGCTGGCTGGCGCCGCAGGTCAAAGGGATGACGTTGGCGGAGTACTCTGCCTTCCGGAGAAATCCTACCTAAAAAGGTCAGGTATCATAGAGATATCTGACCTTTCTGGTGTAACATTATCCGCGTTTATATATTGAGCTTTCGGGTTCTTTCTGTACGGTGTGTTTTCATTTTCTGAGGTATTCATGAAGATAGTAACGGTATTGCGTTCTGGTGGTGATTATAATCATGATCATGTTCAGTGGTTGTATAAGCAATTACCGGATAATATCGAGAAGATTTGCTTTACTGACCTCATCATTCCGGGCGTTCAGACGATTAAACTGACTGAAAATCTTCCCGGCTGGTGGTCAAAAATTGAAATATTTGATCCGCAAAAAGTCGACGATGATATTTTCTATATAGATTTAGATGTGGTTGTCGTAGGTGACATTACGGATATTTTGCAAAATACCCGCCTGACTATGTTAAGCGATTTCTTCTTTCCGCAGAAAACTAAAAACTCGGCAATAATGCGTATCCCGCATGAAGAGAAATTTAAAGTATGGGAAGCTTTCAGACGCTATCCACAGTTGTTTATGACGCGTTATCAGAGCGGTGGGGATCAGGAGTTTATTAGTAAAATATATCCTCAAGCGTCGATCTGGCAGGACATATTGCCTGGACAAATTGTCAGCTATAAAAAGCATGTCATTAGTAAGAAGAAAAATGAGCATGCGATCGGAAACGGTTCCGTGCCTGTCGGAACTCGAATTGTATGCTTCCATGGAAAACCAAGACCGTGGGATTGCGGTGAAGTATGGGTACCCCCATTTGTGAAAAGCTAATCAGACATGATCAGAGATAAGTTTCCGTTAATAATATTGCTGGCGGCAATATTATCTTGCGCGGTAGTAACCCCAGAAAAAATAATGGGGAGAAACCTTTTTTACCTTTCCTCAATGATTACCGTTAGTTATGCAGCAATAAACTTTAAAGCACTGCGTTTCAAAACTGAAGAAGTTGTGCTGGCAGCTACTCTTTTTTTGATGGGAGTTTCACAGTTGCTGTGGACATATAGATTCCCTGCTAATGCTACCGAAGTTTATATGGCTGATCTTAGCTATGCACGAACGGGTGCCTATTTGATTATTGGTTCAGTAGTGATGCTGCTGATTTCAGCAGTGCTACGCCTAATTAAACCGTATCCAGGGCAGTTTATTAACTACATGCTGCTATTAGGTTTCGCCTATTTAACATTATATGCACTGCATTTCCACTTCTTTATTTCTGATGATCGTCTGAGAATAGATAGTTCAGCAACGTTAAGTGCCTATATTTATGCGTTCTATACCATGATTACGCTTTACGCTTTATCATGTGTGAAAATTCGCTACCGTGCTCCGATAATTATTACAGTTGTTGTTTTATCGTTATGGATTATATTTTTGACGCAAACCCGGTCAGTGTTAATTTTTTACCCGGCAATTTTGTTATATTGTTTGCTGAAAAGCAAAATGCTGTCCAGGGCAAAATTTATAGCGCTGTGTGTGGCGTCTTTATTAGCCTCACTGGTGATGATTGAGTTTGCTTTTCCGACCATCAAGGTGCGGGCGGTGGAGGCCGTTAGCGAACTGTCTGAATATCAAAACGATAACAATACCTCGCTGGGTGCCAGATTAAGTATGTGGCATACGGGGGTCTATGAGATATACCACCATCCTTCAGGGGTCAGCTCTCAGGACCGCTATGAAATTCTGTCGCAGTTAATGCAAGAGAAAGAGCATGGTAATCCGGAGGGAATGCGTAACATGGTTTACCAT
This sequence comes from Klebsiella sp. 10-1, assembly GCF_009758445.1. Taxonomy (NCBI): domain Bacteria; kingdom Pseudomonadati; phylum Pseudomonadota; class Gammaproteobacteria; order Enterobacterales; family Enterobacteriaceae; genus Klebsiella; species Klebsiella sp. 10-1. The sequence continues at coordinate 171,368 of NZ_WQRE01000005.1, forward strand.
TTGCACAACGACCTCATTGAGACGATGTCATTACAAGGCGTTATCGGTGGAATCATCTTACTGTGCCTGTACACGGCAATGGTTTTCTATGTTCGTAGAAAAGGGATATTGTCGTGCGGCACCGCTTTTTTATGTGCGCCGGTTATCTTGTTCGGCTCGGTGGATTCGCTTTTTATTCATGACCGATTTATTGTCATGCTCATCACCGGTCTCATTATTTTCGCGGGCCTATCGGGAGCCAAACAAGCGCGAGCATGATCAGGTGAAAGAGGTGGCCTGTTCGGTCACTTCTTTCACAATTTGGCTGAACGGCACTTTACTGAATATATCGACAGGAACCGCGCTATTTATTGAGGTATTGATAATGTTGATTCCGGAGCTTTGCATATAGCGGCTGGCCAGTGCAAGCGCAGGGAAAATCAGCGCAGTAACCTTGCTTTCGAGATAAGAAGGCAGCTTATTTGCATCATTTTCATAAAATCGTGGCCGATTGAAATTATTCATATCCAGACCAGCGATGATAACTTTATCAAACCCAAGGTAGGCAATAATTTGCAGCGCCCAGTAGGCTACGGTGCCTGCATCGAATATCCCTTGACGAATATCGATAGAAAAAGCAATGTTATCAATACGCTCGTGCAATATTACCGTGTCAAAGTCGGTAAACCGGGCGCGAATATCTTTGCTGACTACCCGAGGTTGATAAATTTTGTAGCAGGCATCTTCAATCAGCGCCAGTCGGCAGCGGATATTCTCCATGCCTGTGCGATCGATAATTTTGGCAATACCGTGGGCGGTTGTGAAAAATAGAATCTGCGGATTGCTGACAATAGCGGAAATGATGTCCGGCTTGCGGTCGAAAAATTCCATATCCACGATAAGGTATAAGGAGAAACTGAGTTTTCCTTCCAGTGAGAAGGCACCATTCACGCCCATTACCGGTACGGTACGAGGGGTAACGGAAAAATCAATATCTTTAACCGATGGCCCCGTGGCGGTCAGTAGCAGTGGTCCGGAAAAGCTATTTTTCAGCTCGCTCAGGCTGCACAGCGGTACCGTTTTGCCTTTGTAAATTAGTGAACAAATCTCACCCGACGCTGCGCGGGTTATCTTTGCCCACGGCCACAGGTTTTCATTATGGCGAAAGGCACGCGGATGCGTGTAGCGATAGATTTGCTTAAACAATGAGCCCATCAGGCCAGTCCCTGGGAGGTCAACAATTGCAGAACCCGTGAGGCGCTAATATCCCCCGTGCTGCTGCCGTTTTCCGGACGCACGACGTACTGGTTTTGCCCATAGCCGCCGATAAGACCCGGATCGGTCGGGCCGTAGAGGGTAAAATTAGGCTTATCGAGCGCGGCGGTTAAATGACTCAGGCCGGTATCGACGGAAACCACGCCGCGGGCGCCGGCCAGAACCTGGGCGACCTGCTCCAGGCTCATGCGCGGCAGCACCTCGACGAAATCGTGCCCCTGCGCCAGCCGCCCGGCCCTCGCCTCTTCGTGCGGCGCGCCCCACGGCAGCTTAATCCGCAGGCCGCTGTCGGCCAGCAGCGCGATAAGCGCCTGCCAGTTCTCTTCCGGCCAGTGTTTATCATGGCGGGTGGTGGCGTGGAGGAAGACCAGGTACGGCGCGGCACCGGCGTCTTCCTGGCGCAGAAAGTGGCGGGCAATCGCGTAATCGCCCTGAGTCTCTGGTTTGGCATAGCCGAGGCTTTTGGCAAACAGCTCGCGGGTACGCTCAACGGCGTGCTGCTGCCTGGCAATGTGGTGGCGACGGTTGTAGAACAGGCAGGCCAGCGGCTCGCGGGCGGTTTGCCAGTCCATACCGTGCTTCACGCCGTGCGCCAGCCGGGTGACCAGGGCGGCGCTTTTCACCAGACCCTGGGCGTCAATGATTGCATCGTACTTCTCCGCCCGCAGCGCCTGGCGGAAGGCTTTACGCTCGGTCTTAACCGGCGCGGAAAACCAGGCCTTGCGCCAGCGGCGAATGGCCACCGGAATCACGCGGTCAACGCTTTGGTGCCAGGAGGGGATCTGGGCGAAGCCCTCCTCGACCACCCAGTCGAAACGAATCCCGGGAAAGGCCTGCGCGGCGTCGGTCAGCGCGGGCAGCGTGTGCAGAACGTCGCCCATGGACGAGGTTTTAACGATCAATACCCGCATCCGCTACGCTTCCTCTTTTTCCGGTTCGTCCTGCAGCAGCGGGTTCAGCTCTTCCAGTACGCGCTGCGGCGTAATATCGATCAGGCTCTGATGATATCCTTCAGCCGCATCTCCTTTCCGCACCTTGTGGTAGCCGCTGATCAGGCGGATTGTCCGCGCCTTATGCGACAGCGGTGGCGTAAAGTCTGGGCTGCTCGGGCCGTACAGCGCGACCAGCGGACGATTGAGCGCGGCGGCGACGTGCATCAGCCCGGAGTCGTTGCTGACAACCGCTTTGCAGGCGGCAATCAGTACCACCGCCTGTTCAAGCTGGGTTTCGCCGGCCAGGTTACGGCACCATGCCTGCTGCTGGGTGCTGAGAGCGGCCAGAATGTCGTTGCCAGCCTCATGGTCCTTGGCCGAACCGAAAAGCAGCACCTGATAGCCGTCATCGATCAGCCGTTTGGCCAGTTCGGCATAGTGGTAGTGCGGCCAGCGCTTGGCCGGACCGAACTCAGCCCCGGGGCAGAAGCCGATAATGGGGCGATGGGCGGAAATATTGAAGGCGTTGCAGACCTGCGACTTTTCCCCTTCATGCACCTGCAGCTGCGGCCAGAGCAGCGGCTGAGGCAGATCTTTCGCGCCGCGCATAACGCCTTTGTCGTAGGCTAAAGCCACGTAGCGCTCAACCATCAGCGGCCACGCGTCTTTATCCAGCGTTCTGGCGTCGTTCAGCAGGCCGTAGCGCATCTCGCCGCGCCAGCCGGTGCGGTGTGGGATGTTGGCGAAGAAAGGAACCAGCGCCGATTTAAACGAGTTCGGCAGCACGTAGGCGCGATCGTAGCGACGTTCGCGCAGGCTGAGCCCGAGCTTGCGCCGTTCGCCGATCTCCAGCGCGCCGTGGCCGAGCGGCATGGGAATGGCTTCGTTGACTTCCGGCATCCGTGACAGCAGCGGACGGCACCACGCGGGCGCCATCACGTCGATGATTGCCTGGGGATAGCGCGCCTTGAGCGTGCGATAGAGGCTTTGCGACATCATCATGTCGCCCACCCATGACGGGCCGATCACCAGTATTTTCATTCACTTCATCCTTCAAACGGTCTCTGCGTTGGCTACCTGCGTTCACTCCGGTCACTTGCTTTTGTAAGCTCCCGGAGATTCACTTAGCTGCCCGAATGATTTTGTGAATTTGTATCGCTGTCGCGGTTCAGCCAATGCATGTACTCAGTGACGCCTTCGGCCACGGTTTTGAAAGGCTTATCATAGCCTGCCGCACGCAGGTTGGTGAGATCTGCCTGCGTAAACGCTTGGTAACGGCCCTTCAGCTTGTCCGGGAACGGGATATATTCGATGCTGCCCTTCTGGTGGAACGCCAGAGTGGCGTCGGCTACCGCCTGGAAGGATTCCGCCCGGCCGGTGCCGAGATTGAAAATACCGGACGCGCCGTTCTCCCAGAACCACAGGTTGACCGCCGCCACGTCGCCGACGTAGACGAAGTCGCGCTTGAAGCCGTCGCTGCCTTCGAACAGTTTCGGACTTTCGCCATTATTCAGCTGGGTATTGAGGTGGAACGCCACGCTTGCCATGCTGCCTTTATGGCCTTCGCGCGGCCCGTAGACGTTGAAATAGCGGAAGCCGACTATCTGCGAATCGACTTCCGGCAGGATCTGGCGCACGTATTCGTCAAACAGGAACTTGGAGTAGCCGTAGACGTTGAGCGGCTGCTCGTATTCGCGGGATTCGATAAAGTCGCTGGTACGGCCGCCGTAGGTGGCTGCGGAAGAGGCGTACAGGAACGGGATCTCGCGCTCCAGGCAGTAGTGAAGAAGCTCTTTAGAGTACTGATAGTTGTTATCCATCATGTACTTGCCGTCCCACTCCGTGGTGGAGGAGCAGGCGCCTTCATGGAATACCGCTTCAATTTCTTCGCCGAACTCTTCGCCCGCCATAACCTGGATCAGGAAGTCTTCTTTATCCATGTAATCAGCGATGTTCAGGTCAACCAGGTTCACAAACTTGGTGCCATCTTTCAGATTATCTACGACCAAAATGTCGGTAATGCCTTTGTCATTCAGGGCCTTGACGATATTGCTGCCGATAAACCCTGCGCCGCCGGTAACGATGATCATAACAGTAACCTTTGAAGTATGGAGTCCAGAGATAATCCGGACATGAATGCTTCTATCATATCACCACATGAGACAGGCTTCAGCCCTTCGCAGAAAAGGTGCTGGGCGTGCGTGATTTATGCTGCAAATAATTCATTCAGGCATGCATCATCTCGTATCAGCGTATAGCTTTGGGTAATATGTGCCAAATTTTGCCGAATCTGGAGAGTTGCAATGCGTGGTGATTTTTATCAACAGTTAACCAATAGCCTGGATACCGCTCGCGCGGAGGGGTTGTTTAAAGAAGAACGCATTATCACATCGGCGCAGCAGGCGGATATTACCGTCGGCGGCAATAGCGTGATTAACTTCTGCGCCAATAACTATCTCGGCCTCGCCAACCACCCGGAGCTGATTGCCGCGGCGAAAGCCGGCATGGACAGTCACGGCTTCGGTATGGCCTCCGTGCGTTTTATTTGCGGGACCCAGGATAGCCACAAAGCGCTTGAGAAGAAGCTGGCCGAGTTCCTCGGCATGGAAGATGCGATTCTCTACTCCTCCTGCTTTGACGCCAACGGCGGCCTGTTCGAAACCCTGCTGGGCGCGGAAGACGCCATTATCTCCGATGCCCTGAACCACGCGTCGATCATCGACGGCGTGCGCCTGTGTAAAGCGCAGCGTTTCCGCTACGCCAACAACGACATGCAGGAGCTGGAAGCGCGGCTGAAAGAGGCGCGTGAGGCCGGTGCGCGGCACGTGCTGATCGCCACCGACGGCGTGTTCTCCATGGACGGCGTGATTGCCAACCTGCGAGGCGTCTGCGACCTCGCGGATAAATACGACGCGCTGGTCATGGTCGACGACTCTCACGCCGTCGGCTTCGTCGGCGAAAACGGCCGCGGCTCCCACGAGTACTGCGAGGTGATGGGGCGGGTGGATATCATCACCGGCACCCTCGGTAAAGCGCTGGGCGGCGCCTCCGGCGGCTATACCGCGGCGCGCAAAGAGGTGGTTGAGTGGCTGCGCCAGCGCTCGCGTCCGTATCTGTTCTCCAACTCGCTGGCTCCGGCAATCGTCGCCGCCTCCATCAAAGTGCTGGAGATGGTGGAATCCGGCGCCGAGCTGCGCGACCGTCTGTGGTCCAACGCGCGCCTGTTCCGCGAAAAAATGACCGCTGCGGGCTTTACCCTGGCGGGCGCCGATCACGCCATTATCCCGGTGATGCTCGGCGAAGCGACCGTGGCGCAGAATTTTGCGCGCGAGCTGCAAAAAGAAGGTATTTACGTCACCGGTTTCTTCTATCCGGTGGTACCAAAAGGCCAGGCGCGTATTCGCACCCAGATGTCTGCGGCGCATACCCCTGAACAAATTGAACGTGCGGTGGAAGCCTTTACCCGCATCGGTAAACAACTGGGCGTCATTGCCTGAGGGTGTGAGATGAAAGCGTTATCCAAACTGAAAGCGGAAGAAGGCATCTGGATGACCGACGTACCGGAACCGGAAGTCGGCCACAACGATCTGCTGATTAAAATCCGTAAGACCGCAATTTGCGGTACCGACGTACACATCTATAACTGGGACGAATGGTCGCAGAAGACCATCCCGGTGCCGATGGTGGTAGGGCACGAATACGTGGGTGAAGTGGTGGGTATCGGTCAGGAAGTTCGCGGCTTTAAGCTGGGCGATCGCGTTTCTGGCGAAGGTCATATTACCTGCGGCCACTGTCGTAACTGCCGCGCCGGGCGCACGCATCTGTGCCGCAACACCATTGGGGTTGGCGTTAACCGCCCCGGCTGTTTTGCCGAATATCTGGTGATCCCGGCCTTCAATGCCTTCAAAATTCCGGACAACATTTCTGACGATCTGGCGTCGATTTTTGACCCCTTTGGCAACGCCGTACACACCGCGCTCTCCTTCGACCTCGTCGGCGAAGATGTGCTGGTTTCCGGCGCCGGTCCGATTGGCATCATGGCGGCGGCGGTCGCTAAGCACGTCGGCGCGCGCAACGTGGTGATCACCGACGTGAACGAGTACCGTCTGGGCCTGGCGCGCAAGATGGGCGTGACCCGCGCGGTTAACGTTGCGCAGGAGAGCCTTGCCGACGTGATGGCCGAGCTCGGCATGACCGAAGGGTTTGATGTGGGTCTGGAGATGTCCGGCGCGCCGCCGGCGTTTCGCACCATGCTGGACACCATGAATCACGGTGGCCGTATTGCGATGCTGGGTATTCCGCCGTCCGATATGTCCATCGACTGGACCAAAGTCATCTTTAAGGGGCTGTTCATCAAAGGGATTTACGGTCGTGAAATGTTTGAGACCTGGTACAAGATGGCGGCCCTGATCCAGTCTGGTTTAGATCTGTCGCCGATTATCACCCACCGTTTCGGCATTGATGATTTCCAGCAGGGCTTTGACGCGATGCGCTCCGGCCAGTCGGGTAAAGTGATTCTGAGCTGGGATTAAACCTCCGTTATCCGCCGCGCCAGCAGATGGAAATCCGTTTGCTGGCGCATATTCTGAGCGCCAGCGGGCGCTTTTTTATTGGGATGTGGATAACATTTCAAACATACTTCATTGCAAACGCACTATTTCTAAATCGATTTTTTGCCAGGTCGTTTATACAGTTTGTTTACCCATGTTTTAACCTTATAAACGCTATGCCTAAACTCACCGTCTGCCTGCTAACCTGTGACTCCGCCCGCCTGCTGCGCGACGTTCTGCCCCCGCTTTTAAAAGTGGCGGATGAGTGTATTGTCGTTGATTCCGGGAGCACGGATGCGACGCTGGATATCTGCCAGCAGTTCGGGTTGCAGGTTCATCACCACGCCTATACCGCCCACGGAGCGCAGATGAACTACGCCACGGCGCTGGCCAGTCATGACTGGGTGCTGTGTATGGACAGTGACGAAATCCTCGATAGCGAAGTTGTCGCCGCCATTCTAAGGCTTAAAGCCGGGCCGGAGATCGATCCGACCTGCGCGTGGCGCCTGCCGCGTTACTGGTACGTGCTGGGGGAGTCCGTCAGAACCATTTATCCCGTTTCATCGCCTGATTACCCGGTTCGCTTGTTCAACCGCACCGTGGCGGCCTTTAACGACCGCCCGGTGGACGATCGCGTCGTCGGCCACAGCCGCTCAATCAAGCTGCCCGGCCGCGTACGTCACGATACCTTCTACTCGCTGCATGAAGTTTTTAATAAGCTCAATAGCTATACCACCCGGCTGGTTAAACACCAGAAGATCAGGCCGTCACTGAGCCGGGGAGCGATCGGCGCGGCTGGCGCGTTTTTTAAGTGGTATCTGTTCAGCGGGGCGTGGCGTAGCGGAAAGGTCGGGGTCGTGACCGGGCTGTACGCAACGTTGTACAGCTTCCTGAAATATTTTAAAGCCTGGTATGCCGAAGGAGATAAACGGGAACCTGCGGCCGAAAAGCGCCCGGATTCCCGCTCCCCCTAGTTTGTCGGATTATCCCAGCCCTGCCATTTCAGCTGGTAATACTGCACCAGTGCGCTCTGACTAATGCTTTCGCTCAGAATAGTAAAGAACCGGCTGGCGTTCACCGGCTCAGGCGGACGCTGCGGCTTGCAGTATTTCACGCCGCGGAACGGGTTACGCGGCTTCGTTGGCGGCACGGTCTGCGACGGCGGTGCGCTATTTGGCGTGGAGGTATCCACCTGCGGCTCGTTTAGCAGGCTGCTCGGGCGCACGAGGGTAATGTCCGACGGCAGGCTATAGACCATTTGCTGCAGCACGCGCACCGTGGTGGGGTGCGGGTGGCCGATAGCAATCGCCGAACCGTTACGCCGCGCCAGGGCGATCGCCCGATTGAACTGGGTGCGGATATCCGCTTCGTTTTGCGTATCGTCGAGGAACACCTTGCGCTTAATCACCTTCACGCCGGTGCCCTGCGCGGCGCGCATCGCCTGGGTGTTGCCAATGGTCACGCTGTCGAGGAAGTAGAGGTTGTAGCGCTCCAGCGCCTGCATCACCTTCTGCATCCCGAACAGGCTGGAGGTCATCGCGCTGCCCATATGGTTGTTCAGACCCACGGCGTACGGCACTTTGCCGTAGGCTTCACGGATGATGCGCTCAATCTCGGCGCTGCTCATGTCCGGACGCAGGGTGTCTTTTTCCAGCGGTTGCTTGCTGAGCGGCGCCATCGGCAGGTGAATGAGCACCTCATGGCCGAGGCCGTGCGCTTTGGTCGCCATTTCACGGGCGTGCGGTGCATTCGGTAATACGGCGACGGAGATCGTGGCCGGCAGCGCCAGCACCTGGTTTTCCGTCTGTGGACGATAGCCAAAGTCGTCGATAACAATGGAGAGTTTGCCAGCAAAAGCCGGCGCGGCGAAAGCCAGCGTACCGGCTACCGCGAGTGCAATTCTGCGAAATTGAAGCAAAACTTATCTTCCCAACCACGGCTGTGGATTGACCGCCTGACCCTGGCGACGAATTTCGAAATAGAGCGACGGACGGCCTTGACCGCCGCTGCTGCCGACGAGGGCAATCGCCTGGCCTGCGCGGACCTGAGTCCCGACGCTGACCAGCGCGCTTTGATTATAGCCGTAGAGGCTCATATCGCCTTTACCGTGCTCCACGACCACCACCAGGCCGTAGCCCTGCAGCCAGTCGGCGAGGATCACCCGGCCATCGGCTATCGCTTTGACCTCGGTGCCTTCAGACGCGGCGATAACCATCCCCTTCCAACGTAGTTCACCTTGCAGCTGTTCGCCATAGCGGTGAAGCAGCGTGCCGCGAACCGGCCAGTAGGCCTGGCCGCGCGGCGAACCCAGTCCGCCGGTGCGGGACATCAGGGAACGTTCACTTTCGGATGGTTTATAGGTGGTACCTTTGCGGGATGCATCCTGCTGGCGATCGCGAACCGCCTGCGCCTCGCGGGCTTCGCGCTCCGCGCGAGCCTTAGCCGCCGCTTCTGCCTGGGCAACGCGACCGCGCAGACGCGATTCGTTGGCCCGCATTTCGCTCAGCTGCTGTTGACCCTGCTGGATAGAGGATTCGAGGCCTGAAAGCGTCTTTTTACGCTCGTTGCGCGCCTGCTCAAGCTTAGCCTGCTGCGCGCGCTGCTCGTAGACCAGCGTTTGCTGCTGGCTCTGCTTCTCTTCCAGCTCGGCCTTTTGCGCGGTGACCTCTTCACGCGTCTGCTTCAGCTGGGCGATAGTCTCCTGGCGGGCCTGGTTGAGATAACCGTAGTAGGCCTGGATACGCTGGTTGCGCTGGCCTTCTTCGCCGCTGAGGATCATCTGCATGCCGGTGTGCGGCCCCTGACGAAACGCGGCGTCCAGCTGGGCGGACAGGTTGCGCTCCTGCGAGGCGCGCTGGCGCTCCAGTTTGGCGATAGAGGCGTTCATCTCGTCAATCTGCTTGTTCAGCTGGGTCAGGGTGGCCTGGGTTTCACGCAGCTTGCGGGCGGCGGCAGAGATCGCTTCTTCCTGCGTCTTTAGCTGAGCGAGCAGGGAAGAGCGCTGCTGCTGCTGCTGCTGTATCGCACGCTGTTTAGCGGCAATATCGGCCTGAATGGATTTTAGCTGATCGCGATCGTCCGCATGGGCAGGTACGGCGCACAGCAATACGCCAGCGCTGAACGCGCTGGCGTAAAGAACGGATCGTACTGTCGTTGCGATCCATGTATTTGAATAAGTCGCCTTTCCCCTCATGGGGAAGGATTATTCCACGATGAACAGCGGCTTGCCAGTCATCTCTTGCGGGATTTCCATTCCCATCAGCGACAGCATGGTCGGAGCGATATCGGAAAGTTTGCCATCTGCGGCTGCTTTCACGGTTTTATCACCGACGTAGATCAGCGGTACCGGCAGGTTGGTGTGGGCAGTATGAGCCTGGCCGGTGGAGGGATCGCGCATCTGCTCAGCGTTGCCGTGATCGGCGGTGATCAGCAGCTGGCCGCCGACGGCTTCGACCGCGTTAACCACCTGATCGACACAGTTATCCAGCGTTTCAACGGCTTTAATCGCCGCTTCCATGACCCCGGTATGGCCGACCATATCGCCGTTTGGATAGTTGCAGATAATGGTGTCGTACTCGCCGCCTTTGATGGCCGCAACCAGTTTTTCAGTCAGCTCGGCAGAGCTCATTTCCGGCTGCAGATCGTAGGTCGCGACTTTCGGAGAGTTGATCAAAATACGCTCTTCGCCTTTAAACGGCTCTTCGACGCCGCCGTTAAAGAAGAAGGTGACGTGCGCGTATTTTTCCGTTTCGGAGATACGCAGCTGCGTTTTATCGTTTTTCGCCATCCACTCGCCGAAGGTGTTCGCGAGCGAAGCCGGCGGGTAGGCGCAGGCGACTTTGATATCAGCGGCGTATTCGGTCAGCATGACGAAATCAAGGTTAACCGCTTTTTTACGCGCAAAGCCGTCGAAATCGGCGTTCACGAAGGCGCGGGTGATTTCACGGGCGCGGTCGGCGCGGAAGTTCATGAAAATCAGCGCGTCGCCGTCTTCCATTGCCGCATCGGCCTGGCCCGCGGCGCGAATCACGGTGGCTTTGACGAATTCGTCGTTTTCATCACGGGCGTAGGCGGCCTGCAGACCCGCAACGGCAGTATCGGCCTGGAACTCGCCCTGCGCCAGGGTCATCAGGTTATACGCCTGCTCCACGCGATCCCAGCGGTTGTCGCGATCCATGGCGTAGTAGCGACCGATAATCGAGGCCACGCGGCCTTTACCGAGGGTGGCAAATTTGTCTTCGAACTTCGCCAGCGTGCTTTCCGCGCTGCGCGGCGGAGTATCGCGGCCGTCGAGGAACGCGTGCAGGTAGATTTTTTCCGCGCCGCGCTCTGCCGCCAGTTCAACCATCGCCATGATGTGGTCTTCGTGGCTGTGAACGCCGCCAGGAGACATCAGGCCCATGATGTGTACCGCTTTACCTGCGGCAACCGCTTTGTCTACCGCCGCGGTCAGTACCGGGTTAGCAAAGAACGTCCGCTCTTTGATTTCAACATCAAGACGGGTCAGGTCCTGGTAAACGATACGACCGGCGCCAAGGTTAACGTGGCCCACTTCGGAGTTGCCCATCTGGCGATCCGGCAGGCCTACTTCCAGGCCTGAAGCGTCAATCAGCAGATGGGGACGTTTCGCCCACAGCGCGTCCATGACGGGGGTTTTTGCGCTATAAATAGCGTTATCCTGCTGGTCTTCACGGTAGCCATAGCCATCCAGAATGACCAGTACCATAGGTTTTTTAGAAACCGACATTGCGACAACCTCATGCTCAAAGACAGAAAATTTGCGTAATTTTACTACAGCTGAATCGATCAAATCACCGTTAAAGATCAAAGAAAGGGAGCGCCCGGGGCGAAGGGGAGCGGCAAGGGGGAGTTTTTTTCGCGGCGTGCCGCAGAAAATGCATTACATCACGCTCACTGGCTGTATTTGCCGCAATGCACAGGTATACTCCTTGCCTGGTTTTTTATCACTTAGTCGGGAGTTGTAACCCCCCATGCAAGAAATTATGCAATTCGTCGGCCGTCATCCCGTCCTGAGCATCGCGTGGATCGCGCTGCTGGGTGCGGTGCTGTTCACCACCTTTAAAGGGCTGACGTCGAAAATTAAAGTCATTACCCGTGGTGAAGCGACGCGTCTGATTAACAAAGAAGATGCGGTGGTTGTCGACCTGCGTCAGCGTGACGATTTCCGTAAAGGCCACATTGCTGGTTCTCTCAACCTGCTGCCGAGCGATATCAAGGCAAATAACGTTGGTGAGTTGGAAAAGCACAAAGCACAACCCATTATAGTGGTAGACGGTTCCGGTATGCAGGCACAAGAGCCTGCGAGCGCGCTGAATAAAGCCGGATTCGAGAAGGTCTTTGTACTGAAAGAAGGCATTGCCGGCTGGAGTGGCGAAAACCTTCCGCTGGTACGCGGCAAATAATTTACCCCACGCCTTTATGACGTAGCAGGGTTCCCTCATTGCGGCTATCCGCTGGGGGAGCGCCTTGTTTGCGGCCTAAAATCCCCAGGGTAAAAACAGGAGTGAAGTCATGGCCAATATTGATATCTATACCAAAGCGACCTGCCCGTTCTGCGTGCGCGCTAAAGCGCTGCTGAACAGCAAAGGCGTAACGTTCAACGAACTGCCTATCGATGGCAACGCGACGAAGCGCGAAGAGATGATTCAACGCAGCGGTCGGACCACGGTTCCGCAGATTTTTATTGATGAACAGCACATTGGCGGCTGTGACGACTTGTATGCGCTTGATTCACGTGGTGGACTTGATCCCCTGCTGCGCTAATTTTGCGTCCACCCAGTCCGGGTAGGCGTATTTAAGGACAACACGAAAGGGTTTTACTATGTCAGAACAAAACAGCACCGAAATGACTTTCCAGATCCAGCGTATTTATACCAAGGATATCTCCTTCGAAGCGCCGAATGCTCCGCAAGTTTTCCAGAAAGACTGGCAGCCAGAGGTTAAACTTGATCTGGATACCGCTTCCAGCCAGCTGGCTGAAGGCGTCTATGAAGTGGTGCTGCGTGTGACCGTAACCGCCGCGCTGGGCGAAGAAACCGCATTCCTGTGCGAAGTACAGCAGGGCGGCATCTTCTCCATCGAAGGCATTGACGGCAACCAGATGGCGCATTGCCTCGGTGCATACTGCCCGAACATCCTGTTCCCGTATGCGCGTGAGTGCATCACCAGCCTGGTTTCTCGCGGTACCTTCCCGCAACTGAACCTTGCGCCAGTGAACTTCGATGCGCTGTTTATGAACTATCTGCAGCAGCAGGCTGGCGAAGGTGCCGAACAGCATCAGGATGCCTGATGAACGAACTTAATGCTGCAATGACTGTGATCGGTGCCGGCTCGTACGGCACCGCTCTTGCCATCACCCTGGCAAGAAATGGCCATCACGTTGTGCTTTGGGGCCATGACCCTAAGCACATCGCGACGCTGCAAAACGATCGCTGCAACGCCGCTTTTCTTCCCGACGTTCCCTTCCCTGACACGCTGCATCTGGAGAGCGACCTGTCGGCCGCCCTGGCCGCCAGTCGTGATATCCTGGTTGTGGTCCCGAGCCACGTCTTCGGCCAGGTTCTGCGTCAGATTAAGCCGCTAATGCGTTCCGACGCGCGCCTGGTCTGGGCCACGAAAGGCCTTGAGGCCGAAACCGGCCGCCTGCTGCAGGACGTGGCGCGGGAAGCGCTGGGGGATGATATTCCGCTGGCGGTGATCTCCGGCCCGACCTTTGCGAAAGAGCTGGCCGCAGGGCTGCCGACGGCCATCTCCCTGGCCTCGACGGACCCGCAGTTTGCGGACGATCTGCAGCACCTGCTGCACTGCGGTAAAAGCTTCCGCGTCTATATCAATCCGGACTTCATTGGCGTCCAGCTTGGCGGCGCGGTGAAAAACGTTATCGCCATTGGGGCCGGGATGTCCGACGGTATCGGCTTTGGCGCCAATGCGCGCACCGCGCTGATTACCCGTGGTCTGGTCGAGATGTCTCGCCTGGGCGCGGCGCTGGGCGCCGATCCGGAAACCTTTATGGGGATGGCGGGTCTGGGAGATTTGGTGCTGACCTGTACCGACAACCAATCGCGTAACCGCCGCTTCGGCATGATGCTCGGTGAGGGCATGGATGTGCAAAGCGCGCAGGATAAGATTGGTCAGGTGGTTGAAGGCTACCGCAATACCAAGGAAGTCCGCGTTCTGGCACAGCGTTTAGGCGTAGAAATGCCAATAACCGAGCAAATTTATCAGGTATTGTATTGCGGAAAAATTGCGCGCGAGGCAGCATTGACCTTGTTAGGTCGCGCACGCAAGGACGAGCGCAGCAATTAACCTTAAAGGAACCTTTGTCACCTCGATGACCCGGTCAGCGTAGAACTGGCCGGTCATTATGCTATCGCCTGGAGTCAGCAATGCCGTGTGAAGAACTGGATATCGTCTGGAATAATATTAAAGCCGAAGCCCGGGCTTTAGCTGACTGTGAGCCGATGCTCGCCAGTTTCTACCACGCCACGCTGCTGAAGCACGAAAACCTGGGCAGCGCGCTGAGCTATATGCTGGCTAACAAGCTGGCCTCGCCGATTATGCCCGCCATCGCGATTCGTGAAGTGGTGGAAGAGGCCTATGCCGCCGACCCGGAAATGATCGCCGCCGCCGCCTGTGATATTCAGGCCGTGCGTACCCGCGACCCGGCGGTCGATAAATACTCCACGCCGCTGCTGTACCTCAAAGGATTTCACGCGCTGCAGGCCTACCGCATCGGGCACTGGCTGTGGAATCAGGGCCGGCGCGCGCTGGCGATTTTCCTGCAAAACCAGGTTTCCGTCTCCTTCCAGGTCGATATTCACCCGGCGGCGAATATTGGCCGGGGAATAATGCTCGACCACGCGACCGGCATTGTGGTTGGCGAAACGGCGGTGATCGAGAACGATGTCTCTATTCTGCAGTCCGTCACCCTCGGCGGTACCGGTAAAACCAGCGGCGATCGCCATCCGAAAATCCGCGAAGGCGTGATGATTGGCGCCGGGGCGAAGATCCTCGGCAATATCGAAGTGGGACGCGGAGCCAAAATCGGCGCCGGCTCCGTGGTGCTGCAGCCCGTTCCGCCGCATACCACCGCCGCAGGCGTTCCGGCGCGCATCGTCGGCAAGCCGGAGAGCGATAAGCCGGCGATGGATATGGATCAGCACTTTAACGGCATCCACCATACGTTTGAGTACGGCGACGGGATCTAGAATCGGGCAATCTTAGCGGCCGGCCTGGCGTCGGGCCGCGCTGGCCGTCCTCACGCGCTGCGCGCAGTCCATTCCAGACTGCGCCGAAAATGCCCAAATCGCGGGTAGCGCCTTAACTACGCAATACCGCGCCGGGATATCCCAGCTGGCGCCAGGCCTCATACACCACCACCGACACCGCGTTTGACAGGTTCATGCTGCGGCTGTCCGGCATCATCGGAATACGGATTTTCTGCTGTGCCGGCAGCGCGTCAAGAATATCGGCAGGCAAGCCGCGCGTTTCCGGGCCAAACAGCAAAAAATCACCGTCCTGATAGCTCACCGCGCTGTGGGCGGGCGTGCCTTTGGTGGTGAGCGCAAACAGGCGCTGCGGGCTGGCGCTTGCGACAAAAGCCGCATAATCGTGATGTCGCTGAACGGCGGTAAACTCGTGATAATCCAGCCCGGCCCGACGCAGGCGCTTATCGTCCCAGGCGAAGCCCATCGGCTCGATGATATGCAGGCTAAAGCCGGTGTTGGCGCACAGGCGGATAATATTGCCGGTGTTCGGCGGGATCTCTGGTTCGAATAGTACAATGTTCAGCATGCTGCCCTGTCTCATTAGGCTCTTGAGTGCGGGGGGCAGAATAGCAGATATTTCCCCGGCCCTCATCCCTGCGGGAGAGAGCCGGGGGAGCGGATTACGCGGCGTTACCCTGCTTCAGCGCGCTGAAGGTCTGCAGCGCTTCGGCGTTTTGCACCAGCGAGTCGCGGCTGATTTCGCCGATGGTTTTGGTTCCGGTCAGGGTCATCGCCACCTTCATCTCTTTCTCAATCAGGTTCAGCAAATTCGCTACCCCTTGCTTACCGTGCGTCGCCAGGGCGTACAGATAGGCGCGGCCGAGCAGCACGCTATCGGCGCCCAGCGCAATCATCCGCACCACGTCGAGGCCGTTGCGAATACCGCTATCGGCAAGAATCGCGATATCGCCCTTCACCGCATCGGCGATAGCGGGCAGCGCGCGGGCGGAGGAGAGGACGCCGTCGAGCTGGCGGCCGCCGTGGTTGGAAACCACGATCCCGTCGGCGCCGAAGCGCACCGCATCCCGTGCATCCTGCGGATCGAGGATCCCCTTGATCACCATCGGGCCGTCCCAGAATTCGCGGATCCACTCAAGGTCTTTCCAGGAAATAGACGGATCGAAGTTATTGGCCAGCCAGCCGATATAGTCTTCAAGACCGGTCGGCTTGCCGAGATAGGCGGAAATATTGCCGAGGTCATGCGGGCGGCCGTTTAAGCCAACGTCCCATGCCCACTGCGGGTGGGTCATCGCCTGCCAGTAGCGGCGCAGCGCCGCATTCGGGCCGCTCATGCCGGAATGGGCGTCGCGATAGCGGGCCCCCGGCGTCGGCATATCAACGGTAAAGACCAGAGTTGAACAGCCCGCAGCCTTGGCGCGCTCCAGCGCATTGCGCATAAAGCCGCGGTCGCGCAGGACGTACAGCTGGAACCACATCGGGCGCTTGATGGTCGGGGCCACTTCTTCAATCGGGCATACGGAAACCGTGGAGAGGGTAAACGGAATGCCTTTATCATCCGCCGCTCCCGCCGCCTGCACTTCGCCGCGACGGGCATACATTCCGCACAGCCCGACCGGAGCCAGCGCCACCGGCATGGAGAGCTTTTCTTTGAACAGCGTGGTTTCCAGACTCAGGTCCGACATATTTTTCAGCACCCGCTGGCGCAGCGCCACGTCGGAGAGGTCTTCAACGTTGCGGCGCAGCGTGTGCTCGGCGTAGGCACCGCCGTCGATATAGTGGAACAGGAACGGCGGCAGGATACGCTGGGCGGCGGCGCGGTAGTCGCTGGCGGCTGAAATAATCATCACGAGTTCTCCCTGGAATTCTCATTGTGGTCACCGGGCAGGCGGGTAATGCGCGCCTGGCGGGCCTGGTCTTCATCAAAATGTTTAATCGTGGCGTGCACAAAGCCTAAATGGGCCATCATCGCCTGACGCGCGCCCTCGGCGTCAGCGGCAAAAATGGCGTCCATAACGGCCTGGTGCTGTTCGGTCAGGCGGGCGAAAACCGGCGGAACAAGGTACATCCGCTGGCGGCTCTCCTTGACCGACGATTGCAGGAGGTCGAAAAAACCGCGCATGGTTTGCAGCAGCACGACGTTGTGCGACGCTTCGGCAATCGCCAGGTGGAAGCGGACGTCGGCCTGGGAGGCCAGATCCGGATCTTCGCTCTGGGTGGCTTCAAAGCACAGGCGGATTTTCTCTTTTTCGGCATCGGTAGCCCGCATCGCGGCATGCCAGGCGGTACTGGCCTCGATGGCGTGGCGGGCTTCCAGAATATCAAAGCTGTAGTCGGGGTCGTCGGCGAGCAGCGTTTTCAGCGGCTGAACGATATTCTGTTCCGACCACGCCTCGTGCTGCCAGCGGACAAAGGTTCCGCCGCCGCGTCGGCTCAGCAGGAGACCTTCGTTCACCAGCATCGCCAGCGCCTCGCGCAGCGAGTTACGCGACACGCCAAGCAGAGCGGCCAGCTGCCGTTCGGCGGGCAATCGCATGCCCGCCTCCAGGTTTTGTTCTTCAATCAGCTCCCGCACGCGACGGGCGACGTCGTCTGCGAGGCGCTTAGGCATAACTATCACGGGATCATCCAGGTTAAGACGTAGGCCTGCAGCGTGGTGATGACGCCGACCATACAGGTAAAGATCAGGCTATGTTTTACGGTAAAGCGGAACAGATCGGACTCCCTGCCCACCAGGCCTACCGCCGCACAGGCGATGGCGATGGACTGCGGGGAGATCATCTTCCCGGTAACTCCGCCGGTAGTGTTGGCGGCAACCAGCAGGATATCGGAAACGCCAATTTGCTGCGCCGCCGTGGCCTGTAGCGCGGCGAACAGCGCGTTCGACGAGGTATCTGAACCGGTCAGGAACACCCCCAGCCAGCCGAGGAACGGCGAGAAGAAGGTAAACGCATGGCCGGTATGCGCCAGAGCGAGAGCCAGCGTTGACGACAGTCCGGAGTAGTTCGAGATAAACGCGAACGCCAGAACCATGCCGATTGAGTAAATCGGCAGCGCCAGCTCCTTGAGCGTGCTGCCAAAGGTGATCAGCGCGTCTTTCGGCTTCATGCGCAGCCAGACCACGGAAAGTATAGCCGCGAACAGAATCGCCGTACCGGTGGCCGACAGCCAGTCGAATTTATACACCGCGGCGTAAGGCGTCGCGGCGCTGACCACCGGCGGCATGCGGGCGACCATCTTATCGAGGAACGGCACGGAGATATTAATCACGAAGTCGTACATCGCGCCGCCCGGAGCAAACAGGGCCTTAAACGGCGGGATGCTCCACAGCGTGACGGTGGCGGTCAGGAACAGGAACGGCGACCAGGCGCGAATGACCTGCCCAGCGGTGTAATGCGTGCGCGCCAGGGTTTGATCGACCTGCGCGGCGCCCATATCGCCAAAGCGGAAGATGCGCACCGGCTGCCAGCGCTTGAGGAACAGGGTCAGACAGACCAGCGACACCAGCGAGGAGATAATGTCCGGCAGCTCCGGGCCAAGGAAGTTTGAGCTGAGGTATTGTGCAATTGCAAAGGAGCCGCCGGCGACCATGACCGCAGGCCAGGTCTCTTTGACACCGCGCCAGCCGTCCATAATCGCCATAATCCAGAACAGCACGATGATCGTCAGGAACGGCAGCTGGCGTCCGACCATCTGGCCGATGGCAAAGCTGTCGATACCGGTGACCTGGCCGGCGACCAGAATGGGGATCCCCATCGCCCCGAAGGCAACCGGCGCGGTGTTTACTATCAGGCACAGGCCCGCAGCGTACAGGGGGTTAAAGCCGAGGCCAACCAGCAGCGCGGCGGTAATCGCCACCGGAGCACCAAAGCCCGCGGCCCCTTCGAGGAAGGCGCCGAAGGAGAAGCCGACGATCAGCATCTGCAGGCGCTGGTCGGGGGTAATGGAGAGAATGGACGAGCGGATAATCTCGAACTGCCCGGTTTTCACCGAGATTTTGTAGACGAATACGGCGGCAATAATAATCCAGGCGATGGGCCACAGGCCGTAGAAGAAGCCGTAGACTACCGAAGTCAGCGCGCGATCGACCGGCATTTTATAGAACAGCAGCGCCACCGACAGCGCGATCGCGACGGTCCAGGTGGCGGCAATGTACCCCTTGAGCTTGAGCTTAATCAGGGCAAAAAAGAAAAACAGAATCGGTAGCGATGCGATAAAGCTTGAGAGCCAGATATTACCGGCCGGATCGTAATTTTGTTGCCAGAGATTCATGCAGGTCTCCATCGGGCCACCACGATGCTGTGCTGAGTCTGCGCTCTTTGCAGGTCACACCATTTGTAAAACTGGCCCAGCCAAAAGGTAGTTGTAGGGTTAACGACAACGAATGGTTAACCAAATGTTATTAATGAGCAATATGGTTGTGACTAAAAATGATGGATATGTGAACTATTGGACGGTTTAAGAAATAATTGGTTGGGCCAATTGGGGCGGAATTAAGGGGGAAGCGTTTTGAGAATGGAGAATCCCCTCTCCGGGCGGAGAGGGAAGGGGGATCAGAATGCGATTTTAGAGAAACCGGTCATTTCTGTGAGCTTCATTTCACGCCCCAGAGCGGTCATCGGGTGAACGATAACCAGGCCACGCACGCTTTTTTTCAGCTTGCCCATATCGGCCTGCTCTTTTTTAGTGATCGCGCGGCGGTGCGGCAGGCTCATAAGCTTTTGCGCTTCTTTGCTCAGCTTCTGACCCTGAACGTCGCGCAGGCGCACGATTTCCGCTTCAATGGTCTCTTTTTCTTTTTCCAGCTCGGCGTATTTGTCCGCGGCTTCAACCAGCGACATATCGGCCTGCTGATGGCGGATGGCGTCGAGACGGTCGCTCAAACGCTTGATTTCATTCTTTTCGACTTCTTTCATGGTGATTTAATCTATTAATAAAGGGGGTTCAACGCCATATAGTATGGGCTGTGAGTTCTGTTGTGGGTAGTTATTTATCGAAATCTCGCGGCTTTGCCCGGCGAAGCATCATTCAGTGTAAATTCTAATTAATTGAATAATAAAACTATTATTACTAAAATAACGCTGAATTTCGATTCTGTGAAGCTTGACGAAACTTAAGCACGTTTTCCTTAACCGCGCCCCCTTTTTTAGCTAATTCTTAATAAGAGTATCCTTAAGAAGAGGAGGTCATAATGGCGAAAATTGGCGACGGCGTACCGCTTATTATCGATAAGACGGTTGATTTTATGGCTTCAAGCCAGGCTTTTATGGAGTATTTGAAGAAATCCCCGCGTTTGCAGCACGTGCCGAGCGAGATTCCGCAGAATAAAGAGGAGCTGTTTCTCAGTCGTCTGGAGTATTACAGGCAGCTGTATCGGCCAGCATGCGGTGAGCATGAGCGGGAGTCAGAGCGTTAGTTTCTGAAAAGCTTTTTTTAAGCTGATTCGGGAAATCAGCTCGGTCAGAGACAGCATCATCGTTGAGCGTACAACCTGCTGGTAGCGCAGCTTCTGCATTGCCAGCAGTTCCGCATCGCTATCATCAAACAGCGGCAGAGGCGGCAGCGCGCTGACGCAGTGCAGTTCGCCAAAAGGCCCGAGGATCTCATCGTCAGTAAAGCCGTACTCGTTGCCGTCGTGGTTGAGCTCTTCGCGCAGGGCCATAAGCAGCTCGGCGTCTTCGTATTCGGCGCGACTAATCACCCCAAGGCCGTAAATCAGCTTCAGGCGTACGGAAAGGTCGCCCAGCGGCCCGTCGCCGTCCAGCAACGGTTCCACTGCGTATTTCACCGCGTAATCATCTTTGCGGAATACCTGAAGCACCAGGATATTAACCGCCTCAGTGAGTAGCTCGACGGCGGCGATCAGGAAGCTTCGTACGGTTTTGCCAGCATTCAGACGCTCAAGCACACGGTTTTCAAATGCCTGTGTTTCTTCCATTATTGCCTGCATATCTGACAGGAGTAGTAGTGGGCGCGGTTCGTGCCGCGCCTGTTCGTGCCTCATTTGATGGCGTTATAGTCGTTAACGGCCTCCAGCACCACGTCGCTTGCGGCATCCAGACCGGAAATCTGTGCCAGCGCGGCCTGCGGCCCTTTCTCAGCGATCAGCGCGGCCAGCTCCTGCGCCTGCGGGTCTTCAGCGCAGCGGAAATGCATTGCTGCGGCGATCCCTTGCACCAGGTTCTGGTGCGGCAGGGCGTATT
Organism: Klebsiella sp. 10-1; assembly: GCF_009758445.1. Classification (NCBI taxonomy): domain Bacteria; kingdom Pseudomonadati; phylum Pseudomonadota; class Gammaproteobacteria; order Enterobacterales; family Enterobacteriaceae; genus Klebsiella; species Klebsiella sp. 10-1. Next base: position 192,553 of record NZ_WQRE01000005.1, read on the forward strand.
CCAGCGTGCCGAGCAGCGGCTTAACCAGCCGATCGCCCGCGCTGAGTTTACGCAACGGCTGGCGGCCAACGCGCTCAACGTCATCTTTCAAATACGGGTTCTCGAAACGACCAAGAATCTTCTGGATATAGGCGGCGTGCTTCCGGGCATCAAAGCCGTAGCGTTTGATCAGTACCGCGCCGCTCTCTTCCATGGCCCCTTTGACTACGGCGCGAATTTTCTCATCGAGGATCGCGTCGCGAATGGTCTGGTGGCCCGCCAGTTTTCCGAGGTAGGCGGTTATAGCATGTCCGGTGTTTAAGGTGAATAGCTTACGTTCGACAAATGCCATCAGGTTGTCGGTTAATTCCATGCCTGGGATAGCGGGCAGGACGCCCTTAAACTGGGTTTTATCGACAATCCATTCGCTGAAGGTCTCCACGGTGACTTCCAGCGGGTCGTGGGTTGCGGACGCGGACGGCGGCACAATACGGTCGACGGCGGAATCGACGAAGCCGACGTGGGCTTCTACCCAGGCCTTGTCTTCTTCGGCCAGCGCGTTAAACACGTGGCCCTTCAGCTGCGTGGTTCCGCGCACCATGTTCTCGCAGGCAATGATGTTCAGCGGGGCTTCAAGCCCTTGCGCCTTGCGCTTTACCAGGCCTTTGGCAATGGCCGGGGCGATGCGCTCCAGCACGACCGGGCCGACGGCGGTGGTGATGAGGTCAACGCTGGCAATCAGCTCAACGACCTCATCGCCGATGCTGCTCACGGCATTGACGCCGGATACGGTATCCACCTGCTCATTTTCGCCGACAACATGAACCTGATAGCTATGACGGGCGTTCAGGGCATCCAGAACGACCTGATTCACATCGGCAAACGTTAAGGTGATTCCCGCGTCGGCCAGCAGTTTACCGATAAAGCCACGCCCGATATTACCTGCGCCAAAATGTAATGCTTTCATAGTATTAACCTTCAATTAATGTTTTTACCTGAGAGGGCTGGGGTGAGGCTTGTCCCTTACCCTAACCCTCTCTCCAGCATGTGGAGAGAGGCTGGTGTCTTTCTCGTCGCTTCGGGGCGCGTTGCGGCGCCGGCGGAGAACGGCCCGGACGTCGGCGCAGGCGCCTTATCCGGGCAGCAGGCTACGCTTTGTTCAGCAGCGCCAGCACTTCTTCCACGCTGGTGGTGTGCGTCAGGCGCTCAATCACTTTTTCATCGTCCAGCGCATTGGTCAGGCTGGTGATGACCTGAATGTGCTCGTTGTTGCGGGCGGCGATGCCGATGACCAGACGGGCAATGTCATCTTCCTCTTCGCCAAAACGAACGCCCTGCGGGTACTGACAGAACACCACGCCGGTTTTCAGGACGCGATCTTTCGCTTCGATAGTGCCGTGCGGTACCGCGATGGACTCACCCAGATAGGTTGAGGTCAGCTTTTCGCGATCCAGCATCGCCTGCACGTATTCCGGTTCAACGTAGCCGCCTTTGACCAGCTGCTCGCCGGCAAAGAGAATGGCTTCTTCTTTGGTCGCCGCGTGACGACCGAGGAAGATATTTTCCGCCCCGAGCCTGAACAGGTGAGTATCGGCAGCGTCAAAGCTGTCCTTCAGGCTACCGCGAACTTTCTCTTCATTGTCGGTATGACGCTGCGCCGCGACCAGACGTTCGGTCAGGCTGGTGTACAGGCCGCTATCGAGGAAGTTGGTCAGCGAAATATGCTGAGCCTGCGGTACCTGGCGCATGGCGCGTTCGGTCAGGTCGCGGTGGGTAATCACCAGGTCGACGTCCGGCGGCAGGTTGTTAATCGCACAGTTGGTGACGGAGATATTGCTCAGTCCCGCATCCTGTACTTTCTTACGCAGCACGCCCGCGCCCATTGCGCTGGAACCCATACCGGCGTCACAGGCAACGATGATTTTGCGCACGTGGCTCAGGTCGTTAGCGACATCGCCTGCGGCCAGCGGAGTCGCCGCGCCTTTGGAGGCTGACTTCATATCCTGCATACGGCGGGTTGCCGCATCGATATCCTCTTCTTCTTTCACTTTGCTGGTTTTCAGCAGAATGGCGGAGACCACGAAGGAGACGGCCATAGCGGCGATAATCGCAGCGATGTTAGCAAAATAGGCGCCTTTCGGAGTCATTGCCAGTACCGCCAGGATGGAGCCCGGAGAAGCCGGAGACACCAGGCCACCGTTGAGGATAGTCAGGGTGAATACGCCGGTCATACCGCCGAGGATAACGGCCAGGATCAGACGCGGGTTCATCAGCACGTACGGGAAGTAGATTTCGTGAATACCGCCGAGGAAGTGGATGATTGCCGCGCCGCCTGCGGACTGCTTAGCATTGCCGCGACCAAAGAACATGTACGCCAGCAGCACGCCCATCCCCGGACCCGGGTTCGCTTCAATCAGGAAGAAGATTGATTTGCCCAGCTCGTGGGACTGCTGAATACCCAGCGGCGAGAAGATGCCGTGGTTGATGGCGTTATTCAGGAACAGGATTTTCGCCGGTTCTACGAAGATAGACGCCAGCGGCAGCATGTCATGCACAACCATGAAGTTAACGCCCGCCGCCAGAATTTTGGACAGGACTTCAACCGCAGGGCCAATGCCGAGAAACGCCAGAATCGCCAGGATCATCCCGATGATGCCGGCGGAGAAGTTATTCACCAGCATCTCGAAGCCGGACTTAATCTTACCGTCTACCCAGCTGTCAAAATGTTTAATCGCCCAGCCGCCCAGCGGACCGGCAATCATCGCGCCGAGGAACATCGGCATATCCGCGCCGACGATCACGCCCATAGTCGTAATCGCGCCGACCACGCCGCCGCGCTCGCCGCCAATCAGCTTACCACCGGTGTAACCGATCAGCAGCGGCAGCAGGTAGGTAATCATCGGGCCGACCAGCTTCGCCAGCGTCTCGCTTGGCAGCCATCCTGTCGGAATGAATAGTGCGGTGATGATACCCCACGCGATAAACGCGCCGATGTTTGGCATCACCATATTGCTAAGGAAACGACCAAAGCTTTGCACCTTGATCTTGATATCGGATGACATAAAACACCCCTTTTTCTGTTTTGCTTATCGCGTAGGCTAAAAGCCTGAGGCTTGTTGTTAATGTGGCGGCAGAGGAAGCCGGACCCTGATTGATAAAGCGAAATCTGGCACTGAATCATAGAACTGTCCAGTGACCGGGTCTTTATGTGATCTGCATCACGTGAATATAGGCGATCGTGAGGTGTATATAGTGATATGTGTCACATAATGGCTGTGCAAAAAAGCGGCTGAGGGATAATTTGGTGCCGAAAATGCGCTTTAATGTGACGCATATCTCAATTTTTAATCTGTGAATAATTATTTATATGTGATGTTAATCACAAAATATCGTGACTTGTTTTTAGCGCCTGTGATCTCAGACAGATTCCCCGCCGTTTCATACGCCGGGATGTAACGGCGACGCGCGTCGCGCTGGCGATCGTTTTTTCTCGCCAGATGGTAAAAATGAGATGCGTGAATTATGCTCAAATCATCAGTCGGGATTCTATTTGACTGTCTACATCCTGATATAAATTATTAGCGTAAATTCGAGGAAAATATGTTTCTCAATTATTTTGCGCTGGGCGTTCTGATCTTCGTTTTTCTGGTTATCTTTTATGGAATCATCATCCTGCATGATATTCCTTACCTGATCGCGAAGAAGCGTAACCACCCACATGCAGATGCCATTCACGTCGCGGGATGGGTCAGTCTGTTTACTCTACATGTTATTTGGCCATTCCTCTGGATCTGGGCCACGCTCTATCAGCCTGAGCGCGGCTGGGGCATGCAGCATCGGCCGGACGGGGGCCTGGCAGACGCGACAGAAGAGCAGGATCTGGCGCAGCTCCGGCAGCGCATTGCCGACCTTGAGAAAAGAGTGGCTCAGCGCCACGCTTCCGCCCGATCCCCGGAGAAATAACCATGGATCTGCTGATTATTTTAACTTACGTGGCTCTTGCCTGGTCGATATTTAAAATATTTAAAATCCCGGTAAATAAATGGACGGTACCCACCGCCGCGCTAGGCGGTATATTTATTGTTAGTGCGCTAATCTTATTAATGAACTACAACCATCCCTATACTTTTACCGCGCAGAAGGCGGTTATCTCTATTCCCGTTACGCCTCAGGTTACTGGCGTGGTCAGCAGCGTGACGGATAAAGCGAATCAGCGGGTGAGTAAAGGCGAGGTGCTCTTTACCATCGACCCCGTGCGCTATCAGGCAAGGGTGGACAGGCTGCAGGCCGATCTGGTGACCGCGCTGCACAGCATTAATACCCTGAAGGCGCAGCTCTCGGAAGCGCAGGCCAATACCGTCCGCGTTTCCGCAGAACGTGACCGGCTCTATAAAGACTATCAGCGCTACCTGAAAGGCAGCCAGGCGCGGGTTAATCCGTTTTCTGAAAGCGATATTGATAACGCCCGACAAAACTACCTCGCCCAGGATGCGATGGTGAAAGCCTCGGTGGCGGAACAGGCGCAGATACAAAGCCAGCTGGACAGTATGGTCGGCGGAGAGCAGTCGCAGGTCGTCAGCCTGCGTGCGCAGCTGGCCGAGGCAAAATATAACCTCGATCAGACCGTCGTTCGCGCGCCGAGCGATGGCTACATCACGCAGGTATTGATTCGTCCCGGAACCTACGCGGCTTCGCTACCGCTGCGCCCGGTGATGGTGTTTATCCCCGAACAGAAGCGGCTGATCGTGGCGCAGTTCCGGCAAAACTCGCTGCTGCGGCTGAAAAACGGCGATGACGCGGAGGTGGTCTTTAGCGCCCTGCCCGGGCAGGTCTTTCACGGCAGGCTGACCGCTATTTTACCGGTGGTGCCCGGCGGGAGCTATCAGGCGCAGGGCGCGCTGCAGTCGCTGACCATGACGCCGGGCTCCGATGGCGTTCTGGCAACCATTGAGCTGGATCCTAATGCCGACGTGGAGGCGCTCCCGGACGGTATTTTTGCTCAGGTTGCGGTCTATTCCGACCATTTCACCCACGTTTCGGTGATGCGAAAAGTCCTGCTGCGTATGACCAGCTGGATGCACTATCTCTATCTGGATCATTAAGGCGGGTACCGGCAGGCCGACGCTAAGTCTTCCTGCCTTTTGCCTGCTCCTGAACCATACTTAGATTTTTGTTGGCGAAAGGAGCAGGCTATGAAACTGATCGGCAGCTACACCAGTCCCTTTGTGCGCAAAATCTCCGTCATACTGCTGGAAAAAGATATCCCCTTCGAGTTCGTCAATGAATTCCCCTACAGCGAAGCCAGCGGCGTCGCAAAATATAATCCGTTAGGCAAGGTCCCGGCGCTGGTCACCGACGACGGCGAGTGCTGGTTCGACTCGCCGATTATTGCGCAATATCTGGAGCTGCTCGGCGTGATGCCAGATATGCTCCCGACCGACCCGAAGGCGGCGCTGAAAATACGCCAGCTGGAGGCGCTGGCTGACGGCGTGATGGAAGCGGCCCAGGCGCTGGTGCGTGAAAAGGCGCGTCCGCCGGCCCAGCAGTCGGAAACGGAACTGCTGCGCCAGCGAGAGAAGGTGGCTCGCGGCCTCGATGCGCTGGAGGCCTACGCGGCCGACGGCAGCCTGCGCGGCGATGAGATCAATCTGGCGTCCATATCTGCCGCCTGCGCCATTGCCTATCTTAACTTCCGCCGCGTGGCGCCGGGCTGGTGCGCAACGCGGCCTCGGCTGATTGCGCTGGTTGAGGCACTCTTTCAGCGCGCCAGTTTTGCCCGCACGGAACCGCCAAGGACTTGACCCAGGCAGGTAACAGTTTCTGCGCGCAGGCGTTACAATTGCTGCTCAATTGTTGACTCCCTCTCCCGTCGGGAGGGGGAAAATAACCTATCGCCAGGCTCATTCATGACTATCGATACTCGTGCGCTTTACACCCAGCTTCCGGCCACCGACCGTCTGCTCCGCGATCCCGCTTTTTCGTCCGTGCTGGCCCGATATGGCCATGTCCAGGTTGTCGCCCTGCTGCGCCAGATGCTGGAGCAGGCGCGAGAGCACATTCGCCTGAGCCTGGCGCTGCCCGACTGGTGCGGCGACTGGGCGCGGGAGGCCGAACGGCGGCTGGCGCAAACAACGGAAAGCGCGCTGCGCCCGGTTTTCAACCTGACGGGAACGGTCCTGCACACTAATTTAGGCCGCGCGATTCAGGCCGAGGCCGCGGTGGAGGCGGTTGCGCAGGCGATGCGGGCGCCGGTTACCCTTGAATATAGCCTCGACGACGGTGGACGCGGCCACCGCGACCGCGCGCTGGCGGACCTGCTGTGCCGCCTGACCGGCGCGGAAGACGCCTGTATCGTCAATAACAACGCCGCGGCGGTGCTGCTGATGCTGGCGGCAACGGCTAACGGCAAAGAGGTCGTTCTCTCGCGCGGCGAGCTGGTGGAGATTGGCGGCGCGTTTCGTATCCCTGACGTGATGCGTCAGGCGGGCTGCATTTTACATGAGGTGGGCACCACCAACCGCACCCACGCTAAAGATTATCGCCAGGCCGTGGGTGAGAATACCGGCCTGCTGATGAAGGTGCATACCAGCAATTACAGCATTGCCGGTTTTACTAAAACCGTTGATGAGGCGGAGCTGGCGGCGATGGGCCGCGAGCTGGATATTCCGGTGGTGGTCGATCTGGGCAGCGGTTCGCTGGTGGACCTGAGCGAATACGGCCTGCCTAAGGAGCCGATGCCGCAGGAGGCGATCGCCGCCGGCGTCAGCCTGGTGAGCTTCTCCGGCGATAAGCTGCTGGGCGGCCCGCAGGCGGGGATTATCGTCGGTAAAAAGGCGATGATTGCCCGCCTGCAGCAGCACCCGCTCAAGCGCGCGCTGCGCGCCGATAAAATAACCCTTGCGGCGCTGGAGGCCACCCTGCGCCTCTACCTGCATCCGGAAACCCTCGCCGGGCGCCTGCCAACCCTGCGCCTGCTGACCCGCACCGCCGAGGAGATCCATACCCAGGCGGCGCGCCTGCAGCCGCAGCTTGCCGCGCACTACGCTGACTTTGAGGTGCGGATAGAGCCCTGCCTGTCGCAAATCGGCAGCGGCTCGCTGCCGGTGGACCGTTTGCCCGGCGCCGCGCTGACCTTCACCCCGCGCGACGGCCGGGGCAGCCGGCTGGAGGCGCTGGCCGCCCGCTGGCGGGCGCTGGCGGTGCCGGTGATTGGGCGGGTTAGCGATGGCCGCCTGTGGCTGGATTTGCGCTGCCTCGAAGATGAATCGAGGTTTATGGAGATGTTATTACCATGATTATTGCCACCGCCGGACACGTTGACCACGGCAAAACCACGCTGCTGCAGGCGATTACCGGCGTCAACGCCGATCGCCTGCCGGAAGAGAAATCCCGCGGGATGACAATCGATCTGGGCTATGCCTACTGGCCGCAGCCTGACGGCCGGGTGCTGGGCTTTATCGACGTGCCGGGCCATGAAAAGTTTTTGTCCAATATGCTGGCGGGGGTGGGCGGTATTGACCACGCGCTGCTGGTGGTAGCCTGTGATGATGGCGTGATGGCGCAAACCCGCGAGCATCTGGCGATCCTGCAGCTGACCGGAAAACCGTCGTTGACGGTTGCGCTAACGAAGGCCGATCGCGTCGAGGCGCAGCGCGTTGACGAGGTGCGCGCCGACGTAGAAGCGGTGCTGGCAGAGTTTGGGTTTGCGCACGCGGCGCTATTCGCCACCGCCGCACCGGTCGGTCGTGGGATAAGCGAGCTGCGCGAGCACCTGCTGCAGCTCTCCGAGCGCGGGCATCCGCAGCATCAGCGCTTTCGCCTGGCGATCGATCGCGCCTTTACCGTTAAGGGCGCGGGGCTGGTTGTCACCGGTACGGCGCTCAGCGGTGAAGTTAAGGTCGGCGATACGCTGTGGCTTACCGGCGTTGGTAAGCCCGTGCGCGTGCGCGGCCTGCACGCGCAAAATCAGCCGGTCGGGCAGGCGCGGGCGGGTCAGCGAATCGCGCTGAATATCGTCGGCGATGCGCAAAAAGAGGCGCTAAACCGCGGCGACTGGCTGCTGTCGGTTCAGCCTCCCGAACCGGCCGGGCGGGTGATAGTCGAGCTGCAGTGCCACTCGCCGCTAACCCAGTGGCAGTCATTACATATCCATCATGCTGCCCGCCATATTACCGGACGCGTGTCGCTGCTGGAGGGAGCGCTGGCCGAGCTGGTGCTTGATAACCCTTTGTGGCTGGCGGATAACGATCGCCTGGTGCTGCGCGATATCTCCGCCCGCACCACGCTGGCAGGCGCCAGAGTGGTGACGCTGAATCCGCCGCGCCGCGGCAAGCGTAGGCCGGAATACCTGCAGTGGCTGCATACGCTGGCGACCGCCGACGACGACGCCCGGGCGCTGGAGGTTCATCTCCAGCGTGATGCGGTGCGTCTCGATGATTTTGCCTGGGCCCGGCAGCTTAGCGAAACCGGCCTGGCCGCGCTGATGGGCCAACCCGGCAATCTGCAGGCGGGCAACAGCCTGCTAAGCGCCCCGCTGGCGGCGCGCTGGCAGACGAAATTAGTCGACGCGCTGACGCGCTATCACGATCAGCATCGCGATGAGCCGGGTACGGGACGCGAACGCCTGCGGCGCATCGCGCTGCCGATGGAAGACGAAGCGCTGGTGCTGCTGCTGATTGAGCAGATGCGCGAAAGCGGGGTTCTCCACAGCCACCACGGCTGGCTGCATCTGCCGGAACACAAAGCGGGCTTTACCGATGAGCAGCAGGCCATCTGGCTACGGGTGGTTGACCTGTTTGCCGATGAGCCCTGGTGGGTGCGCGACCTGGCAAAAGAGAGCCGCGTCGAAGAGCCCTTAATGCGCGCGGTGCTGCGCCAGGCGGCACAGCAGGGAATGATTACCGCGATCGTGAAGGATCGCTATTACCGCAACGATCGGATTGTCGAATTCGCCGGGCTGATCCGCGAGCTTGATCTCGAAAGGGGATCGACCTGTGCCGCTGATTTTCGCGATAAGCTGAACGTCGGCAGAAAGCTGGCGATCCAAATCCTCGAGTATTTCGACCGTATTGGCTTCACCCGCCGGCGCGGAAACGATCATATTCTGCGCGATAAAGCGCTGTTTCTGTAAGCATCATAGGGTCATTCCCGGAGAAGGCGCTTAACGCGCCCGTCCGGGCTACCCACTGGCGGCAGGTTGTCGCCCCGCTAAGCGCAGGGGAGATAGCCAGGTCCTGCGTGTTTATTCGTCCGCTTCTTTCACCCAGATGCGCATCTCTCCTTCGCCGCGATTGGCCCAGCTAAACCACGGAATAAAGGTTAAGGTCTGCGGCTGGCGCGCGGCCGGCGCACGGTCGTAATTCCACAGCGCCTGGCTTTCGGCATTCTCCGCCGTTTGCTTATAGCCCGGCGCCTGGAGAAGTATCTTGTGAGCAAAAATCCCTTTGCCTTCAAAAGCGCTGAACCGTGCGTGACGCGGCAGCTGTAGGTTATGCAATTGCTCGCCGTTGTCCGCCTGTTCCAGACAATAAACCAGCGGGCCTCGCTGTACGGCGACCTGGCCGGCCTGATGGCGCACCAGCGAATGACCATAAACGCGACGCACCGGCATAGGTAGCGTTAGCAGGATAATGTCGCCTTCCTGCCAGCGACGGCTGATGTGCAGATAGCCTTTGCGCACATCCTGTGGAACGGGCACACCGTTCAGCGTCACCTGTGGCTTGTCGCACCAGTCCGGGAGGCGTAACGCCAGGCTATGGTCGATTGGTATGGGCGAGTCGATTGCTATTTTCACCTGCTCCTGCCACGGATAGTTACCGCTGATACGCAGCCGCAAGGTCTTATCGCCAACCGGGATCTCCGCGCTGTTGCCGACATACAGATTGATGTAGAGCGCTTCTTCACGCGGCGTATAGATATAGTGCCCCAGAGACGTGAGTACGCGGGCGATATTCGGCGGGCAGCAGGCGCAGCCGAACCAACGCTGACGAACGGGCTTCACGTGGTCATAAATATGATTGAATTTTAACGACTTCGGGTGCACTTCCAGCGGGTTAACGTAGAAGAAGTGCTTGCCATCCAGCGCCATTCCTCCCAGCACGGTGTTATACAGCGCGCGTTCCATCACGTCGGCGTACTGGCTGTCGGCCTCCATTTCCAGCATTCGGCGAGCAAACATCATTAAACCGATGGATGCGCAGCTTTCGGCATAGACCGTGTCGTTTGGCAGGTCATAGTCGCTGCTGAAGGCCTCACCGCTGCTCTGCGAACCAATGCCGCCGGTAATATACAGCTGACGCTGGGCCATATTGTTCCACAGGCGCAGGCAGTCCTGACGTTTGCCTTCGTCCTGGCTCAAGCGGGCGAGATGGGCGATGCCGGTCATCAGGTAAACAAAGCGAACCGCATGACCGATGGCGACGGGCTGTTCAGAAATCGGCTGGTGCGCCTGGCTGTAGGGCTTATCCATCACCATCCACGCCGGGCCGTAGGTATTCCAGTAGGACGTTTTGCCGCGTTTCGCATATTCGATATCGTAAAAATGCGGCTGCGCTCCGCGCTCCTCGACGAAATAGTTCGTCAATGCCAGATAGCGCGGCTCCTGGGTCACGTCATACAGGCGCATTAACGCCAGCTCGATCTCCGGGTGCCCAGGATAGCCGTGCAGCTGATGTTCTCCGGGGCCAAACACGCTGTCGATATGGTCGGCGAGGCGGCAAACCACCTCCAGCAACCGACGCTTACCGGTCGCCTGGAAGAAGGCGACGCCCGCTTCAATCATGTGCCCGGCGCAGTATAGTTCGTGGCACTCGGCAAGGTTAGTCCAGCGTTCTGCTGGCGCTTTGACCGTGAAGTAAGTGTTCAGATAGCCATCTTCACACTGGGCGGCGGCCACCAGTTCAATCACCTCATCGGCGGTTTTTTCCAGCCCGGCGTCCGGCTTCTGGCACAGCGACCAGGCCACGGCTTCCAGCCATTTCGCCACATCGCTGTCCTGAAATACCATCCCGTAAAACTCCCCTTCCTGCAGCCCTGCTGCGATGCGGAAGTTTTCGATCGCATGGCTCGGATCGGCCTCGTCGATGCGATCGTTAAGTGCATCCCATTGGTAGGGAATCACCACATCGCGCACCAGCTGCTGGTACTGGCCGAGGAACGGGTCGCTGATTTTCAGTTTGCGTAGATTGACTTCCATTACAGACATGACGGACTCCTTAAGGCTGAACGTGACGCGCGCGCAGGTCGGTGGCAATGCGCGCCATCATCGGATTATTGAGCTTGCAGGCGCGGATCGAAAAGGCCAGCAGCAGGTGGAACAGGGCGGGCAGCAGGGTTTCCATTGAGGCGATCCCGGACAGCGACAGGGCCGTTTGGTTGCCGGCGCCCGGCTGATAGGCCACGTAGATAAAAATCAGGCTGATAATTCCGGCGCTGGAGGCCCACGCCAGCTTGATGAAGAACAGGTTGAAGGCAAAGTTCATACCGGAAGAACGCACGCCGGTTTTCCATTCGCCGTAGTCGTCAGAGAAGGCCATCAACGAGAAGTGCAGCGGCAGGGTGAAGCCGAGAATAATGCCGTTGCCGAGGATCGCCACCAGCCACAGGGTCTGGTATGCCTGGCCGGTCGGTAAAAACCACATCGCGATGGCCAGGGCGGCCAGCACCAGGTTGGTGTAGTAGTAGAGCCTGACGGTATCGAAGCTGCGTGAAAGCAGGTTGATGATGACGGAGCCGAAAATCGACGCGAAGGTCACCATGGTGAAAAATAGCGAGGTGTAGCCGGTGGACCCCTCAAGGACGTAGGTGATGAAGTACATGTAGCCGCCGCCGCGGATATTAAAGACGTTGATCAGCAGGAACGACATCACCAGCATCAGCAGCAGTTGGTCGTTTTTACGCAGACCGGCGATATGCTCCCGCAGTGTAAATTTACCCATCATGTCCAGCGAGACGCGTTCGCGTACCCAGAAGAAGCAGCACAGGAACATCACCACCGCGATGGCGCAGAGTACGCCGACGCCATACTGATAGCCTTGGGCTGTGTTGCCCCGACCGAGCGCTTTTACCAGCCACGGCAGCCCGACGGAGACCAAAAAACCCGCTACGCCGCACAGGACAAAGCGCCAGGCCTGACACGAGATAACCTCGCTATGGCGAGTGGTCATGGTGTTGATCAGCGCGCAGTACGGCACGTTAATCGCGGTGTAGCTCATCGACAGCAGCAGATAGGTGCCGAATGCCCAGGCGATTTTTACCCCCATGCTGGCATCAGGTACGGTAAACGTCAGTACGCCGATGATGCCGATCGGCACGGCAATCCACAGCTGCCAGGGACGAAAACGCCCCCAGCGGCTTTGAGTTCGGTCGGCCAGAACGCCCATGATTGGGTCGGAAATCGCGTCGAAAACGCGCAGGGCCAGGAACAGGGTCCCGACCAGCGCGGGCGTCAGCCCAAAGACATCGGTATAGAAAAAAGTTAAAAAGTTCATGATCAGGCAGGTAATGACCGTTCCGCCTGCATCCCCCAGCCCATAGCCTACTTTTTCACGTACGGATAATTTATCGTCCAGCGCTTTTGGCGCCGAATCGGTAGTGGAAATTAATGTCGAAGTCATGGAGAACGCCTCACGTATTCGGAGATTTTGTTTCCAGAAAATAAGCCGCCTGGTTGTGGCTCTTGTTGTGTAGTTTGCAAAGTACCTTTTTATTTTGCATTGAATTCACCACACAACAAGGGAAGGGAAAAGTACAAAAAGGTGATGATTCCGACCTGATTGAGAAAATGTGATTTCGATCTGCTCAGTTATTCTGTTTTCGTTAATAATCAATAATAAGGTGGTTATTTTCATCACGTAATAGCGAGAGTTGACATAGTTATGCTCGAATTATCCATAGCACTTCCGATCCGGGTGCAAAACGGAGGGTTATTTATTTCTCGCGGCGTGGGGAGCCACCCGTCGCGTACCCTGCATTCCTGGGAAGTTATTTTTGTTGAAAAGGGGATATTAACGATCCGTGAAGAGGATAAGGTTTTCACGGTAAATTCAGGCGAAAGTTTATTACTCTGGCCGCAACGCCGTCATGTCGGCGTGGGGGAATTTCCGGCAGATTTAAAGTTCTACTGGCTGCATTTTGAATTAACTCCGACGGTGGAAAAAAAAGCGCATCAATCGGTGTTGATGTTACCGCAGCACACAACGTTAAGTGACCCACAATATATGACCGGGTTATTTCGACAATTCTTAAATGAGCAGGAAAATGTGCACCGAAGCGTAGCGCTGGAATGTATTTTGCTGCTGATTTTGCAGCAGATATCAGCCTCCGCTTTAAGCGAAAGGGCGGGGAATAACCCGGGCATTGCGCTGGCCTGGAAAGCCCGTCAGATGATCGGTACGCACTTTCATCTGCCCATTTCGGCGTCGCTGCTGGCGAAAGAGTTGCACTGCAATGTGGACTATTTAGGCCGGGTTTACCGACGGGCCTTTCGTCTGACGTTAACCGAAGCCATTCACCGCCAGCGTGTACGGGCAGCGGAGAAGCTGCTGATCAGCGATTCGCTGTCGCTAAAAGAGGTGGCGGAGCAGTGCGGTTTTCACGATGTGGGCTATTTTCGGCAGATTTTCCGCAAGCATACCGGCATAACGCCCGCCGCATGGAAGCGGCGGTATTGTAAGGAGCATATTAATTCGGGATGAGGCTTTAGCATTGCGCGGTCTGATGCCCTGACCCCTGGCGCTCTCCTACAGGAAGATCGCCAGGGGGCCGCAGAGGACGCGCTCACTGCCCGTAATAGGCATTCGCTCCGTGCTTACGCAGGTAGTGTTTATCCAGCAATTCATCCTGCATATCCGGCAGCTGTGGGGCCAGCTGGCGCGAGAACAGGCCCATATAGGCGCACTCTTCCAGCACTACCGCATTGTGCACCGCGTCATGGGCATTTTTACCCCAGGCAAACGGGCCGTGGGAGTGCACCAGTACCGCCGGAACCTGCATCGGGTTCAGGGCGCGCTCCTCAAACGTTTTGATGATCACTTCGCCGGTTTCGTACTCGTACTCGCCGCCGATCTCTTCAGAGGTCATCAGGCGAGTGCACGGGATCGTCCCGTAGAAATAGTCCGCGTGGGTGGTGCCCCAGGCGGGCAGGTCCAGTCCGGCCTGTGACCAGATGGTGGCGTGGCGGGAGTGAGTATGCACAATGCCGCCGATCTCCGGGAAGCGACGATATAGCGCCAGGTGCGTTGGCGTATCGGAAGAGGGTTTCTTGCTGCCGTCCACCACTTTGCCGCTGGCGATATCCACCACCACCATATCTTCGGCTTTCATCACGGCGTACTCCACGCCAGAAGGCTTAATCACCATCAGTTTGCCGGTTGCATCCACCGCGCTGACGTTACCCCAGGTGAAGGTGACAAGCCCGTGAGCGGGCAGCGCCAGGTTTGCCGCCAGCACCTCGTCTTTCAGTTGCTCTAACATACGAATCCTCCTTCCTCCATACGGGCTTCAATCCAGCGACGGGCCTGAATGATTTCCAGTACCGGCTCTTTGGCTTTTTCGGTCCACATCTCAATCAGAAATGCACCGCGATAGTTCAGGTTTTGTAATGTGCTGAAGACATTGACGAAATCGACGCATCCTTCACCAAACGGCACATCACGGAACTGGCCTGGGCTGGTGTCGGTGACCGGCTGCGTGTCTTTCAGATGAATAGCGGCGATGCGGTCGATGCCCAGAGCCAGCTCTGCCGGGACGTCATTACCCCAGGCGCTGAGGTTGCCCACGTCCGGGTAGACGGTGAACCACGGCGAGGCGAGCAGTTGGTCCCATTTTTTCCACTTGGTGATGGAGTTCATAAACGCGGTGTCCATAATCTCCACCGCCAACATCACCTGAGCCCCTGCGGCCTGCTCAACGGCCCACGCCAGCCCTTCGGCGAAGCGCTGCTGAGTGCCCGCGTCATGCTCTTCGTAATAGACGTCGTAACCGGCGAGCTGGATGGTGCGGATGCCCAAATCGCGCGCCAGCTTGATGGCTTTGGTCATGATGTCTCTGGCACGCTCACGCACGGCTTCGTCGCGGCTGCCGAACGGAAAACGGCGATGCGCGGAAAGGCACATCGAGGGAATCGACACATTGGTTTCCAGCATCGCTTCCACTAACGAGGCGCGCTGGGCGGTGGTCCATTCGAGTCGCGACAGGCGCTCGTCGGTTTCGTCGACGGACATTTCCACGAAGTCGAATCCGCAGCTTTTAGCCAGAACCAGACGCTCCGGCCAGGATAAGTCTTTCGATAACGCTTTTTCATAAATACCTAATGGATGGTTACGCATAATTACGCTCTCCAGATGTCGCGAATGCGGGCGTGGAACTCTTCAGCCACCTGCTGCGGATCGGCGGCGCTGGAAAGGGCGCGTCCGGCAATAAAGGCCTTCACGTTAATCTCTTTGAACAGCGGCAGGTCGGCAGGGGTGATGCCCCCCGTGACGGAGAGCTCCAGGCCGATATCCGACAGCGCTTTCATGCGCGCCAGATCCACTTCGCCCCACTGCTGGCCGCTCGCCTGGGCGTCGCGCCCACGGTGATAAATCGCCTGACGCACGCCGGCGCTGTACCAGTCGCGGGCATCGTCGAAGGTCCAGTTACCAAACAGCTCGATTTGGATTTCGCCTCCGCGCGCAGCAGCAACGGCGTGACCTTTCTCGATGGTGGCCAGCGGTGCGGCACAGATGATGGTCATCCAGTTGGCCCCCGCTTCCAGCGCCTGCTGGGCCAGGGTTTCCCCGGCGTCAGCGACTTTCCAGTCGGCGACGATCAGTTTTTCCGGGCATTGGGCGCGCAGGGCGCGAATGGCATTTAGCCCCTCGCTCAGGCAGAGAATGGTGCCTGCCTCTACGATATCCACGCGGTCTTTTAACAACGCAACATCGCGCTGGGCGGCGGCAAGGTCGGTGTGATCGAGCGCCAGCTGCAGTAATGGTCGGCTCATAAAGAGTGCTCCTTAATACGGGCGTGAAAGCCCTGAAGTGCTTCAATTAAAATCTGGTAACGGCGGTATTTGCGCTGGTAGGCCGCGTGGGCGTTCATGTCCGGCGTCAGGGTGCGCATTTCGTAGCTGAGGGTCTGCTGGGCGTCGGTGAAGTTTGCGTAAACGCCGGTGCCGACGAGGGCTGCAATGGCGGCACCAAAGCAGCCGGTCTCTTCCACCTGCGGCAGTTCAACGGGCAGGCCGCTGACGTCCGCCAGCATCTGCATCCATACGGGAGAGTGCGCCGGGCCGCCGGTGACGCGCAGGGAACGTACCTCGGTAAAGCGTTCGCGCATGCGGTTGAGGTGCGTCATGTGGCTAAACACTACCCCTTCATAGACCGCCTGTAACAGGTGCGCGCGGGTGTGCAGCGCCTGCATGCCATAAAAGCCGCTGGTCATATCAAGCCCGGCGTTACTGCCGTACAGGAAGGGCAGGAAGAAGACATCGCTGGTGGCTTTCGGCAGGCTGTCGACGAGCTTGTTGATTTCATCAAAGCTGATGTCGCCAAATTGTGCGGTCAGCCATTCGAGGTTGCCGGAGGAGGTGGGACTGGCTTCGTGGACGATGTACTGGCCATCGTTGACGTAGCGTCCGTAGACGAAGGGGTGCGCTTCGTTATCGCGCAGCCCTTCGGCGATGCCGCTGGTGACCGCCCAGGTTCCCATTACGGCGTTCAGCGTGTACTCGTCATCCAGCCCGGCGCAGAGAGCGGTAGAAACCACATCAAACAGACCGCCCACGACGGGAGTTCCCGCCGCGAGACCGGTAATGGCGGCTGCCTGAGAGGTGATTTCACCGCTGATTTGGGATGAACCGACAATGGGCGGCAGCGCAGCGTCGATTTCGCTGATGCCAAGCCACTGCGTCAGGCAGGGATCGTACTGCCCGGAGGTCATATGGTAGAGGTTGGATTCAGAGATATTGCTCTCTTCGCATCCCTTCACGCCGGTGAGACACCAGCGCAGATAATCGTGGCCCATCATCACGCAGCCAATTTGCGCGTAACGCTGCGGCTCGTGCTCTTTCACCCAGCGCAGCAGTGAAGCCGGGTGCCCGGTCCATAAGGTCTGGCGCGTTAACGGATAGAGCTTTTGTGGAATGCCGTCCTGCTGCCAGCGTTTGACGATCTCCATCGCGCGGCGATCGGAAGAGAGGATCGCGGTGCCCAGCGGCTGGTCATTTTTATCCAGTAAAAACAGTCCTTTGCCCTGAGCGGAAATACCGACGCCCTTGATTTGTTCCCCGCGAATGCCGGTGCGCTGCAGCAGACGGGAAATGGTTGCCGCGCAGTGCTGCCACAATGCCGCCATGTCGCGCTCCGCCCAACCGGGCTGCGGGCTGAGGGTGTGAACGGACTGGCGTTCAATATCGAATTCTTTACCCTGGCTGTTGTACAGGCCTGCTTTCAGATAAGTACCGCCACAATCGATACCCAGCCAGAAGGTCTCTTTTTCACTCATCTTTTTTTCCTGGTTTGCACCCTCTCCCGGTGGGAGAGGGTTGGGGTGAAGGCGTCAGATCGCGCGTTTCGGTGCGTTTACCGTACCGATAGACGAACTGTTGGCGTCGCACCTGGACGGCAGCAGCAGCGCCATCAGCGCGGCAATCGCCAGTGAAATCGCCAGGCAGTAAACGCCCGCATCTTTGCTGTAAAGAGTGATCAGCACGCCCACGGCATACGGGCCGCAGAAGCCGCCGAGGTTGCCGAGGGCGTTGATCACACCGCGTGCGCCGCCGGCCATTTCGGCGCTGAACAGACGCGCAGGAATGGTCCAGAACACCCCGGCAGCGGACTGCAGGAAGAAGCCACAGCCGACCAGCGCGGTGTACGACAGCCAGACGCTCTCTTTCAGCACAACGGAAAGGAACATGCAGGTGGCGAAACCAATCAGCGGTAGGGAGACGAACAGCTTGCGTTTGCCGGTGCGGTCAGACAGGGAAGAGAACAGGAACATCCCGGCAATCGCACCCACGTACGGCAGAATGGCGAGCATCCCGACCTGGCCCATACTGGTGTGGGTCAGCTCTTTCAGGATGGTCGGGAGCCACAGGGTGTAACCGTAAATCCCGGTCTGGTAGAAGAAGTTCAGGGCAATCAGCTGCCACATAGTGCGGTCAGACAGCACGGCGCCCAGAGAGGCATTTACCGTGGTTTTACCGGCAATGGCGCGCTGTTCAGCGGCCAGGGTTTCCACCAGGTACTTTTTCTCTGCGTCGGAAATCCAGCGGGCTTCCTGCGGGCGGTCGTAAACAGTCAGCGCCCACATCACCAGCACGACGAGGGAGAGCAGGCCTTCGATGATGAACAGCCAGCGCCAGTCGAGGGCGGTGATGATCCAGCCAGAGAGTGGGGCGGTGATGATCCCGGCGATCGGCACGAACATGATGACGATGGCGTTAGCGCGACCGCGCTCGGCATCCGGGAACCAGTTACTGATCATGGTGAGTACCACAGGCAGCATGCCGCCTTCCGCCACACCCAGCAGGAAGCGCAGTGCCAGCAGCTGGTAGTGGTTGGTAACAAGCCCGGTGAACACGGAAATCACCGCCCACGCGACCAGCGACCAGCCGATGAATTTTTTGCCGCTGCCGTGAACGGCGATTTTGCCGCCTGGCACCTGTAAGAATAGATAGCCGAGGAAGAAAATACCGCCAGCCAGGCCTGCCATAGTCGCGGTGATGCCTAAATCCTGATCCATCCCGCCGGGCATGGCAAAGGCAATATTCACGCGGTCCATATAAGAAATAATACACGCGATAAGAATAGGAGGAATAATTCTTAACCAGCGTTGGCGCGGAATATCCGCGGTTGTAGCGTAAGAGGAAGTGTTCATATTAATCTCTTGTTTAAATTAACTGACCTTGCGATTAAATTGACGCTTTATATTTATTGTTGGGCTATGTTTAACGCGTTAATGCCATCGCGTAATATGGCTATGCGATGATTCGCATCAGCATTCTCATCAATTTCCAGTAACTTAATACCGGCAAACTGTAAATTTGCTGAATCAGCCACGTTAAATAATTCTTTTGCGTGATCCGCCGTTAACAGGCTTTGCGGGCAGAACGGTGCGAACGGTGCGTGCAGGTCAGTCCATTCGCCGTACGGCCCTTCGGTCGCGGTGCCAGAGAACATCAGCGCCCCCAGTTTGCCTGCGGCATGTACCGCCTGAGCGTGCGTCAGCGGCAGGGCGGCGTCACGCCCTTCAATCGCCGAACGCGCCCAGTTGATACAGATATCAATGCTGTAACCTGCCAGGATCTCCAGCACGTTTTCCAGCGGCAGAAAGCCTTTGCGTGGCGCGGGCTGGTTCATGGCATCACAATGTTCCAGTACGAGTGAGCATGACCAGTCCCAACCCGCAATCTCTTTGATTGAGCGCGCGAAGGCATCGGCTGCCTGCTCTACGTTCGCATTGCCCGCAAGCGGTGCCGCCTGCAGTTCAAGGGAGATGACCTTGCCGGCAAAGCGTTTGTTTAGCGCATTGATTTTGTTGCGTAAATGACGATGGAATTCGACGCACGCCAGGCGCTGTTCTTCATCGCTGGAGGCCAGGCCGAAAGCCGTGTTGCCGCCGCCACGGCGACGCATGGTTTCCGGGATGGCAGTCACCACCATCTTCCACTCCTGCGGCGTATGCTGGAGCAACCACTCATCGCCATAGGGGTGAAAGTTTTCATGGCATGGCTGCTCCAGGCCACGGATGTGGGGCGTGTCCGCGAGTAAGCGCCAGAATTCCGTCTCTTCCTGTTCGCTCTTTTGGTGAAATGAAGGCGCGCAAGGGTATGCGCCGATGATATAACCGGCGTCATTTCTTTCCATTTTTCACTCCTTTTATTTATCGGTGTTCGACAAATAAATTACGGATTAATCTAAAGCGGAAATAGCAACTTTAACCACTATTTTCCTGATTGCCGTTTCCCGGTATTTATTACAGGCGGGGCGGTGAACGTCCTGCGGGAAAAATATGGCGTAGTTCCCCGGCCTCATTTCTATTAACGATTCGTTTTCGCTGTCGTGATAGAA
The DNA here is from genome assembly GCF_009758445.1 of Klebsiella sp. 10-1. Lineage (NCBI taxonomy): Bacteria > Pseudomonadati > Pseudomonadota > Gammaproteobacteria > Enterobacterales > Enterobacteriaceae > Klebsiella > Klebsiella sp. 10-1. The sequence goes on from NZ_WQRE01000005.1 coordinate 212,583, forward strand.
AATAATATCCCGCTGCTCAAGTAATTCTTCACTTACTGCATTATTGCCGGTATCGATAGCGACACCGATCTGCTCTTCACCGGAATATAAAAACTGGATATCCAGGTAGCGGCGGTGCACTTCCGGGCGCAGCTCATCGTGCGGACGGGTGGTCAGGTCGAGGATCTGCGCGAAGATCGTGCGCCCCTCAATTTCGACCACCCCGGTCTCCAGCTTGCTGAAGTCCGTGGTGCGCAAAAATTCCAGTGCTTTTTCAATCGCTGCCGGATACCGGCAGGCGTTGGGTTGAGAAATATGTCCATAAATCATGATGATATTCCTTACAGCGCTTTGATTTTTGCCCACACGCTGTCATCAACGGTGATTCCGTTGCGGCGGTTCTCTTCCAGCAGACGGGAAAACTCATGACCGGGCAGACGGACCGGCACGTTTTCGTCGGCACGTTCGGCGCTGGTGATGTAATCCATGATGCGTTGCAGCTTGGCGTCGCGGGTGGCACCGTCGATCAGCTTGTCCACTTCGATAGCAATAAAGACTTGCGAAATGTTGAACTCGTCGCTGTTGTCTTCAGTTACCGCAGCAACGGAAGAGCCATCGGAGAGCAGGGTGGCGATCATATCCAGCACAATGGAGAGGCCCGAACCTTTCCAGTAGCCCATCGGCAGAATACGGCGGTTTTTCTCGATGGGGGCCGGGTCTTTGGTCAGGTTGCCTTCGTCATCGAAGCCGCCGTCAACCGGCAGCTGGCGGCCTGCCAGACGGTTCACTTCCAGCATGCCGTAGGAGAACATCGACATGGACATGTCCACCATGGTGATCGGCGTAGACGGAATGGCGACGATCAGCGGATTAGTCCCGATGCGGCACTCTTTGGCGCCCCACGGCGGCATTACGGCAATGGAGTTGGTCCAGCAGATGCCGATGTAGCCTTTTTCCGCCGCCTGCCAGCCGTAGCTGCCGCCGCGCATCCAGTGGTTGGCGTTTCGCACAGCAACCAGGCCAATACCGTGGTCAGAAGCCAGTTCAATTGCCCGGTCCATCATTTTTTTGGCGGTCAGGTTGCCGATGGATCGCCGGGCATCCCACTGTTCAATCGCCCCCAGCGAAGCGGTGCGTTTTGGCAGGGCCTCCGGGATGATATCGCCGTTTTCCAGCTGCTGAATAAAGCGCGGGAAACGGTTTACGCCGTGTGAATAGACCCCTGACTCGGTGGTGCGGGCGAACATTTCCGCGCAGGCATCGGCGGTTTCAGCCGCCACGCCGCGTGCCAGCAGGACACGGTTAAACTCATTTTTAAGGTCAGAAAAACTCAATAACATACGCTTTCTCCATTACATCTTTTTGTTTCACATAGTGGAATGTTATTCCACTAAATAGTGTTGGGTTGCAAAACCGCGCCGGCAGGACCGGTGCGTTTCGGTGTTACTCCGGTTTATCCCTGAAGGCGGGATGGGGCGAGGCTCACCCGGTACAGCGATGTCGTCGCCGTAATAAAAAGCGTATTCCCGTCGGGGCCGCCAAAGGTGCAGTTAGAGACGCGCTCGGGGACCGCAATGGTTTCCAGTAATTCGCCTGCGGCGGAGAAAATCAAAATCCCTGTCTCGCAGCTGCAGTAAATATTCCCGTCCTGGTCGACGCAGAATCCGTCCGGAATACCCGGTTTGACCTGGGTTACGACGTGGGAAAATAACGCGTTATCGCCTTCAAGACGGTAAGCGCGAATTTCCCGGCGGCCCTGGCTCGGAAAATCAATAACCGACATATCTGCCACGTATAGCCATTTATCATCCGGCGAAAAGGCCAGCCCGTTGGGGCGCTGGGTATCGCTGATGGCAATAGCGACCTGGTTACGCGCTTCATCAAATCGGTAGACGTAGCAGCCAATTACCTGGCTTGCGGCGCGATAGCCCTCTTCGTCACCGACGATGCCGTAGGGCGGATCGGTAAACCAAATCGACCCGTCCTGGCGCACCGCGATATCGTTGGGGGAGTTAAAACGCAGCCCGTCGACTTTATCCACCAGCAGGGTGTGATTGCCCGCGGCGTCGGTACGGCTGATACCGCGCCGACCGTGCTCGCAGGTCAACAAACGCCCTTGCTTGTCCAGCGCGTTGCCGTTGGCGTAGTGGGATTCGGCACGAAACACGCTGACTCCATTTTGCGCATCCCAACGGAACATCCTGTTGCCCTTCACATCGCTGAAAATCAGACACTGCTGGTCTGCCAGCCACACCGGGCCTTCCGCCCAGATCGCCGGTGAGCACAGGCGTTCAAAACTTCCCGTAACGGCTAACATCTCACTTCACGCCCCAGATGGCTTTGTAGCGATCGCGATAATGGTTGTCCGGATCGAATTCGTTGTTCTGGCCGCCGTCGGCGCCGATGTTCTCTTTGGTCACCAGATGTGCCGGGGTGACATAACCAGACGGCTCTTTGCCCGCGAAGGCGCGGTTAAATTCATCCAGCAGCTGCCAGCCGTGCAGTTTCAACGGCTCTGGTACGGTTGCGATCTGCGCTTTGCCTTCACGCACGCGCTGGTAGGCGGTGACGGAACCATCGCCAGCGGAGATGTTGTACGGCGGTTTATCTCCGGTGCCTTTGCCCGCGGTTTGCAGGGCTGGGGCCATAAAGTCGAAGTACAGGTCGTTAATCGCCAGCGAGTATTCGAACCTGTCGCCATATTTTTGGATCAGGCTGTAGGTCATGCCCGGCATGCGGTTGGAGGTGTCGGCAAGCGGGGTATCGATAAACTCCACCACCTGGCAGCCGCTGCACTGCTCAATCACCTTCTTCATCGCGTTGGCTTTATCCAGCGCGATTTGGTACAGCGAGTCGGTGAAAATAAGCACTTTGGCGGTGCCGTTGGATTTCGCCACCGCATACAGCGCCGCCATGCGCGAGACTTCGTTCGAGTCGGAGGTCACGTTGTAGAAAATGTTGTAAGCCGGAACCGGGCCAGGCGCGGGAACCGCATGCCATGCGGTCAGCACGATGCCCTCTTTCACCGCTTTTTTCAGCGGAATTTTGGCGACGTTCGGGTTCCAGCCGCCAATGACGATACCGTCCGGTTTGCGGGCGATCGCCTGGTTTAGTGCCGCCAGTTGATCTTTCACCGAACCTGCGCCATCCAGCACATCCAGCTGCCAGCCTGCGGTTTTCGCCGCTTCTTCCAGACCCTCTTTAACGCCCAGCACGCCGCCGTTTTTCATGTCCGAGGCGATGAAAATGATCTTTTTATTAGGCTGCAGCACCGGGCCCTGGGTTGGGCCATCCCATGCGGTGACTGGCGCGGTCGCTTTGGCAATCGCCGTTTTCGCCTGCTGAACAAAGGTATCGTCGGCGAGGCTGAAACCACTTGCCATCATCAACCCGGCAGCCAGACAGTATTGAACTATTTTGTTATTCATTTTCAGTTCCTTACGCGAGAGTCATTGGGTAACGGAGGAGCCTGATGCTGGCGATTGTGCCCGCTGCACCAGTTTCTTATTTAATGCCCGACGGCGTTGGGCGTAGCCTGCCAGGGTAATCGACAGCAGCAGCGTCGCGCCGTTAAACAGCGGTTCGACCCAAAACGCGCCGCCGAACTGCTGGATGCCCGCAATACCAATCGCCAGCACCGCAATACCTACCACCGTGCCCCAGACGTTCACCCGGCCGGGACGAATGGTGGTGCTGCCGAGGAACGCGCCCACCAGAGCCGGGAGCAGATAATCCATACCGACGCTGGCCTGGCCCACGCCCTGCTCGGCGGCGATGATCACCCCGGTAAAGCCGGTTAAGGTGCTGGAAGTCATAAATGCCCCGATGATGTACCGATTAACGGAAATGCCGTTGAGCGCTGCGGCGACCGGGTTACCGCCCACCGCATACATGCAGCGACCAATCGGGGTATGTTCGGTGATAATCCACAACACCACGGCGGCAAAAAGGACGTAGAAGGCCACCACCGGAATGCCAAACAGGTCGGAGTGATGCAGGGCGATAAAGGCGTCCGGTAGGTCACCGACGATCTGCCGACCGCCAGAGTGCCAGAGCGCGACGGCGTACAGCACCGTACCGGAACCCAGGGTCGCAACAAAGCTGTCGATATCCGCCAGCGCCACCAGAATACCGTTCAGCAACCCGTAGAGCGCGGAGAGCACCAGCACGATCGCCACCGCGGCGGGCCAGGAGAAACCATATTCAACCTGCAAAGTGATGGCGAGGATGTGCCAGAGTACGATGCCGAAGCCGACGTTCAGGTCGATTTTGCCGACAATCATCGGAATGGTTGCTGCCAGCGCCAGCAGGGCGATTTTCGATTTGCTGTCGAGAATCGCCTGCAACGTCAACAGGGAGGCAAACGAAGGCGTTGTCAGTGAAAAAACGATAACCAGCACCACGCAGATCGCGGGTAAACCGTAACGGGTGGTCAATTGTCCAAGCCAGGTGGCCGCACCGTGTTCATGAAGTGATACGCGTGATTCCAGGGCCGTCGATTTCATTGATGTTTTAGCCATAACGCACTCCGACTTAATGTATGGTGCCGCTGCCCGATGCCAGCTCAAGCAATCTGGCAAAGGTGACATCCTGGTTGAGAAGTTCGCCGACGATCTGCCCGCGGTTAAACACCAGCGCCCGGTTACAGATGTGCGCCACCTCTTCCAGGTCGTTGGAGATGACCAGAATGGCAACGCCGTTTTGCAGCGCCTGATTGAGTAAATCGTAAATTTCTGCGCGTGCGCCCACGTCGACGCCAGCAGAAGGATCTTCCAGGATGAGCAGAGGGGCATTGAGCGAAAGCCAGCGTGCCATTACCACTTTTTGCTGGTTGCCGCCCGACAGTGCACTGATTTCAATATTTATCTGCGAAGGGCGCACGTCGAACTGGCGGATTTTCTCCCGGCTCAGCGGCGCTTCGCTTTTTTCGTTATAGCGGGAAAGCAGCGCATGACCGTGTTTACAGGGGTTCATAAACAGGTTTTCACGCACCATCATGCCCGGGATCAGACTTTCATGAAGACGGTCGCCTGCGACAAAAGAGACGCCTGCGGACATCGCCTCCCCTGGTGTTGTCGCCGTAAACGGCACGCCGTTTAAAGTGATTTGTCCACTTTCCTGCGTCCGGCAGGCAAACAGTAAACGTCCAATCTCTTCCTGGCCGGCGCCACGCAGACCGGCGAGTGCCACCATCTCACCGGCACGCAGCTCGAAGGAGACCGGCCCGGTATCGCCCACTTTGACGTGGTCCATTTTCAACAGCACCGGGGCGCTGGCATCGGGTAAGGCCTGACGCTGGTCATCGCGCAGGCTTTCGCCCACAATCAGTTCGACCAGACCACGCAGGCTGTAGCGGCCGATATCGCCGCCCCCGGCGTAGCAGCCGTCGCGCATGGCGCAAACGGTATCAGCCATCTCCATCACCTCATCCAGGCGGTGGGTGATGTAAATCATGCCTACCTGCTTCTCGCGCAGGATGTTCATGACGCGGAACAGGTGGCGTACATCGTCGGCAGGCAGCGAGGCTGTCGGTTCATCGAGCACCAGCACCGAGGCGTCAACTGCCACCGCGCGGGCAATCGCCAGCAGGGATTTTTCGGTGCGGGAAAGGTCAAACACGCGGTCATCCGGGTCGAGCTGAATGCCGATATCTTCCAGCGCTTTTTGCGCCTGGCGTTTGGTGGCCGCCCAGTCAATCAGGCCGAAGCGACGGGGAAACCCCATCACCAGCGCCATGTTTTCGGCGATGGTCATCCACTCTACCAGGCCTAAATCCTGATGAATAAAGGCGATAGGCTGTTCGTTGCCCTGACGTAACGCGGCGGCAGAATCCACCGGCTGACCGCGAAACAGGATCTCGCCACCATCACGGGAATAGACGCCAGCCAGCACCTTAATCAACGTCGATTTACCGGCACCGTTTTCTCCCAGCAGCGCCACAACCTGGCCCGGATAAATATCCAGACTGACGTTATTGACCGCCACATTTCCACCAAAGCGCTTGATAATGTGGCGCATGGATAACAACGGAGACAACACTGCTGCTTCTGCCATTTAAGGTGACCTCCCGCTGAGGGAATAAGAACGTTTTACAATCTATAAATTTCACTATGCGAAATCTGATTTCAAATATATCGATCATGATTTCACAAAGCAATCGGGGAGGATGTTTTTGAAATTCAATAAAATCAGTTAATTACAAAATTTCTGTTCAGATCGTGAAGTGAAACACACTTTGCGCTACCATCAGGTCGCCACAGAATGGAGAGCGGAAGCGATGAACACAAAAGAGAGTGAAAACACGCCGGAGAAAGAGCGGCCGGCTGGAAGCCAAAGCTTGTTTCGCGGTTTGATGTTGATAGAAATCTTAAGCAATTACCCCAACGGTTGCCCGCTGGCGCATCTTTCAGAACTGGCCGGGCTGAACAAAAGCACCGTGCACCGATTACTACAAGGGCTGCAATCCTGTGGCTACGTCACTCCCGCGCCCGCCGCCGGGAGTTACCGTTTAACCACGAAATTTATCGCCGTCGGTCAAAAAGCCCTGACGTCGCTGAATATTATCCACGTGGCGGCGCCGCATCTGGAAGCGCTAAACCTCTCTACCGGGGAAACCATCAACTTCTCCAGCCGTGAGGACGATCACGCCATTCTGATTTATAAGCTGGAACCGACGACCGGGATGCTGCGTACCCGCGCTTATATCGGCCAACATATGCCGCTGTACTGTTCGGCAATGGGTAAGATTTACATGGCGTTTGGTCAGCAGGAATATGTGAAAGAGTACTGGGAGACGCATCAGGAGCAGATTCAGCCTCTGACGCGCAACACCATTACGGGGCTACCTGCGATGTACGATGAGCTGGCGCAAATTCGTGAAAGCGTGATGGCGATGGACCGCGAAGAGAATGAGCTTGGCGTTTCCTGCATTGCTGTTCCGGTGTTTGATATTCAACACCGTGTGCCGTATGCCATCTCCATCTCACTCTCGACGTCACGTCTGAAACAGATTGGTGAGAAAAATTTGCTCAAGCCGCTGCGCGACACGGCACAGGCCATCTCTAACGAACTGGGATTTACCTTACGCGTGTAGGCAAAAAGCCAGATGCGGTTAGGCAGATGACAGATCTGGCAACAATCCCCGCCAGGATCAAAGCGAAGGCGGTTCGTTTTCTGGCACTCTGACGCTAATCAACGTCAGGCGGGGTGGAAAATGAACCGTTTTATCATTGCGGATTCGGCTAAATGCATTGGCTGTCGTACCTGCGAAGTCGCCTGCGTGGTGTCACACCAGGCAAATCAGGATTGCGCCGCACTTTCTCCAAAAGCCTTCAGCGCCCGCATTTGGGTGGTGAAGAGCGGGTCTTTTACAACCGCCGTGACCTGCCATCATTGCGAAGATGCGCCCTGCGCCAACGTCTGCCCGGTGGGGGCGATTAGCCGGGTCAGCGGCGCGGTGTACGTTGAACAATCCCTTTGTATTGGCTGCAAAAGCTGCATGCTGGCCTGTCCGTACGGCGCGATGTCCGTGATGATGACCGACGATGGCGTACAGGCGTTGAAATGCGATTTGTGCGGCCATCGCGAAGACGGCCCGGCCTGCGTGGCGGCCTGTCCGACCCAGGCGCTGTACTGCATGACGTCGGCGGAGCTGGAGAGATTAAGCGGCGAGCGCCGTCGGCGGACGGCGCTGGCGATTTAGGCGGGCGACAAAACGTGCGATTACGCGCCCTGTTCACCCCAGGCGCGTTCAACCTCTTCGGCGAGAATCTTCACGCCCGCTTCAATTTTCTCCGGGTCCGGTACGTAGTTCATGCGCATGCACTGGTGGGTGTGCGGCCAGGGCTTATCAAGGCCCGGGAAGAAGTAGTCGCCCGGCACCATCAGCACGCCGCGTTTCTTCAGGCGCTGATAGAGCAGCTCGGTGGAAATAGGCAGATCCTTAAACCACAGCCAGAGGAAAATGGCGCCTTCCGGCTTATGGATCAGGCAGCGCTCTGCCGGCAGATAGCGGCGAATAATGGCGATGGTTTCCTGAACCCGCTGGTAATAGAACGGCTTAATAACCGTTTCCGACAGGCGCAGCAGGTCGTTGCGTTTAATCATTTCGCACATCATCGCCGGGCCCATACCGCCGGGAGCAAGGCTGATAATGCCGTTCATATTGCTGATGGCGGTAACGATCTTCTCATTGGCGATGATAATTCCGCAGCGGCTGCCCGGCAGACCCAGCTTGGAGAGGCTCATGCACAGAACGATATTGGGGTTCCATAGCGGCCTGGCGTCGCTGAAAATAATCCCCGGGAAGGGAACGCCGTACGCGTTATCAATGACCAGCGGCACGCCGTGTTGATTGGCCAACGCATCCAGCTTGATTAACTCTTCGTCGGTAATCACGTTACCGGTGGGGTTGGTCGGTCGGGAGACGCAAATCATGCCCGTCTCTTCCGTCACCTGCAGGTGTTCGAAATCCACATGATATTTAAACTGGCCTTCCGGCAGCAGTTCGATATTCGGGCGGGTGGCGACGAACAGATCCTCTTCGAGACCCGAATCGGCGTAACCGATATATTCCGGGGTCAGCGGGAACAGCACTTTACGGGTCGTGCCATCCGCACGGCGTCCGGCAAAGAGGTTAAATAAGTAGAAAAATGCACTCTGACTGCCATTTGTCAGTGCAATATTCTGTGGTTCAATCTCCCAGCCGAGTTCGTCACGCAGCATCTGCGCCAGCAGGCTCAGCAGTTCGCTTTTACCCTGCGGGCCGTCGTAATTACAAAGCGCATCAAGGGCTTTACCGTTAGCCAGCATGTCGGCAAGCAGGCCGTGGAAGTAGTCATTCATTTCCGGTATTTGTGCGGGATTACCGCCACCCAGCATGATTGCTCCCGGCGTACGCAGGCCGTCATTAAGGTCTTCCATCAAACGGGTAATGCCCGAATGGCGGGTGAATTTGTCGCCGAAAAGTGAAAATGTCATCGCGGATAATCTGTCGGTATGTCTGGAAAGTGGGTAACCATAACGCCAGCGTTGGCGAGGTGCAAATCTGCGGATGCGGAGAGGCTTTTGTTATTATGCTGAGATATTTGTTTTTTATAGATATTTATTCTGTTATGACGCCCTCGGCTGCCGAGGGCGTCGCTTATCCGCTGGTTAGCGCTGGCCTGCCCACACGACCATGACCTTATCATCGCCGTTTTCGCGCACAAAACCGTAGCCCTGCGGCAGGGAAAGGGTGGTTTGCTTACCCATACCGATGGCGGAGTGGCGGGCGCGGAACTGACCGAGCTTCTGCCAGTGCGTCACGCTAAGCGCGGCTTTGCCCGTGACGTCCTGCCAGTTCATATCCGAACGCGTGCCCTGCAGCGGATCTGAGCCGGTCGGGCCAAAGGGCCGCGAGGACTCATCGCCGTAGAAGATTTGCACCGCGCCAGGGGCGAGCAGCAGCAGTTCGGCCGCCGAGCTGCCGCCTTCGCGGAACAGGCGCGTATCGTGCGATGAGAGGTAGCTCAGGACGTTAAACTGCTGCAGCTTGTCCGCCATTTGCTGCCAGGTGAGGTCCATATTTGCCAGACAATCCGCCGCTTTCGCCGCCTGATCCTGATAATCGAAGTTAATCATCGCGTCAAAACCGTGGCGATAGTAATCGCTCTGCATGACGCCGTGGCCCCAGGCCTCGCCGGTCATCCAGAACGGCGCGCTATCCAGCGCCTTATCGGGGTTGGCCTTTTTCCACTCCGCCAGCGCCGCCGTCGCCTGCGTTTTCAACTGCTGCCAGGCGGCCTGCTCGACGTGCTTGGCGGTATCGACCCGGAAACCGTCAATACCGTAATCACGCACCCACTGACTGAGCCAGTGGGTCAGGTAATCGCGCGGCGTGAAGCCGGGGATCTCTTTGGCTGCGGTATCCGCTTTCAGATGATAGAAGTTCGGCAGGCCGGAAGGCGTTGTCGATTCCGTTTTCAGGTCCGGCAGGAAGGCCAGGGACATGGTCAGATCGTCAAAGCCGGGGTTGTCGTAGTCACCGATATCGGTACGGATCCACTTTTTCCCCCACCATTTTTCCCAGCCGGCCTTATCGCTGAAGTTGATGTAATCGTTAAAGCTGTGCCAGCTCTGCCCCGGGCCGGGTTTCCAGTCGGTCCAGCGTTCGCCGAACGTCTTTTTCAGCTCATCGCCTTGCAGATAGAGAGAGCCAAATTTGAACTCCTGCATATCGGCGAGCGTCGCGTAGCCGGTGTGGTTCATCACGACATCAAACAGGATGCGCATGCCGCGCTTATGGGCCTCATCGACGAGACGACGCAGGTCGGCTTCGGTACCCATGTTGGCATCCAGCTTCGTCCAGTCCTGCGCGTAGTAGCCGTGATAGGCGTAATGGGGGAAGTCTCCCTTGGTTCCGCCGCCAACCCAGCCGTGAATTTGCTCCAGCGGAGAGCTGATCCACAGCGCGTTGACGCCCAGCTGCTGGAGATAGTCGAGCCGGCTGGTCAGGCCCTGCAGGTCGCCGCCGTGAAACGTGCCGATCTCCTGCATGCCGTCTTTGTGCCGCCCGTAGCTATTGTCGTTCGCGGGGTTGCCGTTAACAAAGCGGTCGGTGAGAACGAAATAGACCGTCGCGTTATGCCAGCTAAACGGCGCGGCGGCGTCGGTTTCCGCGCGTTCGAGCAGCAGCAGGCCGTTGCTGTTGGGGGCCGGCTGTAGGGTGACTTTGCCGCCGCTCACCGTCGCGATGTTGCCGCTGTAAAAATCACGTACCTTGCTGCCTTCGGCAAAAGTCTGGCCGACGGCGATCGTCAGCGGCTGGCCCTGCCATTTCGGGCACTGACGCAGCTGGGGCGTCGCCGCTGACGCCGTTTCGTTCTCTTTGAGGGAGATCATCAGCGTCGGCGTGCCGGAGCGGGTATCGACATCAAGGGTGTACAGGCCTTCACGGAAAACTCGCCACTGCGCAGGCGCGCCGCGGCAGGGCTCCATGGAGAGCATTTGGTTAAGTTTTATGGTCCCGACGGGCTGCCAGCACTGTTGGTCAAAATTTATTTGCAGCGGACGTGTACCCTTCGCCACCTCATTTTGGCTAATAAATCTGCCGGTGCCTTCTTCGGTGAAGGTGGGAAAGTTAGCGGTGGTCCAGGCGGCGAAGGCCATCCCAGGCAACAGTAGCGACGCGAGAGCAGCGAGTTTCATGCCGAAGTCCTGTAAGCGGTTTTTTGTTCAGTTTGCCCGTCTGACCGCAGGATGAACTCATCCCACCTGCGCTTTTACGGGGATGATGAAAAGGGGTGAGTGATTCAGTTCAAAAAATAGCCAAAAAATGAGACTGCGCTAGCATTTTTACGACGTTTCCAGCGGGCAGAAACCGATTTCAGATGACAGCTTTTAGGAATTGGACTATTTCTGTTAGTGCTCTCACTGGGTATTTTTGATACTATTCGCGATTCAATTAACGTTTTTTCGCATAAAACAAGGTGTTGGAATGCATATATCCGACCAGGAGATCTAATGATATCGATTCCCATTCGACGATATGGGGCCGCGATACTCATGTTACTTACCTGCATATTTTCAGGTAGTGCGTTGGCAACAACCCACACGGCAACAACGAGTCATAAAGCCCCGATAGTAAAGAAAAGCAGTAGTGTTAAGGTCAGCGGTAAACAAGAGTATTCTCGCAATAGTGTAAAGAGCAGTTCACTTCCTGATTTGCGAAAATACCCTTCCGGAACACCAAGGAAAAAAGCGTTTCTCCGGACAGTGATGCCTTATATTACCAAGCAGAATCAGGTGATTACTGCCGATCGTGACTGGCTTGTTACCAAGCAGTATGATTCCCGCTGGTCGCCGAGCGAGCGTACGCGTCTGAAAGATATAACGTCGCGCTATAAGGTGAAATGGTCCGGCAATACGCGCCGTATTCCGTGGAACACGCTGATGGACCGCGTCGACATTATTCCTAACAGCATGGTTGCCACAATGGCGGCGGCCGAAAGCGGCTGGGGTACGTCGAAGCTGGCGCGCATGAACAACAATTTGTTTGGTATGAAGTGCGGCGGCGGCAACTGCAGCGGTGCGATGAAAGGCTATTCTCAGTTTGATTCTGTAGAACAGTCGGTGCAGGCCTATGTGACCAACCTGAACACGCATCCGGCGTATAAATCCTTCCGCACCTCCCGTGCGCAGCTGCGTAAAACGGACCAGGAAGTGACCGCCAGCACGATGATTCATAAGCTGAAGGGCTATTCGACCAAAGGGTCGAGCTATAACAACTATCTCTTCGCGATGTATCAGGATAACCAGCGTCTGATTGCCGCACATATGTAATGCAAATCCTATAATGAAAAATGCCCGGCGCGCATGCCCGGGCATTTTTTTCGCTCTTTTCCCGCTACATCATTACTTCGCTGTGCCGGTCGCGGTACTCCTTCGGCGTGACGTCGTACTCTTTCTTAAACACGGAATAGAAATATTGCAGCGACGGATAGCCGCACATCTGCGAGATTTCATTAATCGACAGCGTCGTCGAAACCAGCAGGCTGCGCGCTTTTTCTAACTTCTCGCTGTGAATGACCGTATGAATGGTTTCGCCCACCTCCTCTTTAAAGCGCTTTTCGAGGTTCGATCGCGAGATCCCGACGGCGTCCAGCACCTGCTCGACCTTTATGCCTTTGCAGGCGTGATTGCGGATGTAGTGCATGGCCTGGATAACCGAAGGGTCGGAGAGGGAGCGGTAGTCCGTCGAGCGTCGCTCAATGACGCGCATGGGGGGAACCAGCCTGCGCTGCAGCGGCAGCGCTTCTTTATCCAGCAGGCGGTGCAGCAGCTTTGCCGCCTGATAGCCCATCTGGCGGGTGCCCTGCGCCACCGACGATAGCGCAACGCGCGACAGGTAGCGGGTCAGCTCTTCGTTATCGATGCCGATGACGCAGAGCTTTTCCGGTACCGGAATATGCAGCAGCTCGCAGGCCTGCAAAACGTGGCGCGCGCGGGCGTCGGTAACGGCGATGATCCCCGTTTGCGGCGGCAGCGTTTGCAGCCAGTCCGCCAGGCGGTTCTGCGCGTGCTGCCAGTTTTCCGGCGCCGTCTCCAGCCCCTGGTAAACCACGCCGCGATACTTCTCTTTTGCTACCAGCTGGCAAAATGCGTGCTCGCGTTCAACGGCCCAGCGCTTGCCGCTGGAGGTGGGCAGCCCGTAAAAGGCGAAACGGTGAACCCCTTTCTCTTTAAGATGCAGAAAGGCGCTCTCAACCAGGGCTGCGTTATCGGTGGCGATATAGTGAACCGGCGGGTAATCCTCGGGGCGATAGTAGGAGCCGCCGACGCCGACGATCGGTACTTCGACGCCGGCCAGCAGCTTTTCAATTTCGGGGTCGTCATAATCGGCGATCACCCCGTCTCCCAGCCACTCTCTGATGTTCTCTATCCGGGCGCGGAAATCCTCTTCGATAAAGATGTCCCACTCCAGCTGCGACGCCTGTAAATATTCGCCAACGCCTTCCACAACCTGCCGATCGTAGGCTTTGTTGGCGTTGAATAACAGCGTAATACGGTGGCGCTTTTCAAACATAATCTCGTTCCCTGGTCTCTCTTGCTGGCCATACAATACCGGCCAATGCCCGAACTATTACAAGCTACTTATGCGTAAATCTGGCGGTAGCGCAAATAATTCGGGCATTCTGTTGTCCAGCGTCTCAGGCGCGCCGCTTGGTGGCGGAATCCATCCACACCGCCAGCAGCAAAATGGCGCCTTTAACGATGTATTGCCAGAAGGTGGCGACGTCCATCATGCTCATGCCGTTATCCAGCGCGGACATGATAAAGGCCCCCATGACCGCGCCGGCCACGCTGCCTACGCCGCCGGCAAGGCTGGTACCGCCGATAACGCAGGCGGCGATGGCGTCGAGTTCGGCGATGTTGCCCGCGGACGGCGAGCCGGCCCCCAGCCGCGAGCTGAGGATCAGCCCGGCAATGGCGACCATCAGGCCGTTGATGGCGAACACCGCCAGCTTAGTCCGCTCTACGCTGATACCCGACAGGCGGGCCGCTTCAAGGTTGCCGCCGATGGCGTAAATCCGTCGACCAAAGGCGGTGCGGGTGGCCATAAACATGCCGGCCAGCAGCAGCGCGGCGAGGAGCAGCACCGGCGTAGGGACGCCGCGATAGTCGTTCAACAGCCAGATTGCGCCGAGAACAAAAACGGCGGTAAGGGTCTGGCGGCCGACGGTAGCGGTTGAGGCGGAGGTGGTTAACCCCAACGCCTGGCGGCGCAGGCGGCCGCGCCACTGCCAGATAATAAAAGCGGCCATGCCGACGACGCCGATACCGAAGCCAATGCCGTCCGGCAGGTAGCTCTGCCCGATTTGCGACATCGCCGGGCTGGTCGGGGAGACCGTGGTGCCGTTGGTGATGCCGATCAGAATGCCGCGGAACGCCAGCATGCCGGCAAGGGTGACGATAAACGAGGGCACCTTGCGATAGGCGACCCACCATCCGTTCCAGGCGCCCAGCAGCAGCCCCATCGCCAGCGTCACCACGATGGTGAGTGGCAGCGGCCAGCCGAGCCAGACGTCGAAGATGGCCGCCGCGCCGCCGAGAAGCCCCATCATTGAGCCGACGGAGAGGTCAATCTCGGCGGAAATGATCACAAAGACCATCCCCACCGCGAGGATGCCGGTGATGGCCGTCTGCCGCAGCAGGTTCGAAATATTGCGCGCGCTTAAGTAGGCGCCATCGGTAACCCAGGTAAAGAACAGCATGATGACCACGATGGCGGCGATCATGACGAAAACCTGAAGATTCAGGCCCTTTAATCCGGGCAGGGTGGCGGAGGCTGATGGGGCCAGTTTTATCTCAGACGACGTGTTTTTCGACATGGTGTTCGCTCCTCAGTGCGGCTTCCATTACCTGTTCCTGGGTCAGACCCTGGTTGATTAAGTTCGCTTTCAGTTTGCCTTCGTGCATGACCAGCACCCGATCGCTGAGTCCGAGCACCTCCGGAAGCTCCGATGAGATAACGATAACGGCGATCCCCTGCTGCACCAGCTGATTAATCAGCTTGTAGATTTCGTATTTCGCGCCGATATCAATGCCGCGGGTGGGCTCATCAAGGATTAAAATGCGCGGGTTCAGCAGCAGGCAGCGGGCGAGGATCGCTTTCTGCTGATTACCGCCGCTGAGTCGGCCGATGGCCAGATCCGGCGACGAGGTTTTGATTTTCAGCCGCTGGATAGACTGCTGAATGCACAGCTGCTCCCCGGCGTCATCGAGGCTGCTTAGCGGGCCGCTAAACTGGTCCAGCGCGGCCAGGGTGATATTCTTACCGACCGCCATCACCGGCACGATGCCGTCTTTTTTGCGATCCTCCGGCACCATGGCGATACCGTGAGCAATCGCCTGCTGGCAGTGATGAATCGCCACCTGCTGACCGTCAATATAGATTTTCCCCTCCCAGCGACCCGGCCAGACGCCAAACAGGCACTGGACCGCCTCGGTGCGCCCGGCGCCGACCAGTCCGGCAATGCCGAGGATTTCGCCGCGATGCAGAGAGAAGGAGATATTGTTCACCCGTTTGATATGGCGATTGACCGGATGCCATGCGGTTAAATTTTCGACGCGCAAAATCTCGTCGCCGTGGGTGTGCGGTTCGCTGGGGTAAAGGGCGGTAAGCTCGCGGCCGACCATCATGGTAATGACATCATCTTCGTTCATGCCGCTGGCGTCGCGGGTGCCAATATGCTGGCCGTCGCGAATCACGCAGATGGTGTCGGAGATCGCTTTTACTTCGTTGAGCTTGTGGGAGATGTAAATACAGGCGATGCCGTGATTTTGCAGATCGCGAATAATGTTCAGCAGAATTGCCGTTTCTTGTTCGGTTAATGAAGCGGTGGGCTCATCGAGAATCAGTAAGCGCACCTGTTTGTTGAGCGCTTTGGCAATTTCAACCAGCTGCTGCTGGCCAAGACCTAAATCCCCGACGCGCGTATCGGGTGATATCGCCAAATTGACCTGAGCCAGCAGCTTCTGGCTGCGTAGGGTCATGGTTTCATAATCCAGCAGGCCGTGGCGGGAAATTTCTGCGCCGAGGAAAATGTTCTCCAGCACCGTTAAGTGTTTTACCAGCGCGAGCTCCTGGTGAATGATGGCGATGCCCTTACGCTCGGTATCGCGAATATTGGCGGCCTGCAGGGTTTCGCCAGAGAAAATAATCTCGCCCTCATAGCTGCCGTGCGGATAAATGCCGCACAGCACCTTCATCAGGGTGGATTTGCCGGAACCATTTTCGCCACACAATGAGACAACTTCCCCGGCGTTAAGCCGCAGGCTGACATTATCAACGGCCTTCACCGCGCCGAAAGATTTGGTAATGTTCTTCATTTCAAGTAACCAGGACATAGATGCTCCGCATAAGCGATATCCGGCTGGACGAGAATAACGCCCCGGTTAAGGGGCGTCGGAGGTTACAGTTCGCTCTTTTTGTGGAAACCGTCTTTAATCACCGTTTGGTCGATATTGTCTTTATTCACTTCAATTGGCGTCAGCAGCCGCGACGGGACGTCCTTCAGCCCGTTGTTTAAGGTGGTATCAGCGTGCGGCGCCTTATCGTTACCGAGCTCAACGGCAATTTCTGCCGCGGTGGTGGCAAGCGTCACGATGGGTTTATAAACCGTCATCGTCTGGGTACCAGAGATAATGCGCTTCACTCCGGCGAGGTCGGCGTCCTGACCCGAGATCGCCACTTTCCCCGCCAGCCCCTGGGCGCTTAGCGCCTGGATTGCCCCGCCGGCGGTGGCGTCGTTTGAGGCCACTACCGCATCAATTTTGTTATTGTTGGCGGTAAGCGCATTCTCCATAATTTTTAACGCGTTTTCCGGCAGCCAGCCGTCGACCCACTGATCGCCGACAATTTTGATTTTGCCCTGATCGATATAAGGCTTAAGCACCTTCATTTGCCCGGCACGGAAGAGTTTGGCGTTATTATCAACAGGCGAGCCGCCCATCAGGAAATAATTACCCTGGGGCACTTTATTGACCAGGCTTTGGGCCTGCATTTCGCCGACTTTTTCGTTATCGAATGAAATATAGAAATCAATATCTGCGTTATTAATCATACGGTCATAGGCGAGAACTTTGATCCCTTCCTGCTTCGCTTCTTTAATAACGTTACTTAAAACCTGACCGTTGTAAGGAATAATAACCAGAACGTCAACGCCGCGATTTATCATATTTTCAATTTGCGACATTTGCGTTTCTTCATTGCCGTTGGCAGACTGAACAAATACTTTTGCACCTAATGATTCGGCCTTGTTGACAAAAATATCGCGGTCTTTCTGCCAGCGTTCCAGACGAAGATCGTCAATGGCCATACCAATTTTAACTTCTTTAGCAATACCCGCCATGCTGGTAAGAATGAGTGAAGCGCAGAGCGTGAGGCAAAGGTTCTTTATCTTCATAATAATAATACCTTTTTGTAAAGTGCAGGATAAAACGAGCGGTAAAAGCAGACGGCCTGATACGCTGAAGATTCTTAACGTGGAAAAGGGCGCTGGCAATTACCTGTGCTTATTTTGGCGTTATGAAATTTAGTTTATTTGCTGATTTATGACCGCGATCTTATTTTAATCTTCAGGGCCTCAGGGATTGTCCCGATCTTTCATTGAGATACTGCGTAAATAGCGAATTAGACCGTTATTTTTGCGATCTGGCGCACGTTTGCGGATTCTCTCAACCGCGGTGTGAAATAACGTAATTGAGGAAAGTAAAACAGCAATTCTATATTGGCTTATGACTTATTACCCGCCGCATCCCTGAATATGGAGTTCATTATGCAGACCTATTTCGATCAACTCGATCGCGTTCGTTATGAAGGCCCTAAATCTACTAACCCGCTGGCTTTCCGTCACTATAACCCGGATGAGCTGGTGCTGGGTAAACGCATGGAAGAACACCTGCGGTTTGCGGCCTGCTACTGGCACACGTTCTGCTGGAACGGAGCCGACATGTTTGGCGTCGGTTCCTTCAACCGCCCGTGGCAGCAGCCGGGCGACGCCCTGGAAATGGCAAAACGTAAAGCTGACGTCGCCTTTGAGTTTTTCCACAAGCTGAACGTCCCTTACTACTGCTTCCACGACGTTGACGTCTCGCCGGAAGGCGCGTCGTTGAAGGAGTATCTGAACAATTTCGCGCAAATGGTCGATGTGCTGGCGGCAAAACAGGAGCATAGCGGCGTGAAGCTGCTGTGGGGCACCGCGAACTGCTTCACTAACCCGCGATACGGCGCAGGTGCGGCAACCAACCCGGACCCGGAAGTGTTCAGCTGGGCAGCGACTCAGGTCGTTACCGCGATGGATGCTACCCACAAGCTGGGCGGGGAAAACTACGTCCTGTGGGGCGGCCGTGAAGGGTATGAAACTCTGCTCAATACCGATTTGCGCCAGGAGCGCGAGCAGATTGGCCGGTTTATGCAGCTGGTCGTTGAGCACAAACATAAAATTGGCTTCCAGGGGACGCTGCTGATTGAGCCGAAGCCGCAGGAGCCGACCAAGCACCAGTACGACTACGACGCCTCCACCGTTTATGGCTTCCTCAAGCAGTTCGGTCTGGAAAAAGAGATCAAGCTTAATATTGAAGCGAACCACGCGACCCTGGCAGGCCACAGTTTCCACCACGAGATTGCCACCGCCATCGCGCTGGGCCTGTTTGGTTCCGTCGATGCCAACCGCGGCGACCCGCAGCTGGGCTGGGATACCGATCAGTTCCCGAATAGCGTGGAAGAAAACGCCCTGGTGATGTATGAAATTCTCAAGGCCGGCGGTTTCACTACCGGCGGGCTGAATTTTGATGCCAAAGTTCGTCGTCAAAGCACCGATAAGTACGATCTGTTCTATGGTCATATTGGGGCGATGGATACGATGGCTCTGTCGCTGAAAGTGGCGGCGCGCATGATTGAAGATGGCGAGCTGGATAAGCGCGTAGCAAAACGTTATGCCGGCTGGAACGGCGACCTGGGCCAGCAAATCCTCAAGGGGCAGATGACGCTGACGGAAATTGCTCAGCATGCCGCGCAGAATAATCTGACGCCGCAGCATCAGAGCGGCCACCAGGAGCAGCTGGAAAATCTGGTGAATCATTATCTTTTCGATAAGTGATGATAGTGCCCGGCGCGTCCGGGCATAGGCTATTTAGCACGCTTTTTCGCGCCACGCTCAGCCGTGGCGCGCTGTTAAGGAGAGTCTGTATGTACATCGGGATTGATTTAGGTACCTCGGGCGTGAAGGCCATTTTGCTCAATGAGCAAGGTGAGGTACTGGCTTCGCATACTGAAAAGCTCAGCGTATCGCGCCCGCACCCCCTATGGTCCGAACAAGATCCCGAGCACTGGTGGCAGGCAACGGATGGCGCGATCAAAGCGTTGGCAGAGCGGCACTCCCTGCGCGACGTGAAGGCTATCGGTATCGCCGGGCAGATGCATGGCGCCACGCTGCTGGATAAGCAGCAGAAGGTGCTGCGCCCGGCCATTTTATGGAATGACGGGCGCTGCGGCGAAGAGTGCGCCCTGCTGGAAGAGCGGGTGGAGCGGTCGCGGCAGATCACCGGCAACCTGATGATGCCCGGCTTTACGGCGCCGAAACTGCTATGGGTTGAGCGGCACGAGCCGGACGTGTTCAGCCAGGTTGATAAGGTCCTGCTGCCGAAAGATTATCTCCGTTTACGCATGACCGGCGAGTTTGCCAGCGATATGTCTGACGCTGCCGGGACGATGTGGATGGACGTGGCAAAACGCGACTGGAGCGACGAGATGCTCGCCGCCTGCGGCCTGAGCCGCGATAACATGCCTGCGCTATTTGAGGGCAGCGAGGTGACGGGAACGCTGCGTCCGGCTATCGCCGAGGCGTGGAATATGCCCCAGGCGCTGGTGGTTGCCGGCGGCGGCGATAATGCCGCCGGGGCCGTTGGCGTCGGCATGGCGGACGCGGGACAGGCGATGCTATCGCTGGGCACCTCCGGCGTTTACTTTGCCGTCAGCGATGGCTTTCTCAGCAAACCCGAAAGCGCTGTGCACAGTTTCTGCCATGCGCTTCCCGGGCGCTGGCATTTGATGTCGGTCATGCTCAGCGCGGCATCCTGCCTCGACTGGGCGGCGAAGCTGACCGGCCTTGGTTCGGTTCCGGCGCTGATCGCCGCCGCCGGGTCAGCGCATGAGAGCGCGGGCCCGGTGTGGTTTCTGCCATATCTTTCCGGCGAGCGTACGCCGCATAACAATCCGCAGGCGAAAGGCGTCTTTTTCGGCCTGACCCATCAGCATGGCCCGGCGGAGCTGGCGCGTGCGGTGCTGGAAGGGGTGGGATATGCGCTGGCGGACGGTATGGATGTGGTCCACGCCTGCGGCATTAAGCCTGAGAGCATTACCCTGATTGGCGGAGGCGCTCGCAGCCCCTGGTGGCGGCAGATGCTGGCCGACATCAGCGGACAGCAGCTGGATTACCGTACCGGCGGCGACGTCGGGCCGGCGTTAGGCGCCGCGAGATTAGCGCAGCTGGCGCTGCATAAAGGCGCGTCGTATTCAGACCTGCTGCCTCAGCTGCCGCTGGAACAGGCTCACCTTCCGGATAGCGAACGCTTCGCGCTCTATGCCCCGCGTCGCGAAACGTTCCGCCAGATTTATCAGCAGCTCCTCCCGCTGATGTCATAGCGGCGACCCGCTCCCGCCGCGGGGGCGGGTTTTACCGTTGCGCTAGCTCACCAGCCGACGCGTGTCGATGCGCTGCACCAGCGCCGACAGCAGCAGGCTGCCCAGCAGCGCGGCGCTAAATATCCACAGAATATCCAGCAGCGGCCAGCGCGTGAGCTCCAGGCCGCTGGCCCGCAGCGCGTGGATAATCAGCGCATGAAAACCGTAGATCCCCAGAGAGTGGCGGGCGATAAGCGCGATGCCGGGGATCTGACGCCCGTTGAGGGTATTTTTCGCCAGCGTCAGCAGGGCTACCGCGCAAACAAACACCGCCGGACCGCAGTATAAATACCAGGTATCGCCGAAGTCGCCGCGCCACTTTAGCTCGTGCAGCGTACCGCGTGATATCACCCAGACGGCGCTGGCAAACAGCGCGGCGCACAGCAGAGTCAGCCATTTTTTATCCGTCTCCATCATGCCAATCGCCCGGCCAAGCACGCCGTACAGCACGTAGTAAAAGGCATCGCCGCTGATATAGAGATTGATCGGCAGCCATTCGATACCGCCCGCTTTTACGCTCACCATATTGGGATTGGCGAGAATGCCGATGACCAGCATCAGCGCCAGCAGCATCTTCCCGCTGACCTGCTTAACCTGAATGAGCGGCGAGAGCAGGTAGACGACGATAATCGCGAAGAAAAACCACAGGTGATAGAACACCGGCTTTTGCAGCAAGTTTCTTAGCGAGAGCTCGACGTTGATATGGGTAAACAGGGAGATGTAGAGCAGCGACACGGCGCTGTAGAACAGTACGCACAGCACGATGCGCAGAAAGTGCCGCGGCTGGGCGCTGCGTTCGCCGAAAAACAGATACCCTGACATCATGAAGAAGAGCGGGACGCTGACGCGAGAGGCGGAGTTGAGCAGGTTGGCCATATCCCATTCCACCAGGCTGATGGCGTGGGGATGGGTGATGTACCAGGTTGTGCTGTGGATCATCACCACCATCATGCATGCGATACCGCGCAAACTCGTAATCCAGTTTATTTTTTCCTGCATCAGTACCTCAGTGGTTCCTTCTTAAACAGGGTCTGACTTCCCTGATACGGCGGTGTCTCAATGGAATATTCTGAGTTTTCCGCCGCATGCTTGTAGAGATGTGGAGAGATTCGCACAATGTCCGGGCGATTTCACGTAATCTGCACGATAACAATTTGCTAACAAGGCGGTTGAGGATAATGGTGATGAAATATTTCTTTTCTGGAGTGCTGCTGCTTGTGCTTGCCGGCTGCAGCCAGACGCCGTCCCAGCCGTTACAAAAAGCGCAAAGAGCGCGAATTACGCCGCAAATCACCCTGAACATGGAGCAGCTGTGTAAGGATAAGGCGGCAAGACGCTACAGCACCGGGGCCCGGCTGGTTGACGTCAGCCATTTTGAACAGTTCCAGGGAAGCTATGAGCTGTCGGGCCATACCGAGCAGAATGAGCGCTTTATCTGTTCTTTCGATCCAGACGGGCAGTTTTTACATCTTTCTATGCGCTAAATGCCCGCAGCTGCCGCATGATGGCGTGAATTTCCCCAATTTTGCTTAAACAACGCCGTTTCGTACTGTATATCTCGCAGCCAGCGGGTATACTGATCCCTTCCTTTAAATCCACACGTATCCAGCACGAAATAATATGCAAAAGTTTGATACCAGGACCTTCCAGGGCCTGATCCTGACCTTACAGGATTACTGGGCTCGTCAGGGCTGCACCATTGTTCAACCACTGGACATGGAAGTTGGCGCCGGCACCTCCCACCCAATGACCTGCCTGCGCGCGCTGGGGCCAGAGCCGATGGCGACTGCCTATGTGCAGCCTTCGCGTCGTCCGACCGACGGTCGCTATGGCGAAAACCCGAACCGCTTGCAGCACTACTATCAGTTCCAGGTGGTCATTAAGCCATCGCCGGACAACATCCAGGAGCTGTACCTTGGGTCTCTGAAAGAGCTGGGTATGGACCCGACTATTCATGATATCCGCTTCGTGGAAGACAACTGGGAAAACCCAACGCTGGGCGCCTGGGGTCTGGGCTGGGAAGTGTGGCTGAATGGTATGGAAGTGACTCAGTTCACTTACTTCCAGCAGGTTGGTGGTCTGGAATGTAAGCCGGTAACCGGCGAGATCACCTACGGCCTGGAGCGTCTGGCGATGTACATTCAGGGCGTAGACAGCGTTTACGACCTGGTATGGAGCGACGGCCCGCTGGGTAAAACGACCTACGGCGACGTGTTCCATCAGAACGAAGTCGAGCAATCAACCTACAACTTTGAATACGCCGACGTGGACTTCCTGTTCTCCTGCTTTGAGCAGTATGAGAAAGAAGCGCAGCTGCTGCTGGCGCTGGAAAATCCGCTGCCGCTGCCTGCCTACGAGCGTATTCTGAAGGCCGCCCATAGCTTCAACCTGCTGGATGCGCGTAAGGCCATCTCCGTCACCGAGCGTCAGCGCTATATTCTGCGCATCCGCACCCTGACGAAAGCGGTGGCAGAAGCTTACTACGCTTCTCGTGAGGCCCTTGGCTTCCCGATGTGCAACAAAAACAAATAAGAGGCGGCCATGTCTGAGAAAACTTTCCTGGTGGAGATCGGCACCGAAGAGCTGCCACCAAAAGCCCTGCGCAGCCTGGCTGAGTCTTTTGCTGCGAACTTTACCGCGGAGCTGGATAGCGCCGGCCTCGCCCACGGCACCGTTGAATGGTTTGCCGCCCCGCGTCGTCTGGCGCTGAAGGTGGCCAATCTGGCCGCTTCCCAGCCGGATCGTGAAATCGAAAAACGCGGTCCGGCGGTTTCAGCGGCGTTTGACGCCGAAGGTAAACCGAGCAAAGCGGCCGAAGGCTGGGCGCGCGGCTGCGGCATCACCGTCGAGCAGGCCGAACGTCTGGCGACCGATAAAGGCGAATGGCTGCTGTATCGCGCCCACGTGAAAGGCGAAAGCGCAGAAGCGCTGCTGCCGAACATGGTCGCGACGTCGCTTTCCAAACTGCCTATCCCTAAACTGATGCGCTGGGGCGCGTCAGACGTGCAGTTCGTGCGCCCGGTTCACACCGTGACCCTGCTGCTCGGCGACAAAGTCGTTCCGGCGACCATTCTCGGTATCGACTCCGATCGTGTGATCCGCGGCCATCGCTTTATGGGCGAGCCGGAATTCACCATCGATAACGCCGAACAGTATCCGCAGATTCTGCTGGCGCGCGGGAAGGTTGTTGCCGATTACGCCGCGCGTAAGGCGATCATTAAAGCCGGCGCTGAAGAAGCGGCCCGCAAGATTGGCGGTAACGCTGACCTGAGCGAAAGCCTGCTGGAAGAGGTGACCTCGCTGGTGGAATGGCCGGTGGTGCTGACGGCGAAATTCGAAGAAAAATTCCTCGCGGTGCCTTCTGAAGCCCTGGTTTACACCATGAAAGGCGATCAGAAGTATTTCCCGGTTTATGCCGACGACGGCAAACTGCTGCCGAACTTCATCTTCGTCGCCAACATCGAATCCAAAGACCCGCAGCAGATCATCTCCGGTAACGAGAAGGTTGTGCGCCCGCGTCTGGCGGATGCCGAATTCTTCTTCAATACTGACCGCAAAAAGCGCCTGGAAGACAATCTGCCGCGTCTGCAGACCGTCCTGTTCCAGCAGCAGCTGGGCACCCTGCGCGATAAAACCGACCGTATTCAGGCCCTTGCCGGCTGGATTGCCGGCCAGATTGGCGCAGACGTTAACCACGCGACCCGTGCGGGCCTGCTGTCGAAGTGCGACCTGATGACCAATATGGTCTTCGAGTTCACCGATACCCAGGGCGTTATGGGCATGCACTACGCGCGTCATGATGGCGAAGCGGAAGACGTTGCCGTGGCGCTGAACGAGCAGTATCAGCCGCGTTTTGCCGGTGACGATCTGCCGTCTAACCCGGTTGCCTGCGCGGTGGCGATTGCCGATAAGATGGATACGCTTGCCGGTATCTTCGGCATTGGTCAGCACCCGAAAGGGGACAAAGACCCGTTCGCGCTGCGCCGTGCCGCGCTGGGCGTGCTGCGTATCATCGTTGAGAAGAACCTGAATCTGGATCTGCAAACCCTCACCGAAGAAGCGGTACGTCTGTATGGCGACAAGCTGACTAACGCGAAGGTGGTTGATGATGTTATCGACTTTATGCTCGGTCGCTTCCGCGCCTGGTACCAGGACGAAGGCTACGGCGTTGATACTATTCAGGCGGTACTGGCTCGTCGCCCAACCCGTCCGGCTGATTTCGATGCGCGCATGAAGGCGGTTTCGCACTTCCGCACGCTGGAAGAGTCCTCGGCGCTGGCGGCGGCGAATAAGCGTGTCTCCAACATTCTGGCTAAGTCTGACGAAGTGCTGAACGATATCGTCCACGCCTCCGTGCTGAAAGAAGCGGCTGAAATTAAGCTGGCCAGCAATTTAGTCGTCCTGCGCGACAAGCTGCAGCCGTACTTCGCCGAAGGCCGCTATCAGGACGCTTTGATCGAGCTGGCGTCGCTGCGCGAGCCGGTTGACGAGTTCTTCGAGAACGTAATGGTCAACGCGGAAGATCAAAGCGTGCGCGTTAACCGCCTGACGCTGCTGTCTAAACTGCGCGAGCTTTTCCTGCAGGTAGCGGATATTTCTCTGCTGCAGTAAGCGCCTTTTGGCAACAAAAAAACCTGCCTTCTGGCAGGTTTTTTTATGGCGCGAAGACGCTCATGGAGCAATCTCGTCGCCCGCGGGCTGGCCCTTAATTACTGCAGGTTGCCTGCCGTCAGGCTCTCTTTATCGAAAGCATGGCTGACGTTAATGCGGTTTTGATGCATCGACGTATCGATGTTTGAGCCTGCTTCCGGCTGTACGGCATGGCGTTCTGCCGCCATGACGCCGGTTGACAGTGAGGCTGCCAGAAACAGGGCGGTCATCACGCTGATATTTTTCATCTTATATTCCTTTTCATCGTGCTGTTGTTGTCGCCTGCGTAGCTGGTTCCGGCGGCCGGCACTCTCTAAGAGAGCCATCAACGAGATTTATTTAGTCAGCTCTGCGGTCATATGAACGCGGTTGTTGAACTGGGCGCTGGTAATTTTGTAGGACGCACCCTGCTCAGCAGCCTGGGCGGCAATTTTAGCTTCTGCGCGATCCAGGGTGGAGGCAGTGGTGCTGATGCTCTGAGCGAATGCGCCGAAGGACATCAGGGAAAGTGCGGTAACTGCAACGAAAGTTTTGATTGATTTCATGGTCATATTCCTAAGGTTGTTTGTCTGTAATAGGGCGTTGTGCCCTGATGTGATAAATAATAGGCCGATCGTCTGGTGATTAAAATCGGAACAATTTGCGCATATTGTTCAAAAAAATAGAATAATATTTGATCGATAACTATGGGGGCGTTAATCGTCATGACTGGCGATAAATAAGCCCGTCAGTTAGCCCGGCGGCGCGGCTAACTTTTGCCTGTCTCTGCGTGGGCGCTGAAAAAATAATCTTGAAATGTGGGTGTCGGTGTGGCTATTCTGTGCCCCGACGAATCCCTCGTCTTACTGAGAGCACACTGAAAATGGATAACCACGCCTGCTGAATTCACTCCTTGCTAGCACGATGTGCGGCAGGGGAAGTATCGATTTCATTCAGGAGTGCTTATGGCCCATTGTGCCCGGTCCCCCGCTTTTATTTTGCATCAGCTCACCTGTCAGTTTGCGACAGGAGACACGCTGTTCGGCCCGCTAAATTTATCGTTGGAAACGTCGTTCTGCGGCCTGGTCGGCCGTAATGGCGTCGGCAAAACTCGTCTGCTTCGGCTGCTGGCGGGCGTTGACTCTCCCTCCGGTGGACATATCGAACGGTTTACCTCTCTGGCCTATGTTGCCCAACAGCCGGCTATGACTCCCTGCGCTACGCTGGCCGATCTGCTGGGCTATGGCTGCGTATTCTCCGCCCTGCGGCGGCTTGAGCGTGGTGAAGGATTCGCTGACGACGTTGAGAGCCTGGAAGGTTTCTGGGATCTGCGCGAGCGTCTGAGCGCGGCGTTCGCAGATGCCGGCCTGCCGACGTTTGCTCCCGATCGACTCGCGTCGTCGCTGAGCGGCGGCGAGCGGGTGAAAGCGCTGCTGTGCGGGGCCTTTCTCTCAGGCTCAGACTATTTGCTGCTGGATGAGCCGACAAACCACCTCGACAGACAGGGGCGCGAATGGCTGTACCAGCAGCTTGAGCGCTGGCGCGGCGGGGGAATTATCGCCAGCCACGATCGTGAACTGCTGGCGCGGATGCCGCGCATCCTTGAGCTCACTCCGACGGCGCTGCGAAGCTATGGCGGGAGCTACGCCGACTACCGGCAGCAGCGCGATGCCGAGCAGCAGGCTGCGCGATCCGCGCTGGAGCATGCCGCGACCGAACGCCGTCGCACCCGGGCGCGTATGCACAAAGAACATGATGCCAGCCAGCGGCGATCTGCGCAGACGCTGCGGGTTGTCGATACCCTGAATATTGCCTCGTTTGAACGCGTGAAGTACAAAGGCGCGGCGAAGGAGCGCCCTGGAACGCTCCTGCGGCAGCATCGGGAACAAAACAGCGCCCTCAACGCCGCCGTTGCCCAGGCGTACGAGCGGGTAGAAGATGAAGCGTCGGTGATGTTTACTCTGCCGGGAAGTCATATTGCCGCCGGTAAGCAGGTTCTGGAGCTGGAGGGCTTACGGCTGGCCCACTCGGCGGCAGCACCGCTTAGCTGGCGCCTTGACGGGCCGATGCGCGTCGCGCTGCGTGGTCCTAATGGCTGTGGAAAAACCACCTTATTGAAAACGCTGATAGGCCTCGAGCAGCCGGTTAGCGGAGAGTGCCGACTATCGGTACATGCGGCCTGGCTGGATCAGCACCTGACGCAGCTGGACCTGTCGCTATCGGTTTTAACGCATCTTAATCTTGACGATACGCCGCTGGAGGAGGGCGTGCTGCGCAGCCGGCTTGCACAGCTGCAGCTGGGAGCGGATAAAATCAATCTACCTTTGGCGGCGCTGAGCGGCGGCGAACGACTGAAGGCGGCGCTTGCCTGCGTGCTGTGGCGGCGGGACGCCACCCAGCTGCTGCTGCTCGATGAGCCGACTAACCACCTTGATTTAGCCTCCGCTCAGGCCATTGAAGCGGCGCTAGCGGGATTTCCCGGTGCGATGCTGGTTGTGTCGCATGATGAGGCGTTCCTGCAGGGGCTGAAGCTCACCCACGTTTTAGAGTGGCGGGACGGCGGCTGGCATTTTGAGGCGAGCTAAAACTAAAAAACCGCCATGTGAAGTGGCGGTTTCCTGATGTTCAGATAAAAAAAATCCCCGCCGTAAGGCAGGGATCTTGAATTCTGAGCTTATTTAAGCTTACAGGCTGGTAACGTTGCCAGCTGCCGGGCCTTTAGCGCCGCTTTCGATGGTGAAGGAAACTTTCTGACCTTCATCCAGAGATTTGTAGCCATCGTTCATGATAGCGGAGAAGTGTACGAACACATCTTTAGAACCGTCATCAGGAGTAATGAAGCCGAAACCTTTATCAGCGTTGAACCATTTTACGATACCAGTCATTTTACCGGACATAGCGAAATACCTTTAAAAAATTAATGAACCTTTCGGCGATACGGTCTGGACTACAGATTTGAAGCTATAAAGGGAAAGTTCACTACCGGGGTATCTAGGATAACCGCTCAAGGACTACTCTATACTAATGCTCTGTGGTCTGTACATCAAACCTGCGAGCATTAACTCATTTTTGAGATGCGATAGCAAACGTTTTTTTTCATAGAAATTAAAACGGTCCCTAATCAGGACCGTAATCAGTGTCCAATAACATTATAGAACTTCACTCGTGAATTTGCCTTGAAAGCTTTGAGTTAGCCTGGATCAGGCGCATCAACTTGAGCTCAGTCGAAGAGGGCTTGACGCGTCTCGACTCCCACTCCTGCACCATCGCCACGCTGACGCCCATCGCATCGGCGAAATCGTCAATTTTCAGCCCGGTCCCTTTACGGAGCCGGTCGAATTCGCTGAAGGCGGTTGGCTTGCGGGTTGGGGCGGTCGCTCGGGGAATGTCTTTAAAAACAATTTGTTCCAGGCTGCTAAGCAATTCGAATATTGGATCTTTATATTCCATAGAGAGCTCCTTCCTGCTGCACAGTAAAGGGTAGGTTTGGTGGATGCTTATTAAGAATAGTCAGAAAAAAACGCGGAGAACGGTAACGGGGGTGATTATATGCCGGCAGCCCTTCTTTTGAGACCGAACAGCCCGGCGGGAGTTGGGGGTAAGCCGATGATTAATCATCATACGCGCGGGTTTAGAAAATTTTTGTAAACGGCACAGAAAAACCGAAGCCAGCGGCTCCCCGCTGGCCTTGCGATCAGGCTTTCTGCAGATTTTCAGCGTCGGCCTGAGGCGGAGCAGGCTGACGCTGGCTCATTTTGTATTTTACCAGCAGGGCGATGGCGGATAAAAACGCCGGGATGGCCAGCAGGGTGAAAATGGTCGCAAAAGAGAGCTGCGCCTGCATCAGGAATACGCCGCTGAAGGCGCCAAGAATGCCGCCAAAGCGCCCGATACCCAGCATCCAGGCGACGCCGGTTGCGCGGCCCTGCGTGGGGTAAAATCCGGCTGCCAGCGCCGGCATGGAAGACTGCGCGCCGTTCATAATGCTGCCGGCGATAAATACCATGATCCCCATCAGCACCAGGCTGTCGGTGGAGAAGCCCACGAGACAGACGAAAATACCGGTTAGCAGCCAGCCGACGGCGACGACCTTATTGGGGTTGATCTTATCCATCAGCGCGCCGAGGATCAGCACGCCAATACCGCCGCCCAGCGGGAACAGTGCGGTGATAATCGACGCCTGGCTCATCGATGCGCCGGTTTCACGAATCAGCAGCGGCAGCCAGCTGGTCAGTAAATAGAAGATCAGCAGGCCCATAAAGTAGGTCAGGCACAGCATCACGGTTCCGACGATATAGCGTGGAGAGAAAATGACGGCCAGAGCCGATTTCTCTTTTACCTGGCCGGCCTCACGCAGCTCAAACTCCACCTCTTGCGGAAGCGGCGCAATGCGGCGGAGAATTGTCGCAATGCGCTGCGCAGGCTGGCGCTTAACGACCATGTAGCGCACCGATTCCGGCAGCAGGAAGATCAGCGCCACGGCGAGCAGCAGAGGCATCACGCCGCCCAGTACCAGCACGCTTTGCCAGCCGTAATGGGGGATCATCCAGGCTGAGAGAAAGCCCCCCAGCGACGATCCCATCGGGAAGCCGACAAACATCAGGTTGACCATTAAGGCCCGGCGGCGCTCCGGCGCGTATTCGCTCATCAGCGTCGCGGCGTTCGGCATCGCGGCCCCCAGCCCCAGCCCCGTCAGGAAGCGCAGCAGCGTCAGCTGGTTCAGGCTGGTAGCAAAAGCGGTAAGCAGGCTAAAGCTGCCAAAAACCACGATCGACATCAGCAGGACCTTCTTGCGGCCAATGCGGTCGGCCAGCGGCCCCGCGGTCAAGGCGCCCACCGCCAGGCCGACCAGCGCAGCGCTCATTACCGGGCCTAATGCCGACTTTTCTACGCCCCACTCCTGCACCAGGTCTGAGGCGATGAAACCGATTATCGCGGTATCGAAACCGTCCATAGCGACGGTGATAAAACATAAGGCCAGAATCATCCACTGGTACTTCGTGAAGGGATGTTCATTGATAAAAGCCTGAATATCGATGGTTGTCTTATTCATACGGCATTCCTGGCAGGCAGAGCGGGGGACGAAAACGGCGGTTTACGTCTCCCTCGCTGTCGTTAATATTATT
Source organism: Klebsiella sp. 10-1 (assembly GCF_009758445.1). Lineage (NCBI taxonomy): Bacteria > Pseudomonadati > Pseudomonadota > Gammaproteobacteria > Enterobacterales > Enterobacteriaceae > Klebsiella > Klebsiella sp. 10-1. Next base: position 243,042 of record NZ_WQRE01000005.1, read on the forward strand.
TGTGCGATAATCGAACGTAATGCCGTTAATCGCTCATTAATCAAAACACTGAACCCGACTGCAGGCAACGCGGGTCGGCCAGGAAGCGTGCGATTATCGTTCTTTTTAGGGATTTAATCGCGATTGATGAAATTAAAATTCAATAAAATCAACTTGTTGAATATTGATTTTGACGTTTTGCTTATGGCGGTAATTGTGATGTGCTTAACAGACGATACCGGTTGTCGATAAAACGCCGCCAGAGGGCTATTTCCTGCGGAAGATTGTCAGGAAAGAGTATCCTGTGAGGCCGACCTGGACTATCCTTGTCAGCGTCTGGCACGTGTGTGTCTGTTTGCGCTTTTTTTGGCTGAAAGGAGTAAAAAAATGGCGACAGGAAAGTCCTGCTCTCGCTGGTTTGCGGCTGTTGCGGCCTTATTAATGGTGGTTAGCCTGAGTGGGTGTTTTGATAAAGAAGGCGATCAGCGCAAAGCGTTCATCGACTTCCTGCAAAATACGGCTATGCGGAGCGGCGAACGTCTGCCGACGCTGACCGCCGATCAGAAAAAACAGTTCGGTCCTTTTGTGTCCGATTATGCGGTGATTTACGGCTATTCGCAGCAGGTAAGTCAGGCGATGGACGCGGGCCTGCGCCCGGTGGTAGACAGCGTGAACGCGATCCGCGTCCCGCAGGACTATATCACTCAGCGTGAACCGCTGCGTCAGGCAAACGGCGCGCTGGGCGTACTGAGCCAGCAGCTGGAAAATGCGAAAATGCAGGCCGATGGTGCGCATAGCGCGCTGAAGCAGGGCGACGATCTGAAGCCGGTCTTTGACCAGGTTTACAACAAAGTGGTTACCGCTCCGGCAAATGCCCTGCAGCCGCTGATCCCTGCGGCGCAGGTCTTTACACAGCAGCTGGTGCAGGTCGGTGATTTTGTTGCTCAGCAAAGTACGCAGGTGAGCTTCGTGGCGAACGGGATTCAGTTCCCGACCTCGCAGCAGGCCAGCCAGTACAACGCATTGATTGGCCCGCTGGCGGCTCAGCACCAGGCGTTCAATCAGGCGTGGACTGCAGCAGTTAACGCTACGCGATAGCCGCTGCCCGAGCCCGGGGAAGGCGTTTATCGCGCCATCACCCGGGTTTCTTCCCGGCTGACGCTACGCTCAGCCGGGCGAGAATGCCCCTTTCCTTCCTATTTCACCTGCGGGTTCACGCAGTTCTTATCGACGTTGCCCTGTAGCGCATCAATTAGATTATCCACCGCACAGGCCGCCATGTTGTAGCGCGTTTCATGGGTAGCGGAACCAATATGCGGGAGCGCGACGACGTTCGGCATGCTGAGCAGCGGGGAGTCCTGCGCCAGCGGCTCCTGCTCAAACACGTCGAGACCGGCGGCATGGATTTCGCCATTCTGCAACGCGGCAATCAACGCCTTCTCATCGACGACCGGACCGCGTCCGGCGTTAATAAAGATGGCGGATGGCTTCATTTTGGCGAACTTCTCCGCATTGAAAAGATGATGAGTCTCAGCGGTCAGCGGCAGGATCAGGCAGACAAAATCGGCTTCCTCAAGCAGCGTATCCAGATCGCAGTAGCGGGCGTTGAAGCGCTCTTCCGCCTGCGGGTGCTGGCTACGCGCATTATAAAGAATCGGCATCCCGAAGCCGGCATGCGCGCGCTGGGCCAGCGCCATGCCGATGCGCCCCATCCCAACGATGCCCAGCGTTTTGTGGTGCACATCGCTGCCGAACCAGTCCGGCCCGATGCTTTTGGTCCATTCACCCGCCTTCACGCGATTGGCCACTTCCACCACCCGGCGTGAGGTGCTGAGTACCAGCGCCATCACCGTATCGGCAACGGTTTCGGTCAACACGGTGGGCGTATGCATCAGCAGGACCCTGCGCGCGTTTAGCGCTCCAACGTCGAAGTTGTCGTAGCCCACGGAGACCGTTGAGGCCGCACGAAGATTGGGCATTTTCTCCAGTAACGCGGCATCAACTTTTTCGCTGGAGCCCAGCAGGCCTTCGGCCTGGGCAAACGCCTCGGCGTGCTGCGCGATGGTTTCGGCACTCAGGTTTTTCACCCGGGTGACGGCAAAGTATTTTTCCAGACGTTGCTGCAGGTCGTCGGGAAGCGTTTTATAGAGAATAACGGACGGCTTCATGCGGATCTCCGTAGTATTTAGGGGTCAGGCGTGACGAGCGCCAAGCGGAATTTTTTGATTATTAGCAGGCTTAACAATCAAAGTAAGCCATACCGCGACGAAAAGCGCCACTCCCATGAAAATGTACGAGGCTGACGGGCTGCCGGTCGAACCGTTCAGGTAGCCGACGAACCATGAGCCAAAGAATGAGCCTAGCGCGCCCATGCTGTTAATCAGCGCCATCGCGCCGCCGGCTACGTTGCGCGGTAGCATCTCCGGGATGATGGCGAAGAAGGGGCCATAGGGGGCGTACATCGCCGCGCCGGCAATCACCAGCAGGGTATAAGAAGTCCAGAAGTGGTTCGCGCCGACGGCCCAGGAGCCGATAAAGGCCAGCCCGCCAATCAGCAGCAGCGGCCAGACGAACAGCTTACGGTTCTGCATTTTGTCCGAGGCCCAGGAGACGACGATCATCGCAATAGTCGCCGCCAGGTAAGGTACCGAGGAGAGCCAGCCAACCTCGACCATGCCCATGTTTTCACCGCCGCTGCGGATGATTGACGGCAGCCACAGCACGAAGCCGTATACCCCGATACTCCAGGCAAAATACTGCATGCACAGCAGAACGACGTTACGTGAGCGGAAGGCCTCGCTGTAGTTACGTACGGCTTTGATGCCCTGCTGCTCGCGTTCCAGCTGCTCCTGCAGCGCGGCTTTTTCGCTCTCCGACAGCCAGTTCACCTGCGACGGCTTATCTTTTACCAGTACCCACCAGCAGAAGGCCCAGATCACCGCCGGAACGCCTTCAATGATGAACATCTCGCGCCAGCCAAAGGACTGGATCAGATAGCCGGAAACCACCGACATCCACAGCACCGTGACCGGATTGCCGAGGATTAAAAAGGTATTGGCGCGCGAGCGTTCGGATTTAGTAAACCAGTTGCTGATGTAAATCAGCATCGCGGGCATCACCGCGGCTTCGACGACGCCGAGAATAAAGCGGATAGCGGCCAGCGCCGGAATATTGTGCACCATGCCGGTCAGCGAGGCGCAGGCGCCCCACAGGATCAGGCAGATAAAAATAAGTTTTCGCACGCTGCGGCGTTCAGCATAAATTGCCCCAGGGATCTGGAAGAAGAAGTACCCGAGGAAGAAAAGAGCGCCCAGTAGCGATGAGACCCCTTTGGTGATCCCTAAATCTTCGGTAATGCCCGCCGCGGAGGCGAAGCTGAAGTTAGCGCGGTCGAGATACGCCAGGCTATACGTGATAAACACGATAGGCATGATGTACCACCAGCGTTTTGTTGCATTGGTTAAGCTGTTCATAGGCTTGCCTCTGTATGTGAGGTAACACTCACCGATAGAAGGTGTCTTATGCCGCGCTGTATGTAGGGTACAGAGTGGCTACGATCGTTGCATTAAACGTTATTCGCCCAGCGCTTCGCGCGTCGGTAATCCTTCGCTATCGCCCTGAACCTGAATAGCCAGCGAGCCGATTTTATTCCCGCGCCGTACCGCCTGATCCAGCGCTTTGCCTTCCAGCAGGGCGCTAATAACCCCGACCGCAAAGCCATCGCCTGCGCCGACGGTATCGACGACGTTATCGACTTTTATCGCCGCGACGGCACCCTGCTCACCCGCGGTCGTTTTATACCAGGCGCCGTCGGAGCCGGTTTTGATGATTACGGCGCGCACGCCGCGGTTGAGATAGAAGTCAGCGATAGCCTCCGGCGTTTGCTGACCCGTCAGGATCATCCCCTCCTTCAGACCGGGTAAAACCCAGTCGGCCTGGAAAGCGAGATGGTTGAGCTTTTCCACCATCTCACCTTCGCTTTTCCACAGCACCGGCCGCAGGTTGGGGTCGAAAGAGATCGTTTTTCCCTCGGCCTTCATCGTGCCGGCGGCGCGATCCAGCAGCGCATATGAACTCTCCGACAGCGCGGCGGCGACGCCGCTTAAATGCAGGTGGCGGGCGCTGGCGAAGTAATCGGGGTGGAAATCATCCGGCGACAGGTGGCTGGCAGCCGAGCCTTTGCGGAAATATTCCACAATGGGATCGGTTCCATTTTCGACTTTAGATTTCATCTGGAAGCCGGTTGCGTAGCGCGGGTCCTGGGTTACACCGCGGGCGTCAATCCCCTCTTTTGCCAGCGAGTTAAGAACAAAGCGACCGAAGCTATCCTCGCCGACGCGGCTGACCCAGCCGACCTTCAGCCCCAGACGAGCAAGGCCGGTGGCGACGTTCAGCTCCGCGCCGGCGACGCGCTTGATAAAGCATTCTACTTCCGCGAGGTCCCCGGTTTGGGTTGCCACAAACATGGCCATCGCTTCGCCGATGGTAATGACATCCAATCTGTTTTCCATGGCTTAATCCTCGCGTAAAAGGTTCACATAGCGGCGGGTAACGGCCGTCAGGTCATGGCCGACCAGCGGAAATTCGATGCCGCGTGGGGCATCGGCGGGCAGGTTATCAAGCAGCGCCATCCAGCGCGGAGCGGCCTCATCGGGAGGAACGGCGCGGTACTGCTCGCGATGCGGCTGGGCCGCCTTAACGTGAATATAGCTGACGGCGGGCGCAAGATGGCGGGCGGCCTCTTCCGGCGAATCGCCGACCCACAGCCAGTTGCCCATATCAAACGTCAGCGTCACCGGCAGGTTATTGACCCGGCAGGTGGCTTTAAACCGCTGCATCGGCGCCAGCTGCCCGCAATCGGTCTGGTCATTTTCCACCACCAGCGCCATACCGCTCTCCTGCAGCGTGCGGCGCAGGGTCTCCAGCTGGTTGTTATGGATGAAGTGGCCGAGCGAGAGTTTTAACCATAAGGCGTTGAGGGTTTGCGCTTCCTGCAGCAGCGCCGCGAGGTTCGGGTTAAGCGAGCCGTCGGCGGCAAACAGGGCCTGCGGCGCGGAGTAGCAGACCAGCAGGTTGTGGCTTTCTATCTCCGCGGCGAGCGCGGGCAGCCGGCTCAGTTCGCCGGGGCTGAATAACTCGCGGCGAATCTCCACGCCGTCGGCGCCGGAACCGGCAATGAACGGCAGTACGGCGGACTGCCCGCCAAGCTCTCTAACGCGATCGTTGCCATAAGCGGCGGTCACGACAATGATTTTTCTGGCCATCTGACAAACTCCCGGTGGTTCTGTAGCGAATCTCTCTATTACGCTAGATGGTACCGGTTCCAAAGGAAAGGGGAGGATGTCTAATTTATGATCACCATCACGAAGGAGAGCTAACGGGAGGTCGATCCGCGGACGATCAGTTCACCGGAAAATACCCGCTCACAGATCGGTTCATGGCTGCCTTCGATGCGGCGCACCACCTGTTCAACGGCGGCGTAGCCTATTTGCCACGTCGGCTGCTTGAGGGTGGTAATCCCGACTCCCGCGAGCTCCGCCCACTCCAGCTCATCAAACCCGAGCAGGCCGATATCGCTCCCCCAAATCAGGTCAACTCGCTTCAGCGATCGCGCGACCTGCAGCGTCAGAGCGCCGTTGGCGGAGATAACCGCTTTGCGCATTCCGCGATGGCCGGAGTGAAACTGGCGCAGCACGCTGTCCAGCATCGCGCCGTCGTTGAGCGGGACTTCGGCATTTTCCGCGACGATCCCGGCGTGGCGCTGGATGGTGGTGCGAAAGGCGCTCAGCCGCTCGCGTCGCGTGTTGACGGAGCCTAACGGTTCGCTCAGAAACAGCAGCGCCTCGAAGCCTTTTTCCACCAGGTGTTCGGTGGCGGTGGTGGCGGCCTGGGCGTTATCCAGTCCGACCACGTCGCAGGCAAAATCCGGAATTTTTCGGTCGATCAGCACCATCGGCAGCGCCGACTGCTGCAGGCGATTGAGCCCCTCTTCCCGCATCCCGACGGCGTTGACCACAATCCCCTCAACCTGATAGCTGCGCAGCAGGTCGAGATAGTGCAGCTCCTGATCCAGCTCGTTGTTGGTATTACATACCAGCAGGGTGAAGCCTTTCTCGCGGCAGGCGGCCTCGATGCCGCTAAGCACGTTAACCGAGTAGGGATTGGTAATATCGGCGATGATCAGGCCAATCAGCCGGGTACGTCCGTGCTTTAGGCCGCGGGCCATCAGGCTGGGGCGATAGTTAAGTTCGGCAATCGCCTTTTCAATGCGCGCCAGCAGGTCATCGGAAAGCAGATGCTTTTCGCCGTTGAGGTAGCGTGAAATGCTGGTTTTACCGGTCTTTGCGGCTTTTGCCACATCGCTAATGGTTGCTCGCGCCGCTTTCGCCATGATGGCTTCCTTTGCTGAAATCTGGAGAACACCTTAGCGCGAAAATTCGCTATATCAAGCATTTTGCCCGGTAAGCGCCTCTTACCGGGCGGAGGATGGCGGGGTTACTGCAGCGGACTGAGGGTAATTTCCACGCGGCGGTTCTGCGCTTTGCCTTCCGCAGTGCCGTTGCTGGCAATCGGATTGGCCGGGCCCATTCCGCTGGTGCGGATACGGTTTGCCGCGACGCCCTGGGTGATAAGGGCGCTGGCAACGCTATCCGCGCGCTGCTGCGAAAGACGCATGTTCAGGTCCTGGCCGCCGGTGCTGTCGGTATAGCCGACAACGTTAACCGCCGTCTTTTCGTACTCTTTCAGCACCATCGCGACCCCGGAGAGCGTATTGGCTCCTGCCGGTTTGAGATTGGCGCTGCTGCTGTCAAAGGTGACGTTATTGGGCATATTCAGCACGATGTTATCGCCATTGCGCGTCACGCTGACCCCGGTTCCCTGCATTTTCTCGCGCAGTTTTGCTTCCTGTACGTCCATGTAGTAGCCGATGCCGCCGCCAAGCGCCGCGCCCGCCGCCGCGCCGATCAGCGCCCCTTTGCCTCGGTCGTGTTTGGAAGAGGAGAGCGCGCCAATGCCCGCGCCGACCAGGGAGCCGATACCGGCGCCGACGCCGGATTTTCCTGCTTCACGTTCGCCGGTATAGGGGTTGGTCGTACAGCCAGAAATGGCCAGGGTGCCGCTAACCAAAGCCGCAATCATCAGTACGCGTTTTTTCATATTATTTCCTTAATCCATTTTATTCTTTGTCACAGCGCGCGTGACGGTTGATTATGACGCCCGGATGTGGAGAAAATTCCCCGGATAACGTCTCTATTTGTAAGTAACCTTGAACGGCCGAATAACAGGCCGTCACCACACCTGCATTCGCTGACCAGGAGCTCGCTTTGCCAACCTCATCTGCAACTGAAACCATCCTCACCGCGGCCCATTGGGGACCGATGCTGGTTGAAACCGATGGTGAAAATGTCCTCTCTTCCCGCGGCGCGCTGGAAACCCCCTTCGCCAACTCTTTGCAAACCGCCGTGCGGGACCAGGTTCATAGCAAGACTCGCGTGCGTTACCCGATGGTGCGTAAAGGTTTTCTGGCCTCGCCGGATAGCCCGCAGGGCGTACGCGGGCAGGATGAGTTCGTCCGGGTGAGCTGGGAGCAGGCGCTGGATCTTATTCATGCTCAGCATCGGCGGATCCGGGAAAGCTACGGCCCGACGTCCATCTTTGCCGGTTCCTACGGCTGGCGTTCAAACGGCGTACTGCATAAAGCGGCGACGCTGCTGCAGCGCTATATGAGCCTGGCCGGCGGCTATACCGGCCACCTCGGGGATTACTCCACCGGCGCGGCGCAGGCGATCATGCCGTACGTGGTGGGCGGAAATGAGGTTTATCAGCAGCAAACCAGCTGGCCAATGGTGCTGGAACATAGCGAGGTGGTGGTGCTGTGGAGCGCTAATCCGCTGAATACGCTAAAAATTGCCTGGAACGCCTCCGATGAGCAGGGAGTGACATGGTTCGATCGGCTGCGCAAGAGCGGCAAGCGGGTGATCTGCATCGATCCTATGCGATCGGAAACCGTTGATTTCTTTGGGCAGGATATCGACTGGGTGGCCCCGCATATGGGAACGGACGTGGCGATGATGCTGGGTATCGCCTGTACCCTGGTTGAAAACGGCTGGCAGGACGATGCGTTTCTGGCGCGCTATACCAGCGGCTATGAGATCTTCTCCCGCTACCTGACCGGCGAGAGCGACGGCGTGGCGAAGACCGCCGAGTGGGCTGCGGAGATTTGCGGCGTAAGTGCGGATAAAATCCGCGAACTGGCGCAACTTTTCCACGAAAATACCACCATGCTGATGTCCGGCTGGGGCATGCAGCGTCAGCAGTTCGGCGAGCAGAAGCACTGGATGTTGGTCACGCTGGCCGCGATGCTGGGGCAGATTGGCACCCCCGGCGGCGGTTTTGGCCTCTCCTACCACTTCGCCAACGGCGGCAACCCGACCCGCCGGGCGGCGGTGCTGGCCTCGATGCAGGGCTGCGTGGCGGACGGTATTGAGGCGGTAGAAAAAATTCCGGTGGCGCGCATTGTCGAAGCGCTGGAAAACCCGGGCGCGGCGTATCAGCATAACGGCATGGACCGATGCTTCCCGGATATTCGCTTTATCTGGTGGGCGGGCGGCGCCAATTTTACCCATCATCAGGATACCAACCGGCTGATCCGCGCCTGGCAGAAGCCGGAGCTTATCGTCATTTCGGAGTGCTTCTGGACCGCCGCGGCCCGCCATGCCGATATCGTCCTGCCGGCAACGACCTCATTTGAACGCAACGATATGACCATGACCGGCGATTACAGCAACCAGCACCTGGTGCCGATGAAACGCGTGGTTGCTCCGCGCGACGAGGCCCGGGATGACTTTGAGGTGTTTGCCGATCTTAGCGAGCGCTGGGAAGAGGGAGGCCGCGCCCGTTTTACCGAGGGTAAAAGCGACATCCAGTGGCTGGAAAGCTTCTACCGCATTGCGGCTCAGCGCGGAGCGAGCCAGCAGATTACGCTGCCGCCGTTCGAGCAGTTCTGGCAGGATAATCAGCTCATTGAGATGCCGGAAAACCCCGACAACGCCCGTTTCGCTCGCTTTGCCGCCTTCCGCGCCGATCCGCAGGCTAATCCGCTGAAAACGGCGAGCGGAAAAATTGAGATCCACTCGCCGACGATTGCCGGTTTTGCCTATCCCGACTGCCCGCCGCACCCGATGTGGCTGGCGCCGGACGAATGGCACGGCAACGCGCAGCCGGGCCAGCTGCAGGTGCTTTCCGCCCATCCGGCCCATCGCTTGCACAGCCAGCTGAATCACACGACGCTGCGGGAGCAGTACGCGGTTGCCGGCCGCGAGCCGTTAACCATTCATCCGCTGGATGCCGAGGCGCGGCAGATTGCCGACGGCGATCTGGTTCGGGTATGGAATTCGCGCGGTCAGGTTCTGGCCGGAGCGGTGGTGACGGAAGGGATCCGGCCCGGGGTTATCTGCCTGCATGAGGGGGCCTGGCCTGATATCGACCCGCAGGCGGGGATCTGTAAAAATGGCGCGGTGAACGTTTTGACCAAAGATATTCCGACCTCGCGTCTCGGTAACGGCTGCGCCGGAAACACGGCGCTGGCGTGGCTGGAAAAATACGCTGGCCCGGCGCTTACGTTAACGGCGTTTGATCCACCGGCCAACGCATAATCCACGTCGGCTGCAGGGTATCGTCCTGCCATGCGCAGTCTTCTATCCGGAAGCCCTGCGCATGGTAGAAATTCACCGCCTGTACGTTTTTTTGGTACACCTCGAGGCTTAGCCAGGCATAGTGCCGTTTGACCTCGTTCACCAGCGCGCTGCCGATCCCCCGGCGGATGGCCTCCGGCGCAACGAAAAGCGCGCCGAGAAAGCGTGATTCCAGAACGCTGATAAAGCCTTTTATCTCACCGCCTTCCTCCCATACCCAGGTACTGGCGGCGGGAAGGTAAACGTCGCGCACGACCGCAATGCTTTCATGCCAGTACTCCTCTTTGATAAACGGATGCGCATGAATCGTGCTTTTCAGCCATAGCGCGAGCAGCGGGCGGACCTCTTTAGCGTCCCACTTGCGGATCATCCGCACCTCCGGGGTAACAGAAGCAGCCCGTGACGTGATCGTTCACCAGCCCACAGGCCTGCATAAAGGAGTAACAGATGGTCGAACCGACAAACTTGAAGCCGAGTTTTTTCAGCGCTTTCGACAGCGCATCGGAGGCGGGGGTCGTCGTTGGGATTTCCGCCAGCGTAGCGGCGTGCGATATCTGCGGATGATTATCGACAAAGGACCAGACGAAATCAGCGAAGGAGTCGCCTTTTTCTTCCATCGCAAGAAAAGCCCGCGCGTTGCCGATAATGGCCTGAATTTTACCGCGATGGCGAATAATACCGGCGTCCAGCACCAGGCGCTCAACGTCGGCCTCGTCCATCGCGGCGACGCGAACCGGGTCGAACTGATGAAACGCCCGGCGATAGTTCTCACGTTTTTTTAGCACCGTAATCCATGAAAGCCCGGCCTGCTGGCCCTCAAGGCAGATCATTTCGAACAGCTTCCGGGCGTCTCTTTGCTCTACGCCCCATTCGGTATCGTGATACTGGATATAGAGAGGGTCCTGGCTAACCCATCCGCAACGCTGCATGTCTTTCTCCCTTAGCAATAAAACTTACCCTTTCACCTTGACGGCTGAAAGATAAAGATAATAGTTAATACAGGGATACCACTCCCAAATACAGGGGTATCAGATCCCATAAAAAACACAGCAATACTTCCGGTTTGGCTCTTTATGGAGTCGCTTTAATGATAATAAAGAAATGCAATGGCTTGGGGGGATACTTCCTCCCGGCATGCGTATCCGTATGGGTATCGTGCGTCTGCGGGGCGAATGCCTGGCAACAGGAATATATCGCTATCGATACAAAAAGTAATACACCCGAACGCTATACGTGGGATAGCGATCACCAACCGCGCTATGAGGACATTCTGGCTGAGCGCATCAATTCATCGACCGGCGACGCTTCCGGATTCGCCCTCAACCAGGCGGTAGCGCCGCCGGATACCGGCCACGGTATGAGCGTGGGCTGGAACTTTACCTTAGCCAACGGCGTGACTTCAGGGCCAGTGGCAAGTTTACGCAGCGATCTGCTGCTTCCGCCTCCCGTTCGCCGCGCGACGGAAAGTAGCTACGTGAATACGCTCGGCTGGCGCGTGGATTACCAGCAGCTGTGGGGCATTCACCCTTGGGCGCAGGTGAGCTACAACCAGGCGCTTTCTTCAGAGCTGCCCTGGCCAACCCGTACCCAGGACGGCGGCTGGCGGGATGTGACCTTTGGAGCGGATATGTCGCTCAATTCACACCTTGCGGCCTGGGCGGCGCTCTCGCAGGCGGATAACCTGCCAACCGGGGCAAACTATCAGTACCTGATGGGGGTCAGCGCCAATTTTTAAGCCGTTTCTCCGACCGGCTTGCGGCCATCTGCTCGCACGCTGCTGGCCTAAGATCGTCGGGCGGGGCGTTCAGCCTCGCTGTGGGTATTTTGCTTCTGTAATGTGAATTATGTCGCCCATATGTAGCATGCTTAATACGACTATTTAACTTCACGATCACAGAACTGGCGCGTCTTCGTGAGATAGCAGGTACTAACTTATTTCCTGCTATCGAGCGCGCGCCCGTTTCTCGATGTCATTCATTCCGGCATTCATGCATTTCATTCCCTGCTGACGGCATTTCATGCCTTTTCTCCCCTGGGCTTCAGGGGACTTCGCTATTGTGGCGGCAGTTAATACTTCAGGACATCCGCTATGAACGCTACCAATACTCAATATACCCGCTGGCTCACGCTATTCGGCACGATCGTGACACAATTCGCGCTGGGATCGGTTTATACATGGAGTTTGTTCAATAGTTCTCTTTCCGCAAAGCTGGATGAGCCGGTAAGCCAGGTGGCTTTCTCCTTCGGCCTGCTGAGTCTTGGTCTGGCGTTATCCTCCTCCGTCGCCGGTAAATTGCAGGAACGCTTTGGCGTAAAACGCGTGACGATGGCATCCGGCGTACTGCTCGGGCTCGGCTTTTTCCTCACCGCCCACGCCAATAGCCTGATGATGCTGTGGCTGAGCGCCGGTCTGCTGGTCGGTCTGGCTGACGGCGCAGGCTATCTGCTGACGCTGTCCAACTGCGTGAAGTGGTTCCCTGAGCGTAAAGGGCTGATTTCCGCCTTCTCCATTGGCTCCTACGGCCTCGGCAGCCTCGGGTTTAAATTTATTGATAGCCATCTGCTGGCGACCGTTGGTCTGGAGAAAACCTTTATTATCTGGGGCGCGATTGTGCTGGTGATGATTGTTTTTGGCGCAACGCTGATGAAAGATGCGCCGAACCATGCCGCCAGCACCAGCAATGGGGTGGTGGAGAATGACTTCACGCTGGCGCAGTCGATGCGTAAACCGCAGTACTGGATGCTCGCGGTGATGTTCCTGACCGCCTGCATGAGCGGCCTGTACGTTATCGGCGTGGCGAAGGATATTGCGCAAGGGATGGTGCACCTGGACGTGGCGACGGCGGCAAATGCGGTAACCATCATTTCTATCGCCAACCTGAGCGGACGCCTGGTGCTGGGTATCCTGTCGGATAAAATTTCCCGTATCCGCGTGATTACTATTGGTCAGGTCGTTTCGCTGGTCGGTATGGCGGCACTGCTGTTTGCCCCGCTCAATGCCACGACTTTCTTTGCCGCGATTGCCTGCGTCGCCTTTAACTTCGGCGGTACGATCACCGTGTTCCCGTCCCTGATCAGTGAATTCTTCGGCCTGAACAACCTGGCGAAAAACTACGGGGTGATTTATCTGGGCTTCGGTATCGGCAGCATCTGCGGGTCGCTGATTGCCTCACTGTTCGGCGGGTTCTACGTCACCTTCTGCGTTATCTTCGCGCTGCTGATTCTTTCTCTGGCGCTTTCCACGACCATTCGCCAGCCAAAAAGCGAAGTTTATAACGCGGCACACGCCTGACCGCGCGACAGACCATCAATTCACTAAGCGAATAATGCCAATCCGACCAGATATTTTGTAAATATTTGGTCGGATCACATTCCCTCCTGATACTTTTCCCTTCCTCTGTGGTCTACTTACCGCGCTTTGTAGAGGTTTCTCATAACCAACCTTGACGCACTCTATTAACCTGCTTGCTTATATCGCGTAAGTGAGGGGCTTTATCTCATCTTTTTCCAGGTTTTCTTGCATGAAATATATTAGAACGATGACGCAGCAGACGCTCAGTATATGGCTGGCGCTGTACATCGGCTGGTTTATGAACGTTGCCGTTTTTATCCGTCGCTTCGACGGTTATGCTCAGGAATTTACCTTCTGGAAAGGACTTTCCGGGCTTGTGGAACTGGTTGCAACCGTGCTGGTGACCTTCTTCCTGCTGCGGATTCTGTCGCTGACGGGACGGCGGTTATGGCGAATATTAGCCACTCTGGTGGTGCTGTTCTCCGCGGCTGCCAGCTACTACATGACTTTCCTCAACGTGGTCATTGGCTACGGTATTATCGCCTCGGTGATGACCACCGATATCGATCTTTCCCAGGAGGTTATCGGCTGGCATTTGATTCTTTGGCTGGTGCTGGTTAGCGCGCCGCCGCTGCTGTTTATCTGGAATAACCGCTGCCGCGATACCCTGCTGCGGCAGATCCGCACGCCGGGTCAGCGGGTGAAGAATATTGCTATTGTCCTGCTGGCGGGGCTGATGGTCTGGGGACCCATTCGTCTGCTGGAGGTCCGCCAGAAGAACGTGGAGCGGAATTCGGAAGTGGATATGCCGAGCTACGGCGGGGTGATTGCTAACTCCTACCTGCCCTCGAACTGGCTCTCCGCGCTGGGGCTGTACGCCTGGGCGCAGGTCGATGAATCTTCCGATAACGGCTCCCTGATCAACCCGGTGAAGAAATTCACCTACGTTGCGCCGCAGGGGCTGGATGACACCTACGTGGTGTTTATCATCGGCGAGACGACCCGTTGGGATCACATGGGGATTCTGGGATATAGCCGCAACACCACGCCGAAGCTGGCCGAGGAGAAAAATCTCGTGGCCTTCCGCGGCTACTCCTGCGATACCGCGACCAAGCTATCCCTGCGCTGCATGTTCGTCCGCGAGGGCGGGGCGGAAGATAACCCCCAGCGAACGCTGAAAGAGCAAAACGTGTTTTCCGTTCTGCACCAGCTGGGCTTTACCGGCGATCTCTACGCCATGCAGAGCGAAATGTGGTTCTACAGCAATACGATGGCGAACACGATTGCCTATCGCGAGCAGATTGGCGCCGAGCCGCGTAACCGCGGTAAGAGCGTCGATGACATGCTGCTTATCGATGAGGTGAAGCGCTCGATGCTGAAGAATACCCGCGGCAAGCACCTGATTATCCTGCATACCAAGGGGTCACACTTCAACTATACGCAGCGCTACCCGCGCAGCTTCGCCCAGTGGAAGCCGGAATGCGTGGGCGTGGACAGCAAATGTTCGAAGGCAGAGCTGATTAACTCCTACGACAACAGCGTGACCTATGTCGATCACTTTATTGTTAGCGTGCTGGATCAGCTGCGGGATAAGAAAGCGATTGTCTTCTATGCCTCCGATCATGGTGAGTCGATCAACGAGCACGAACACCTGCACGGGACGCCGCGCAAGATGGCGCCGCCGGAGCAGTTCCGCGTGCCGATGATGGTGTGGATGTCGGATAAGTATCTGGAAGCGCCTGACCACGCAGCCTCCTTTGCCCGACTCAAGCAGCAGGCGGCGATGAAGGTCTCGCGTCGTCACGTTGAGCTGTACGATACCATTATGGGCTGTCTCGGCTATACCTCGCCGGACGGCGGGATTAACGAGAACAACAACTGGTGCCGCGTTCCCGATGCGGGCAAAGCGGCGAAGGAATAACGAGAGTGATGAGTTTCTCGCCGCTTGAGTGATTTTTTCATAATAAGGCATTGACGGGTGTGGGTCTCAGCAGTAAGATGCGCCCGCATTCGGTGATTGGCGCAGCCTGGTAGCGCACTTCGTTCGGGACGAAGGGGTCGGAGGTTCGAATCCTCTATCACCGACCAAATTTAAAAGCCCGCTCTCTGAGCGGGCTTTTTTACGTCTGCGGCCGACGAGGATGAGAACCTCCGGGGGCAGAGGTTCGACCCGAGCGCAGCGAGAGAACGTTGCTTCAGCAACGGCCCGCAGGGCGAGCCACGCAGTGGCGAAGTCATCCTCTAGGTAGCCCGGCCGAGCGCAACGATGCCGGGGACGTTACTGAGGCCGCGGCGGGTGCGTTATCCCAGCCGACTCGTTAAAAAGGCGCTGATCCCCATTTCTACCCGCCTGTTTATCGTTTTGTGACATCTTCCATTGTATTTTTTTATATATGAACCGATCTTTTTTCGCGAAGCTTATGGATAACTGCAGCATTTTCCGCTGTGCGTTTTAACGTTCGCGCTATTAATCGCTCACATATTGGTCACATAGTAATAAATTTTGGCCATTTGCCAGAATTGCTTATCACTACATGTTGAAAGGTATTAAGGCGTTTATGCTGGCTCATGGCCGGTAGCATAAATTTCTCTGCTGAAAATAGCCTCATGGAGTTTTTTTAATCTTTGCCTGCTGATTCTCACCCCGGATGTAAAACCAGGTTGGCTGTATTGACGTTTCCCCATTCTGTTGACAGATTGTAGGGCATGAGGGGCATTTCATGGAGAATCCGCACTGCAACTCAGTCGTTTTTGTGAAAGGAATCCCCATCTCTCTCAGCGCCCTCGGGCACAACCGACCAGACCGGGTAAAAAATAAATAAAGGTCTGGCGGAAATATGCAAACAACATCACATCTGGAGCAGAATAATGAGTATTTCCTTGAAAAAGTCAGGGATGCTGAAGCTTGGCCTGAGCCTGGTCGCTCTGACCGTTGCCGCAAGCGTACAAGCTAAGACCCTGGTTTACTGTTCTGAAGGTTCGCCGGAAGGCTTTAACCCACAGCTATTCACCTCTGGTACCACCTATGACGCCAGCTCAGTGCCAATCTATAACCGCCTGGTTGAATTCAAAACCGGGACCACGGAAGTTATTCCTGGCCTGGCTGAAAAATGGGACGTGAGCGAGGACGGTAAAACCTATACCTTCCACCTGCGTAAGGGCGTGAAGTGGCAGGACAATAAAGACTTTAAACCGACCCGTGACTTCAATGCCGACGACGTGGTGTTCTCGTTCGATCGTCAGAAAAACGCGCAAAACCCGTACCATAAAGTGTCTGGCGGCAGCTACGAATACTTCGAAGGCATGGGCCTGCCGGACCTGATTAGCGAAGTGAAGAAAGTGGACGACAATACCGTCCAGTTCGTGCTGACCCGTCCTGAATCTCCGTTCCTTGCCGACCTGGCAATGGATTTCGCCTCTATTCTGTCAAAAGAATATGCTGACAACATGCTGAAAGCCGGCTCGCCGGAAAAAGTGGACCTGAACCCGATCGGTACCGGCCCGTTCCAGCTGCTGCAGTACCAGAAAGATTCGCGCATCCTCTACAAAGCGTTCCCGGGCTACTGGGGCACCAAGCCGA
This sequence comes from Klebsiella sp. 10-1, assembly GCF_009758445.1. NCBI lineage: Bacteria > Pseudomonadati > Pseudomonadota > Gammaproteobacteria > Enterobacterales > Enterobacteriaceae > Klebsiella > Klebsiella sp. 10-1. Next base: position 259,588 of record NZ_WQRE01000005.1, read on the forward strand.
AGATCGACCGTCTGGTCTTCTCTATCACGCCTGATGCTTCCGTGCGCTACGCGAAACTGCAGAAAAATGAGTGCCAGATCATGCCGTACCCGAATCCGGCAGACATCGCGCGCATGAAAGAAGATAAAAGCATTACCCTGCTGGAGCAGCCGGGCCTGAACGTCGGCTACCTCTCGTTCAACACCGAGAAGAAACCGCTGGATAATGTGAAAGTTCGCCAGGCCCTGACCTATGCGGTCAACAAAGAAGCGATCATTAAAGCCGTTTACCAGGGCGCAGGCCAGTCGGCGAAAAACCTGATTCCGCCGACCATGTGGGGCTATAACGACGACGTTAAAGACTACAGCTACGATCCGGAAAAAGCGAAAGCGCTGCTGAAAGAAGCCGGCATGGAAAAAGGTTTCTCTATCGATCTGTGGGCAATGCCGGTACAGCGTCCGTACAACCCGAACGCGCGCCGTATGGCCGAGATGATTCAGGCTGACTGGGCTAAAGTTGGCGTCCAGGCCAAGATCGTGACCTATGAGTGGGGCGAATACCTCAAGCGCGCGAAAGCGGGCGAGCATCAGACCGTTATGATGGGCTGGACCGGTGATAACGGGGACCCGGATAACTTCTTCGCCACCCTGTTCAGCTGCGCAGCGGCGAAAGATGGCTCCAACTACTCCCGCTGGTGCTACAAGCCGTTTGAAGATCTGATTCAGCCGGCTCGCGCAACCGACGACCATAACAAGCGTATTGAACTGTACAAACAGGCCCAGGTGGTGATGCACGATCAGGCTCCGGCGCTGATTATTGCCCACTCCACCGTGTTTGAGCCGGTGCGTAAAGAAGTCAAAGGCTATGTGGTCGATCCGTTAGGTAAACACCACTTCGAAAACGTCTCAATCGAATAAAAACAGTGTGGTCCCCCTCTCCCTTCACCGGGAGAGGGAATTGACATTTGTGAGCAATGCAGACGCCCTGTCACCAGGCAGAACGTCACTATAGAGAATCCGGGTTATGTTGCAGTTCATCCTCCGACGTTTGGGACTTGTCATCCCGACATTTATCGGTATTACCCTTCTCACCTTTGCCTTTGTGCATATGATCCCCGGTGACCCGGTGATGATTATGGCGGGCGAACGTGGTATTTCCCCTGAACGTCACGCTCAGCTGCTGGCCGAAATGGGCCTCGATAAGCCGATGTGGCAGCAGTATGTCCACTACATCTGGGGCGTGCTGCACGGCGATTTAGGCATCTCGCTGAAAAGCCGTATTCCGGTATGGGAAGAATTTGTACCGCGCTTTAAGGCCACGATGGAGCTGGGCGTCTGCGCGATGATTTTCGCCGTCGTCGTCGGTATTCCGGTTGGCGTACTGGCTGCGGTAAAGCGCGGTTCTATCTTCGATCACACCTCCGTAGGCCTCGCGCTGACCGGCTACTCCATGCCTATCTTCTGGTGGGGCATGATGCTGATTATGCTGGTCTCGGTGCAGCTTAACCTGACGCCGGTCTCCGGGCGTATCAGCGATACCGTATTCCTTGACGATACCCTGCCGCTGACCGGCTTTATGCTGATCGACACCGCTATCTGGGGCGAGCCGGGCGACTTTATCGACGCCGTGATGCATATGATCCTGCCCGCCGTGGTGCTGGGCACCATTCCGCTGGCGGTGATAGTGCGTATGACCCGTTCGTCGATGCTGGAAGTGCTGGGCGAGGACTATATCCGCACCGCACGCGCCAAAGGGTTGACCCGGATGCGCGTCATTGTGGTCCACGCCCTGCGTAACGCGATGCTGCCGGTCGTCACGGTCATCGGTCTGCAGGTGGGCACGCTGCTGGCGGGCGCTATTCTGACCGAAACCATCTTCTCCTGGCCCGGCCTGGGGCGCTGGCTTATCGACGCGCTGCAGCGCCGCGATTATCCGGTAGTGCAGGGCGGCGTTCTGCTGGTAGCGACGATGATTATCCTCGTCAACCTGCTGGTCGATCTGCTGTACGGCGTGGTGAACCCGCGTATCCGGCATAGGAAGTAAGGGGCCATCATGTCACAAGTTACTGAAAATAAAGTTGTCGCCGCACCGGTGCCAATGACCCCGCTGCAGGAGTTCTGGCACTATTTCAAACGCAATAAGGGCGCGGTTGTTGGTCTGGTGTACGTGGCGATCATGATTATCATCGCCGTATTCGCCAACTTCCTGGCGCCGTATAACCCGGCGGATCAGTTCCGCGACGTGCTGCTGGCGCCGCCGGCCTGGCAGGAAGGCGGGAGCTTCGCGCATCTGCTGGGTACCGATGACGTAGGCCGCGATATCCTGTCGCGCCTGATGTACGGCGCGCGCCTGTCGCTGCTGGTCGGCTGCCTGGTGGTGGTGCTGTCGCTGATCCTCGGCGTGGTGCTTGGCCTGGTTGCGGGCTATTTTGGCGGGGTTGCGGATTCTGTCATCATGCGCATCGTCGACATCATGCTGGCGCTGCCTAGCCTGCTGCTGGCGCTGGTGCTGGTGGCTATCTTCGGCCCGTCGATCGTTAACGCTTCGCTGGCGCTCACCTTTGTCGCCTTGCCGCACTACGTGCGCCTGACCCGCGCGGCGGTGATGGTTGAGGTAAACCGCGACTACGTCACCGCTTCGCGCGTGGCGGGGGCCGGGGCGCTGCGTCAGATGTTCGTCAATATTCTGCCTAACTGCCTTGCGCCGCTGATTGTCCAGGCCTCGCTGGGCTTCTCTAACGCCATTCTCGATATGGCTGCTCTTGGCTTCCTTGGCATGGGTGCGCAGCCGCCGACACCGGAGTGGGGCACCATGCTCTCCGATGTGCTGCAGTTCGCGCAAAGCGCCTGGTGGGTCGTCACCTTCCCGGGTGTCGCGATCCTGCTGACGGTGCTGGCATTTAACCTGATGGGCGACGGTCTGCGTGACGCGCTCGATCCCAAACTGAAGCAGTAAGAGGTTCGAGATGGCGTTATTGAATGTTGATAAATTATCGGTGCACTTCGGCGACGAAGGGACGCCGTTCCGCGCCGTAGATCGCGTGAGCTACAGCGTGAATCAGGGCGAAGTCGTGGGCATTGTCGGTGAATCCGGCTCTGGTAAATCGGTTAGCTCGCTGGCGATTATGGGGCTGATTGATTACCCCGGCCGCGTCATGGCGGACAAGCTGGAGTTTAACGGCCGCGATCTGAAGCGTATTTCAGAAAAAGAGCGCCGCCAGCTGGTGGGCGCCGAAGTGGCGATGATCTTCCAGGACCCGATGACCAGCCTCAACCCGTGCTATACCGTGGGCTACCAGATTATGGAAGCCATCAAGGTGCATCAGGGCGGCAATAAAAAAACGCGCGTTCAGCGGGCGATTGACCTGCTGACGCTGGTGGGCATTCCCGACCCGGCATCGCGGCTTGACGTCTATCCGCACCAGCTCTCCGGCGGGATGAGCCAGCGCGTAATGATTGCGATGGCGATTGCCTGTCGGCCGAAGCTGCTGATTGCCGATGAGCCAACCACCGCGCTGGATGTCACCATCCAGGCGCAGATCATCGAGCTGCTGCTGGATCTGCAGCAGAAAGAGAATATGGCGCTGGTCCTGATTACTCACGATCTGGCGCTGGTGGCCGAAGCGGCGCACAAAATTATTGTGATGTACGCCGGTCAGGTTGTGGAGGCCGGCGACGCGAAGGATATCTTCCGCGCGCCGCGCCATCCGTATACTCAGGCGCTGCTGCGCGCGCTGCCGGAGTTTGCGCAGGATAAAGCGCGGCTGGCGTCGCTGCCGGGCGTGGTTCCCGGTAAATACGACCGCCCGAACGGCTGCCTGCTTAACCCGCGCTGCCCGTATGCGACAGACCGCTGCCGCAGCGAAGAGCCAGAACTGAACGTTGTGGACCACGGACGTCAGTCCAAATGCCACTTCCCACTCGATGATGCCGGGAGGCCAACCCTATGAGCACTGAACAGGCCACCGCGCAACAGCTCCTGTTGCAGGCCATCGATCTGAAAAAATACTACCCGGTGAAGAAGGGGCTATTTTCCCCTGAAAGGCTGGTAAAGGCGCTGGACGGCGTCTCTTTTACCCTCGAACGCGGCAAAACGCTGGCGGTGGTAGGGGAGTCCGGCTGCGGTAAGTCAACCCTCGGCCGCCTGCTGACGATGATTGAAATCCCAACCGGCGGCGAGCTGTACTATCAGGGACAGGATCTGCTGAAGCACGATCCGCAGGCGCAGAGCCTGCGTCGGCAGAAAATCCAGATTGTGTTCCAGAACCCGTATGGTTCGCTGAACCCGCGTAAAAAAGTGGGGCAGATTCTGGAAGAGCCGCTGCAGATCAACACGTCGCTGAGCAAAGCGCAGCGTCGCGAGAAAGCGCTGGCGATGATGGCGAAGGTGGGGCTGAAAACCGAGCACTACGATCGCTATCCGCATATGTTCTCCGGCGGCCAGCGCCAGCGTATTGCCATCGCTCGTGGTTTGATGCTGGACCCGGACGTGGTGATTGCCGATGAGCCGGTCTCCGCCCTGGACGTGTCGGTGCGCGCGCAGGTGCTGAACCTGATGATGGACCTGCAGCAGGATATGGGGCTGTCGTATGTGTTTATCTCCCACGACCTGTCGGTTGTTGAGCACATCGCCGATGAAGTGATGGTGATGTATCTCGGGCGCTGCGTAGAGAAAGGCTCGAAAGAGCAGATCTTCAGCAACCCGCAGCATCCGTACACCCAGGCGCTGCTGTCGGCAACCCCGCGTCTGAATCCGGACGATCGCCGGGAGCGCATTAAGCTGACCGGCGAGCTGCCAAGCCCGCTGAATCCGCCGCCGGGCTGTGCGTTTAACGCCCGCTGCCGCCGTCGCTTCGGACCGTGCACCCAGCTGCAGCCGCAGCTGAAGGAGTACGGTGGTCAGCTGGTGGCCTGCTTTGCCGTTGACCAGGACGAAAATCAGGAAAAACGCCCCGCCTGATAATCCCGCTGCTGCCGAAGGGCGAATGCTTTTCGGTCGCAGCGTATTTACCTGCTTCCCCTTTTCCCCCGCCGAAAAATGCGCCTTCTGTTTTTTTAATAAATCAGTAATTCGGTCTATATATACAAAGTTATAAAAAGGCTAAAATATATAATATAGATTATATTTAATGCCGGTTATGCTTATCAGGCATGAATTATTGGGATAAAAAACTGGTTATTTTTAGCGGTAGGGTGAATCTGAGATGTACATTAAGATACCTCCTAAAAAATGGAGCTATCATTTCAGATAAGAACTGATAGGGTAACCGCATAACTATCAGTGAATTAAAGCCACTCTGACCTATACCCAGATAAAAGCTATCGTATAGCCGATCGTCCTGATCAACTTAACTTTATGAAAAACAATAAAATACACTATGCTCTAGGTATAGGGTCTAAATAAAAACAGCTAAAATATAATGAATTTAAAATCATGGGGTTATCTATGAACCATTATGATGATTTGCAGCGCTTCAAGGAAAAGACTCGTACACAAAGTCTTCATTTCAAGGACCTTTCATCACAATCAGCCGCCCGGGAACAGGGAGATTGGGTCATTCTCAATCAGCTCGCTCCTGGGGAAAAAGAATCCTCGCTGGCAATGGGGGGGTCGGTATCGTTACCTCTGCCGCAGCAGGTCCCCGCGGATACGTTTCTGTGGGTTGAGGCTGCGCCAGTACAGGCCGCTCCTGAGCCATCTCCGCAGATCCTGACGCCAGAACCGGCCGCAGCGGCTCCTGTCGTCATGCCAGCTGCCGTCGCGCCGACACCGGTTGCCGAAGTCGCTGCCCCAGCGGAACCGGTGCAGGCGATCCCCGCAGCCGCACCGGTATCCGCATCCGCGCCGGTGATGAGCCCGCCGCCACCCGCAGCGCCTCGTCCGCAGCCGGCACCGATGCCGGCAGCGGAAGGCTATGCGCACTTATTTGCGACGAAAGTCGCTGAACCTGCGGCTAAAGATAAAGATCAGCCGCTTAAATCTCTTTTAGAAAGGATTGCGACATGCCGTTGATCTGCGTGTGTTCCCCAAAAGGCGGCGTAGGAAAAACGACCCTCGCAGCAAATCTGGCCTACTCGCTGGCGCGAGCGGGTAGCAAAGTTCTGGCATTAGATTTTGACGTCCAGAACGCGCTGCGCCTGCATTTTGGCGTCCCGCTTAGCGATGAGCGCGGGTACGTGGCGAAGTCACTGGAGCTGCACGACTGGAGCCAGTGCGTGCTAAGCGCGGGCAGCAATATCTTCGTGCTGCCCTATGGCGACGTGACCGAAGAGCAGCATCAGGCGTTTGACGTACGGCTCGCCAGCGATCCGCATTTCCTGACTCGCGGGCTGTCGGCGCTGCTCAATTACCCGGGACTGATTATTATCGCTGACCTTCCTCCTGGCCCCTCTCCGGCGCTGACGGCGTTAACGCCGCTGGCGGACCTGCATCTGGTGCCGCTGCTGGCGGATACCGCCTCGATGTCAACGCTATCGCATGTGGAAAAACAGCGGCTAACCGGCGGTGCGCTCAATCATAAGCTTGGACACTTTTTCGTGATAAATCAGAGCGATAATCGCCGTCAGGTGAGCCGCGACGTGGTTGCGTTAATGGAAGATAAGCTGAGCGACCGCCTGCTGGGCATTATCCACCGGGATGAGAGCGTCGTAGAGGCAAATGCTTCCCAAAAGTCGATTCTCGACTTTAGTTCTTCCTCTTCAGCCGCCTTTGATATTGAAATTATTGCAAAAAAAATCTCTGCGCTGTTGGGTATCAATATTGGCGACGGCACGGTGCACAGCCAGCCTCGTATGTCAGGGCTTTAACTTATTGCAGGGCTGCTGAATGAAAAAGTCACTTTTCTGGTTGCTGGTACTGCTGCTGTCTCCGGTTGCCGTGCTGGTCGTTATCACGCCAATGGACAGCCAAAAGCAGTATATTTTTGGTCTGCTGAGTATCGGCATTCTGTTCTTAATGGGGTTTAGCAAGAATCGCAGCGTTTCCGTCATTATGGTCGTAACTTCGCTGCTTATGTCGACCCGTTACATGTATTTCCGCCTGACGCAAACCCTGCATTTTAACTCCGGAATAGAAACGATTCTGGGGATGGGGCTATTTTTGGCGGAAGTCTATATCTGGGTGATGCTGCTGCTGAACTATCTGCAAACGGTCTGGCCGCTGAAGCGCGAAATTGTCCCGCTACCGGATGATATGAGCACCTGGCCGACGGTCGATATTTATATCCCCAGTTATAACGAACCGCTCGAAGTGGTCCGCGATACGGTGCTGGCCGCCCAGTGTATTGATTATCCAGCGGATAAGATGAAAATTTATCTGCTGGACGACGGTAAGCGCAGCGAGTTTGCGGTCTTTGCCGCCGATGTTGGGGTGGGATATATCACCCGTAACGACAACAAGCATGCCAAAGCGGGCAACCTGAACCACGCGATGACCCTGACCCAGGGGGAGCTTATTTGCGTGTTTGACTGCGACCACGTCGCAACCCGCGTCTTCCTGCAGGCCACGGTGGGCGGCTTCCTCAAGGACCCGATGCTGGCGCTGGTGCAGACGCCGCACTACTTCTACTCGCCGGACCCGTTTGAACGCAACCTCTCCGTCGGGCGCAATATCCCCAATGAAGGGATGCTGTTTTATGGCCCAATCCAGCAGGGTAACGACAACTGGAACGCGACCTTCTTCTGCGGCTCCTGCGCCGTTATTCGCCGTAAAGCGCTGGAGCAGATTGGCGGTTTTGCGGTCGAAACCGTCACCGAAGATGCGCACACCGCGCTCAAGTTTCAGCGCCTGGGCTGGAAATCGGCGTTCCTCGATATCCCGCTGGCGGCAGGCTTAGCCACCGAACGTTTAGTGGTGCACGTCATTCAGCGAACCCGCTGGGCGCGCGGTATGACGCAAATCTTCCGCCTCGATAACCCGCTATTTGGCCGCGGGCTGACCATCCAGCAGCGTCTGTGCTATCTCAGCGCCATGCTTTACTACCAGTTTGCGCTGCCGCGCGTGGTTTTTGTTACCGCGCCGCTGGCCTACCTGCTGTTTAACCTGAATATTATCTACTCCTCGGCGAGCCTGATCGTCTCGTATGCTCTGCCGCACCTGTTCCTGGCCATCTACGTTGGCTCAAGGATGAACGGCCGCTATCGCTACAGCTTCTGGGGCGAAATTTACGACATCGTCCTGGCATTCCACCTGGTACTGCCGACGCTGGTGACGATGATTTTCCCCAAACGCGGCAAATTCAACGTGACCGATAAAGGCGGCCTGCTGGACGTAGGCTACTTCGACTTTACCGTTGTCAGACCGCATCTGGTGGTGGCCTGCCTGCTGGGCGTCGGCGTCGTGGTTGGTCTCGTGCGCGCCATCGGCCATGACTATTTCGGCTCCGATCCCAACGTTATCGCGCTGAACGTCGGGTGGGGGATTTACAGCCTGATCTTCCTCCTGGCGGCGATTGCGGTGGCGCGGGAAACCCGCCAGGTGCGTAAAACGATTCGTATTGACGTGGATATCCCGGTGCTCATCCACTATGCGAGCGGCATTGTCTCCCGCAGCCATACCGCCGACCTGTCGATGGGCGGCTGCCGTATCGCCGTGCCTGACGATCGCCACCTGCAGGATAAAATTGAAGAGATTGAGCTGATTCTGCAGTCCGGGGCGATCTGTATCCCCGCCGAGCAGGTCACCGCGGATGCGCGCTTTATTCGCCTCAAGTTTGATGAAAATATCCCGCTCTCCCTGCGCCGCGAGCTGGTGCGCGTGGTGCTGGCCCGCGCCGACGCGTGGATTAATCCGGCGCGTCCGCAGGATAAGCCGTTCCGCTCTTTCGCCACCATTCTGCGCTGCGTATTTGAGCTGTTCTGGCTGACGTGGAAAACGCGACGCGACCGGCGTCGGCAACGTCCTGCTGCGCAGACCGCGCAGGAGGATGGCCACCTATGAAGCGATTAACGACTTTTGCGCTGCTGGCGGGGATCCTCTCCGCCCCCGCGCTGCATGGCGAAGAGACGCCGGCCGACCGCTCGGCGCAGCTGAACTTCCCGCTGCCGGACGCGGCTACCGATAGCGAGCCGGATGAAGGCGCCGCGCCTGCTCCGACGGCGGCGGAACCCGAATCGACAGAGGCGCCGGCTTCTCTGCCCGCGATGCCGCCGGTGAGCAACCCTGCTCCTGACGTCGTGCCGCTAACGCCGATCGTCGGCGGCAGCCTGAATCTGGCGCAAATGGGGATGCCGGACGGCATTATGCTGAGCGGCGGCCAGCTGCAGGGCGGCGCGAGCTTTACGCTGCCTTCCGATCAGGTGGTCACCCACGCCGAGCTGATGCTGGACGTCCGGGTTTCGCCGGAGATGGCGGCCCGCAACGCCACCCTGCAGCTGATGCTCAACGGCCAGCCGCTGGGCACGGTACCGCTGGGTACGGACGGCGCCGATATTTCGCACTTCCAGCTCGATATCCCGGCGGCGCTGATGGTTTCGAGCAATAATTTAAGCTTTAAGGTGAACGACGGCGACGCCATGCAGTGTCAGCTCAATACGCGCGACACCTCCGGCATCACCGTGTTGCCCGCCTCGCGCTTTAGCTGGGAAAGCCAGCCGCTGAATATCAGCAACGACCTGAGCTACTTCCCGCGGCCGTTCTTCGACAGCATGCAGATGACCCCGGCGGATATCGCCATCGCCTACCCGCAGAAATCGGGTGCGGATATCTTCAGCACGGCGGCGCTGGTGTCGTCATGGCTGGGCATCCAGGCGGATTATCGCGGGATTGCTTTTAATGCCCTGCGCGACCGTTTGCCGGAGCGACACGGCATTATCATCGGCCACCCGGGCGACCAGGTGGGCGGCTTGACCCTGCCGCAAACCGACAAGCCGCTGCTGCAGGTTGTTGATAATCCTGGCAACCCGACCTATAAGCTGCTGATGATCGTCGGCCAGAACGATGCGGCGCTGCGCGCGGCGGCCTGGCGGCTGACCCGCGGCGATATTGCGCCGCAGACCGCAAGCATGACGGTGGACCCGCAGGCCATTCCGCTGGGTAAACCGTACGACGCTCCGCGCTGGATCCCCACCGATCGGCCGGTAAAAATCAGCGAGCTGCTGCGTAAAGATCAAAGCCCGACGGTGAGCGGCGTGTGGCACGAACCGCTGCGCGTTGCTTTCCGCGCGGCGCCGGATCTCTATCTGTGGGATGGCGAAACCATTCCCCTGCAAATTAGCTACCGCTTCCCGTCAGAAAGCTGGATCAACGAAGATAAGTCGCTGCTTAGCGTTACGCTGAACAACACCTTCCTGCACAATCTGCCGATGAACAAACAGGGGCCGCTGGAGAAGCTTTGGCGTCACCTGGGCGGCGATGCTCGCCAGGAGCGCTTTACCATCCCGCTGGCGCCTTACCTGATCTACGGGGATAACCAGCTTTCGCTCTACTTCAACGTTGTTCCGAAGGATAGCGCCCCCTGCTCGGTGCTGTTGAATAACAACATCAAGAGCCGCATTACCGATGACTCATGGATCGATTTGAGCAACACGCGGCACTTCTCGCTGCTGCCGAACCTCTCCTATTTCGTCGGCGCTTCGTTCCCGTTCTCGCGGCTGGCGGACTACTCGCAAACCGTGCTGCTGTTGCCGGAGCAGCCTTCGGAAACGCAGGTAGCTACCCTGTTGAACCTGGCCGCGCGTTCGGGTAATGCAACCGGCACGGCGCTGGCCAACAACCGGGTGGTGCTGGGGATCCCTGAAGGCGGCGCGGGCCTGCAGTATCTGCGGGATCGCGACGTGCTGGCGGTCAGCGCCCTTGACCAGAAAACGTTTAACCAGAGCCTGCTGGCGAATTCTCCCTACAGTCCGGTGGATAACCAGCTCAGCGTTCGTGAATCAGGAAGCTGGGCGAAGGTGCAGCGCTGGCTGACCGGCGACTGGACCTCCGCGAGCGTCGATGCCGACCGCTACTTCTCCTCCAGCAGCGCCTGGCGCGGCTTTATCAGCTACCGTTCGCCGTGGAATTCACAGCGTACGGTGGTGGTGGCGATGGCCAGCAATGACGATCAGCTCGCGAGGCTGAAAAGCGACCTCGACTCGCCGCGGATCAACGCCGGCATCCGGGGCGATACGGCGGTGATCACCAGCGATAACGGCGTACGCAGCTTCCAGGTTAGCACGCCGTTCCCAAGCGGCCAGATGCCCTGGTACATGATGGCTATCTGGTACGCCAACCAGCACTCCGGCCTGCTGGCGATCCTTGGGCTGATCGCGACATCGATAGTCGGTCTGGCGTTAACCGCCATGTTTAAACGGCATGCTCGCAAGCGTTTGAGTTCGGGGGATGGCCAATGAAAAGAGCGATCAAAATGAATAGCAGGGCAACCCACAGATTATCAACCTTCTGCCTGTCTGGCGCGCTGACGCTGGGCGCATTCGGCGATGCCCTGGCCGCGAGCAACGATGCCGCGCTGCAGGCGCTTTTTGCCCAGGCCAACTACTGGCATGAAAAATCCCACGACGAGCTGGCGATGGAGTCGCTGCAAAAGGTGCTGCTGGTTGATGCCAACAACACCCAGGCGCTGTACCTGATGGCGCTCTGGGCACAGCAGGGCGGCGATCTTCAGGCGGCGGCGCAGTGGCGGGCACGGCTGGCGAAAACCTCGCCGAACAGCGCCAGCCTGCAGGAGCTCGATAATGCCAGGAAAATGACCCAGGTGCCGCAGGGGCAGCTGAGCCTCGCGAGGCAGCAGGCGCGTAGCGGCAACGTGCCCGCCGCGCTCGCCACCTGGCGCAGCATGTTTAACGGCAATACCCCGCCGGCGGGGCTGGCGGCCGAATACTACATGACGATGGCCAGCGATAAATCGCTCTATCCGCAGGCGCTCAGCGAACTGCGGCAGTACGTGGCGCAGCATCCGCAGGAGAACGCGCCGCGGGTGGCGCTGGGGAAAGCGCTGACCTGGCGTGAAGATACCCGTCGGGAAGGGATCGCGATGCTGGAGCCGATGGCCAGCGGCAGTAAAGATGCCGATAGCGGACTGCGCCAGGCGCTGCTGTGGCTGGGGCCGCAGTCCGGAGACCAGCAGTTTTACGACACCTGGATGCAGCGCCACCCGCAGGACACCGAGGTGCAGAACTATTATCGCCAGCGGCTAAGCGGCCAGGCGCGCGGGGAGGGGTACGCCAACCTCAACAGCGGCAACACCGCCGCCGCGAAGCAGCAGTTTGAACAGGTGCTGCAAACCAACCCGCAGGACGCGGATGCGCTGGCCGGCATGGGCTATATCGCCCAGCGTAACGGTGATTTTCAGGCGGCATCACAGTATTTGACCCGGGCGGCGGATCTTGGCGGCGATGATTCCGCCGCCCGGCGCCAGCAGGCTGCCGATGCGCTGTTCTACGGCCAGCTGGCCCAGGCGCAGCAGGCCTATAAGCAGGGCAATATCAGCCAGGCGCTGGCGCTTTCCGCCCCGCTGGCCCAGCAGAGCGGGGCGCGGGGCACCTCGGCAAAACTGTTCCGTGCCGACGTTCTGCGACATAACAAAGACCTGCCGCAGGCCGAGCAGACGCTGCGTTCGCTGCTCAACGAGCAGCCGCAAAACGGCCCGGCGCGGGAGAGCCTCTATTACGTGCTGCGCGAGCAGAATAAAACGGCGGAGGCGCAGGCGATGCTGCGCACGCTGCCGGAAAACCTACAGCAAAAACTGCAGCCGCGGGTCGTGACCGGCATGCCGGGCGACTCGCTGCGCCGGCAGGCGCAGGAGCAGGCCAGCAGCGGTAACGTTAGCGGCGCCATCGCGCTGCTGCGCCAGGGCGTATCCCGCTACCCGGATGATGCCTGGATGCGGCTTGATTTAGCCCGGCTGCTGCAAAAATCGGGCAACGAGAGCGAAGCCGCCTCGACGATGGCGGCGGCCTGGCGTCCCGGCGCCAGCAGCAGCTCGCTGTACGCCGCGGCGCTTTATGCCAGCGAAAACGGCGGCTGGCAGCAGGCGCAAACGCTGCTGGGGCGTATTCCCGCCGCCAGCCAGACCAGCCAGATGCGCGATCTCCATCAGCGGGTGAACTACAACCTGCAGCTGGTGACGGCACAAAACTATCTGGCGCAGGGCAATACGGTTGCCGCCTCCAACACCCTGCGGGCGATGGCCGCCACGCCGCCGAAATCGCCGGCGGACGTCGGCAAGCTGGCGCGACTGCTGGCGCAGAGCGGCGATGTCACGACCGCCGTCTCGCTGGTACGCAACAATATCAGCGGCGGGATCTCGGGCAATGCCGGCGATTATGCCGATCAGGTGACGGTGCTTAACCAGGCGGGCCTGACCCGTGAAGCGCAGAACCTGCTGACCAACCCGCAGCTGCAGGCCAGCAGTACGCCGACGCAGCTGGCGAGCATTCGCAACGGCTATGTGATCAACGAAGCGGATCATCTGCGCGAGCAGGGAAACTACGCCGCGGCGTATGACAAGCTGATGGGCGCGATGCAAAGCGACCCGCAAAATACCGACCTGATGTTCGCGATGGCGCGTCTCTACCAGAGCGGCAAAATGAACAAAGAAGCCGGGGTGGTTTACGACTATCTGATGACCCGCGATACGCCGGATCAGGCGGCGCGCAGCGGGGCGATTGATGTTGCGCTTTCGTCCGGCGACAGCGACCGCGCGGAGCAGCTCGCCGGCGGGCTGCGTCAGGACAATTCGGCGGACCGCCTGCTGCTGCTGGCGCGGGTGGAAGAGGCGCAGGGACATCATCAGCAGGCGATGACCTATCTGCGCAGCGCGCGCGGCAAGCTGCTGGGCTTACAGAGCAGCAACAGCGCGCAAACGCCGACCGTTGGCGGCGTGCTGGCGGCGGATAACCCCTTCGTGGGCGTCTCCCGTACCCCGACGGCGACGCGGACGGCCTCGACCTACGGGCAGTATATGCCGTGGCAGGTCTCGCAGGTGTCGGCAGGCGCCGGGACCTCGCTGCCGGGGATCCAGCGTCCCGATCTGCCGGTAGAAACCGCGCAGACCCGCATGCTGCGTCAGGTGGATACCATGATGGAGTCGCTGCAGGAAAAGACCGGCAGCTGGCTGCAGGGCGGGATGGAGGTGCGCGGACGTGATGGCGAATCCGGTACCAGCAAGCTGACGGAAATGAAAACGCCGCTGACCTGGTCCTCGTCGCCGTTTGGCGATTCGCGCTTTGATTTCACGGTGACGCCGATCACGCTGAATGCCGGCACCGCCACCGGCGATGCGTGGCGGCGCTACGGCGCGAACCCGCTCTCTAACGCGGTCTCTAATATGATCAGTACCGCGACCAGCGAGCAGGCGGCGATTGCGGCGATGACGGCTACCGAGCAGACGACGTACTTTGCCAGCAATCCTGGGGCAGAGGCGCTGAGCTCGCTGGGGACGCTGAACGCCTCAGACTTTAACGCTACGACCAGCAGCGGCATGGAGAACCTGGCGAAGCTGGGAACCTATGATTCCGGACAGGTTGCCAGCTATCTGGCCTCATCCAACCTGAAGCCGAACGTCGACCAGGCCAGCGGCTCGACGGACGCGCAGAAGGCCAACGGCGTTGAGCTGGCGCTGGCGCTGAGCGGGGATAATTACCGCGTGGACATCGGCAGCACCCCGCTGGGCCAGGATCTGAATACCGTCGTCGGGGGCGTGAAGTGGTCGCCGAAGCTGACTAACTATCTGTCGCTGATTTTCACCGGCGAACGCCGCTCGCTGACCGACAGCCTGCTCTCCTACGTCGGCCTTAAAGACTCTTACTCGGGTAAAAGCTGGGGCCAGGTGACGAAAAACGGCGGAACCCTGCAGCTGAGCTACGATGACGGCGACGCCGGTTTCTACGTCGGCGGCGGGGGCTACAGCTATATTGGCGACAACGTTGCCAGCAACACCAGCGTTAACGCCAACGCCGGGGTCTATCTGCGGCCTTACCGCGACGAATACCGTCAGCTGCAGACCGGCCTGAGCATGAGCTACATGGACTACTCGAAAAACCTGAGCTACTTCACCTATGGTCAGGGGGGATATTTCAGCCCGCAAAACTACGTGAGCGTCTCGCTGCCGGTCAACCTGACGGAGAAATACGATAACTGGACGATGAAGCTGGGCGGCTCGGTGGGCTATCAATCCTATAGCCAGGATAAGAGCGCCTACTTCCCGACCAACTCCGGATGGCAGCAGACCCTGGAAACCGCCGTAGCGAACGGGTTTGCCAAAGAAGCTTACTATTCGGCAACCTCGAAGAGCGGCATCGGCTACACCCTGCGTGCCGGCGCGGATTACAAGGTAAACAAACAGATGACACTTGGCGGCCAGGTAGGCTATGACACCTTCGGCGATTATAACGAAAGCACCGCCGGTCTTTATATCCGCTATATGTTAGGAGATAACTGATCATGACGGAAAATAATAACGCGGAGGTGCTGACCTGGTTTCAGCAGCAGCAGACGCCCGCCGGATGGTTCGATCTGCTGATCATTATGGTGGATGGCATGGTCAACAACGCGGGCGAGCTGGAGAGCCAGCCCTTTCTGCGCCAGATGGGCGAGGCGCTGGCGGACAGCTATCCTCTGCCGGATTCAGAGACGGTCGGTCAGCTGGAGGCCAATATCAACCAGCTGCTGAGCCGCTTTCAGTGGGGAGTGGTCACCGTCGATGTCGGCGACGATGGGCTGCGGCTCCGCCATCGGGCGCTGCCGATCAGCCGCGATGAAGCGCGTCGCGTGCGCTGGTGTAATGCATTCTGTGCCATACTCGAAGGGCTTTATTCCCGCTGGCTGAGGGGACAGGGCGGCGGTGCGCACGTTGTTTTACAGCGTGAGCGGCTGTTTTCTGTGTCTGACGTTCAGTTTCTCTACTTTCATCCATAACGAGTGCACTTATGTCCTTGCGTGCTTTAGTCGCAGTCATGGTTACGACGACGATGATGGTGCTTCCCCGCGCGTGGGCAGATACCGCCTGGGAAAGCTATAAATCCCGTTTTATGATGGCCGATGGGCGAATCGTTGATACCGGCAACGGCAACGTTTCTCATACCGAAGGGCAGGGGTTTGCCATGCTGCTGGCGGTCGCCAAAAACGATCGCCCTGCCTTTGATAAGCTGTGGCAGTGGACGGATAAAACGCTACGTAATAAAGACAACGGGCTTTTTTACTGGCGCTACAACCCCGTCGCGCCGGACCCTATTGCGGATAAAAACGATGCGACCGACGGCGATACCCTGATCGCGTGGGCGCTGCTGCGCGCGCAGCAGCAGTGGGGGGAGAAATCCTACGGCATCGCTTCAGATGCCATCACCGCGTCGCTGCTGAAGTCGACGGTGATCTCCTTTGCCGGTCATCAGGTGATGCTGCCCGGCGCCAGGGGCTTCAACCGCAACGATCATATCAACCTGAATCCCTCCTACTTTATTTTCCCCGCATGGCAGGCCTTTGCCGCGCGTACGCACCTGACCGCGTGGCGTAAGCTGCAGAGCGATGGGCAGGCGCTGCTGGGTAAAATGGCGTGGGGTAAGGCGCAGCTGCCCAGCGATTGGGTCGCGCTGAGGGCGGACGGCAGGATGGAGCCGGCAAAGGAGTGGCCGCCGCGGATGAGCTACGACGCGATTCGCATCCCGCTTTATCTCTACTGGGCCGATCCGCATAGCGCCCTGCTGACGCCGTGGAAAAGCTGGTTTCAGAGCTATCCGCGGCTGCAGACTCCGGCGTGGGTCAACGTCAATACCAACGACGTGGCCCCGTGGTTTATGACCGGCGGCCTGCTGGCCGTTCGCGACCTGACCACCGGTGAAGCACAGGACGATCCGCAGCTTAGCGCGCAGGATGATTATTATTCTGCCAGCCTGAAGATGCTGGTCTGGCTGGCGAATAACGACCGCCGGTAAGCAACGACCGGCATCTGAACGAGCCGCGGGGGTAAAACCCTGCGGCCTTTTTCGTTTTTACTGCGGATACGGTACCCAGCTTCCGCCATTCAGCTGTACATAAGGTTTGCCCTGATACTGAATGACGATGGCGTTGGCGTTCTCCGATACCGCGGCGCTCTGCGGCAGGTTGGCGGTGTACTGCGGCCAGTTCACGCTATCCTGGGTAAACATCTTGCCATCAATGGCGCGAACCACCAGTTCAGAGACCGCCAGATAGCTGCTCGGCTGGTCGATAACCAGCGGCGCGCCCTGGCGCGGCGCCTTCATGCCGAAGAACTTCACCGCTGCCGGAACGTTAGTGATCGACGGGCTTGGGATATCGCGCAGGCCGGAGACCTGCATTTTATCGCCCTTCAGCGCCCCGCCGTGCTCCGGTACGACGACCACCATAACCTTGCGGCCTGACTTCTCCAGCCCGGTAAAGAAGCTGTCCAGTTCGTCAAAGAGTTTCTGCGCCCGCACCTTGTAATCAGCCGTTTTGCTCTGACCAGGGAAGTGGTTGCCATCGTGGAGCGGCAGGATGTTGTAGAAGGTCGCGGTGCGCGCATCGCCCTGTTTATTTTCCGTTTCCAGCCAGCGGTTGAGGGTCGCCAGATCGTCATAAACCGGCGAGCCGTCGAAGGCCTGCAGGCTGACCGGCAGACCTTTTTGGTCCATCAGCGGGCTCTGCATGCCGCCCAGGCTGCGCACCTCTTTCAGGAAGTCGCCAAACAGGCCGTTGTGGCCGAGCATCAGCTGCTGTTTGAAGCCGAGCTTCTCCAGGTTTTCAAACAGGTAGCATTCGCTGCCTGACGGCTGATACAGATTGGCATGCGACAGCTGGCCGCAGCTGGCACGGAGCAGGCGAACCGCCGCCGGGCCGCTGTAGGAGGTCGCCGAGTTAAAGTTTTTGAACACGATATCAAAGTGCTTCCACAGCGGATGATCCATCAGCCCGGCGGCTTCAATATCGGACCATGACAGGGAGCAGATATTAATCACCAGCAGATCAAACGGCTGGGCATCCGCCGGCAGCTGCTGCGGGAACGGCGTTTTGCGCTTCTGCTCCGAGGCATAGAACGCATTCAGCCAGTTGGTGAGGTTGGCGGAAGTGGGCGCTTCGGTCTGGGCCGGAATATCGCCGCTAGCGGCAGCGGTGCCCGCCGCCGTTCCTCCGGCGTTGGTGGCGGCGATGACCGCAGTGGTTGCCGCCGCCGTCGTCGGCTGGCCGGCAGGCCACAGGGTGAAGGACGGGAGCAGCGGGCTGACGGCGAGCCACACCATCATCGCCGAGACCAACACCGTGACGCGCAGCCACTGGCTGATAAACAGCCACAGTACCAGCAGCACAAAGAAGGCGCCGACCATATTCCAGTTAATAAAGCGGGTCACCAGGTCCAGGATATAATCCGCGCTAAAGCCGGCAAGCTGGGAGCCCTGGCTGAAAATACTCTCCGGGCCGGGCAGCCAGGTATCGTGCCAGAACAGCGCAATGCCGACGGGAATAGCGATCCAGTGGCGCAGGCGGTGCAGCTTATATTTCGGCAGCGGTACCAGTAAAAAGGCGAGAAACACCAGGTTAAGCAGCGGGTGAAAATTAAGATATCCCGCCCATAGCAGAGCAAACTTCACCAGAAAGTAGAAATTCCACCCGGCAAGGCCGCGCCAGTATTGCCAGAGCGGAAGCGGCGTTGCGGTAGTTTTTGGATTGGTCATTTATTCACTTTGCCTTGCTTAGCCGTCGCTTCCCGGCGCAGTACGCCAGCCGGTTTAACATAACGGGGTTTAAAGAACATCAATCGTAAGGTGGTGCGGATACGGCGCTGGTAGTGGCGCGTAAGGTAGCCCAACGGGAAAAACAGCAGCGCGCAGAGCACCACCAGCTGAATAATATCGCTGAGAGACATCATGACTTTTGCTCCCCGTCGCCAGACAGCCGGTGCGGCTCAGGTATCCGGCGCCAGCTGCGTCCGTCGTGGGCGGCATTGATAGTCTCGTTTTTGCCTACCGTAATGGGCAGCGGCGTGTTCCACTTATCCGCAGCGATGCCGCGCATCAGCAAAATTTCAGCCGTAATTTGCTTATCTTCGAACCAAATCATGCGGTTAGAGAAAATGTCGCCGGTAGGAAGCGGGAAAATATGGTTTAACGCGGTATCCAGATCGTTCACGCGGCAAAATGACAGAAACAGCACCAGCCGGTTGTTGCCGATGGTCATGATATCGCCCATGCGGTTGGGCTTGCAGAGCGTTAGCGCCTGCTCAACGCGCAGGCCCGGCGCCGGACGTAGCGCGACCATGACGCCTTTGCTGTCCGCAGGCAGCATGGTGTTGGCCATGATGTTATACACCGCGGAACAAAAGTCATCCCATCGCTGATAGCCGCGCAGTTTTAGCGGCTGGCTCCAGGCGATAAGGGTGGCGAAATCTTCCGGAATATGGCGGCTAAACTTCTGTTTCTGAACGCTTTCAATTAGCGTCAGGCAGCGAGAAAGCGGCGCGCCGCAGGGGATGACCATATTCGCGCCGCTGCTGAGCAGCAGTCGTTCATCGGTGGCGCGCAGGCTGGGAGTCTGTTCGCGGACAATGATTTTTAATGCACTCCCGCGCTGGCGGCGCAGGGTATGAATATAGCGCCCCAGCTGCTCTATCTGTACATTTTGGGTTACGCTGAACAGCACCGTTGCCGCCTGTGCCGTTCTGGCGGCGTTAAACACGGCGTCGTTGGTATCAAACAGCGTCCAGTATTCCGACAGCGCCGGGGCGCCTTCGAGGACGCGTAAATTGCTTAATACGGCCTTTTCGTCGCTGCGCGGCTGAACGATCGTTTCTTCGTCCTGCGCCAGTCGCCATCCGGCTTCGTCTTGTAAAACAACCAGCTGTTGCTGCGCGCTCATTCCTTTTTCACTGCCCCACCAGGCTATATCAAACAGGAAACTATCGCCCTCATAGCGGATACTGGCGAGACCGGAAAGAGAACGATACTGGTATAATAACGGTGAAAGCTGCTTATCATTATTGTTACCAGAATTAAGTACTAATAAAGAGCAGTTGTGGTATTTGGTCCACCGCGATGACTTTTCCACCCAATTGCATAATTGTGCACTTTTTATATTTTGCCAGGCATTTTCAGCGCATAGCAGAATAAATAGATAATTGCCAGGTTCAAGCGAGCAGAGTATATCACGGTGCATTTCTTCTAACCCTTCCGTCAGGTTCGGTAGGGTAAATAACACAATTTTTTCCGGGCCGCTGTTATTATCTAATGAAATGATTTTACTCGGGTTCTCACCCATTACGATCGCTGAAACCTTGCCATCTTTAGCCTGCGCGGCCAGCGTATGGTTGAGCAGACTGACCGCATCAACATAGCGGTCAACGTTGAGCCACCATACCCCGCCAACGGGCATATGGCTAACCTCGTCCCATAATGACGAAATACCCAAAGTATATACGATATCCACGACGTCCCTCGCGAGCCCTGATTTACACTGAATTAGTTTACTAGCGAAAGCGGCAGAGTAAACCTAACATTGAAATTAAAGAGCATCAGTCTTAGCATATAGGGCCATTTAAGAATGGCCTTGTACACTTCAGTTATTATTTATGTGTTGTTTGAATGGACAGAGAAATGTCAGGAAAAGAGCCTGTAGTGCCCTCAGATGCAACGCTGGGTTATACCTTTCAAAATGATTTCCTGGCATTAAGCCGGGCATTTTCTCTGCCTGAAATTGATTACCACGACATTTCCCGACGCGAGCAGCTAGCTGCGGCGCTGAAACGCTGGCCATTACTGGCAGAATTAGCAGAGAAAAAGTAACAAGTAAGGACGCCGTCGATGGCTATTCTTGGATTACAGGGCATCCGTGGCGGCGTGGGCACAACGTCGATTGCCGCGTCGCTCGCCTGGGCGCTACAGCAGCTGGGTGAAACGGTTCTGGTGGTTGATGCCAGCCCGGATAATATGCTGCGCTTTTTTTTCAACGTCGATGCCGGCCATCGCGAAGGGTGGGCGCGGTCCTTAATTGACGGCGGCGACTGGCGCGACGCCGGCATGCGCTATACCTCCCATATTGATATTTTACCCTTCGGTCAGCTGACGCCGGGCGAAAGAGAGCATCTCGACAGGCTCTACCCGACGCTGGAGCCGCTGGCCGATATCGTGCAGCAGCTCAGCCAGCAGGGCGATCGTCGCTGGCTGCTGCTCGATTTACCCGCGGATTTTTCCCCGCTGACCCGCTCGCTGCTCGACGTCTGCAACCGTACGCTGGTGGTGGTGCACCCGGACGGCAACAGCCATATTCGCCTGCATCAGCAGGCGCTGGCGGCGAACCGCGATATTCTGATCAACGATCTGCGGGTTGGCAGCCAGCTGCAGGAAGATTTATATCAGCTCTGGCTGGAGAGCCAGCGGCGCATTCTGCCGATCGCCATTCATCGTGATGAGGCGATGGCGGAGTGCCTGGCGGCGAAGCAGCCGCTGGGTGAGTATCGGCAGGACTCTCTGGCGGCGGAAGAGATCCTGACGCTTGCCAACTGGTGCCTGCTGCACTACTCCGGCAAGGGGGCGTAATGATGCGCCTGAGCACGCTGCTGCTGGCTCCCCCGGTCGCCGAACGCCTGAGCGAACGCTACGGCGACTATCGCCAGCACGGCGCGTCGTGGCTCGCGGCGACGCTGGGCTGCCTGTGGGCGGCGCTGGCGTGGGCGCTGATGCCGCTGGAAACTCCGCGCTGGCAGGCGATCCTCGCCAGGCACGGCGACTATTTCCCGCATATTAATCCCCACCGGCCGCGGCCGCTCGATCCGCTCCGCTACCTGCTGCAATCCGTGTGGCTGCTGACGACCCGGGTGCCTGAGCCGGAGAAAAAGGTCAACTGGCGCTCCCTGGCGGCCCTCGAAGGCGTGCACGGCCGCTATGCGCAGTGGTTGGACACCTTCCCCGAACGGGTGAACACCCGCACCGGTCATCTGGATAAATACAAAGAGCTGGCGCACCTCAATCCTACGCTGCGCAAGGCGATCCTCAGCGTGGTGGTTTTTTTCTCGCTGATCCTCGCGCTACTCTGCATCACCCAGCCGTTTAACCCGATTTCGCAGTTTATCTTCCTGCTGCTGCTGTGGGGCGTGGCGCTGATGGTGCGGCGCATTCCGGGGCGCTTCTCGGCGCTGATGCTCATCGTGCTCTCGCTCACCGTCTCCTGCCGCTATATCTGGTGGCGCTATACCTCGACGCTGAACTGGGACGATCCCGTTAGCCTGGTGTGCGGGCTGGTGCTGCTGTTCGCCGAAACCTACGCCTGGCTGGTGCTGGTGCTGGGGTATTTCCAGGTGATATGGCCGCTCAACCGTCAGCCGGTGCCGCTGCCCAAAGATATGGCCGAGTGGCCGACGGTCGATATTTTCGTGCCCACCTATAACGAAGACCTGAACGTGGTGAAAAATACCATTTACGCTTCGCAGGGCATCGACTGGCCGAAAGATAAGCTGAATATCTGGATCCTCGATGACGGCGGGCGCGAAGAGTTTCGCCAGTTCGCCAGGGACGTCGGGGTGCACTACATCGCCCGCGAGACGCACGAGCACGCGAAGGCCGGGAACATCAACAATGCGCTGAAATATGCCAACGGCGAGTTCGTCTCCATTTTCGACTGCGACCACGTCCCGACGCGCTCTTTCCTGCAGATGACGATGGGCTGGTTCCTGAAAGAGAAAGAGCTGGCGATGATGCAGACGCCGCACCACTTTTTCTCGCCGGACCCGTTTGAACGCAACCTCGGGCGTTTTCGTAAAACCCCGAACGAGGGCACCCTGTTTTATGGCCTCGTGCAGGACGGCAACGATATGTGGGACGCCACCTTCTTCTGCGGCTCCTGCGCGGTGATTCGCCGCGGGCCGCTCGATGAAATCGGCGGTATTGCCGTCGAAACGGTGACCGAAGATGCGCATACCTCCCTGCGCCTGCACCGCCGGGGCCATACTTCCGCCTATATGCGTATTCCGCAGGCCGCCGGGCTGGCGACCGAAAGCCTGTCGGCGCATATCGGCCAGCGTATCCGCTGGGCGCGCGGGATGGTGCAGATTTTCCGTCTCGACAACCCGCTGTTCGGTAAAGGGCTCAAGCTGGCGCAGCGGCTCTGCTACGTCAATGCGATGATGCACTTCCTGTCCGGCATTCCGCGGCTGATCTTCCTGACCGCGCCGCTGGCCTTTTTACTGCTGCACGCCTATATCATCTATGCTCCCGCGCTGATGATCGCGCTGTTTGTGTTGCCGCATATGATTCACGCCAGCCTGACTAACTCGAAGATTCAGGGTAAATATCGCCACTCTTTCTGGAGCGAAATCTACGAGACGGTGCTGGCCTGGTATATTGCGCCGCCGACCTTCGTCGCGCTGATTAACCCGCATAAGGGCAAGTTCAACGTCACGGCGAAGGGCGGTCTGGTGGAGGACGAGTACGTCGACTGGGTTATCTCTCGTCCCTACATCTACCTCGTGCTGCTTAACCTGGTTGGCGTCGGGGTCGGCATCTGGCGCCACTTCTACGGTCCGGAAAACGAAATACTGACCGTTTGGGTCAGCATCGTCTGGGTGTTTTATAACCTGATTATTCTCGGCGGCGCGGTGGCGGTATCGGTAGAAAGTAAGCAGGTCCGCCGCTCGCACCGCGTGGAAATGAACATGCCGGCGGCGATTGCCCGCGAAGATGGCCACCTCTTCTCCTGCACCGTCCACGACTATTCTGACGGCGGGATCGGGATCAAAATTCACGGTAAAGCGCAGGTCCTGGAGGGACAGCAGGTCAATCTGCTGCTCAAACGCGGCCAGCAGGAGTACGTCTTCCCGACGCGGGTGGCGCGGGTGAACGATAGTGAAGTCGGCCTGCAGCTGCTGCCGCTGACCAATAAGCAGCATATCGATTTTGTGCAGTGTACGTTTGCCCGCGCTGATACGTGGGCGCTTTGGCAGGATAGCTTCCCGGAAGATAAACCGATGGAAAGCCTGCTGGATATCCTGAAACTGGGGTTCCGTGGATATCGTCACCTGGCGGAGTTCTCGCCGCCGTCGGTGAAGGTTATTTTCCGCTCGCTCACCCTGCTGGTTGCCTGGATAGTCTCGTTTATTCCCCGTCGTCCCGAACGCGCCGCGGCGATACTAACTTCGGAACCAGAAATGGCTCAACAATGATGATAATGCGATGAAAAGAAAACTCTCCTTGATTTGTGCAGTGGCGGTGGGAATGGCTGGCTGGTACCCCTTCGCGTCTTATCCGGAACCTACGGCGGCGCCGACCGCCGCCGTGACTCTCCCTACCCCGGAGCCCACCCTCGCGGAAGGTCAGCCAACGGCGACCGTCGTTGACCCGGCCGCGCCGGTGGTGGTGGCGGAAAATATCCCGACCCGCGACGTCAAGCTGAGCTTTGCCAAAATCGCTCCGGCGCCGGGCAGCATGGTACTGCGCGGCGCGCGTCCCGATGGCTCGGTAGAGTTTGGTATGCGTAGCGACGAGGTGGTGGCAAAAGCGCTGCTCAATCTCGACTATACGCCGTCGCCGTCGCTGCTGCCGGTACAGTCGCAGCTGAAGGTCTACCTCAACGATGAGCTGATGGGCGTCCTGCCGGTCACTAAAGAGCAGTTGGGTAAAAAGGTCCACGCGCAGATCCCCATCGATCCGCTGTATATCACCGACTTTAACCGCGTTCGTCTGGAGTTTGTCGGCCATTATCGCGACGTTTGTGAGAACCCGGCCAGCAGCACGCTGTGGCTGGACGTCGGGCGCGACAGCAACCTGGACCTGACCTATCAGTCGCTGAAGGTCCGCAACGATCTGTCCCATTTCCCGGTGCCATTCTACGACTCCCGGGATAACCGCCCGCTGACTTTACCGATGGTTTTCGCCTCAGCGCCGGACGCCCGGCAGCAGCAGGCGGCGGCGATTGTCGCCTCCTGGTTTGGCAGCAAGGCCGGCTGGCGCGGCCAGCAGTTCCCGGTCTATTTCAACGATCTGCCGGATCGCAATGCCATCGTTTTTGCCACCAACGACAGACGCCCGGATTTCCTGCGCGAGCGCCCGCCGGTTAACGCGCCGACTATCGAAATGATTGACCATCCGGACACCCCGTACGTCAAGCTGCTGGTGGTGCTGGGCCGTGACGATAAAGATCTGCTGCTGGCGGCGAAGGGCATTGCGCAGGGCAATATCCTGTTCCGCGGCAGCAGCGTGGTGGTGGACGACGTTAAGCAGCTGCAGGCGCGTAAACCTTACGATGCGCCAAACTGGGTGCGGACCGACCGCGCGGTGACCTTTGCTGAACTGAAAACCTACGAACAGCAGCTGCAGTCCAGCGGGCTGGTGCCAGACTCGATTAACGTGGCGCTCAACCTGCCGCCGGATCTCTATCTGCTGCGCGCCAACGGCATCGATATGGATCTGAAATATCGCTACACCATGCCGCCTGTCAAAGATAGCTCGCGCATGGATATCAGCCTGAATGACCAGTTCCTGCAGTCGTTCAGCCTCAACAGCTCTCAGGACGTCAACAAGCTGCTACTCCGCCTGCCGGTGCTGCAGGGGCTGCTGGACGGTAACACCGCGGTGACTATCCCGGCGCTGCGCCTGGGGGCCATGAACCAGCTGCGCTTTGATTTCCAGTACATGAACCCGATGCCGGGTGGCTCAATTGATAACTGTATTACCTTCCAGCCGGTACAGAACCACGTGGTGATTGGCGACGATTCGACGATTGATTTCTCGAAGTATTACCACTTTATCACCATGCCGGACCTGCGGGTCTTTGCCAACTCGGGCTTCCCGTACAGCCGGATGGCCGACCTCGCCGAAACCCTGGTGGTGGTGCCGAAAACGCCGACCCCAGGGCAGGTCGCAACGCTGCTGGAATCCGTCGGCGGCATCAGCGCCCAGACCGGCCTGGCGGCGATTAATATCCAGCTAACCGATGACGGGAGCCAGATTAAGGGCAAAGACGCCGACCTGCTGCTGATCGGCTCAATTCCGCCTGCGCTGAAGGACGATACGCAGATTAGCCTGCTGGTTGAGGCGACGAAAAGCTGGGTGAAAATGCCGATGCGCCACTACGAGCTGCCGAGCATTTATCCTGACGATGAAGCCCGGACGCCGAATACGCGTGCGGACATCACCTCTTCCGGCCCGATGGCGGCCATTATTGGCTTCCAGTCGCCGTATCACGACCAGCGTAGCGTCGTGGCGCTGCTGGCGGACAGCGCGCGCGGCAACGAACTGCTCAATGACGCGCTGAACGACAGCGGGAAACGAGCGGCGATGTTTGGTTCGGCGGTGGTCGTTCGTGAATCCGGCGTCAACAGCCTGCGGGTGGGCGATGTCTATTATGTCGGGCATCTGCCGTGGTTTGAGCGCATCTGGTTTGCGCTCTCCAACCATCCGGTGCTGCTGGCTATTCTGGCGGCGGTCAGCATCGTGCTGCTGGCGTGGGTACTGTGGCGCATGCTGCGTATCGTCAGCCGTCGTCGCCTGCACCTGGATGATGAGTAGACCATGATGAATGCGCTACGCGGAGCGGTGATATCGCTGTTGATGCTGGCGGCGGCGCAGGCCAGCGGCGCCTGCCGGTGGCCGGCCTGGGATCAGTTCAGGAAAGAGTACGTCAGCGCCGAAGGGCGCGTGGTTGACCCCGGCGATCCGCGGAAAATCACCACTTCTGAAGGGCAAAGCTATGGCCTGTTCTTCGCCCTGGCGGCCAACGATCGCGATGCGTTCGGCCAGCTGCTGCAGTGGACGCAGAACAACCTCGCCGAGGGCGATCTGCGCGCGCATCTGCCCGGCTGGCTGTGGGGCAAAAAGAGCGATAGCGAGTGGACGATGCTGGACAGCAACTCGGCCTCCGACTCGGATCTGTGGATAGCCTGGTCGCTGCTGGAGGCCGGGCGCCTGTGGCAGATGCCGCAGTACGTTGAGGTGGGGAAAGCGCTGCTGTCGCGCATTGCCGATGAAGAGGTGGCGGACGTGCCGGGGCTGGGGCCGCTGGTGCTGCCGGGGAAGGTCGGCTTTGCCGACGATAAAGGCTGGCGCTTCAATCCCAGCTATCTTCCGCCGCAGCTGGCGAACTATTTTGTCCGCTACGGCGCGCCCTGGCCGAAGCTGCGCGACGGCAATATCCGCCTGCTGCTGGAGACGGCGCCAAAGGGCTTCTCCCCGGACTGGGTACGCTACGAGAAAGAGAAGGGCTGGCAGCTGAAGGCGGATAAACCGATTATCGGCAGCTATGACGCGATCCGCGTCTATCTGTG
This sequence comes from Klebsiella sp. 10-1, assembly GCF_009758445.1. NCBI lineage: Bacteria > Pseudomonadati > Pseudomonadota > Gammaproteobacteria > Enterobacterales > Enterobacteriaceae > Klebsiella > Klebsiella sp. 10-1. The sequence goes on from NZ_WQRE01000005.1 coordinate 286,745, forward strand.
GGTCGGCATGCTCAACGACGCCGATAAGCAGAAAGCGCGGCTGCTGGCGCATTTTAAACCGATGGCGGAACAGACCATTCGCCAGGGCCTGCCGCCGGAAAAAGTGAATATCGCCGCGGCGAAGACCACCGGCAACGGTCCGGTGGGGTTCTCGGCCTCGCTGCTGCCGTTTTTACAAAATGAGGATGCCCGGGCCGTTCAGCGCCAGCGGGTCAGCGACAACTATCCCGGCGCGGACGCGTACTACAACGCGGTCCTGACCCTTTTTGGCCAGGGATGGGATCAACATCGCTTTCGCTTTACCGCCGATGGCGAATTACAACCTGACTGGAACCAGGAATGCGCAAGTTCTCACTAACGTTTATCACCCTGACCTTGGGAGTTGCGCTCCTGCCGCTGGCCCAGGCGGAGACCACGCCTGCTCAGGACCATCTGCTGGAACAGGTGCGGCTGGGGGAAGCGAGCAATCGTGAAGATCTGGTGCGTCAATCGCTGTACCGGCTGGAGCTGATTGACCCGAACAATCCGGACGTTATCTCCGCGCGGATGCGCTATCTGCTGCGCCAGGGCGATACCGAAGGGGCAAAGAAACAGCTCGATCGCCTGGCGAAGCTGGCCCCGGATTCGATCGCTCTGAAATCCTCGCGTAGCGAAATGAACCTCAGCACCGGCGATGGGCGTCAGGCGCTGCAGCAGGCGCGCCTGCTGGGCATCTCGGGGCATGTCGAAGAGGGGGTGGCCGCGTTCGAAAAGCTGTTCGGCGGCGCCCCGCCGGATGAAACGCTTGCCATTGAATACTGGTCGCTGGTGGCGCGTCTGCCGGCCCGGCATAACGAAGCCGTCGGCCAGCTTAAAAAAATTAACGCCCGCTCGCCGGGCAACGTCACCCTGCAAACCGCGCTGGCTAAGCTGATGTTTGCCGACAATAAGCCGGATGAAGGCTTTGCCTGGCTGGAGCAGATGTCGCGCTCTGCCGCCGGCCGCGGCGCTGCCGCCTCGATGTGGTTCGACAAAATAAAAGATATGCCGGCAAGCCGCGCCAGCGTGCAGGCGCTTCAGCGCTTTCTGGTTCTCTTCGCTACCGGCGAGTCGGCGGCTAATGCCCGGGTGCTGCTCGATCGGCAGCAGGCGCAGCTTAAAGACCCGACGTTCCGCGCCCGCTCCGAAGGGCTGGCGGCAGTCAAAAGCGATAAACCTTCTCAGGCGGTGGCGGATTTACAGCAGGCCGTTCGCGCGGATGCGAAGGACAGCGACGCCGTGGGCGCGCTGGGGCAGGCCTACTCCCGGCGCGGCGATCGCGCCCGCGCCGTGACGCAGTTGAATAAAGCGCTCGCGATGGCGCCGGATAGCCCGAATCGCGATAAATGGCGCAGCCTGCTGCAAACCAACCGCTACTGGCTGCTGATAAAGCAGGGCGATAGCGCGCTGAAGGCCGGGCAGCTGGCGCAGGCGCAAAGCGCTTACGCGCAGGCGCAGCGGGTGGATCGCACCGACAGCTACGCGGTTCTTGGCCTTGGCGACGTGGCTGCCGCGCGCAAAGAGAGCGCCGCGGCGGAGAGCTATTATCAACGCGCGCTGCGCATGGATCGCGGCAATAGCCTGGCGGTACGCGGGCTGGCGAACCTCTATCGTGCGGAATCGGCGGAAAAAGCCAGCGCATTTATCGCCGGACTGACGCCGGCCCAGCGGCGCAGCATTGACGATATCGAACGCAGCCTGACCAACGAGCGCCTGGAAAAGCAGGCTGAGGCGCTGGAGAGCCAGGGTAACTGGGCGCAGGCTGCGGAAGTGCAGCGTCGACGCCTGGCGCTCGACCCCGATAGCGTCTGGATCACATACCGCCTGTCGCGAGATTTAGTGAACGCAGGTGAGCGGGCCGAGGCGGATGCGCTGATGCGCACGATGGCCAGCCGCAGGCCGGGCGATGCCGAACGGGTGTATGCCTGGGGCCTTTATTTATCCGGCAACGGCCAGGACGACATGGCCCTGGCGCAGATTAACGCTCTGCCGCGTAGCCAGTGGAACGACAATATTCGCGAGCTTGAGGCGCGTCTGCGGAGCGACAAGATTCTGCGCCAGGCCAACGGGCTGCGCGACGCGGGTCAGGAGGCGCAGGCGATTGCGCTGATTAAGCAGCAGCCCGCTTCGGTTCGCTACGATCTGACCCTCGCCGACTGGGCGCAGCAGCGCGGCGACGCGCAGGCGGCGATCCTCCAGTACAACGCGGCGTTGCGTAAAGAGGCCAGTAACGGCGACGCCCGGCTGGGGCTGGCGGAAGTCTACCTTGCCGAGGGCGACAAGAACGCCGCGCGCGCGCAGGTCGCGCAGCTGAAGGGCGAGGACGCCGCATCGATCAATTTGCAGCGGCGAGTCGCGCTGGCTGAGGCCGGGCTGGGCAACGCGGCGCAGGCGCGGCAGATCTTTAGCCGTATCACCACCCAGGCGAAAGCGCAGCCGCCGTCGATGGAGAGCGCGCTGGTGCTGCGCGATGCGGCGCGTTTTCAGGCGCAAAACGGCCAGCCGCAGCAGGCGCTGGAAAGCTATAAAGACGCGATGGTGGCCTCCGGCGTGGCGACGGCTCGTCCGCAGGATAACAACACCTTCACCCGCCTCACCCGCAACGACGCCCACGACGACTGGCTGAAGCGCGGGATCCGCAGCGACGCGGCGGATCTTTATCGCCAGCAGGATCTTAACGTCACGCTGGAGCATGATTACTGGGGGTCCAGCGGTACCGGCGGCTACTCCGATTTAAAAGCGCAAACGACGATGCTGCACGTGGACGCGCCGCTGGCCGCTGGCCGGATGTTCTTCCGTACCGATTTGGTCAATATGAACGCCGGCAGCTTCTCAACCAACGGCGACGGCAGCTATTCGCCGAGCTGGGGCACCTGCGGCGAAATTGCCTGCACCAGCGGCAGCCTTCACCAGAGCGACGGCGGGGCGAGCGTGGCGGTAGGGTGGAAGAATGACACCTGGAGCGGTGATATCGGCACCACGCCGATGGGCTTTAACGTTGTCGATGTCGTCGGCGGTCTGAGCTACAGCGACGATCTTGGCCCGCTGGGCTACACCCTCAATCTGCATCGTCGGCCGATTTCCAGCTCCCTGCTGGCATTTGGCGGGCAGAAGGACAGCGGCAGCCATACCGGTAAAACCTGGGGCGGGGTGCGCGCCGACGGCGGCGGCGTCAGCCTGAGCTACGACAAAGGGGAAGCCAACGGCGTCTGGTCTTCGCTGGGGGCCGACCAGCTCACCGGCAAAAACGTCGCCGATAACTGGCGCGTGCGCTGGATGAGCGGCTACTACTATAAAGTCATTAACGAGGATAACCGCCGCGTGACGGTCGGCCTGAGCAATATGCTCTGGCACTATGACAAGGACCTCAGCGGCTATACTCTGGGACAGGGCGGCTACTATAGCCCGCAGGAGTACGTCTCTTTCGCCGTGCCGGTGACCTGGCGTCAGCGTACCGAAAACTGGTCGTGGGAGCTTGGCGGCTCCGTCTCCTGGTCACATTCGCGGACGAAAACCGAGGCGCGCTATCCGCTGCTGAACCTCATACCCTCAGAGTATCGCGCCGATGCCAGCCAGCTCAGCGAGCAGGGCAGCAGCAGCCAGGGCTTTGGCTATACCGCCCGGGCGCTGGTCGAGCGGCGGGTTACCGGCAACTGGTTCGTGGGCGCGGCGGTCGATATCCAGCAGGCCAAGGACTATACCCCAAGCCATGCGCTGCTCTATGTTCGCTACTCGGCCTCCGGCTGGCAGGGCGATATGAATATGCCGCCGCAGCCGCTGGTTCCCTACGCTGATTGGTAGCAGAATAGGCTGAATTACGCGATCAACCGTCACTCCACCCCTGTGTTCGCGTATACTCGTCGTACTTCGCGCCGCGGGGGGCATCTCCCGCTCGCGCTGCGCTAACCGGAACGCCGGCCTGGCGTGCCCGCAAGCCCGATGGCGGTGCTTCGCACCCGTCCTGCTTACCCGTTTAGCGCTCTCTGCCGGGCGTTTGCGAGCTATTTTTCAGATATAATCAGCCTGAAAATACCGGCGTTGATGGACGAAATCCGGACAGTATTCAGTATCAGTGGAGAACACAGTTGCGCGTCAGCCGCTCACTTACAATTAAACAGATGGCGATGGTCGCGAGCGTGTCCATGGCATTTGTATTGGTTTTTTGCTCTATTTTACTCTTTCACTTTGTGCAACAGAGTCGCTTTACTACGGCCACGCAGTTAGAAAGTATCGCCCGCTCCGTTCGCGAACCGCTCTCTGCGGCTATCCTGAAGGCGGATATTCCCGAGGCGGAAGCCATTCTCGGCCATATTCAGCCTGCTGGCATCGTCAGCCGGGCGGACGTGGTGCTGCCGAACCAGTTCCAGGCGCTGCGGATGCGCTTTATTCCGGAGCGTCCGGTTCCGGTCATGATTACCCGCATGTTTGAGCTGCCGGTACAGATATCGCTGCCGATATACTCCCAGGAACGACCCGCTAATCCGCAGCCGCTTGCCTATCTGGTGCTGCAGGCCGACTCGTACCAGATGTATAAATTCGTGATGAGTACGCTTTCTACGTTAGTGACTGCTTACTTCCTGTTGGTGCTGGTTCTGACGGTGGCGATCACGTGGTGCATCAACCGCCTGATCGTCCGTCCGCTGCGTAAGGTGGCTCGCGAACTCAACGATGTTCCGCAGCAGGAGCGTCTCGGGCATCAGCTGACCCTGCCGCGGCTGCATCATGATGATGAGATTGGCATGCTGGTGCGCAGCTACAATCGCAACCAGCAAACCCTGCTGCGCCGGCACGATGAGCTCTCTTTACAGTCCACCCGTTTCCCGGTCTCCGACCTGCCGAATAAAGCCTTCCTGATGGCGCTGCTTGAGCAGGCGGTGGCCCGCCCGCAAACGTCGGCGCTGCTGGTGGTCGCCTGCGAAACGCTGCAGGACACCGCCGGCGTCCTGAAAGAGGCCCAGCGCGAAATACTGCTGCTGACCCTGGTGGAAAAACTGCGGTCGACGATCCCATCGCGCATGGTGCTGGCTCAGGTCAGCGGCTATGACTTTGCGATTCTGGCTAACGGTATTACCGAGCCCTGGCAGGCGGTGACATTAAGTAAGCAAGTGCTCACTGCAATCAGCGAGCGCCTGCCGCTGCACGGTATCCAGCTTCGCCCCTGCGCCAGCGTCGGAATTGCGATGTTTAACGGCGAACTGAGCGCGGAGCAGCTCTATCGCCGCGCGATTTCAGCCGCCGTCGCCGCGCGGCGCAAAGGTAAAAATCAGATTGAGTTTTTCGACCCGCAGCAGATGGAGAAGGCGCAGCGCCGGCTGATGGAAGAGCACGATATTCTGGCGGCGCTGGATAATCAGCGGTTCGCCATCTGGCTGCAGCCGCAGGTGAATATCGCCAGCGGCGAAGTGTGCGGCGCGGAGGTTCTGCTGCGCCAGCGCCAGGAGGACGGCAGCTGGCTGCTGCCGCCGGATCTGATTGAACGTATTGAGGCCTGCGGGCTGATTGTCCCGGTCGGCTACTGGGTGATGGAAGAGGCCTGCCGCCAGCTTGCCGCATGGCAAAGCCAGGGCATTATGCTGCCGCTATCGGTGAACGTATCGCTGCTGCAGCTGCTGCACCACGACCGGGGCGCAGAGATGCTGACCCTGCTCTCGCGCTATCGCATTGCGCCAGGCACGCTGGTTATCGAAATTACCGAAAGCCGCCGGCTGGACGATCCGCGGACGGTGGTCTCCCTGCTGCGCCCGCTGCGCGAAGCGGGCGTTCGCATCGCTCTCGATGACTTTGGCATGGGTTACGCCGGGTTGCGCCAGCTCCAGCATATGAAATCGCTGCCGGTTGATATCCTGAAAATCGATAAGGCTTTTATTGATATGCTGCCCGAAGATACCAGCATGGTGCCGGCGATTATTCAGCTGGCGCGCGGCCTGAACCTGCGCATTGTGGCGGAAGGCGTTGAGAAACAGGAGCAGTTCCGGTGGCTTCAGGAGGCCGGCGTCGATGTTGCCCAGGGCTATCTTTTTGGCGGCGCCTTACCGCAAGAGGCGTTTACGGCGCAGTTTTTACAGGTGAATGAAGAGGGTGCAAGCCTGTAACGGGATGCTGACTTGTGCGAGTCAGCTCTAAGTTTTTAACAATTCCGTTGCAATTTCACGCTTAGTTATTTCTGAAATGTTTCCCGGGTGTTACTTTTAAGCCACAGACGACATATAACCCTTCCCGGTCTGTGGTTATACCCAAAGGACACCCTATGAAAACCTCTCTCTTCAAAAGCCTTTATTTTCAGGTTTTGTCGGCCATTGCGATCGGTATTCTGCTGGGCCATTTCTACCCGGAACTGGGCGCGCAGATGAAACCCCTCGGCGACGCCTTCGTTAAACTGATTAAAATGGTTATTGCACCGGTTATCTTCTGCACCGTCGTGACGGGGATTGCCGGGATGGAAAGCATGAAGGCCGTCGGCCGTACCGGCGCGGTAGCGCTCCTCTATTTTGAAGTCGTCAGTACCCTAGCGCTGATTATCGGGCTGATCATCGTCAACGTGGTGCAACCCGGCGGCGGCATGAACGTCGATCCGGCCACCCTCGATGCGAAGGCCGTGGCGGTCTACGCCGAGCAGGCAAAAGATCAGGGCATTGTCGCCTTCCTGCTGGATATTATTCCCGGTAGCGTGATTGGCGCTTTCGCCAGCGGCAACATCCTGCAGGTGCTGATGTTTGCGGTGCTGTTTGGTTTTGCCCTGCATCGTCTGGGCAGCAAGGGCCAGCTGATTTTTAACGTTATCGAAAGCTTCTCGCAGGTGATCTTCGGCATCATCAACATGATTATGCGCCTTGCGCCGATCGGCGCCTTCGGGGCGATGGCCTTTACCATCGGGAAATACGGCGTCGGTACCCTCGTACAGCTGGGCCAGCTGATCGTCTGCTTCTACATTACCTGTATTCTGTTTGTGGTCGTGGTGCTGGGTTCTATCGCCCGGATAACCGGTTTTAGCATCTTTAAATTTATCCGCTATATCCGCGAAGAGCTGCTGATTGTTCTCGGCACCTCCTCGTCCGAATCGGCGCTGCCGCGCATGCTGGATAAGATGGAGAAGCTGGGCTGTCGCAAATCGGTGGTGGGGCTGGTGATCCCCACAGGCTACTCCTTCAACCTCGACGGCACCTCCATCTACCTGACGATGGCGGCGGTATTTATCGCTCAGGCGACCAACAGCCATATGGATATTTTCCACCAGATAACGCTGCTGGTGGTGCTGCTGCTCTCCTCGAAAGGCGCCGCGGGCGTTACCGGCAGCGGTTTTATCGTCCTGGCGGCCACCATTTCCGCAGTGGGCCATTTACCGGTTGCCGGCCTGGCGCTGATCCTCGGTATCGACCGCTTTATGTCCGAAGCGCGCGCGCTGACCAACCTGGTGGGCAACGGCGTGGCGACTATCGTGGTGGCGAAATGGGTGAAAGAGCTGGACTCCAAACAGCTGGATGATGTCCTGAATAACCGCGCTCCGGCGAACAAATCGCACGAATTATCCTCTTAAATCCATCTGTTAGGCCGTTGTCCCTTGCTGGACTCCTGGCTCCTGCGCATAATTAGGCATCACTCCCCTGGGTTGGGGAGTGATACTAAATGATTATTTTACGTCTCCATGCGACATTTTCCTCTCCGCGTGGTCTAACCGACGTACTTACTCACCATATTTTTTGGCAGCCCTCCAGCGGGCTGCTTTTGTAACCAGGAATGTTCATCAGGGGTTCACATGCAGGGCACAAAAATTCAACTCTTAACGGGTGGTTTGCTGATGATGGCAGCGGCCGGTTATGTGCAAGCAGAAGCGCTCCAGCCGGACCCGGCCTGGCAACAGGGGACTCTCGCCAACGGACTTCAGTGGCAGGTTTTAGCCACTCCGCAGCGTCCTAGCGATCGTATTGAAGTCCGCCTGTTCGTCAATATTGGCTCGCTGAGCGAAAGCACTCAGCAGAGCGGTTTTAGCCACTTTATTCCCCGCCTTGCCTTGACGCAAAGCGGCAGCCTCCCGACGATGCAGGCGCGCTCCTTGTGGCAGCAGAGCATCGATCCGAATCGGCCGCTCCCGCCGGCGATCGTCTCTTATAACTACACCATGTTTAACCTGAGCCTGCCGAATAACCGCAACGATCTGCTGAAAGAGGCGCTGAGCTGGCTAGCTGACGCCAGCGGTAAGCTGGCGGTGACGCCTGAAGCGGTGAATCACGCCCTGCAGGGCAGCGACATGGTGGCGACCTGGCCGCTGGATACCAAAGAGGGCTGGTGGCGCTATCGGCTGAAAGGTTCCATCATGCTGGGACATGACCCCGCCGCGCCGCTTAAAAATCCGGTCGATGCTGCGAAGCTGAAAGAGTTTTATCAGAAATGGTACACCCCGGACGCCATGACGCTGATCGTGGTGGGCAACGTCGATAGCCGCAACGTAGCGGAGCAGATCAACAAAAACTTCGGCGAGCTGAAGGGCAAACGGGAAACCCCGGCCGCGGTGCCGACGCTGTCTCCGCTGCCGACGACGCCGGTCAGCATCATGACCAATACCGTGCGCCAGGATAAGCTGTCGATTATGTGGGATTCTCCGTGGCAGCCTATTCGCGATTCGGTCGCGCTGCAGCACTACTGGCGCGACGATCTGGCGCGCGAAGCGCTGTTCTGGCACGTGCAGCAGAACCTGAGCAAGAACAATATCAAAGACGTAAACCTCGGCTTTGATTGCCGGGTGCTGTACCAGCGCGCCCAGTGCGCGATCAATATTGAATCGCCGGGCAGCAAGCTCAACGCTAACCTGATCGCGGTTTCCCGCGAGCTGGCGAAGGTCCGCGATAACGGTTTACCGCAGGAAGAGTTCGATACCCTGATTGCGCAGAAAAACCTTGAGCTGCAAAAGCTTTTCGCCACCTACGCGCGTACCGATACCGATATTCTGATCAGCCAGCGCATCCGCTCGCTGCAGAATCAGGTGGTGGATATCGCGCCGGAGCAGTACCAGAAGCTGCGTCAGGAGTTTCTTGATTCTCTGACCGTCGATATGCTGAATCAGTATCTGCGTCAGCAGCTTTCTCAGGATATGGCGCTGGTGCTGCAGCAGCCGCAGGGCGAGCCGGAATATAACATGAAGGATCTGAAGGCGACGTGGGAGAAGCTGATGGTGCCTGTACCGACGGCGACGACCGGAGGCGGCGAGGCTGCCGAGGCGCATAGCGACGCGACGGATATTCCCCCTGCCCAGTAGGCCCGGTTGACGAGGGTCTTCCCGGGCTGCGGCACCGATGGCGCAGCCCGGGAGAGCGTTACTGCGGCATCGCTTCGCGCGGAATAATGGCCCCGCGATACTGGATGACCGTGCTGGCGGTCAGGTGCCCGCGAGCGGCTGCTGACCGGGCGTCACCGCCGGTCAGGCGCACGGCGAGGTAGCCGGCGCTAAACGAATCGCCGGCGGCCGTGGTATCAACCACCTTCTCCTTCGGCAGCTTCACGGCAGGGATCTCCTGCAGCGGCTCGCCGACAATCGACACCAGGCAAGAATCTGCCCCGCGTTTTACCACCACCTCTTTGACGCCGGCGGCATGGGTCCGGGCAATCACCTCTTCCGCCGGTTTCTCGCCCCATAGCGCATCTTCGTCATCCAGCGTCAGGAAGGCGATATCGGTACAGGTCAGCATTTGCTGATAAACCTGCTGAGTCTCTTCTTTGCTGGCCCACAGGCGCGGGCGGTAGTTATTGTCGAATATCACCTGCCCGCCGTTAGCGCGGCATTCGCACAGCAGCGTTAACAGCTTCTCGCGGCTCTGCGGGCTGAGAATGGCGAGGCTAATTCCGCTGAGATAGAGGTAGTCAAAGGTGGCCAGCTCTTCGCAGATCGCGGCAGACTGCTCGCTTTCCAGCCAGAATTTTGCCGCCGCTTCGTTGCGCCAGTAGTAAAACGTACGCTCGCCGGTATCGTCGGTTTCGATGTAGTACAGCCCCGGTAAACGATCGGCCATGCGCTGGATCAGGTCGGTTTTGACCTCCTCAGCCTGCCAGGACTCCAGCATCTGCTGGCTGAATGCGTCCGTCCCAAGCGCGGTAACGTAGTGCACGGCGAGCGCGCTGGCGTCGGTCTGACGCGCAATATAGACCGAGGTATTTAAGGTATCGCCGCCAAATCCACGGTTTACCGCCGCGTTTTTCTCTGACAGCTCAATCATACATTCGCCGATAACGGCAATTTTTTTAGACATAATCATGGCCTGGGATTGAATCGAAATTAGCGCTAGTTTGCGCTGCGTCGTTTTTATGGTCAACCATATTAAAACATCGTTCCATTATTTTTTTGACATCACGCGAGTAATGTGACGAAAAGCGCATTTGGCGGAGAAAGATGCGCTTTTCAACTATATTCAGGACTGACGAGGAGCAAAGGAGCTGAGAGGGTATGACCACAACCCGCAAGACGATTGCCATTATCTCGGGAACGATAGTCTTACTTATTGTTCTGTTTTTCATCGTACTGGCGACTTTTGACTGGAACCGCCTGAAACCAACCATTAACCAGAAGGTCTCCGCCGAGCTTAACCGGCCGTTTGCCATTCGCGGCGACCTTGGAGTGGTCTGGGAGCGTCAGCGCGACGAGCGGGGCTGGCGGAGCTGGGTGCCCTGGCCACACGTCCATGCCGAAGATATCGTCCTCGGCAACCCGCCGGATATCCCGCAGGTCATGATGGTACACCTGCCGCGCGTCGAAGCCACGCTGGCGCCGCTGTCGCTGCTGAGCAAGACGGTTTATCTGCCGTGGATTAAGCTGCAGCAGCCCGATGCCCGGCTGATCAGGCTCTCCGAGAAAACCAATAACTGGACCTTTATGCTGGCGTCGGAGGGCGCTGCCGACAGTCAGGCCGAGCCATCCGACTGGTCTTTCCGGCTGGATAATATTCTCTTCGATCGCGGACGAATCGCTATTACCGACAAAGTGACGCGCGCCGATATTACCCTGACGGTCGATCCGCTGGGGAAACCGCTGCCGTTTAGCGAAGTCACCGGCGCAGGGGGCAAAGAGGAGCCAAAGAAGGTGGCGGACTACGTTTTTGGGCTGACGGCTAAGGGGAGCTATCGTGACCAGCCGCTCTCCGGCAGCGGTAAAACTGGCGGCATGCTGGCGCTGCGCAGCGAAGGGACGCCGTTCCCGCTGCAGGGCGACTTCCGCTCCGGCAATACCCGGGTGGCCTTTAGCGGGACGGTGAGCGATCCGCTGAGCCTGGGCGGCGTCGATTTACGCCTCAAGTTCTCCGGCGATTCGCTGGGGGATTTATACGATCTCACCGGTATTGTCCTGCCGGATACGCCGGCGTTCTCCACCGACGGACGCCTGCGGGCGGTGTTCAATCAGCAGGGCGGGTCGCGCTTTAGCTATCGCGATTTCAATGGCCGGATCGGCGAAAGCGATATTCACGGCTCCCTGACCTACACCACCGGCAAGCCGCGCCCGAGGCTGGAGGGCGATGTGGAATCCCGCCAGCTGCGTCTGGCGGACCTCGGGCCGCTGATTGGCGTGAACTCAGAGAGTAAGGCGAGCAAAGCCGAGCAGCGTAAAGGCGAAGCCGCGTCGCAGCCGGCCGGGAAAATCCTGCCTTACGATCGCTTTGAGACCGACAAGTGGCAGCTGATGGATGCCGATGTCCGCTTCAAGGGGCGGCGAATTGAGCACGGCGGCACGTTGCCGATTAGCGACCTGAGCACTCACGTTATTCTTGAGCGCGGCGACCTGCGCCTGCAGCCGCTGCGCTTTGGCCTCGCCAACGGTACGATCGCCGGCAGCCTGCATCTGCAGGGCGATAAAAAGCCGCTGCAGGGCGCCGCTAACCTGCAGGCCAGGCGCCTGAAGCTTAAGGCGCTGATGCCGAACGTGGAGATGATGCAGAAGACCCTCGGCGAGATGAACGGCGATATGCAGCTGCGCGGCACCGGTAACTCGGTGGCGGCGCTGCTGGGCAACAGCAACGGCAATATCAAGCTGCTGATGAACGATGGCCTGATTAGCCGGAACCTGATGGAAATTCTGGGCCTGAACGTCGGTAACTATCTTATCGGGCAGATCTTTGGCGATGACGAGGTGCGGGTAAACTGCGCGGCGGCGAACGTTGATGTGGTTAACGGCGTCGCGCGGCCGCAGATCTTTGCCTTTGATACCGAAAATGCGCTGATTAACGTCACCGGGACCGCCAGCTTCGCCTCGGAGCAGCTCGACTTAACCATCGACCCCGAAAGCAAGGGGCTGCGCATTATTACCCTGCGCTCTCCGCTGTACGTGCGCGGTACGTTTAAATCTCCGAATGCCGGGGTGAAGGTGGGGCCGCTGATTGCGCGCGGTGCGGTTGCGGCTGCGCTGGCGACGCTGGTCACTCCGGCGGCGGCGCTGCTGGCGCTGGTGTCGCCAGCGGAAGGAGAAGCCAACCAGTGTCAGACGATTTTATCGCAGATGAAAAAGTAGGCGCAGAGGAGAAGGTGCCCGGCGCGGCGCGCCGGGCAGCACAGGATTACAGCGACTGGTGGCGAGTTTCGTGGGTCAGCAGCAGCGCAATCAGCGTCAGCGCGGCCATCGAAGCCAGATAGAGCCCTACCGCCATCAGGCCATAGTTGCCCTGCAGCCAGGCTGCGATATAGGGCGCAACGGAGGCGCCAAGAATCGACGACACGTTATAAGAGAACGATGCGCCGGTGTAGCGTACTTCCGTCGGAAACAGCTCCGGCAGCAGGGCGCCCATCGGGCCGAAGGTCAGCCCCATCAGGCTTAAGCCGATCAGCAGAAATGCGAAGACCAGCGCCGGCTGACCGGAACCCAGCAGCGGTTTAAAGGCGAACAGGGCGAAGAGAATAATCATTGAGGTAATGACGATCATGCTCTTACGACGGCCAAACGCATCCGCCAGCAGGCCGGCAATCGGCACCATCACGCCAAAGCCAATTACCGCCATCATCAGCATCCACAGCACTTCGTTACGCGGCAGACCGAGGCCGACCGGCGCAGCGCCGGTGCTGAAGGTCATCGAGTAGACGGTCATGATATAGAACAGGGTATAGGTGGCCAGCATGATAAAGGTGCCGAGTACGGTCACCCGCACGTGCTTAGTCAGCAGCGTCCCCAGCGGGATTTTTACCTGCTTCTTCGCCGCGGCGATTTTGGCAAAGACCGGCGTTTCATGCAGCGAAACGCGGACATACAGCCCGATAATGACCAGCACGGCGGAGAAGATAAACGGCACGCGCCAGCCCCATTCCATAAACTGCTGGTCGGTCAGCAGCCAGGAGAGCAGCAGGAAGGTTCCGTTTGCGAAGAAGAAGCCGATAGGCGCGCCCAGCTGCGGGAAGGAGCCGTACAGCGCGCGTTTGCGCGGCGGGGCGTTCTCGGTTGCCAGCAGCGCCGCGCCGCCCCATTCGCCGCCCAGGCCAAGCCCCTGACCAAAGCGCGCCAGCGCCAGCAGCATCGGAGCCAGAATGCCAATGCTCTCATAGCCCGGCAGCAGGCCGATGACTACGGTAGAGATCCCCATGGTCAGCAGCGAGGCGACCAGCGTTACCTTACGGCCGACGCGATCGCCGAAGTGACCGAACAGCGCTGAGCCAATCGGACGCGCGACGAAGGCAATGGCGAAGGTTGCCAGCGACTGTAGCGTCGCGGCGGCAGGATCGCCCTGCGGGAAGAAGATATGCGGAAATACGATAACCGCGGCGGTGGCGTAGATGTAGAAGTCGAAGAACTCAATGGCGGTGCCGATGAGTGAGGCAACGACGACCTTATTGCGCGAGTTAACCGGTGCGGTTTCCTGCGCCTTGTCGAGCGTGGTGGCTGTGGCTTGCATAGATCTTTCTTATTTTTAGCGAACGAAAGGCCATATAGCCACAGCAAAAGCGACATTTCAATCTGTAACAGGGCGCGGAGGAGGCTAAAAAATGGGCAAAAAGCGGATAATTTTCGTGCCTGAAAAATAACTTCTATGAAATGCTTCACATAAATAAAACAATAGCAGATAAAACCAGGTTTAGGTTAAATAAAAGTTACGCGTTGGATTTATCTGCTGAAATGATGGATCGGGCTGAATGATACCTCTCCGTTCAGCCCGATACGGCGTCAATCGTGGGTTTTCCCCGGCATCCGGCGGTCGTCTTTATACTCGGCGGTGGCAATCCACGCCGCGCAGAAAAGCGTCAGGCGCGCGAAGAAATAGAAAAAGGCCATCAGTCCTAAAACGGAGCCAAACGCGGCGCCCGAAGGGGACTTCACCAGCGCTGGCAGCGTCCAGGTCATCACGATTTTGATGACCTCAAAGCCGATTGCCGCAATCATCGTGCCGCGTATCAGCGCCTTGCGCCGCGGGCGGTGGCGCGGCAGGCGCCAGAATATCCAGAAAAACAGCAGGTAGTTGGCGAAAATTGAGATCGCCAGGCCAATTAGCCGCCAGGCCGGTTTTAACCACTCAATGTTATCGAGATACAGCGCGGAGATAATGGTCTGCTGCGCGGCGCCGGCAATGGAGGTAATGGACAGGGTAATAATCAAGGCGACCAGCAGGCCGATTAATGAAATAAAGTCGCGGAAGTATTTTACCCAGATTTTTTCCTGATCCTGCGGCGTACGCTCCCAGACGTCGCGGGACTGGGCGCGGATGGCTTCCCGCAGGTTGCCCATCCAGTTAATGCCGGAATAAAGCGCGACCAGCAGCCCGACCAGGCCGACGGTAGTGCGCTGCTGAACCGCGGTATTGATGGTGTTCTTCAGCGTCGCCGCCAGCGTCGGATCGCTGACGTTGAGCAGGATTTTATCGAAGATGTCCTGCAGCAGCGTCGGATGCCAGGTGAGGACAAAGCCGGCGGCAGCGAAGGAGACCATCAGTATCGGGATCATCGACAGAAACGAGAAGTAGGTGATGGCCGCGCCGAACTGATTGCCCAGGCGGTCGTTAAAGCGCTCGGCCGCGCGGATCAGGTGCGCAATAATCGGATTCCGCTGGACCTTTTCCGCCGTCCCGGTCACGCTTTTCAGCGCCTGGTTCGCTTTCTGTCCCACGGCGGATTCGTTGATGGCGGCCAGCTTGCTTTTACTTTTTTCCAGCTGCTGGCCCGGATCCTGAGTCGGGCGTGTGGCGTCGTTTTCCGGTGTCATTAGTTATTTCTTCCTTTCTTTACAGCGAGATTCAGCAAAAATTATATACGCAAAATGCCGGTTGCGGCGGCGGGGCGGCAAACCCGACCGCAGGGCCCCGGCAAAACGGGCCCCTCGCGGGCTAATCGACGTAGCCTTTCATCACGCCGCCGAGCCACTCCATAAACAGGTGTACGCGGCGCGAAAGATTGCGCCGATGCGGGTAGATTAGCGAAACCGGCAGCGGTTCCGCGCGGTATTGAGGCAGAATTTCAATCAGCTCGCCGGTACGCAGCGCTTCGCGAACGCCGACGCGCGGAACCTGAATAATACCCAGCCCGGCCAGGCAGGCGGCCTGGTAGGTCTCGGTGCTATTGACGGTCAGTATGCCGCCGGTTTTTACCCAGCGCGCGGTGCCATCGCTGATGACCTCAAAACCCGCCGGGCGGACGCCAAGGGTGCTGGCATAGTGGATCAGGGCATGATCGCCGAGATCGTCAAGAGAGTGCGGGTAGCCGAAGCGCGCCAGATACTGCGGGCTGGCGCAGTTAATTTGCGTCAGCTTACCCAGCGGACGCGCGATCAGGCCGGAATCTTTCAGCGTACCGACGCGGACGACGCAATCAAAACCTTCACGGATCACGTCAACCAGCCGATCGCTGCTGCTCAGTTCGAGCTCGATCCCCGGATACTGCTGCAAAAAGGCCGGCAGCCGCGGAATAATCAGCTTTTTTGCCAGGCCGACGGGCATATCTACCCGCAGTCGTCCGCTGATGCTGGAGGGATCGTGCTGGAATATTCCGTCCAGCTCCTCGAGGTTGCTCAACAGATCTTTGGCGCGTTCGTAATAGACCATCCCGTCCTGCGTCAGCTGCACCCGGCGGGTGGTGCGGTGCAGAAGGCGCGCGCCGAGGTGGCTTTCCAGCGCCTGGATCTGGCGCGATACGCTGCCTTTCGGCAGGCCCAGGGTGTCGGCGGCGCGGGAAAAGCTCTCCAGCTCCGCCACGCGAATAAACAGCTGCATTGCGTGAATTTTATCCATGCCCGAGACCTATTGTTGTTGTCATAGAAACAGTAAAACGTAATTTAGCGTATTTATTGTTTTTCCGTCAGCTAATAAGCTCTTTTACGATGCAAATGCAACTGATAAGGGGTTTCTGATGACACACCGTATTGCTTTAGTGACCGGCGGCAGCCGTGGATTGGGAAAAAACGCGGCGCTGAAGCTGGCGGCGAAGGGAACCGATATTATCCTGACCTACCACAGCAACCGGCAGGCGGCGCTGGAAGTTGTCGCTGAAATCGAACAAAAAGGGGTTAAAGCTGCGGCATTAGCGCTTAACGTCGGCGATACGGCGAGCTTCGAAAGCTTTGCTCTGGAGGTGGAAAAACTCCTGCAGCAGCGCTGGCAGCGCGGCACCTTTGATTATTTATTAAACAACGCCGGGATCGGTCTCAACGTCGCCTTTGCTGAGACCCGCGAAGCGCAGTTTGACGAGCTGATGAATATCCATTTTAAAGGCCCGTTCTTTCTGACCCAGCGTCTGCTGCCGCTGCTGCAGGACGGCGGACGCATCCTCAACGTCTCAAGCGGGCTGGCCCGCTTCGCGCTGCCGGGATACGCCGCCTATGCATCAATGAAAGGGGCAATGGAGGTGCTGACCCGCTACCAGGCAAAAGAGCTGGGCGCGCGCGGGATCTCGGTGAACATTATTGCGCCGGGGGCCATCGAGACGGACTTCGGCGGCGGCGTGGTGCGCGATAATAAGCAGGTAAACCAGCATATTGCGGCACAAACGGCGCTGGGGCGGGTTGGGCTGCCGGACGATATCGGCGATGCGATAGCGGCGCTGCTGAGCGACGATCTGCAATGGATGAACGCCCAGCGCGTGGAGGTTTCCGGCGGGATGTACCTGTAAGCCGTCAGGCCGCGGCGCTAGCCCGCTGCGGAGGCGGAGCGGAGATAGTCGCGCGGCAGCAGGCCAAATAGCCAGTCGTTATGCCAGCGGCCGTTGAGCCAGTAGCATTCGCGCAGCTCGCCCTCCAGCAGAAAGCCGGTTTTCTGTAACAGGCTTTTCGAGGCGATGTTGCCGGCGGTGACGGTGGCGGTCAGGCGACGGACGCCGCCTGCGGAAAAGGCGAAATCGCACAGCGCCTGCAGCGATTCGTAGCCGTAGCCTTTTCCCTGGGCCTGGGGAGTGAACAGGAACCCGACCTCAGCGCAGTCGTCCTCGTGGTGCCGATAGCCGGTTATGCCGAGCGGCGTATGGGTGTGTCGATCGCGGACGATCAGGCACAGCCAGTGCCTGGCGCCCGGCGTCCACGGCGACAGGCGCGAATCGAAGGCTTCACGGATCTCGGCGAGCGGGCGCGAATCGGCGATATAGAGCATCACCTGCGGATCGCGCTGCAGGGCTAAAAAGAAGGACCAGTCATCCAGCTGCAGCGGCGAGCAGCGCAGTCGTGGCGTAAGCAGTTCAGGCATAGTTCAGGATTCCTGCAACGGTCAATAGCGTGACCATAGCAGGACATTCTTCGCCGGAATAGCACCTGGTTATAATGGCTCGCCGTAGAGGCCTATCAGCCGACGCACCACGCCGTTGGTCCAGCCGAAACCATCCTGCAGCGGGTATTCACCGCCGCCGCCTTCGTGAGGGACGCCGCTGGCAATATGGTACTTCTCAATCAGCTTATGATGCTGCTTGTAGAAGTGGTTCACCGTTTGCAGCCAGCTTTGGGCTATCTCATCGCCGAGCGGGTCCTGGCCGTACATTTTAAAGCCCTGCACCGCCATCCACTGCAGCGGCGCCCAGCCGTTGGGCTTATCCCACTGCTCTCCGCTTTCATACTCGGTGGCCATAATGCCGCCAGGCGTCAGCAGGCGAGCCCGCACGACGTCGGCAAGGCGATCCGCCTGCTCATGCGTGGCCATCCCGACGTACAGCGCCACGATGCTGGCGGCCGAAAATAGCGCCAGCTGCTCGCGGCGCCAGTCGTAGTCGCGGAAACAGCCGCTGTCGTCGTCCCACAAATAGCGCGTCACCGCCGCCCGACGGTCGCTGGCCTTCTGGCGAAAAGCGGCTTCCGTTTCGCGATCGCCCTCAACGCCGGAGAGATTGGCGATCGTATTTTCCAGCTTGAACAGGAACGCGTTCAAATCGATGGGGATAAACTGGGTGGTGCGAATACTCGCCAGGCGGGTGATATCGCGCAGCCAGCGGCTGGAGTAGTCCCAGCCGGAGGCGGCGCCGGCGCGCAGGTCGCGATAAACCTCGTTAGGCGGGCGGCCGGAGCGTTTTGCCGTTTCCACATCTTCGCGCCAGGACTCGTCGCGCGGGGTGTCGCGATCGTCCCAGTAGCGGTTGAGCAGCGAGCCGTCCGGCATACGTACCGCGTGGCGATACGCCTGGTTCGGGATCAGCGACTCGGCGCCGTCCATCCAGAAGCGGTACTCCATCTTCAGGTGCTCAAGGTAGCGGCGAGCGCCGCGCACGCCGTCCTCTTCAAACAGCTCAACCATCAGGGCAAAAACCGGCGGCTGTGAACGGCTGAGATAGTAGGTGCGATTGCCGTTAGGGATATGGCCGTAGGTTTCAATCAGCCAGGCGAAGTTATCCGCCATGCACTTCAGCAGGTCTTCGCGGCCGCTCTCCGCCAGCCCCAGCATCGTGAAGTAGGAGTCCCAATAGTAGGTTTCGCTAAAGCGTCCGCCGGGCACAATATACGACTGCGGCAGCGCCAGCAGCGACGACCACGGGATATGATCCTGCGGCTCGCGGGTCAGGATCGGCCACAGGTGATCGATATGCTCCTTCAGGGATCGCTTAGGATCGGAAACGTAATCTTCCGCGCGATGATCCGGCAGCCAGAAGTGATCCTCGACGAACTGCCGCAGATCGAACCCTGGGGTGCGCCTCACCCGGCGGTAGTGGATTAAAATATCCAGCGGGTCCTGCCTGGGCGCGCAGTCGGGGAAGGTTTTGCTGTCGGCGAAAATGCGCGATTTTTGCACGTGGGCGAACAGCTCCAGATAGCGATCGGCCGGGGTCAGGGCGTCAGACGCCGGCAGCCCCTCGATAATTTCTGGCTCCGGTTCGGCGTCGAACATTTCGTCCAGTTTTAACTCATACGGATCGGCTTCGTAGCGCAGATCGACGTCGATCTTCAACTCATCGCTATTATCGTTGCGTAATGTCTGGCTGGACATAGTGATACGGACCTCCGGATCGCGTCGCTTAATGGCGCCGGGTATCCCCGGCATGGTTTTTAAGCTTAGTCATTCGCTTCGGTTTTCGTGGAGTAAACTGTGCGTCAGGTCACGCTTCTGTGCGGAGGCCTGAAGTCGGAATTTTTATTACTTTATGATTTTTATCATAAATTTATAATTTGTTGCTCTGAATAGCGCGGAAAAATTCAGAGCAATCGTTTTGCAACAAAATCTTATTTCGTCGGGCTGACGCGGGATCACTCCCACGCCGCTTCCAGCATCTCCAGCAGCTGTTCGCTACTCAGCGTGACCGGGTTGGCTTTCATCGACGATGAGCCGCTGGCGGCCAGCGCGGCGGGCTCAAGCGCCTGATGCGCCACGCCAAGGTCATTCAGGTTGCCGAGCCCCGCGCTGCGGCTCCATTCGTGCAGGCTCTCCCAGGCGGTATCCGGATGCACGTTGAGCCCGTCGGCCAGCCAGCGGCGCACGTCGTTAAAGCGCCCGCGCAGGGCTTCATCGGTGACCAGCGATTCGTTAAGCGCGAGGCCGAAGGGCAGCAGGCAGCCGCACAGCGCGCCGTGGGAGGCGTTGCTCAGGCCGCCCAGCGGTCCCGCCAGGCCGTGAACCACGCCGAGACCGGCATTGGCCAGCGCCAGGCCGCCGCACAGGCTGACCCAGGCCATTTCATCGCGGCTCTGCGGGCACTCTTTCTCCATCAGCGTTTTTAGCGCCTTGATGCCGCGCGGGATCGCTTCCCGGCACAGGGCGTCGGTAAAAGGATTGGCTCGGGTACACAGCCAGGGTTCGATAAGCTGGGTGATCGCATCGAGGCCGGAGCCCAGCGTCACCGCCCGCGGCGCGTTATCGGTCAGCGCCGGGTCGACGATCGCCAGGTCCGGCAGCATACGGTCATCGCGCAGGCTGACCTTACGCTGCTGCTGCACGACGTTAATCACCGCGTTTTTCGTCACCTCGGCTCCGGTGCCGGAGGTGGTGGGGATGGCGACAAACGGCAGCGGATGCGCCTCCAGTACCCGACCGCTGCCGACCACTTCCAGATACTCGATGACCTCCCCGGATGCTGGCACCAGCGCGGCGATCGCCTTGCCGGCGTCGATAACCGCGCCGCCCCCGAGGCTCACTACCGCCCCGACGCCCTCTTCGCGGGCCAGGCGCACGCCCTGTTCGATAGCGTGCAGGTCGGGCTCATGGGCGATGGAGAGGGTCGTCACCTCAAGCGCGTGGGCGCGAAGTTCGGCCAGCAAAAAGTCGGCCCGCTGCGGGCTGGCGCCATGCACCATCAGCACCTTGCCGCTGTGCTGGGCCAGCCAGGGCGCAGCGCTCTGCGCCAGGCCGCGACCAAAACGAATATTTCCCGGGGTTAAAACGTTAAAGGGGGTCAGCATCACGGGCTCCTGTATCGGCGAAAAAGGCTGGAATCAACTATACCCTAAATAATTCGGGTTGCAGGAAGGCGGCAACGCAGGTAAGTGACCGGGGCGAGCGAGGAAAGCCAACGCATATGTCATTACATATTATCCGCCAGGCTGCTCCGTTGCTGGCTGTACTCGCGCAGCCGATGGAGTATGGTGAATAAAACGTCCCTTCGGTTAAGGAATCCCTGACAATGCTAAGAATACTGGGTAAACGCTCATCAATTAACGTCCGTAAAGTGTTGTGGACCTGCGAAGAAGCGGGCCTTGAGTATCAGCAGGAAGATTACGGTAGCGGATTTCAGCCGATTGATACCGCGGAGTTCCGCGCGCTGAATCCGAACAGCCTGGTGCCGGTTCTGCTGGATGACGACTTTGTCCTGTGGGAGTCGAACAGCATCTGTCGCTACCTGGCGCGCAAAGCCGGGCGCGACGATCTGCTGCCCGTCGCGCCGCAGGCGGCTGCCGAGGTCGAGCGCTGGATGGACTGGCAGGCCACGGAGTTTAATAACGCCTGGCGCTACGCGTTTATGGGCCTGGTGCGTAAGGACCCGCGCTTTCAGGACCCGGCGGCGCTGAAAGAGAGCATTGCCAGCTGGACCCGCTGCGTGCAGATAGTGGACGCTCAGCTTCAGCAAACCGGCGCGTGGCTGGCCGGCAGCCGGTTTACGCTGGCGGATATCGTTCTGGGCCTGTCGGTCCATCGCTGGAAAATGACGCCCTTCGCCCACCCGGAGATGCCGGCCGTTGAACGCTGGTATATGGCGCTCAATCAGCGCCCGGCGTTCATGCGCCACGGTAATAACGGCACGGCGTGACGGCGGGATAAAAAAATGTCCAGAATTACATCGCCCTGGACGTTAAATTCAGCCTGTTCGCTTTGCAATCACCGACGACTGCCGTTACGATCTGCGTCCCTTTTTTATCCACCCGGTAGCGCGTACGGCAGGAAGGTATGGTTTGAGCAGGCGGTTGAGCCCTGTGTTGCTGGCGTCTCTGCTGCTTGTCGGATGCTCCGGAACGCTTTCGCAAATGAGTGTCCCTTCTGACGAAACCAGTCAGGTTGGGCAAAACGGGCATCTGCTCTCCATTGATTCCTTCGTTAACCATTATATGCAGAGCAAGCAGGTGAGCGGCGTGGTGGTGGCGGTTATCCAGCATAACGGCCCGGCGGAATTTCACTGCTACGGCGTGACCGATGCGAAAAATCGCTACCCGATTACCCCGGATACGCTCTTTGCCCTGGGATCGCTGAGTAAAGGGATCACCGCCGAGGTGATAACCCTGCTGGTCAATGAGGGGCGGCTGCAGTGGGACGATACGCTCTCCATGCTGCTGCCGCCGGAGATCCGGCTGAGCGAGGATGCCAAAAAAATCACCCTGCTACAGCTGGTCACGCATACCTCCGGCCTGCCGCGTCAGCCGATGAACCTGCTGTCGCTGGAGCATCTGCTGGCCTACCTGAGCGATGGGGAAAACTTCTACCACGACCTCGACAGCGACGATGCGCTGGGCTATCTCCGCACCTTCAGCGCGCCGCGGGTGCGTGAGCCTGAGTACTCCAATCTTGGCTACGCCGTTCTGGGCTACATCCTCAAATATCAGACCGGGGAATCCGTTGATACGCTGGCGTCGCGGATGATTTTCCAGCCGCTGGCGCTGCAGAGCACCAGCTTCGTGCCGTCAACGCTGCGCGGATACTCCCGGCGCGCGCTCGGGCATGCGGGGGATCAGCCGAAATTTAAAACCCGCGGAGCGCTGACTCCGGACTGGCAGTTCAGCAACAATATGGTCGGGGCGGCAAACCTGTACAGCGATGCCCAGGACCTGATCGCCTGGGCCCGCGCCCATTTTTCACCGACCCATAACGCGGCGCTGGATAAAGCCTTTGCCGACGTCGGCGCGGACTACTATCCGCGGCAGACGGAGGCGGCGAATATTGCCTGGGTTACCGATACGATCGGCGGGCAGAAAATTACCTATCAGGTGGGCTATATCGGCGGCTATTCCAGCTATATCGGTTTCGATAAAGCGAACCAGAATGCGGTGGTGGTGCTGCAAAATAGCTTTAACTGGAGTAACTACATCGGGCATGCGATTTTGCAAAATCAGGCGGCGGGAACGGCTTATCAGGCGCGCCATGAGGGGTTAAAAAAAGCCCCGTGAGTACGGGGCCTTGAAGATTAGCGCATGGTAACGAACTCTTCCGCGGCGGTCGGGTGAATCGCCACGGTGTTGTCGAAGTCCTTCTTGGTGGCGCCCATCTTCAGCGCGACCGCAAAGCCCTGCAGCATTTCATCCATGCCGAAGCCGATGCCGTGAATACCGACAATCTTCTCTTCCGGACCGACGCAGACCAGCTTCATGCGGCACGGCTGGCGGTGCGAGGTCACGGCGGTATACATCGCGGTAAAGGACGATTTATAGACCTTCACCGCCTCATCGCCGTACTGCTCGCGGGCCTGCGGCTCGGTTAAGCCGACGGTGCCGATCGGCGGGTGGCTGAAGACCACGGTCGGGATGTTGCTGTAGTCCAGATGCTCTTCCGGCTTGTTGTTGAACAGACGCTCGGAGAGGCGGCGGCCGGCGGCAACGGCGACCGGCGTCAGCTCGACCGCGCCGGTGTTATCGCCCACCGCGTAGATCCCCGCCACGCTGGTGTTCTGCAACTTATCCACGACGATATAGCCTTTGTCGTTGGTCTTCACCCCGGTAGCCTTGAGGTTGAAGTTATCGGTCTCCGGCTGGCGGCCAATGGCCCAGATCAGGCAATCGACGGTCTGGCTGCGGCCATCTTCCAGGGTCAGGGTCAGGCTGCCGTCGGCGTTTTTCACCACCGACTGCGGAATGGCGTGGGTATGCAGCTGCGGGCCTTCGGCGTTCATCACCTCAACCAGCGTCTCGACAATCAGCGGATCGAAGCTGCGCAGCGGCGCGTGCTTGCGCACGAACAGATGCGTCTCGGCCCCCAGACCGTTAATCACGCCCGCCAGCTCAACGGCAATATAGCCCGCGCCGACAACCGCCACGCGCTTCGGCAGCGCCGGCAGCTCGAAGAAGCCGTTGGAATCGATGCCGTACTCTACGCCCGGAATCGACGGATGGCTCGGGCGGCCGCCGGTGGCGATGAGGATATGATCGGCCGTCAGGGTTTCGCCGTTGACTTCAACCGTTTTGGCGTCGATAAAACGGGCGAAGCCTTTAATCACGTCGACCTTATTTTTACCCAGCACGTTGTCGTAAGAGGTATGAATGCGGTCGATATAGGCGCTGCGGCTGGCAACCAGCCTGTCCCAGTCGAAGTGATTGATGGTGGTATCGAAACCGTAGTCCGGGCCGTACAGGTGAATCGCTTCGCGAATCTGCGCCGCGTGCCACATGATCTTCTTCGGTACACAGCCGACGTTAACGCAGGTGCCGCCCAGATCTTTCGCTTCAATCAGGGCGCACTTCTGGCCGTACATCGCCGCGCGGTTGATGGAGGCAATACCGCCGCTGCCGCCGCCGATAGCAATGTAGTCATAATGTTTGCTCATGAGTCATATCCTTAATATCTGAATGCTGCGATTGTATACCGGAAATCAATAGGTTCCGCCGATGACTGCGATTACTCCGGGACGATCCAGCTAACCGTTGCATGACCGATGCCGGTCGGCACCAGCTTTTTGTGCAGCCACGGCAGGACGTTGTTCATCTGCTGTTCCAGCTTCCACGGCGGGTTGATAACGATCATCCCCGACGCGGTCATTCCACGCTGGTCGCTGTCCGGGCGCACGGCAAGCTCAATCTGCATGATTTTACGAATGCCGGTTGCTTCTAACTCTTTGATCATTCGCTTAATCTGCGCACGTAAGACCACCGGGTACCACAGCGCATAGGTGCCGGTAGCGAAGCGCTTGTAGCCTTCGTGAATGCCGGTAACGACCGCCTGGTAATCGCTTTTAATTTCGTACGGCGGGTCGATAAGAATCAGACCGCGACGGGAGGCGGGCGGCAGCTTAGCCTTCAGCTGCTGATAACCATCGGACTTTTCCACGCGCGCGCGCTCGTCTTTCTGGAATTCTGAGCGCAGCAGCGGGAAATCGCTCGGGTGCAGCTCGGTCAGCTGCAGGCTGTCCTGCTCGCGCAGAAGCTGGCGGGCAACCAGCGGCGAGCCCGGATAGTAGCGCAGCTGGCCGCTACGGTTGAAGTGCTGAACCACGGAGATATACGGCTCCAGCTCGGCCGGCAGGTCATCCTGCTGCCAGATGCGGGAGATGCCTTCCAGATACTCGCCGGTACGCTCGGCGTGCTCGCTGCTCAGATGGTAGCGCCCTGCGCCGGCGTGGGTGTCCAGATAGAGAAACGGTTTCTCTTTCTCTTTCAGCGATTCAATGATCAGACTCTGAACGGTGTGTTTGAGGACGTCGGCGTGGTTGCCTGCGTGAAAGCTGTGGCGATAACTGAGCATGGATGCAGAGATTCCGGGAATTAAACAAGATAACCGATAGTTTACCGCAGATCCGTCCGGATTACCGCTGTAGCGCCGTGCTGTTTCAATTGTGGCAAAAGCGTTGCAAAACATAACGGTGTCATAAAAATGTCAAACGGTCGCGCTAGCGTCGCGTGCAGGCAAGGTAATTGTTTGAATAAAAGGAAAAATAATGAAACTGCAAATCACACTTCTGACGTCGGCGCTGATCCTGGCGCTGCCGGCGCTGGCAAAAGACGTCCCGCTTAATCAGGCGGCGGCGATCGCCGCCAGCGTCACCCCTGCGGCCGCCAGTCCGGCGTTTGACGCGCTGGAAAGCCAGACGCTGGCGGCGCTGCGCCAGGCGCTGAAAGGGGATGCCGCAACGCTCACCCGCGGCCAGCTGGAGCACGCTAAGCAGAATAAAACCCAGGCGGATAAAGCCTGGCTCAAGGCCAGCGGCTACGATTTTCAGGCTAAAGCGAACCAGCAGGCGGGGATTGAGCTGCTCTCGGCGTTCAGCAAACTCCCTGATTCGGTGGTGAAAGATAACCTCGCTACCGTCACCGCCATTAACCGTGATGCCACCCAGGCTACCCGGCACCAGGCGTTGGCCGATGCCGAGGGGATAAGCTATCTCTACTTCCTCAGCGATGCGATGGGGCCTCGGCTGGGCAAAGCGTTCCTTACGGCCTACGACAAAGGCGAGCTGGGCAAAGCGGCGGCGCTGATTAAGGCCAGCGAAGTCAGCACCGGGGCGGCGAAAAAGCACTTCAATAACCCGCGTCCGTTCCTGATTCAGGGCAACACTATCCATCTGGTGCCGGATGACGTGGTGGTGAAGGATAACCAGCCCTATACCGCCGACGAGGGCTCTTTCCCCAGCGGGCACACCAATACCGGCTATACCGATGCCCTGCTGATGGCCGAGATGATCCCGGAACGCTTTGATGCGCTGGTCACGCGCGGGGCGCGCTACGGCTACTCGCGGATCGTCCTCGGCGTCCACTACCCGCTGGACGTGATGGGCTCGCGGATGGTGGCGCAGCGTAACGTCGCCCACTATCTGAACGATGCAAAATATCGCGCGCTGTTTAACGAAGCGCGCGATCAGCTGCGCGCCGCGCTGGAGAAAGAGTGCGGCACCTCGCTGGCTGAATGCGCGAAAACTGCCGGGAAGGACGATCCCTATCGCGATCCGGCCATGAACGCCTTTTATCGCTTCACCATGACCTACGATCTGCCGCAGCAGAAGGGTGAGAAGCAGGCCCTGAAGGTGCCGGAAGGGGCCGAGGTGCTGCTGGAGGCCGCCTTGCCGCATCTTTCCGCCGCACAGCGTCGGGCGCTGATGGTGAAAACCGCGCTGCCGGCCGGCTACCCGCTGTCGGGAGAGACCGCCGACCAGCAGTTCTGGCAGCGCCTCAACCTGCCTGCCGCCTGGCAGATGGCGCAGAAGACGCATTAATCTCACGCAGCCCGGCGAAGCATCGCGCCAGCCGGGATTTTGCTCAACGGCCGGGCTTATTGCAGCAATACCCGGCGCTGAGCATCGCGCGACATTGAAATTCACCCAACTATCCCCCATTCTAGATCCCATGCTAAAGCGCCGGAACGCGCGCTTCATTTCCCCTTTTCAACAGGACTGCGCATATGACCAATCCATTACTGACGCCTTTTTCATTGCCGCCTTTTTCTGCAATCAAGCCGGAGCATGTGGTGCCTGCGGTCACCAAAGCGCTGGACGATTGCCGGGCATCGGTAGAGAGCGTCGTGGCGCAGGGCGCGCCCTATAGCTGGGAGACGCTGTGCCAGCCGCTGGCGGAAGTCGACGACGTGCTGGGGCGTATTTTTTCTCCCGTTAGCCATCTGAATTCGGTCAAAAATAGCCCGGAGCTGCGTGAAGCCTACGAACAAACCCTGCCGCTGCTGTCGGAATACAGCACCTGGGTGGGCCAGCACGAAGGTCTGTACAAAGCGTATCGCGATCTGCGCGACGGCGACCACTACGCCACCCTGAACACCGCCCAGAAAAAGGCGGTGGATAACGCGCTGCGTGATTTTGAACTCTCCGGTATCGGTCTGGCGAAAGAGCAGCAGAAGCGCTACGGCGAGATTGCCGCGCGCCTCTCCGAGCTGGGCAATCAGTACAGCAACAACGTGCTCGACGCCACGATGGGCTGGAGCAAGCTGGTGACCGACGAAGCCGAGCTGTCCGGGATGCCGGAGAGCGCGCTGGCGGCGGCTCAGGCTCAGGCGCAGGCCAAAGAGCAGGAAGGCTATCTGCTGACCCTGGATATCCCGAGCTACCTGCCGGTGATGACCTACTGCGAAAACCAGGCGCTGCGCGAAGAGCTCTATCGCGCCTACTCCACCCGCGCTTCTGACCAGGGGCCGAACGCCGGCAAATGGGACAACAGCCCGGTGATGGCCGAGATCCTCGCCCTGCGCCACGAGCTGGCGCAGCTGCTGGGCTTTGACAGCTACGCGTCAAAATCGCTGTCGACCAAAATGGCGGAAAACCCGCAGCAGGTGCTCGACTTCCTGACCGACCTGGCGAAACGCGCCCGTCCGCAGGGGGAGAAAGAGCTGGCCCAGCTGCGCGCCTTCGCCAAAGCGGAGTTCGGCGTTGAGGAGCTGCAGCCGTGGGATATCGCTTACTACAGTGAAAAGCAGAAGCAGCATCTCTACAGCATCAGCGATGAGCAGCTGCGCCCCTATTTCCCGGAAAACAGAGCCGTTAACGGCCTGTTCGAAGTGGTTAAGCGTATTTACGGCATCAGCGCCAAAGAGCGTACCGATATCGACGTCTGGCACCCGGAAGTGCGCTTCTTCGAGCTGTATGACGAAAAAGGCGAGCTGCGCGGCAGCTTCTATCTCGATCTCTATGCGCGCGAGCACAAGCGCGGCGGCGCGTGGATGGACGACTGCGTCGGCCAGATGCGCAAGCTGGACGGTTCGCTGCAAAAGCCGGTGGCCTACCTGACCTGCAACTTTAACCGTCCGGTTAGCGGCAAGCCGGCGCTGTTCACCCACGATGAAGTGATCACCCTGTTCCACGAATTCGGCCACGGTCTGCACCATATGCTGACCCGTATCGATACCGCGGGCGTGTCCGGAATTAGCGGCGTGCCGTGGGATGCGGTTGAGCTGCCGAGCCAGTTCATGGAGAACTGGTGCTGGGAGCCGGAGGCGCTGGCATTTATCTCCGGGCACTACGAGACCGGCGAACCGCTGCCGCAGGCGCTGCTGGAAAAAATGCTCGCCGCGAAGAACTACCAGGCCGCGCTGTTTATTCTGCGCCAGCTGGAGTTCGGCCTGTTCGACTTCCGCCTGCATGCGGAGTACCAGCCGGAGCAAGGGGCGAAAATCCTCGAAACGCTGGCGGAAATCAAAAAGCAGGTCGCCGTGGTGCCGGGTCCGTCGTGGGGCCGCTTCCCGCACGCCTTCAGCCACATTTTTGCCGGCGGCTACGCGGCGGGCTACTACAGCTACCTGTGGGCCGACGTGCTGGCGGCGGACGCCTTCTCTCGCTTCGAGGAAGAGGGTATTTTCAACCGTGAAACCGGTCAGTCGTTCCTCGATAACATCCTCAGCCGCGGCGGTTCTGAAGAGCCGATGATTCTGTTCAAACGCTTCCGCGGCCGCGAGCCGCAGCTTGACGCGATGCTGGATCACTACGGGATCAAGGGCTAATTTACCCGACAGACTTCAGGCTGCCTCTTCGGCAACTGCACTCACTCACCCCGGGAACGCGCTCTGTGTACGTTCCCGGGGATTTTTTCCCTTGTTGTCCTGAGGCAACGCGAATTGTTTAGGGTAAAGCGGAAGTGAAAATCTGCTTAATTGATGAAACGGGCGCCGGAGACGGCGCCTTATCCGTTCTTGCCGCCCGCTGGGGGCTGGAGCACGACGAAGACAGCCTGATGGCGCTGGCGATGACGCCGGAGCATCTGGAATTACGTAAACGCGATGAGCCGAAGCTGGGCGGCATCTTCGTTGATTTTGTCGGCGGAGCGATGGCCCATCGGCGTAAGTTCGGCGGCGGACGCGGCGAGGCGGTGGCCAAAGCGGTGGGGGTAAAGGGCGACTATCTGCCGGACGTGGTGGACGCCACGGCGGGGCTGGGGCGCGACGCGTTTGTGCTCGCCAGCGTAGGCTGCCGCGTGCGGATGCTGGAGCGTAACCCGGTGGTGGCGGCGCTGCTTGATGATGGCCTGGCCCGCGGCTACGCCGATCCGGAAATCGGCCCGTGGCTGCAGCAGCGCCTGCAGCTTATTCACGCCTCAAGCCTGACGGCGCTGACCGATATTACGCCGCGGCCGCAGGTGGTCTATCTCGACCCGATGTTCCCGCACAAGCAGAAAAGCGCGCTGGTGAAAAAAGAGATGCGCGTCTTTCAGTCGCTGGTGGGCGCGGATTTAGACGCCGACGGCCTGCTGGAGCCGGCGCGCCTGCTGGCGACCAAACGCGTGGTGGTCAAACGCCCTGACTACGCGCCGCCGCTGGCGGATGTCGCCACGCCGAACGCGGTGGTTACCAAGGGCCATCGGTTTGATATTTACGCCGGTACGGCGGAATAACCCCTTCTCGCGGAATATCCCGGCCGGTACGCCTTATCCGGGCTACGTAGCCCGGTCAGCATCGCGCGGCCGGGGCGCGGTTAGACAAACGGCGCCAGCGGATCGGCGATCTCAAAGGCAATGGCTCTATCGGCCTTCGGGGGATAGATAAGCTCGCTGGTTATCGATATCTTCACCTTTTTCGCCTCTTCCCGCGTTAGCTTCACCTGCTGGTCCCAGCCTTCGGTATAGACCGCGCCCCAGGCGCCGAGATCCAGACAGGTAACGTAGTTTTCCTGACGATAGGGCAGCGGAGCGACTTCCAGCAGGCTGGCCGCCGCGTTATTCCCGGCAAATTTGCCCAGCAGAATAGCGTGCTGGCAGGTCATCAGCGCGTGGTTGCCTTTGTCATCCGTGGCCGCGTAGGCCACGTCCCCGGTGGCGTAGATCTCATCATGGCCCACCACCTGAAGATCGCGGTTGACGTGCAGGCGACCCTGGCGATCGCGCGGGGCGTCAATCTGCGCCGTCAGGTCGTTGGCCTGTACCCCCACGGTCCAGATAACGGTCTGCGACGCAATGGTCTGCCCGTCTTTGAGCGTGACGCCGGCCGCGTCAATGCTTTCGACCTCCGTATTCACCAGCCACTCAACGCCGAGCTCTGCGGATGCCTGGACGATAACCTCGCGCAGCGCGTCGCTGTAGCGCGAGCCCGGCTGCGGGCCCCGTTCAACTACGACTACTCTGGTCTTAGCATTTGAGCCCAGGATGGCCCGCAGTTTGCCCGGAAGCTCCATCGCCATCTCGATGCCGGTAAAGCCGCCGCCGCAGACGACGACCGTATTGCGCGCCACGCTATCCGCGGCGTGGGCCAGGGATTTCAGATGGTTTTCCAGAACGGTGGCGCTTTCCAGCTGGTCGAGATCGAAGGCGTAAGCCTCGGCTCCGGCGACCAGAGAACGGTTAACGTGGCTGCCGCTGGCGAGAATCAGCCGGTCGTAGCCCGCGCGCTGCGCGTTGCCGGAGGCATCGACCCACGCCACTTCTCTGGCGGCGGGAACGATGCGCGCAACGGTACCGCGCAGGAAGCTGACGCCGGTGGCGTCAAATAATGGCTGTAGCGGGGCGACCAGCGTCGGCACATCATCCTCATAGAAACGTGGACGCACCCGCAGCTCGGGCTGCGGGGCAATTACCGTGATTTCCACGGTCTCGTCGCGGTGCATATCCGCCAGCCGAGCGGCGCTGAGCGCAGCCCACATTCCGGAAAAGCCCGCGCCGACGATCAGGATTTTTTTAGCCATTATTGTTTCACTCACTGTTTGCTACGATGTATTTACTCGGATTTTATTTGTCGTAGTTATCGAATGCAACGTGATTTGTGCCCTCGGCAGAGCGAAATGGCGGAATGCGGTATTATCTATATGATAAACAATTAAATAATTATTTATTCTGCGGCATGCTATGGCGTCTGTCTGGTATGGCTACGATCAAAAAGCTACAATAACTCAGATTTGTTTTGGCTGAGATAAGAGAATGGCGTTCTACAGTTCTGGCGTTGAGTACGGCATCCATAGTTTGATGTGCATGGTGGACAGCAAAGGCGACGCGCGCGATATGAGCGTGCGGGAAATCGCCGAGCTGCAAAGCGTGCCCTACGACTATCTGGCCAAAATATTTACCCGCCTCTCCCGGGCAGGCCTGGTGCGCAGCATGGAAGGCAAGGGCGGCGGCTTCCAGCTGGCGAAGCCCGCCGAACACATCACGGTGCTGGATGTGGTCAATGCTATTGATGGCGATAAGCGTATTTTCGAATGCCGTGAAATTCGCCAGCGGCTGGCGGTATTTGACGAGCAGCCGCCGGAATGGGCCTGTGAAGGCATTTGTGGCGTGCGTTCGGTGATGGATATGGCCCAGCAGCGTATGGAAGAAGCGCTCGGGCAGCATACAATTTTGGATCTCGCCCGCAAGATGTACCGCAAAGCGCCGGATGAGTTTGTGATTGAAGTGCAGGAGTGGATTGACGCCCGTAAGAGTTAACCTCAGCCAGCTGCCGCTGGCCGAGGGCGGAAGCTGCCGCTATTTGCTGCCGGCAGGCGTATTGATCATGCGGTTGAGCCACGGCACCAGAATCGCCATCACTATCGTTACCGCCAGCGTCACCAGGCCAATTTTGCCGAACACGTTGGTGTAGATCGGCAGGGTCTGCAGCGGGTCGGTGACATTTTCCGGCACCGCGGTGAACGTCGCCACGTATCCCCCCATCAGGAAGGCCGCTGCCTGCGTCAGGAACCACATCCCGAGGATGAAGCCCATCAGCTGCTGCGGAACCAGCGCGGCGACCATCGCCAGGCCGAGCGCGCTAATCAGCAGCTCGCCGAGGCTCTGGAACAGATAGACCAGCACGATAAACCACGGCGAAGTGAGCCCCTGCGCGTCGGCAAACCAGATGCCGGCGGCGGCGGTCAGGAAGCCCAGCGAACATAAAAACATTCCGAGGGTAAACTTCATCGGCATGGTCAGGTCCCGGCCTTTGTTGCCCAGGCGGGTGTAGATCGCGGCCAGCACCGGGCTGGCGACCACCACCCAGAACGGATTCAGCGCCTGGAAGCTGACCGGGTTAATGGTGATGCCAAGGATTTGGTGGTGCACGTTGTTGATGGCAAAAAAGTTGAGCGACGTGGGCATTTGCGCATACAGGATGTAGAACAGCACCGCTTCCAGCATCAGGATAAAGGCGACAAACATCCTGTTGCGGCCGGTTTTATCGAGCTTGAAGGCCTCGCGAAAGAAGAAAATAATCACCACGACAGAGAGGACGATCAGCACCAGGTTGGCGATTTTCACGTTATGCATAAGCCAGGCGCAGAGGAAAATCATCGCTACCGTACCGACCAGCACATACAGCAGGTTGCGCGGAACTAACGGCCGATGGTCGGGCTCCGAACCGATATCTTTGACCATCCCGCGGCAGGCGAAATAGACCAGCAGAGCGATAATCAGCCCTGCACCGCACAGGTTGTAGGCGACGGCATAGCCAAACTTCTCCGCAATCACCGGCGCCAGCGATAGCGACAGCAGGGAGCCGATGTTAATCGACATGTAAAACAGGGTGAAGGCTCCGTCCAGGCGCGCGTCGTCCGGGGGATAGCACTTTGACAGCAGGCTGGCGGGGTTGGCCTTAAACAGCCCGTTGCCGACGGCGATGGTGCCCAAGGCGATAAAAATGAGCTCGGGTTTTAAGAGCGACAGCCCGGTCATGAAATAACCGAGCGCCAGCACAATCGCACCCAGCACCAGCGTCCGTTTGGTGCCCAGCAGGTGGTCGCCGACGTAGCCGCCGATGGAGATCAGGCCGTATACCAGCGCCGCAAATGCGCCAAAGGTAATAAACGCCTGTTCCTGAGAGAATCCGAGCTGTTTAACAAAGAAAACCGCCAGGATGCCCTGGACGCCGTAATAGCCAAATCGCTCCCATAACTCTACAAAAAAAATCATGAAGAACGGCCGCGGTTGCTGCAGCAGGCCCGTAGGTGCAGTTGTTTTCATATTCCTTCGCCTTTTAGTGCTATCCCAAAAAAGTATGCACGCGTATGCCAGAACGCGCTGAAAAAGTATGATGACGCGCTATGCTGCGGTCATTGGCTGAATCATTAGATTATTATATAGATATTTTTTCTTATAATTGGTTGATCACACTAACTGATATTGAATGGGTGGCTTTATGTGCTGTTTATTCGGTGCGGAGATGCGTTAACGAGCGTTGGGGATAGCGGTGGGCGGGGGATGTCTGCGCGGGCAGAAAAAACGCCCGCATAAGCGGGCGCAGACAGGCTGATACTGAGAAAGGCGGGAACGTTATTCGTCTTCTTCGTCGCGCAGCGGCACAATCAGCATATCGACATGTACGGTGTTGATCAGCTGGCGCGCGGAGGACATCAGCTTGCTCCAGAAGTCCTGATGGTGGCCGCAGACGACCAGGTCCATATCGTATTTTTTAATCGCATCAACCAGCACCTGACCGAGATCGCCGCTGCCGCTCAGGGTTTCCGTAATCGGATAGCCCGCATTGCCGGACAGCTCGCTCAGCGCATGGTGGGTCTCTTCAGAAATGCGTTTCTGCATGTCGCCCAGATTGACGTCGATAAGACCGGTGTAGAGGTCGGAGTAATTAACATCGACGTGGATCAGGGAAACCTTGGCATTGTAGGGACGCGCCATAGAAACGGCTTTCTCTACCAGCACTTTGCTTTCCGGGGAAAGGTCTACTGCAATAAGAATATGTTTGTAAGCCATAGTGTTACTCCTTCCATAAGTTGTCGATGACCGTTGGACCAGACAGCTAGCGCTGCCGCTTCGCCCGCGTCCTGCGTGCTAATTCGCGGGGGTTCAGTCCGTTAAGGACTTAATTGTAGAAGATATTTCTACCTTATAGCGCCCCTCGCGCTCCGTCAATGCGCCTGGTTCACCAAATAGTTAAACAAATATATCCGTCTTACGTATTGATAACGATTAACCTTGTGGTAAAAAAATTAACTGATCTCCTACACTATTTAATGAGCCGATCGAATAAATAAACGTGATTGGTATCGCACTCTTCTATTGTATGGGTTGGGTATTGGGGAGCGCTAGCCCCGGAGACGTCTCCGAGGGCGGGTCGCCGGGGAGGATGTATGATCAGCACAATTGCGCTGTTTTGGGCCCTGTGTATCGTTTGTGTGGTGAATATGGCACGCTACTTCTCATCATTGCGTGCGTTGCTGGTAGTGCTGCGTGGTTGCGATCCCTTGCTGTATCAATATGTTGATGGCGGAGGTTTTTTCACCTCTCATGGCCAGCCGGGTAAACAGATGAGGCTGGTCTGGTATATCTACGCCCAGCGCTACCGCGATCATCACGACGACGAGTTTATTCGTCGCTGTGAACGGGTGCGGCGGCAGTTTATTTTGACCAGCGCGCTATGTGGCCTGGTGGTGGTGAGTATGGTTGCATTGATGATTTGGCACTGAGCATAAGAAAGGCGAGGCTAGTCTCGCCTTCTTTACATCGGAGTCAGGGCTTAACTGAGAATCTGAGGTCTGAGATATTGTCCTGGATTGAGATAACCTTCCCGCTGTAAGAGAGGTTCACTTCCCCGTTTTTATCTATGCCGGCACTCGTAAGACTCCCTGTCCCCTCAATCAGCGGGCTCTTCTGCGTAAGCTGCTGGATAATTTCTGTATTGTTCCCTGCTATCTCATGCGACAGATAGTAACGATAGATTGTAGGCACCGTTGCGCCACCTCGGTTGTTAACGGTCATATAGAGCCAAACGTCGTCAGACAATTTATAAACACGCTGGAGCTCATCGCTATTTCGCGGATCGGGATGGTGGTTTAGCCACACAAATCCGACGATCAGGGCCAGAAGTGCCAGCGTAACAAACCGATGGATCCATCTAATAGCCGTTCTGAATGGCATAATCTATCCCTTCTCTGATATTGCGCTGATCCGTAGGGTCATCTCCATAGGGAGGTTTTTCATACCATTTCCCCCATTCGGGTTTTGAGGTTCCCGCACGACCCTGCGCCCAACCTGCGCCCATAAGAAGAATGTTTGCAGGAATACCTGCGGCAGTGCCGGTAGCCCCAAAATTGAAATTACCGAACGCGGCGAAATACGGGGCGAATTTTTTATAATCCCACGGGCCGCCATTTCTGACTTTTTGATAAAACCAGTAGTACGTTGATGGGGTAGCCATATTACGTGACATTCCTTGACGGCGTGCTTCACGCATATTGCCCGCTATAACGATTGAACCAGGTCCTGGGATGGGGACAGCAGCCATACATTCTCCACTGTGAGTTATCTTATCCTGGCCGGGATGATATTTTTTTTCCTCCATGTTTTTTGAACAAAAAATGTTCAGATTTTCCTCATGCCAGAAAAAGATTAAGTAAAACAGCGGACATAAAAAAAGCGGGTCAGTTTCCTGACCCGCTTTTTTGTCGCTTTCAGCTTCTTAGATAATCTTCAGCGCTATCCAGTACAGCCCGCCTGACAGCAGAATCGCCGCCGGGAGAGTGAGAACCCACGCCATCAGAATACTGGTGACGGTTTTTTTCTGCAGTCCGCCGCCGTCAACGAGCATCGTCCCCGCAACCGAGGAGGAGAGCACGTGGGTGGTGGAAACCGGCATGCCGGTGTAGCTCGCCAGACCAATCGATACGGCTGCGGTCATCTGGGCCGACATACCCTGGGCGTAGGTCATGCCTTTCTTGCCAATCTTCTCGCCGATCGTGGTCGCCACGCGACGCCAGCCGATCATGGTGCCGATACCTAACGCCAGAGCAACCGCCATAATGATCCAGATTGGCGCGTATTCGATGGTGCTCAGCATATCGGTTTTCAGTTTCTTCAGCAGACGCTTATCATCGCCATTCACTTCCGGCAGCTTCGCGACTTTGTCGGTGGTGTCGGAAATGCACAGCATAATGCGACGCATCTGGCTGCGCTGATCGAGCGTGAGCATGTCGTAGCTTTCGATTCCGGTTAGCATCGTTTTCACGCGGCTAAGCGCGTTGACGGTGTTCGACGGATGGCAGTGGAATTCGCCGGTGGCGACCGCGCCGGCTTCCGGTGAAGGAATCAGCTGGTCAACGCCGGTCGCTTTCTTCAGCAGCTCAGGGCGCTGCTCGAAGAAGGTTTCCACGTTATTGACCGCGTCGCGGGTACGGGTGATTTCGTAGCCGGAGGCATTCATGTTCACCACGAAACCTGCCGGCGCTACGCCGATAAGCACCAGCATGACCAGGCCAATGCCCTTCTGACCGTCGTTCGCGCCGTGCGAGAATGACACGCCTATTGCTGACAGGATCAGCGCAATACGGGTCCAGAACGGCGGCTTTTTCTTTCCGTCTTTCTTTTCACGTTCAGCAGGAGTCAGGTGGATGCGCGCGCGTTTCTTGGTGTTGCTCCAGTAACGGCGCAGAATGAAAATCAGGCCGCCAGCCACCACCAGGCCCACGATAGGCGAGACGATCAGCGAGGCGAAAATACCGATGACTTTCGGGATATTCAGCGCGTCAACCACCGAGGTGCCGGTCATCAATGCATTGGTTAAACCAATCCCGATGATGGCGCCGATCAGCGTATGTGAACTGGAGGCCGGAAGACCGAAGTACCAGGTTCCGAGGTTCCAGATAATTGCCGCCAGCAGCATGGAGAACACCATAGCGAGGCCATGTGCAGAACCCATGTTAAGCAGCAGGTCGGTCGGCAACATATGCACAATGGCATAGGCTACGCTAAGACCACCTAACAGAACGCCGAAAAAGTTGAAGAGGGCCGCCATCGCCACAGCAAGCTGCGACCGCATTGCGCGTGTGTAGATCACAGTTGCAACAGCGTTTGCGGTATCATGAAAACCGTTAATCGCTTCGTAAAACAGCACGAAAGCTAAAGCAAGCAATAGTAATAGCCCGGTATGTAAATCCAGACCGGCAAATAAATGTAGCATAGGACGTTACGCCATTTTGAGGACATGAACGCGGCGCATTATCAGTGACTTTGGCGGCGTGGGCAAAGTGAAATATAGACTTTTTTTGATTTCCCTGCTCTTTGCGCCCGCCTCGCTTGGGAGTAATCCTATATCTTTCAATGATGTACATAAATACTTAATTTTTCGCGCTGGTGCGACCAGCGTGAAATATTTACAATTCCCGACAATCGGGACATGAGGAAAGCAGTGTGGAAAGGTTTGATGCCATTGTAATCGGCGCCGGGGCGGCGGGAATGTTTTGTGCGGCGCAGGCAGGCCAGGCGGGGCTGCGCGTGCTGCTGCTGGATAATGGCAAAAAGCCGGGCCGTAAAATCCTGATGTCCGGCGGCGGGCGCTGCAATTTTACCAATATGTATATCGAGCCGGCGGCCTACCTCAGCCAGAACCCGCATTTTTGCAAGTCGGCGCTGGCGCGCTACACCCAGTGGGATTTTATCGAGCTGGTGGGTAAACACGGCATCGCCTGGCATGAGAAGACGCTCGGTCAGCTGTTCTGCGATGATTCTGCCGAGCAGGTGGTCAACCTGCTGCTGGCCGAGTGCGAAAAGGGCGGCGTGCAGATCCGCCTGCGCACGGAGATCCTTAGCGTCGAGCGCGACGACGCGGGCTTCACGCTACAGCTTAACGGCGAAACGGTGGCGGCGAACAAGCTGGTTGTCGCCTCCGGCGGCCTGTCGATGCCGGGCCTTGGCGCGTCGCCGTTCGGCTACAAGCTTGCTGAACAGTTTGGCCTGACGGTGCTGCCGACCCGCGCCGGCCTGGTGCCTTTTACCCTGCATAAACCGCTGCTTGAGCAGCTGCAGGTGCTCTCCGGCGTATCGGTGCCGTCGACCATTAGCGCCGAAAACGGCACGCTTTTCCGTGAGAATCTGCTGTTTACCCATCGCGGGCTATCCGGCCCGGCGGTGCTGCAAATTTCCAGCTACTGGCAGCCCGGGGAGTTCGTCAGCGTCAATCTGCTGCCAGACTGCAATCTCGACGACTTCCTCAACCAGCAGCGGGCCGAGCATCCGAATCAAAGCCTGAAAAATACCCTGGCCATGCAGCTGCCGAAGCGTCTGGTCGAGTGCCTGCAGCAGCTGGGGCAGATCCCGGATGTGACGCTGAAGCAGCTTAACCTCCGCGAGCAGGAGGCGCTGGTTGAGATGCTGACCGCATGGCGGGTGCAGCCAAACGGCACCGAGGGCTACCGCACGGCGGAAGTGACCCTCGGCGGCGTGGATACCAACGAACTCTCGTCCCGCACGATGGAAGCGCGTAACGTGCCGGGGCTCTATTTTATCGGCGAAGTCATGGACGTCACCGGCTGGCTCGGCGGCTATAACTTCCAGTGGGCGTGGTCCTCCGCCTGGGCCTGCGCGCAGGCGCTGGCCCAGGCGTAAGACGGTGTCAGCCTCCCGCAGCGGGAGGCTGACACCTGGCCAGTTAGTTCAATCCCAGAAAATACTGGGCGATTTTGAAGTAGATAATCAGCCCGGTCCCGTCGATCAGGGTGGCGATAAACGGCGCGGAGACCACCGCCGGGTCAATGCCGACGCGCTTGAGCACCATCGGGATCACCGACGATACCAGCGCGCTCCATAGCGTAATGCACACCAGCGTCAGGCTGACGATCAGCGTGATTTCCATGCCGATGCCCATCATCCAGGCGCGCAGGCATCCCGCCAGCCCGAGCGTGAGGGCGATCAGCAGCGACGTCGAGACCTCTTTACGGATAACCCGCCCCATATCGCGCAGCCGCACTTCGCCCAGCGCCATGGAGCGCACCAGCGTGGAGGTGATCTGCGTGCCGCTGTTGCCGCCGGTGCCAATCAGCAGCGGGATGAAGAAGGCCAGCGCAATGGCCGATTCCAGCGCCTCTTCAAAGTGCTGTATCACGCTGCTGGTGTAGGCTTCTGCGACGAACAGCAGCAGCAGCCAGACCGAACGCTTCTTCCACAGCGTCCACGGGCTGATCTCCAGATAGGGCTTCTCCAGCGGCAGCGTGGCGCCCTGCAGATGCGCGTCTTCGGTGACCTCATCTTCCAGCAGATGGGCGATCTCTTTCTCCATCAGGCAGCCGACCAGTTCGCCTTTTTCGACCACCGGCACCAGCGTAAGCTCGCGTTCGCCCAGTTCGGCAACCACCTGCTGGCGCTCGTCATCGGGCTTGACGCGGAACAGGCAGCTGTCCATTAAGTAGCGAATAGGCTGAGTGGTATCGCTCTCCTGCAGCAGTTTTTTAATCGACAGGCTGCCGCGCAGCTTCCTGCCGGCGACGACGAAAACCTGGCCTGGAATATCATCGCTGCTGAGCTGCGAGACAAAGCGCTCCCGCGCTTCATGGACGCTGAGCTGCTCCGGCAGCGTAATAAAATCGGTACGCATGTACTGGGCGATCGCATCGCCGTCGAAGGCGGCGGTAGCCGGATGGGTGGCGCAGTGTTGGATGGATGACATGGTGTAATTCCCTATAAAAAATCACTCATAGGGGCGAACAAGACAGGATGAGCACAGGCAGATCCCTACGTCCTGGTTTTAGCACTGCACAACGTATCCGTCCGGCACGAATGCCGTCAGAAGTTACCTTGGCAACACCTTGATTCGATGGATGCCTGTATTTCCCTGAGTGGTCTCTCTCGATACCAGCAGGGCGGTAACTTATATTTGTGCAGGAGCCTCGCCATAACGAGATCGTTAAATGAGGCGCCATTATTGGCGAAGGGGGATCGTTCACCAAGCTTATAATTCAACAGGTTTATCAACTGTTGATAAACGGCGGCGGTTTTGTTTACCGGCACGCCATCGTGTTCCCGCCGACGGCGATACTATGGGTGGGAGTGCTCTTCTTCGGCGGTCAGGCAGTGCAAATGCCCGTGGCGCACGCCGCGCTGGGCAATCACCTCATCGGCGAAGTGCTGCACCTGGCCCATCTCCCCTTTTAGCACCGCAATCTCCAGGCAGTCATCGTGGCTGATGTGCACGTGCAGCGTGGCGACGGAGAGATCGTGGTGATGGTGCTGGGTGGCAATCAGCCGGCTCGCCAGCTCGCGCTTCTCGTGTTCATACACGTAGGAGAGCACCGCGTAGCCGCGCTGTTCGCTCTTTTGCGCGTGCTCATGCATCAGGGCGTTGCGCAAAATATCGCGCACCGCTTCCGAGCGGTTGTTATAGCCCCGCTGTTCGCTGAGCGTATCAAGGGTGGCGAGGAGCTCATCATCAAGGGTCAGGGTTACGCGCTGCATGGCCGTTTCTCTTTAGTCAGGGAGGCTGGAAAAGCGGGAAGTACCGCGCGCTGTAGCGCCCGGCCCGCCGTGGACTGAAGACGCAGCGGTGAGCTTATCTCCGTCGTTTCAACAATTTGCCCGCTCTCCATCACCATCACCCGCTGGCAAAAGCGTTCGACCAGCCGCAGGTCGTGGGTGATAAACAGG
This sequence comes from Klebsiella sp. 10-1, assembly GCF_009758445.1. Taxonomy (NCBI): domain Bacteria; kingdom Pseudomonadati; phylum Pseudomonadota; class Gammaproteobacteria; order Enterobacterales; family Enterobacteriaceae; genus Klebsiella; species Klebsiella sp. 10-1. The sequence goes on from NZ_WQRE01000005.1 coordinate 327,498, forward strand.
CAGGCGGTAGAAAACTGTACCTGCAGACGCTTGAGCAAGGCAACGATCTCCGCCTGCAGGACGAGATCCAGATTCGACACCGCCTCATCAAGGATCAGCAGCTGCGGCCGCACCACCAGCGCTCGGGCCAGGCACACGCGCTGGAGCTGGCCGCCGCTGAGCTGCAGCGGGCGCTTGTGGAGCAGGTCATCGCAGAGATCGACCGCCTGCAGCATCGCCTTCACCTGCGCCGTGCGCTCATCGCGGGAGTAGCGGAACAGGTGGCGCAGCGGTTCGCTGATAATCTCCAGCACCGTTTTACGCGGATTCACCGCGCTCAGCGGGTCCTGAAAAACCAGCTGGATATCGCGGCGAAAGGTGCGCAGAGCCTCATCCTTCAGGGCCGTGAGCGGCGTATCGCGCCAGGCGATAACGCCGCAATCCGGCGACTCCAGCCCCACCAGCATGCGTGCGAGGGTGCTCTTGCCGCAGCCGCTGCGGCCGAGCAGGGCGACCGTCTCCCCCGGCGCGATGCTGAGATTGATCTGCTGCAGCACCGCCGGGTGATGCGGGTAATCGTGGCTGACGCCAGCGACGTTAAGTAAATTCACGCTCTGCTCTCCATTCCATACAGCGCCAGGTGCGCCGCCAGCAGCCGCCGGCTGACCGGATGCTGCGGGGCGCTGAACAGGGTTGCCACATCGCAGCGCTCGACGATACGACCGCCATCCATCACCGCGACCTCGTGCGCCAGCCGCGCCACAACGCCCATATCGTGCGTGATCAGCAGCAGGCCCTGGCCGCGGGTGGTGACGATCTCTTCCAGCAGGTCAAGAATGCGCGCCTGGGCGACGGCATCGAGGTCGGTGGTGGGCTCATCAGCAAAGATAAACGGCGCCTCGCTCAGCACGGCCAGGGCAATCATCATGCGCTGCAGCATGCCGCCGCTCATCTCGAAGGGATAGCGCCTGAGCAGCCGGGCGGGGTTCTCCAGCCCCACCGCCTCCAGCGCGGCGATAAATGAGGACTCATCCAGCGGCCGGCCGACGGCGCGGCAGGTTTCCCGGGCGTGAGCCGCCATCGTGTGCAGCGGGTTAAAGGCGCTGCGAGGATTCTGCATGATGGTGGCGACGGTGCCTCCGCGCAGCTGCCTGCCGTGGACCGGCATACCGTCGAGCAGGATGCGCCCGGCGCTCTGCCGGACGCCGGGCGGCAGAACCTCAAGGGCCGCGGCGCAGGTCAGCGATTTTCCGCAGCCGCTGCTGCCGAGCAGCGCCAGCACCTGGCCGCGGCGCAGCGTCAGCGACAGATCGTGGACCAGAGGTTGCCCGGCGTGAAGGGTGAACTGCTCGAGCTCGATCTTCTGTGGCATCAGTGGCTATGCTCCGCGATCAGGTGAGGATCGAGACGATCGCGCAGCGCGTCGCCCACCAGGTTAAAGGCCATCACGCTGATAAACAGCGCCAGGCCCGGCCACAGCATCTGCAGCGGCTGGGTCCAGATGTACTGGCGCGCGTCGTTAATCATCACTCCCCACTCCGCGGTCGGCGCGCTGACGCCGAGGCCAAGGAACGACATTCCGGCGACGTGCAGCATCATATGGCCGATATCAAGCGTGGCGAGCACCAGCAGCGACGGCACCACCGCGCCTGCCAGATGATCGACAAAGACGCGGATATGCCCCGCCCCGCAAAGCCGGGAGGCGAGCACAAACTCGCGCTGGCGTAGCGAAATCGTCAGGCTGCGCACCATCCGCGCGTACCATGCCCAGTGCGACAGGGCGATGGCGATAATCACGTTAGTCAGCCCGGTACCCAGTACGCCGACCATGAAAAACGACAGGATTGAGGTCGGGAAGGTCATAAACATATCGGCAACCCGCATGGTGAGCTGGTCGACCCGGCCGCCCATTAGCCCGGCGCAGCCGCCGATGACCAGCCCCAGCGTCAGCACCAGCAGCAGGCAGGCCAGCACCGCGCCGAGAGAAACCCGCGTGGCGGCCAGCAGACGGGAAAGAATATCGCGTCCCAGATGGTCGGTACCCAGCCAGTGCCGGGCGTCCGGCGAGAGCAGGCGTGACGGTAAATCAACGGCCTGCGGGTCGTAGGGCAGCCACCACTGGGCGGTGAGGGCGATCAGCACCAGCAGGATAATGGCGATCAGCGCCAGGCGAACCGGCCAGCGGGCGGAAAGAAAAAGGTTCACTGGCGTACTCCTTCATGGCGGCGAATGCGCGGGTCCAGCGCGGCGTTGAGCAGGTCAACCGTCAGGTTGCAGAGGGCAAACACCACCACCATCACCAGCGTGAAGCACTGGATCACCGGGTAGTCGCGGTTAAAGATGGCCGACACCGCGTAGCGCCCGATGCCCGGCCAGGCAAAGATATTTTCGATAATCATCGTGCCGCCAATCAGCTCGGCAATATGCATCCCGATAGCGGTCACCACGGGCAGCGAGGCGTTGCGCAGAATATGACGGCGTTCGGTTTGCCTGTCGCTCAACCCGCGCAGCCGCGCCCAGGTCACGTGCCGCTGGCCGGCAACCTCCAGCATGCTGGCGCGCAGCAGGCGGGCGTTAATGGCCAGCGACATCAGGGCTATCGACGCCGCGGGCAGAATAAGGTGCTGCCAGCCGCCGTAGCCCAGCGCCGGCAGCCACTGCAAGTAGACGGAAAAAAACATCACCAGCAGGAAGGCGAGCCAGAAGTTGGGCATCGAGACGCCGAGAAAGGCGATCATCCGCACGATGAAATCCGCCGGGCGGTCGCGATGGCGGGCGGCCCAAATCCCCAGCGGCACGGAGGTCAGCAGGATAATGACCAGCGCCGCGCCCGCCAGCTGCATCGTGGCGGGCAGGAAGTGCATCACGTCGTCGATCACCGGTCGCTGGGTGGCGAAGGAGAGGCCAAAATCGAGATGCAGCGCCTTCCATAGCCAGCTGGCGTACTGGGTGACGAGCGATTGGTCCAGCCCGAGCATCGCGCGCGTGGAGGCCACCATCTCCGGCGTCGGCGGGAGATTTGATAAGCGCAGATAGTCCAGCGCCGGGTCGCCGGTGCCGAGACGCAGCATGAGAAAGATAATGACCGAGGCGGCGAAAATCATCGGGATCAGCAGCAGGATGCGCCGCAGTACGTAGCGCCGCATCAGGGTTTCTCCGGCCGGATCAGTTCGAACGGAATTTCAGCGGCAACCGGAGCGTAAGGGATTGTACCGAGCTCGGGTTTTGCCACCACCATCATCGAGACGTAGCTGATGGGCAGATAGACCGCATCGTTGTGCAGGCGGGTGAGGATGTCGCGATACAGCGCCTGGCGCCGGGTTTCGTCGGTTGTAGCCAGCACCTTGCCAATCTGCTGGTCGATAAGCGCCTTATCGGCTAACCCCTGCTGGGCCTGATAGTCGGCGTGAGAGGGGACGCGCATTGAGCTCATAAAGGCGTGCGGATCGTACGGTGCGCCCCAGGTGCGGTTAAAAATCATGCCGAAGCGCCCGTCGCGCTGGCGGGCATAAATACTGCTCTCTTCTTCGCCGTTCAGCACGACGTCGACGCCAACCTGACGCATATCGGCCTGCATAATTTCCGCCATTGATTTGCTCAGGGCGTCGGTGCCGATAAACGACATTTCGATACGCAGCGGCTGGCCATTTTTCCGGCGGATCTGCTCGCCTGCGGGCTTCAGCCAGCCGGCCTTTTCCAGCAGGGCGTTAGCCCGCTGCGGATCGTAGCGGCGCGGCGTTAAGCCGATATTGGCGTAGGGCACCGAAGGGGCAAACAGCGTATCGGCGACCTGCTGGGTGCCGTACAGCGCGTTGTCGATCAGCGACTTTTTGTTGACCGCATAGTTTAGCGCTTCCCGCACCGCCAGCTCATTAGTGGGCGCTTTGGCAGAGTTAAGCGCCAGCATCACCGTTTCGACGGGCTGAGAAAGCTGGGTGCGCCAGGCCGGGTTATGGCTGAAACGCGCGAAGGTATCCAGCGGCAGCAGGCCCTCGTTGCCATAGAGCAGATCGATATCGCCGGTTTCAAAGGCCACGGCGCGGGTCATCGGGTCCGGGATCACCTTCACGGTCACCTGGTCAAGCGACGGTTTTTCGCCCCAGTAGCGTGGGTTACGCACCAGCACATCAAACTGATTGAGTTTCGCGGTTTTCAGCACCCACGGCCCGGTGCCGATGGGCGCCTTAATGCCGTGCAGGGTGCCGCCGTCAACAAACTGCGACGGGGCGATAAAGCGGAACGGACGCGGCAGAGCCAGCTCCTGGAGAAAAGGGTAGTAGGCGCTTTTGAGGGTGATTTGCAGCCGGGTATCGCTCAGCGCTCTGACATCGCTGATCTGGTTGGTCAGCTCCAGCCAGGCGTGGCGCTGCCTGTTCGCCAGCACCGCCTGAAAATTGGCTACCGCCGCCTGGGCGTTAAACGGCTCGCCGTTGGAGAACTGCACGTCACTGCGTAGGGTAAACAGCCAGACTTTTCCGTCCGCGGAGTGGCTCCAGCTGCTCGCCAGCCACGGCTTGACCGAGCCATCCTGCTGATATTTGACCAGCGGCTCGTAGACCATGCTTTGGGCGAACATCTGGTTGGGGGTATAGAGGTGGGGGTTCAGAGGACCTACGTTAACCGGCCAGGCGGTAACTAATTCACGCGCTGCGGCGCCGGTTAGCAGAGGCAGACAGAGGCAAACCGCCGTCAGAAGGGGGCGGAAGAGGGTGCGGAGGATCGACAAGGCGTTAATCTCAGTGAGCAGGAAAGTATGATGATTTTAATAATTCATCATACTTTAGGAGTAACTCAGATCAATCAATGGCCCGATAGTATAAGAAAATCATATATAAGCGGCGCCGTCAGGGGCGCCTGAAGAGATCCAGCAGCGTGGCGAGCTGTTCATCAATGGGGGTGACGTCGCGCTTGACGATCAGGTGCAGCGGGGTCGCGCGTCGGGCGCCGTGGCTCAGCGGCAGCGGCTTCAGCTCCCCCTGGGCGAGCTGCGGACGAATGCGCTCTTCGGGCAGCCAGCCGAAACCGACCTGATACAGCACGGCATCAATAGCGGCATCAATGGTGGAGAAGGTCCACGCGTCGCGGCCCGGCTGGCGTTCATTGTGGCGATCGGCGATCTGCACCAGCGGCCAGCGGGCCAGGGCGCTATCGTCCAGCGGCCCGTCGAGGGCGGCGAGCGGATGGTCCCGGTGAGCGACGGCGATAAAATCGATGTTCATAAGCCACTCGCCGCGGCCGGTAATATCCTGGCGGCGGGTGAGCACCATCACGTCAGCCTCGCCGCGCGCCGCGCTCTCGTCGCCGATGTTTTCCAGCACCTCCATCAGCCTGACCTGGGTTTGCGGGTAGCGCTGCTGGAACTGGCGCAGAATAGCAAACAGCCGCTGGCGAGGAAAAATGCTGTCGACGACCAGATCGAGCCTGGTACGGGCGCCGTTGCGCAGCGCAATAGCGTGATTTTCAACATAATAAAAAGCCTGCAGCAGCGGCTTAACCTGGGCGAGCAGCAGCTCGCCCGCCGGCGTTAATACCGCGCGGCGCCCGGATGGCGTCAGCAGCGTTACCCCCAGCCTTTCCTGCAGCAGGGCGAGGTTGTAGCTGACCGACGACTGGCTGCGATGGGTCTCCTCCGCGGCTCTGGCAAAGCTGCCCAGGGCGATAACCTTCTCCAGCAGGGCCCATTGTTCGAGCGTTGTCTTGTGCATAACTCATCTAAAAAGTGGATGGATTCAATCAAAACATAGCGTTATTTATTCATTTTTTAAAGCAGTACTCTGGGTTCCAACAACAGAGGAGCAAGCACAATGAACGCTTTCGACAAACACGATTTGAGCGGTTTTATCGGCAAACATCTGGTTTATACCTACGATAACGGGTGGAATTACGAAATTTACGTCAAAAACGGCCGCACCCTGGACTACCGTATTCATAGCGGGATCGTCGGCAACCGGTGGGTGAAAGATCAGCAGGCTTTTATCGTACGAGTAGGGGCCAGCATCTATAAAATCTCGTGGACCGAACCGACCGGGACTGACGTCAGCCTGATCGTTAATCTCGGCGACCGGCTATTTCACGGCACCATCTTCTTTCCGCGCTGGGTTATCAACGATCCGCAAAAAACCGTCTGCTTCCAGAATGAGCATATCCCGCTGATGGAGTCGTACCGCGCCGCCGGCCCGGCCTATCCGACGGAAGTGATTGACGAGTTTGCGACAATTACCTTTGTTCGCGACTGCGGCGCGGATAATGACGCTATTATTAATTGTCCTGCTAACCAATTACCTGCAGATTTTCCTGCAAACTTGTAATACTCCGGAAATAATTTTGTGATCTATGTAAGATTTCTCTCTTTAGTATCATAGAGTAAAATTTTATTTATTGTTTAACGGTTTAATGTTTGTTTACTTTACCGCCCCGTGCTCCTGGCCCGTTCTGAGTCAGGGGCCGAATTCCCCGCTTAAAACCGCCATCACAGTTAATAAACTTATTTATAAAACAACTGGTTGTATTGTCGATCGCCAACTATATTAATTTCTTAATATTATCCTAAGCAACCCCGTCTAAATTAAATAACGTCAAATACCCTGGAATGAAAATGTGGCATTGAAAGAATTTCATTTTCATTTTGTTTAAGTCCGCTGGCGCAGGATATTTTTTCTACCGGCCTGAGTTTGTTCGGGCCATATACAGAACAGGAAAATGATGAGCGAATTTTTGCCGTTTTCGCGCCCGTCAATGGGTGACGCAGAGCTGGCCGCGCTGCGTGAAGTTTTGCAATCAGGTTGGATCACTACCGGGCCGAAAAATCAGGCGCTGGAAGAGGCCTTCTGCACGCTGACCGGCAACCGGCATGCGGTGGCGGTCAGCTCGGCGACCGGCGGCATGCACGTCACGCTGATGGCGCTGGGCATCGGCGCCGGCGATGAGGTGATCACCCCTTCGCAGACCTGGGTCTCGACCCTGAACATGATCTGTCTGCTGGGCGCGACGCCGGTGATGATCGATGTCGATCGCGATAACCTGATGATCGCCGCTGAAGCGGTCGAAGCCGCGATTACCCCCCGCACCAGGGCCATCGTTCCCGTGCATTACGCGGGCGCGCCGGCGGATATCGACGCGATTCGCGCCGTCGGCGAGCGTCACGGCATCGCGGTGATTGAAGATGCCGCCCACGCGGCGGGGACCTACTACAAGGGCCGTCACGTCGGCAGCCGCGGTACCGCAATCTTCTCCTTCCACGCCATTAAAAATATGACCTGTGCCGAAGGCGGCCTGATCGTCACCGATGACGACGAGCTGGCTTCGCGTATCCGTAGCCTCAAATTCCACGGCCTTGGCGTTGATGCCTACGACCGCCAGACCCTCGGCCGCGCTCCGCAGGCGGAGGTGATCTCCCCGGGCTTCAAGTACAACCTGGCCGATATCAACGCCGCGCTGGCGCTGGTGCAGCTGGAGAAGCTGCCGCACGCCAACCGGCGTCGCGCCGACATCGCCCGCCGCTATCTGAGCGAGCTGGCGGATACCCCGTTCGCGCCGCTGCAGGTGCCGGGCTGGGAGCACCAGCACGCCTGGCACCTGTTTATTATTCGCGTCGATGAAGCCCTCTGCGGCATTAATCGCGATGCCTTAATGGAGCAGCTGAAAGCCATGGGGATCGGCACCGGGCTGCATTTCCGCGCGGCGCATACGCAAAAGTATTACCGCGAGCGCTTCCCGACGCTGTCATTACCGAATACGGAATGGAACAGCGCGCGCATTTGTTCACTCCCGCTGTTCCCGGATATGACCGATGACGACGTCACCCGCGTTATCTCCGCTCTGCACCAGCTGTCAGGACGTTAATATGTTTACTTATCCTCCCGTGAAGAAGGTCTCGGTGGTTATCCCTGTTTATAACGAGCAGGAGAGCCTGCCAGAGCTCATTCGCCGCACGGATAGCGCCTGCGCCACCCTTGGGCGCGAATATGAAATCCTGCTGGTCGATGATGGCAGCAGCGATGACTCCGCCCGCATGCTGACGGCGGCGGCCGAAGCCGAAGGCAGCCACGTCGTGGCGGTGCTGCTGAACCGCAACTACGGCCAGCACTCGGCGATTATGGCGGGCTTTAGCCACGTCACCGGCGATCTGATCATTACCCTCGATGCCGACCTGCAAAACCCGCCGGAGGAGATCCCGCGGCTGGTGGAGAAAGCGGACGAGGGCTATGACGTGGTCGGTACCGTACGTCAGAACCGCCAGGATACCTTCTTCCGTAAAACCGCGTCGAAGATGATCAACCGCCTGATCCAGCGCACCACCGGCAAAGCGATGGGCGATTACGGCTGCATGCTGCGGGCCTATCGCCGCCATATCATCGACGCGATGCTCAACTGCCACGAGCGCAGCACCTTTATCCCGATCCTCGCGAATACCTTTGCCCGCCGGGCGGTGGAGATCCCGGTGATGCACGCCGAGCGTGAGTTCGGTGATTCCAAATACAGCTTTATGCGCCTGATCAACCTGATGTACGACCTGGTGACCTGCCTGACCACCACGCCGCTGCGCCTGCTCAGCGTTTTCGGCAGCGTGATCGCCCTGCTGGGCTTTGCCTTCTCGATCTTGCTGATTGTGCTGCGCCTGGTATTAGGCCCGCAGTGGGCGGCCGAAGGGGTATTCGTGCTCTTTGCCGTGCTGTTTATGTTTATCGGCGCCCAGTTTGTCGGCATGGGTCTGCTTGGGGAGTATATCGGCCGCATCTATAACGATGTTCGCGCCCGCCCCCGCTACTTTATTCAACGTGTTGTTCGTCAGCCGGAAACGGCATCTCAAGAGGAAGATCGTTCATGAAAGCCGTAGTCTTCGCTTATCACGATATGGGTTGTGCCGGTATTCAGTCCCTGCTGGACGCCGGGTATGACATTGCCGCTATTTTCACCCATCCGGATAACCCCGGCGAAAACCATTTCTTTGGTTCGGTGGCGCGTATCGCTGCGGAACAAGGTATCCCGGTGTGGGCGCCAGAAGATGTGAATCACCCGCTGTGGATTGAACGTATCCGCGAAATGACGCCGGACGTCCTGTTTTCCTTCTACTACCGCAATCTGCTGGGCGATGAGATCCTCAATATTGCGCCGCAGGGCGCCTTTAACCTGCACGGCTCCCTGCTGCCGAAATATCGCGGCCGCGCGCCGCTGAACTGGGTGCTGGTCAACGGTGAAAGCGAAACGGGCGTCACCCTGCACCGCATGGTCAGCCGCGCCGATGCCGGCGATATCGTCGCGCAGCAGACGGTGGCCATCGGGGGCGATGACGTGGCTCTGACCCTGCACCGCAGGCTGTGCTCGGCGGCATCCGAGCTGCTGGGCCAGGCGCTGCCGGCGATCCGTGAAGGCAAAATTGACGCGCGCGCGCAGGATGAGAGCCAGGCGACCTACGTCGGCCGCCGTACGCCGGAAGATGGCCGTCTTGACTGGGAGCAGCCCGCGCAAACCCTGCATAACCTGGTCCGCGCCGTATCCGATCCGTGGCCGGGCGCGTTTGGCTATACCGGCGCCAACAAATTTATCGTCTGGAAATCGCGCGTCCGTCACGACCTGCCGGCAGCGAAGGCGGGGACGGTGATTTCCACCACGCCGCTGGTGGTGGCCTGCCAGGACGGAGCGCTGGAAATCGTCACCGGTCAGACCGATCGCGGCGTCTATATTCAGGGTACGCAGCTGGCGCAGGCTTTGGGCCTGGTCTCTGGCGCCGTGCTGAGCAGCAAACCGGTGGTGGCGATTAAGCGCCGCACCCGCGTGCTGATCCTCGGCGTTAACGGGTTTATCGGCAACCATCTGACCGAGCGCTTACTGCAGGACGATAATTACGAAATCTACGGTCTGGATATCGGCTCCGATGCCATCAGCCGCTTCCTTGAGAATCCGCGTTTCCACTTCGTCGAAGGGGATATCAGCATTCACTCCGAATGGATTGAGTATCACATTAAGAAATGCGACGTGGTTCTGCCGCTGGTGGCGATCGCCACGCCTATCGAATACACCCGTAACCCGCTGCGCGTGTTCGAGCTGGACTTCGAAGAGAACCTGAAGATTATCCGCGACTGCGTGAAGTACGATAAGCGCATTATCTTCCCGTCGACCTCTGAAGTGTACGGTATGTGCACCGATAAAAACTTCGATGAAGACAGCTCGAACCTGGTGGTGGGGCCGATCAACAAGCAGCGCTGGATCTATTCGGTATCGAAGCAGCTGCTCGACCGCGTTATCTGGGCCTACGGCGATAAAGCCGCGCTGCGCTTCACCCTGTTCCGTCCGTTTAACTGGATGGGGCCGCGTCTGGATAACCTCAACGCCGCGCGTATCGGCAGCTCCCGCGCCATTACCCAGCTGATCCTCAACCTGGTTGAGGGCTCGCCGATTAAGCTTATCGAAGGCGGTAAGCAGAAGCGCTGCTTCACCGATATCAGCGACGGGATTGAGGCGCTGTTCCGGATTATCGAGAACAAAGACGGTCGCTGCGACGGGCAGATTATCAACATCGGTAACCCGGATAACGAAGCCAGTATTAAAGAGCTGGCGGAGATGCTGCTGGATTGCTTCGAGCGCCATCCGCTGCGCGGCAGCTTCCCGCCGTTCGCCGGCTTCCGCGATGTCGAAAGCAGCGATTACTACGGTAAAGGTTATCAGGACGTCGAGCACCGTAAGCCGAGCATCCGCAACGCGAAGCGCTGCCTGAGCTGGACGCCGACGGTACCGATGGAAGAGACCGTCGAGCATACCCTCGACTTCTTCCTGCGCACCGTTGAACTGGCGGATGATAAGAGATCATGAAACAGGTCGGCTTACGCATAGATGTTGATACCTTTCGCGGCACGCGGGACGGAGTTCCGCGGCTGCTGAGCCTTCTGGCCCAGCACGGGATTCAGGCAAGCTTCTTTTTTAGCGTTGGGCCGGACAATATGGGGCGCCATTTGTGGCGCCTGATAAAACCGAAGTTTTTGTGGAAGATGCTGCGCTCAAAGGCGGCCTCGCTGTACGGCTGGGACATCCTGCTGGCCGGTACCGCCTGGCCCGGGCGGCGCATCGGCGCGGGCAATGAAGAGGTATTGCGCGCGACGGCGCAGGCGCATGAGGTGGGCCTGCATGCCTGGGATCACTACAGCTGGCAGGCGTGGAGCGGCGTCTGGCCGCAGGAGCGCCTGACCCTGGAGGTTGAGCGCGGGCTGCTGGAGCTGGAGCGGATTATTGGCCAGCCGGTGACCTGCTCCGCCGTCGCCGGCTGGCGCGCCGACCAGCGGGTTATCAAAGCCAAAGAGTCCTTCGATTTTCTCTACAACAGCGACTGCCGGGGCAGCCGCCCCTTCCGGCCGCAGCTCGGCAACGAGACGCTGGGCACCGTGCAGATCCCGGTCACGCTTCCCACCTGGGATGAGGTGGTCGGCAGCGCGGTTGATGCTGGCGGCTTTAATCGCTATCTGCTGGACTGCATTCATCGCGACCCGGGCGTCCCGGTCTATACCATTCATGCCGAAGTTGAAGGCATTGCGTTTGCGCAGCAGTTTGATGAGCTGCTGACGATGGCGGCGCAGGAAGAGATCCAGTTTTGTCCGCTAAGCCAGCTGCTGCCCGCTGATTTTAGCGAGCTGCCGGTGGGCAAGGTGGTCCGCGGTGAACTGGCCGGCCGGGAAGGCTGGCTTGGGCGTGAACAATTATTGAGTCAGGACGTATGAAAAGCATTCGTTATGGTATCTCCCTGCTGGCGCTGTTTGCCCTGTATTACGTACTGCCGCTGAATTTCCGCCTGCTCTGGCAGCCTGACGAGACGCGCTACGCGGAGATTAGCCGCGAAATGCTGGCCTCCGGCGACTGGGTGGTGCCGCATTTCCTCGGGCTGCGTTACTTTGAAAAACCAATTGCCGGCTACTGGATTAACAGCATCGGGCAGTGGCTGTTTGGCCACAACAATTTCGGCGTGCGCTTTGGCTCGGTCTTCTCCATCAGCGTGACCGCGCTGCTGGTTGCCTGGCTGGCGTGGCGGATCTGGCGGGATAAACGGCTGGCGATCCTCTCCGGCGTGATGTTCCTGACCGCGCTGCTGGTCTACGGTATCGGCACCTATGCGGTGCTGGACCCGATGATCGCCATGTGGATGGCCCTCGCCATGTGCAGCTTCTGGGGCGCCGCTCAGGCGCAGACCCGGAAGGGCAAAATGGCCGGCTATCTCCTGCTGGGCGTGGCCTGCGGGATGGGGGTGATGACCAAAGGCTTCCTCGCGCTGGCGGTGCCGGTGGTTGGCGTACTGCCGTGGGTGATTGCGCGTAAGCGCTGGCGCGAAGTGCTGACCTGGGGCTGGCTGTCGGTGGGCGTCTGCGCGCTGGTGGTGCTGCCGTGGGGGTTGGCTATTGCCCAGCGCGAGCCGGACTTCTGGCGCTACTTCTTCTGGGTGGAGCATATCCAGCGCTTTGCCGAGAAAGACGCTCAGCATAAAGCTCCGTTCTGGTACTACATTCCGTTCCTGATTGCCGGAAGCCTGCCGTGGCTGGCGCTGCTGCCCGGGGCGCTGAAGCGCGGCTGGACCGAACGCGACGACGCCCGCGGCGCGCTGTATCTGCTGGGCTGGGTGGTGATGCCGCTGCTGTTCTTTAGCATCGCTAAGGGCAAGCTGCCGACCTACATCCTGCCGTGCTTTGGGCCGCTGGCGATCCTGATGGCCCGCTATGCGCTGAATGCGGCGAAAGCGGGGGCGAAGGTGCTGCGCATCAACGCGATGATCAATATCGGCTTCGGCCTGGTCGGTCTGCTGGCGGTGCTGGCGGTCTCGCCGTGGAGCTTTATGCACAAGCCGGTGTGGTCGCAGATTGAGCTGTATAAGTGCCTGCTGGCGGCCCTGATATTTGCGGCCTGGGCGCTGGTGGGCTGGCTGACGATGAAGGACAGCGCCCGGCGCTGGCCGCTGGCCGCCTGCTGTCCGCTGGGACTGGCGCTGCTGGTGGGTTTCGCCATTCCTGACCGGGTGATTGATAGCAAGCAGCCGCAGTTTATGATTGATATCGTCGGCGAGTCGCTGGCGCCAAGCCGCTACGTGCTGACCAATAACGTCGGTATTGCCGGCGGCCTGTCGTGGGAGCTCAGGCGCAGCGATATCATTCTGTTCGATAAGCAGGGTGAGCTAAAATACGGTCTCGACTGGCCGGATGCGCAGGGCCGCTTCGTCAGCGAGGGCGACTTTGCCAGCTGGCTGGAGACGCATCGTCAGCAGGGGCCGGTGTCGCTGGTTCTGCTGATGGACAAAGGGGAGAATATGAACGACCTGGCGCTACCGAAACCCGACAACTCCTATGAGTTAGGACGGGTTGTGTTCATCCAGTATCTGCCGCAATGAGCATCTGGATCTGCCTGGCGCTCGCCAGCCTGCTGAGCTGCGCCGGGCAGCTGTGCCAAAAACAGGCCACCCGCCCGTCCAAATCCGGACGGCGCGGGCGGCATATTCTCGGCTGGCTGGGGCTGGCGCTGCTGGCGCTCGGCGGCGGTATGCTGCTGTGGCTGAGCGTGCTGCAGGCGATCCCGGTGAGTATCGCCTACCCGATGCTGAGCCTCAACTTCGTCTGGGTCACCCTCGCGGCGTGGGGCGTCTGGCACGAGCCGGTAGCGCGCCGCCATTGGGTCGGGGTCGGGATGATTGTCGTGGGTATCGTGATTCTCGGGAGTAGCGTCTGATGGGCTTAATCTGGGCGCTACTCAGCGTTGGGCTGGTCAGCGCCGCACAGCTGCTGCTGCGCGGGGCGATGGTTGAACTGCCGCCGCTGACCGACCTGGTCGCGTTTATCAGCCACCTCGTACATCTCCGGGCCGGCACCTTCGGCCTGGCGCTGGGGCTGAGCGGCTATCTGCTGTCAATGGTGTGCTGGTACTTTGCGCTGCATCGCCTGCCGCTCGCCAAAGCCTATGCGCTGCTGAGCCTGAGCTACATTGTGGTGTGGGCCGCCGCTATCTGGCTGCCCGGCTGGCATGAGGCTTTCCGCTGGCGCTCGCTGCTGGGCGTGCTGATTATCGTCGCCGGCGTGCTGACCATCTTCTGGCCGCTGAAGCGCAAAGGATAGCTTAGCCCAGCCGTTCGACCTTGAGCTCGAACGGCGTCGGCGTGCACACCGCCAGGCTGAGGGCGCCAAGCTGGAGCTGGCTGACCGACAGCCGGGAGCGGAAGCAGCTGTCGACGCTGGCAATCTGCCAGGCGCTGCCGCCACGCTGCTTAACGATCGCTTCTTTACGCGTCCAGATGCGCCAGAACGCCGCCAGCTGCATTTCCGGCCGTTCGGCCTCCAGCTGGGCGTGTTCGCCGGAGCTAAACACCGCATTGGCGATCCGACGCCAGTTTTCTCGCGGGCGAATGACTTCGATATCGCAACCGACTTCCCCCTCGTCGCTGAGCAGCAGCGCGATATCGTCGCCGCTGTGGCTGAGGTTAAACCACAGCGGCGTCCCGTCAGCAAACCCCGGCTTGCCCTGTTGGGCGTAGATAATCTCGGGCAGCGGCGTCACCGCCTGATACAGCAGCGCGCGGCCGGCTAACCAGCCGGCGCGGCGCGCGCCCTGCGGCGCGAGGGCGGAGATCGCCGGCGGCAGCGCCCGAGTGCTTAAGGTCGAAATTTTCCCCAGCAAAAGCCGATACATATCAAGACCAACGCTTAATGATGATGGACGTATTGATGCCGCCAAAGGCGAAGTTATTGCTCTGCAGATACTCGCAGTCGATCCTGCGCGCTTCCCCCATGATGTAGTCGAGCTCGCCGCACTGGGGATCCGGCTGGCGCAGGTTGAGCGTCGGGGCGAACCAGCCTTCACGCATCATCTGCAGGCTCATCCAGGCTTCCAGCGCCCCGCAGGCGCCCAGCGTATGGCCAAAATAGCTTTTCAACGAAGAGATCGGCACGCGGTTGCCGAAGAGGGTAGCGCTGGCCCGGCTTTCGGCAATATCGCCGCGATCGGTCGCCGTACCGTGGGCCGAAATATAGCCGATATCTTCGGCGCGTAACCCGGCCATGCTGAGCGCCTGTGCCATGCAAATTTGCATCGTTTCCTGCTGCGGCTGGGTGATATGCGCGGCGTCGCAGTTGGTGGCAAAGCCGACGATTTCGCCGTAGATCGTCGCACCGCGCGCTTTGGCGTGCTCCAGCTCTTCGAGGATCAGCGTACCGGCGCCTTCGCCAATCACCAGGCCATCGCGACGTGCGTCGAACGGCGACGGGGTGGTTTTCGGCTCATCGTTGCGCTGGCTGGTGGCGAAGAGGGTATCAAAGATCGCCGCTTCGGACGGGCAGAGCTCTTCGGCGCCGCCGGCCACCATCACCGTTTGATAGCCGTGGCGAATGGCTTCCCAGGCGTAGCCGATAGCCTGGCTGCCGGAGGTGCAGGCGCTGGAGGTGGGAATAACCCGCCCGCGCAGGCCGAAGAAGAGGCCGGTGTTGACCGCGGTGGTGTGCGGCATCATCTGTACGTAGGTGGTGCCGGTAATGTTGTTGGTATGCTTTTCCGTCAGCATGGTGGCAAACTCGCTCACCGGGCCGGTGCTGCCGGTCGAAGAGCCGTAGGCAATACCGGTTTCGCCGTTCGTGAGCACCGCCTCGCCGATCAGGCCGGCCTGCTCCAGCGCCAGCTCGCTGGCGCGGGTGGACATCAGCGATACCCGGCCCATGGCGCGAATACGCTTGCGGGTATAGTGCTCCGGCAGGGTGAAATCGTCGATCGGGGCGCCGAGCAGGGTGTGCAGGCCGTCATAGATTTGCCATTCCGGCATCTTGCGCACGGCGTTCTCGTAAGAGAGCAGCCTGGCGGAAACGTCCTGCCAGTTTTCCCCAAAGGCGGTGACGCCGCCCATCCCTGTAATCACGACACGGCGTGTCATAACATACCTCCATTGATGGAAATAACCTGGCGGGTGACGTAACCCGCAATGTCGGACATTAAATAGCTGGCCAGTCCGGCAACTTCATCCGCCTGGCCCATACGCTTCATCGGGATCAGCGCCATCGCCTCTTTCTGCGCGGCCTCTTCCATCTCGATCATTCCGGTATCAATCAGCCCCGGCGCAATGCAGTTGACGGTGATTTTGCGTTTCGCCAGCTCAATGGCCAGCGCTTTGGTGGCGCCGATAATGCCCGCCTTCGCCGCGCTATAGTTGACCTGACCCCGGTTGCCCATCACCCCGGAAACGGATGACAGGGTAATAATCCGCCCGCCCTGACGGGCACCGATCATCGGCATAATGCACGGCTGAATAACGTTGTAAAAGCTGTCGAGGTTGGTGTGGATAACGCAATCCCAGTCGTCGTCGCTGAGCGCCGGGAAGGCGCCGTCGCGGGCGATCCCGGCGTTGCTTACCACGCCGTACCACGGACCGTGGGCGGCGATATCCTGCTCCAGCGCCTCGCGACACTGCTCGCGGTTGGCGACGTCAAAGCTCAGCACCCGCCCGGCGCCGCCGGCGGCCTGCAGGGTCTCGAGGGTTTCCCGCGCGCCCTCGGCGTCGCGATGGTAATGAACGCCGACGGTAAAACCGTCCGCCGCCAGCTGGCAGGCGATGGCGCGGCCGATGCCCTTGCTGGCTCCGGTCACTAATACTGAACGACTCATGGTTTCTCTCCCTGATTAAAAAGCGTCGTTAACTCTTCGGCGGTAGGCTGGAAGGTATTCACCCTGCCGGTTGCCAGCGCCTCATCCCCGGCGCTGATGGCGCACTCGAAGCTGCCAAAACGCGCGTCCTGCATTAACAGATTAACGCTGATGGTCAGCGTCCGGCCGGCGGGCAGAACCCCCGCGGCGCAGATCAGCTCCCTGGCGCCGAGCACCATGCCGAGCGCAATACTGCTTTGCCCCTGCCGGCGGCGATGCCAGCCTGACCAGACGCCGACGGTCTGCGCCATCAGCTCCAGCGCAAACCAGCCGGGCAGGTTGCCGTCGGCGTCAAGAAACGGCGCCAGCACGCTGCGGCCGGTGACGGCAACGCGGCAAACGGCGGTTTCGTCAGTGACCTTCAGCACCTCTTCCAGCAGCAGCATCGGCGCGTCGTGCGGCAGGTAGTCGCCGGGCGACAAATAGTGGTTCATAAAACTCTCCCGAGCAGAATGCTGGCGTTATTGCCGCCGAAGGCGAACGAGTTGGACAGGATCGTCGGCCGGGCGAGCGGCTGCGCTTTCTCGATAATGCCGCAGGCGGGCAGCGCCGGGTCGCGCGGCGAAAGGCTGAAATCCTGGGCGGGCAGCGGCAGGCTGCGCTGGAGGATCAGCATGGCGATTGCCGCCTCGGTGATCCCCGCCGCGCCAAGCGTATGGCCGGTCAGATGCTTGGTGGAGCTGCACGGCACCTGCTCGCCAAACAGCGCGCTCACCACCTGCGATTCCACCTGGTCGTTAAGCGGCGTGGCGGTACCGTGCAGGTTGATGTAGCCCACCGCGTCGGCGGCGATACCGGCATCGTCGAGCGCCTGGCGAATGGCGCGGATGGCCCCTTCGCCCTGCGGATGGGGAGCCGAAATATGGTGCGCATCGCTGGACTCGCCCACGCCGAGCAGGGCGATGGGCTGCGGCTCCCGGGTCAGCAGCATCAGCGCCGCGCCTTCGCCAATCGTAATTCCGCAGCGGTCGCGGCCGAAGGGCTGGCATAGCGTTGGGGAGAGGGACTCCAGGCTGTGGAAGCCGTTCACAGGCATCCGGCTGAGGGAGTCGGCGCCGCCGACAATCGCCACGTCCGCGAGGCCGGCCTCGATCAGCCGCCGCCCGCTGATTATCGCGCGGGCGCTGGAGGAGCAGGCGGTGGAGAGGGTAAAGGCCGGGCCGTCGAGATCCAGCCAGTGGCTAAGAAAGCGCGACGGGTCGCCCAGCTCCTGCTGCGGGTAGTGCCAGGCTGCGCTCGCCTTCGCGTTGAGCGTGAAGTCCACGTGCCTGTCGCCCTCATCGAGCCCGGAGGTGCTGGTGCCGAGCACCACCGCCACCCGATCGCGGCCGTAGCGGGCGATAGCGTCGTCCACCTGCGGCTGAATCTGCGCCAGCGCCGCCAGCAGCAGCTGATTGTTGCGCGAGCGGTGGGCCGCAAAAGCATCGCCGATGGCGGGCAGCTCGCCGTCAACGCCGCCGAGTATCGCCTGCGGTTGTCCCTGCAGCCAGCCGGCGCGCGGGCGCATACCGGGGGCGATACCGCGCGTCAGGTTGCAGGCGATCTCGTCGAGGCTGTTGCCCAGCGCGTTGATCATGCCGACAGCGGAAATGTAGATCATCTCAGTCGCCCAAATATTGAATGGTGATGTGGTAGCCGAAGGCCTGCTGCTGAATGCTGATGGGTTCACGGCGGCCTTTGCGGTTCAGGTAGGTGATTTCCGTCACCAGCCTGCCGCGGGCGTTGCGCAGCTCGCGCCTGTCGCCGGCGTCGGTCAGCGTCCAGCCTTTCGGCAGCTGCGGCTGCCAGGCCGCGATCGGCCAGTGGCTGAGCATCACGTCCGCCAGCACCTGGCTGGCGGGCGGCATCTGCGGCACCACGATCGACTGTTCGGTATGCACGCCTTTTTCGTCATAGGTGACGAGGAACAGACGAATGCCCACCGACGAGAGCCCGGCCAGCGTCACCTTGTGCGCATCGGCGTTGAGCATTACCAGCAGCGACCGGGTCTGGCCGTTAAAGCTGCCGGTCAGCAGCTGCTGTGAGCTGAGCGACGGCGAGATGCCCGGCGCCGGGAGCGTCACGCGGGCGCCCGGCTCCAGCCACGCCTGCGGGCGCCCCTGCTGCGCCTTTTGCGAATGGCCGCAGCCGGCCAGGACTAAGGTGGCAATCAGCGCGAGGGCGCGGCCGAGTTTGTGCTTCATCATCTTCTTTTTTTCCCTTTTTTGCCGGGCATCGCCAGGGGCGATAGCAGGAAGGCGGTGAAAATCCCGCTAACCAGCACGATGCCAAAGCTGGCGATCGCCTGGGTTGAGCTAAACACCAGCATGCCGAGGGTCAGCAGCGTGGTCATCATGGCCAGGGTGACGGCCAGCAGCGAGGTCAGCGGCGTGCCGCGCGGATTGCTGAAAAACAGCGTGTAGTTGATGCCGATCCCCAGCACCAGCACCAGCGCCAGCAGCGAAAACAGATTAAGCGTATGGCCGCTGAGGGAGAGCGCCGCGAGGCCGCAGCCTAATGAGAGTACCGAAGGCGCGAGGCTGATAAGCCCTTTGCGCCAGCCGAGGCGCAGAACCGCCCCGCAGGCGATGGTGGCCAGCGCGATACCCAGCAGTCCGGTCAGCAAATGGCGATAGAGGGCGAAGAGCTCGTCGAAAGCGCTTTTCCTGTCGACCCACGCCACGCCGCTATATTTTGCGCCGAGGGCCTTCAGCGCCGGACTCTCCTTCACGCCGTCAACCGGCACCAGCACGCCGCTCTCGCCGTTCTGCAGGGTTATCCATAGCAGGCGCCAGCCTTCGCTGGCCGGGCTGGCAAGCCAGGCGTCCACGGTGACCGGCATGGGACTGAGATCCGCATTGACCGCCTGCAGCCCGGCGCTTTGCAGCGCGCGGCTGACCGCCGGGGAGGCCGCTTTCAGCAGCGTCAGATCCTGGCGCTGACGGGCCAGCGAGTTCAGCGGGATCGTTCGGTAGCCGTTAAGCTGACCCTGATTTTTCGCCTGTTCCAGCGCGGGTACAAAGGCTTCCAGCCGCTCCAGCGTTTGCTGCTGCGTCCTGCCGTAGACCACGAACCACTTCTGATCGACGCCCTGACCGGTTAAGGCCGCGATCGTCTTTTCCTGCGCCAGAAGAGGCTGCGGCAGCGCCTGCAGCTGGGATATATCGTCGTCGACGCGCAGGGTGGCGATCCCTGCCAGCGAGAACAGCGCCAGGGCGACCGGCAGGCCGATGGCGAGCTTTTTATTGCGTCGCCATGCCGCCAGCCAGCGCAGCATCAGGAGCATCGCCGGCACCGGACGCACCGGCAGGCCGCGGGAGAGTAGCGGATGCCAGAATATGACCGTCAGGCAGGAGGCGCTGAGCCCGGCGGCGGCGAATACCGACATCTGGCGAATGCCGGGGAAAGGCGCGAGCATCATGATCAGATAGGCTACGACCACCGTCAGCAGCGCCAGCAGCAGCGCGTTGCGTACCTTGGCGAGGCTTTGCCACGGCGTGACCTCGTTGCCGTGCACCATCCGCTCGGTCAGGTAGTAGAGCGTATAGTCGGCAGAAATACCGATAATGCTCATGCTCATCACCAGCGTCATCAGGTGCAGCTCGCCGAACAGCAGCAGCGTGGCGACGGTGCCCGCCAGCGCGCCGATGCCGATGGAGATCAGGCTCAGGATCAGCGGACGCAGCGAGCGAAAGACCGCGACGATGAGCAGAATAACGCCAAATATCGTGGCAACGCCGAGGGTTGAGATGTCCCGTTTTGCCTGCTGGCTGGCGTAGTCGCTGTAAAATACCGTGCCGCGCGAGAGCAGCTGAGCCTGCGGATAGCGGGCCTTGAGCTCCGTTTGCAGGGCGGAGAGGGTGGTCACCAGACGATGCGTTTGCTGCATATCAAACGAGGAGCCCGCCAGCTCGCCGTGCAGCAGGTACCATTGGTTGCCCTGCCGATCCTCGGTCACCAGCCAGCCATCCTTCAGCTGCATGCGCTGGCCGTTTTTCGCCATCGCCAGCTGCGAACCGCGCATCAGCATCAGCGGGTCATTTTGCAGCTCTTTGCCGCTGACGCCGGAAAAAGCGGAATAGAGCTGGGAGAGGACCCACTGCGCCTGGGCTTCGCCGCCGTTTTGCAGGCGGGCGCGGGTGGCATCATCAATCAGCCCGTTGCGGTGCTGCCAGAAAAACGTGCCCCAGGCCTGCTGGCTGTCGGCATCCATCGGGCCTTTCACCGTCGCCAGCGCGTGGGATTTCTGCAGCAGGCTGAGCCACTCGCGGGCAACCTGCGGATCGGCCTGCTTGCCGGGGCTGACCAGCCACACCAGCTGCCGATCAAGGCGCTGCATAAAGCCCTCATTGAGGCTCGGAGGAACGGCGCCCAGCGCCTGTTTCGGCAGCATCGCCAGCACGCTGCTGTTCATCCGCGACTGGGGCAGCAGCGCCAGCAGCACGCCCAGCATCACCAGGCAGACGAGTCCCCACAGCAGCGCGAAGCTCTTGCGGTTACTGTGCAGCAAATCGTTGGCGTTCGTCATCGGTCAGTTGCGCTGGCGTAAGTTGATGTTGAGAAAGGGTGATATCGGTGCGGTCGCCCTGCCTGTCGTTCAGCTGAATGCGTTCCAGGTAGGCCTGCCCGCCGAGATCGATGGTGGCGAAGATTTTATCCAGCGGCGTGGCTATCGGCGTCAGGCGCAGCGTCCAGCGGCCTGCGCCCGCATCGGTGAATTCAACGCGGAAGTTCTGCTCCAGCACCTTGCGGTCGGCCTGGAACAGCGCCCGCAGCAGATGGTTGAACTGGAACATCTGCGGGTTGCTGTCGGCGGTGATGGTCTGCGGCGGCTGGCCGTTAATCGCCTGCACCATTCGCTTGTCATCGAGCAGCAGCTGCATCGGGAACGGCTGGGTTTGATCCCACAGCAGACCCTTATCGCGGGCGATCAGCATCGTCCCCTGGGATCGCAGCGGCTGCGGCAGATCCTTGATGGTGCGGGTTTGATCGAAGTGGGCGCGGATAACCGGCTGCCCGGTGAAGCGCTGCTGCAGATCGTCGAGCGTCAGCGCGCTGACCAGCGGGCTGACGAGCAGCGCCAGCAGGGGCCAGAGTTTCATGGCGTGACCCCCATGCGTTCAAACAAAATATCCGGGCTGACGAAGCTCATTTCCCGGCTTTTCTCTTCTACCGCGACCTGAATGGTGTAGCCGGTGGTGGTCCGTTTTCCGCTGACCGCGTCAACGATCTCATAGCCAATGCGTAGCCGGTTCTCATATTCTTCGAGGCGGGCGCGCACGCGAAAACGCTGTTCAAAGGTCAGCACGTCGCGGTACTTGACGCGGGTGTCGACGACCGGCCACAGGTAGCCGGACTCTTTCATCTGCCGGTAGCCGTAGTTGAACTGATTGAGCAGCGCCTCGCGGGCAATCTCGAAGTAGCGGAAGTAGTTGCCGTGCCACACCACGCCCATCATATCGACGTCGTGAAACGGGACGGTCAGCTCTACCTCGGCAGTAAAACGGGGATCGTTAAGCACCCTTTACTCCTTCTCTTTGGCGTCTGGCAGTTGCCAGAAATCGAAAAAATTAAACCAGTCCAGCGGCGAGCGCAGCGCGTAGTGCTCAAGGCGGCTGGCGTAGCGATCGACCGCGCTTTGTATGGCCTCCTCGCGCCCGGCGCGCGGCAGGATCAGCGGATCGGCGAACGGTTCACAGTGAATATGCAGCTTGTCCTGCTGGCGGAGGGCGAAAATGAGCTGCAGCGGGCAGCGCAGAACGGATGCCAGAATAAACGGTCCCTGCGGGAACGGCGCGGGCTGGCCCATAAACTCGCTCCAGCAGACGCGCCATGTACCGCCGCGCTGGGGCGTCACCGCAATGCGGTCGCCGACAATCGCAATCCATTCACCGCGCTCCAGCTTCTCTTTCAGCAGGATGGCGGTATCCGGGCCGATATCGGTTACCGGTATCAGGTTCAGCCCGGCCTGCGGCGCCATCTCCTGCATGATTTGCTTAAAGCGGCGCGCGTTCTCGCTAAACACCAGCGCATTGATGGTTTTTGTTCCCTGGAGCTGCGCCAGCGCCCGGCAGGCTTCGACGTCGCCAAGATGCGATGCCAGCAGCAGCTTGCCGGTGGGGGCGCTGCGGTGCAGCGTTTCCTGCGCTCCCGGCGCAAAAACCACATCGCGATCGAAGCGGAGTTCGCCGCGCCAGCCGGCGATTTTATCGAGCATCGCATGGCCAAAGCGCAGAAAGTGGCGATAGCTGTTCAGCGCAGGCAGCGGCTGCTGCCGGGCGATAAGCTGCGCCCGCACGCGGGAGAGCCACTCCCGTGAGGCCCGGCGGGCGCGGTGCGCGCTGAGCCAGTAGACGGCGACCACCGGATAGAGCAGCAGCGAAAACGCCTTGCGCCCCAGCAGGCGCCAGACCAGCAGCATCAGGCGCATGCCCCACAGCCCTTTGACCTCCTGCTGCCGCGCCCAGTGTACGGGGGAGCGGCGCAGCAGCAGGGAAGGGATGCGCGGCAGCATGCCGAGGAACAGGCGCGTATGCATCCAGGAGATGCGGCAGTTATCCTTGAAGGCATCAAAATGAGACAGCCCGTCCGGCGGATAGGTGACGCGCGTCGGCACAAAATAGCTGGGGTTGCCCTGCCAGTAGAGGCGGACCATCACTTCGGTATCAAAATCCATGCGCTGACCGAGGGCGACGCGCTGCGCCAGGCGCAGCGTCGGCGCTATCGGGTAAACGCGAAACCCGCACATGCTGTCTTTCAGCTGCAGCGATAGCGTTTCGATCCACACCCAAACGTGGGTTATCCAGCGTCCGTACAGGCGCGAGCGGGGGATGGAGTCGTCGTAAATCGGCTGGCCGGAAATCAGCGCCGCCGGATGGCAGCGGGCGAGGTCGAGCAGCTGCGGAATATCTTCGATGGCGTGCTGGCCGTCGGCGTCGACCTGCACGGCGTGGCTATAGCCGGCTTCGGCGGCGGCCTGCAGCCCGCGGATCACCGCGACGCCCTTGCCGGCGTTTTCGGCCAGCCGGATCAGCGTGAGGTTCGGCTCCTGCGCTGCCAGCCGGGCCAGCTGCCGGCGCGTCTCCTCGCTGCTGCCGTCGTCCACCACAATGCAGGGCAGGCTGAACGGCTGCAGCCGGGTCAGCACGCGCGCCATCATCGCCCCGTGGTTGTAGCAGGGGATCACCACGCAGGGGCGGAAGGTTAGCGACATAGGCGAATTTTCCCGCTGCTGGCGGTATGGCGCGCGTCGCCGTCGTGGCGCTGATAGCTAAAGGTCAGTATCTGACGCGCTTCCTGCCAGCTCAGGGCCAGCGTGACGGTGGCCTCCGGCAGCAGCGGAGCCTGGAATTTTACGTTCTGAATGCTGTGAAAGCGCCAGCCCGGCGCCAGCAGCGTGGTGGCGTAGTGCATCGCCCAGTCCAGCTGCGCGACGCCGGGCAGCAGCGGCTGTACGGCAAAATGCCCGCCGAACCAGAAGAGGTTAGGGTCGAGGTGCAGGACGATCTCTACCTGCTGCGGCTGTGCCTGATGGCGCTCTATTTCATGGGGTATCATGAAAAAAATTCCTGTAGTTGCGCATAGACACGCTTGTTCATACTGTTGACCGGGATGTCGTCAATAACGCGCCAGTAGCGGGGGATCGCCACCGGTTCCAGCGTCGGGCGCAGCGCCTGTCGCCACTGCCGCTCAAGGGTTTTGCCCTCGTGCCGCCAGCGCTGACGGGTCTGCGCATCCAGTACCAGCAGCGCGCCAATCCCCTGGCGATCGCCGCGGGTGACAGGCAGAGCCACCGCGTCGCTGATCCCCGGCAGGTTCAGGAGCCTGAGCTCTATTTCGCTGAGCGAAATCCGCTTCTCTTCGATTTTGACCACCCGCCCCCGTCGCCCGGTCAGGCGAAACTGGCCGTTGGCGGTAAATTCCAGGGTATCGTCGATTAACAGCCCTTCTTCATCGGCGATAAGCGGTGAAAACAGGCGAAAAGACGCCCCTTGCTGCAGGAGCCTGATGCCGGCAAAGGGCTGCCAGGCCGCCTCTTCCTGGCGGCGCGAACGCCAGGCGATCACGCCGGTTTCGGTGCTGCCGTATATTTCATCCGTCCAGACCTTCAGCCAGGCCGCCGCGCGGGCGACATCCTCGGCGGGAAGCTGGCCGCCGGCGGAGAGGATCATCTCTACCGGCGGCGGCGTCAGATGGGGATCGAGACGTTTCAAAAACGCCGGACTGCTGATAAACGCATAGCGGTATTGATGGCCCAGGGCGCTGAGCTGCTCCGCGTAGTAGAGCATGGCCGCATGGAGCGGCAGGCCGAGAGCCATCGGCAGAAAGATGCGAAAGGTGAGCCCGTAGAGGTGCTGAGGCACCACCGAGGCCACGATGCGGCAGCCTTCAAGGCGGGTAGCGAAGCGCGAGGCCAGCAGTTCGGCTTCGCGGTCAAGATAGGCGATCGGTTTGATAACCCGCTTTGGCTTCCCGGTTGAGCCTGAGGTAAACAGCTCTACGCAGGCGTCGCCGGCGATGCTTTGCAACGCGCCGGGCTCCGCCATCGCGCGCCCCGCGCTGCCGATGACCAGCGAGGGTCCGTGCCAGCCGAGGGGCCCGTCGCTGAGGACTCCGTCAAACAGCGCCCGCTGTTCATTCAGCAGCGAGCCGCGGCTATGTCCCGGAATCACCGGAATTTTATGCGCGTGCAGCGTGGCCAGTAGCGCAACGAGAAACAGATAGCTGTCTTCAAAGCACAGCGCCCAGCGCTCGGCGTCATGCCGCTGGAGTTGCTCGACCCATTGCGCCACGTCATAGCGCAAATGGCCCAGGGTCCAGGTCTGCTCATCCAGCCAGGCGATCGGCGTGTCCGACGGACGCGGCGCGTCCAGCCAGCGCGCCAAAGAGAGAGGCGGTATCATGACGATTCTCGCTTTATCATCCGCCGGCGCACCAGCCACTCTGCGGCCATCAGCGTGCCGATCAGCAGATAGGCAATCATGCCGTTCCACGCCGTCCAGAGCGCCATATCGCCATACAGCGCGGTAAAGAGCGCCATGCCGCCGTTAAGAATAAAGAGGCCGCACCAGATTTGCGTCACCCGGCGGGTATAGCGTACGCCTGCCGCGGAAAGCCGCGGATCGCGCAGGCGCGCCAGCCGTTCAACAACCGGCATCGCTGACCACAGCGAGCCGCCGAAAACGGCGAGCATCACGCCGTTGACCACCAGCGGGTAAAACAGCAGCAGCTGGTGCGTTTTCAGCAGGTAGCTGGCGGTGCAAAGGGCGATACCCGCCAGCGCCACCAGCCGGGTGACGGCGCCCAGCGGTCCCGCCTGTCGCCGGGTCTGGCGAAAGCGTAACAGCAGAATCAGCGCCATCAAGGGAAGCAGCCAGTGCAGGCTGTTGCGCGCGAGGCCCAGCCAGATTAAAAACGGCCAGGCCAGCAGGAGCAGGCTCGTTAGCAGCTGTATGCCCTTAGATGAAGGGGCTCCCGACATGCGGGTCAGGCTTCTCGGGACAAGCGTTCAACCGCATCAACCACGTCCTGTACGGTACGCACGGCCTTAAACTCTTCCGGCTTAATTTTCTTGCTGGTCTTCTTTTGCAGATGGACGATCATATCGACGGCATCAATGCTGTCCAGCTCGAGGTCTTCGTACAGGCGCGCTTCCGGGCGGATCTCCTGCGGGTCGATTTCAAACAGCTTAACCAGAAGCGCCGAGACTTCGGCATAAATATCATGTGATTCAGTCATAGGTCGTGCCTCAGGTACGTTGAGCATGGATGAACGCGGCCAGGGTCGCGACGGAGAAGAAGTGCTGGCGCATCTCGTCGCTTTCGGCGGAAAGCACCACGCCGTAACGGTTTTTCACCGCCAGCCCGAGCTCCAGGGCGTCAATGGAATCCAGGCCCAGGCCGTCGCCAAAGAGCGCCGCGTCGGTGTCGATGTCGTCAGCCGACAGCTCTTCCAGATTCAACGTGTTGATGATGAGATTTTTCAGTTCAAGATAGAGCGCTTGCATCATTAATTCCTGAAGTAGGCGTAGTACCTGATTGTAATTGAAGCAAAATATGCCGATTTAGCTGTCTTGCTGCCAGCGACGGTTCTTGTGAGTTTTCGTCGTAAAACTGGGCGATCCGCACCCGCTCGCCTACCTCGATGGTAAACAGGGGCCGGGTCGCCGGCGCATCGTACCATTTACTGTTTTTGCCCAGCATATGTTCGCTGCAGCGAATGACCACTACGCGTAAATCGCTGGCACAGCGCACGGCAATATTGGCCGCGCCGCGCTGAAGGATCATGGGTTCGCCCGGCAGGGTGCGGGTTCCCTCAGGGAAAATTAAAATGGTATCGCCCTGCTGCAGGCGCTGCCGGCTGGCGGGCAGTAGCGCATCGGCCTGATCGTTAATTAAGTAGTCCGCCGCGCGGATCACGCCGCTGACGAACGGGTTTTTCAGTAAGGCGCTTTTTACCAGGCAGTCGGTCTCGGGCATGATTGAAGCCAGCATCACGTAGTCGATCAGGCTAGGATGGTTCGCCACCACCAGGCATCCGCGCTCCTGGCGCAGGATGTCGTCGCCCACGATTCGGTAATCCAGCACGCCGACGGCTTTGACCACCGTTAAGAAGAGGCGGAAGCTGGCCGCAATGCTGCGCCGCGCCAGGCGACGGCGGCGAGATTTATCTCTGATCACCAGCAGCAGCAGGTTAAACCAGACCACGGACAGCAGCAGCCCGCCAAGGCCAAACAGCGCGAAGCAGACGCCGGTCATGAGCCCGCGCCAGGCGCGATTTATGCGTGACAGAATGCCGGTCATGAGCGGCTCCACTGCCACTGCAGGCGCTCGCCGGGCAGGGTAAAGGTTGGGGTATCCTGCAGGTAGTGGCGTAAAAACTGCAGGCTTTGCGGCAGCTCCGCCTCTTCGCTCCGCGCCGCGCGCCGCGTCGAGCAGCGCCACTCTTCGCCCGCTTCGATAACCAGCGCGAGCGCATAGGGCCAGGTGGGCATCGCGGGGGGAAGATACGGGTGATAAAACTCCGGGAGGTGGCCGTCGAAATCAACCATCAGCACGCGCTGATAGCCCGCCTGCAGCAGACAGATCGCCTCGCACAGCCCCTGCTGGAAGGTATCCCGCCCGGCGGAAAGTGAAGAGGAGACGATCGGCTTTTCGGCGGCGATGGTCAGGTTGCCGACCGCGGAATTATGGACAGACAGCGCGAAGTCGGTAGGGGAGAGCGCCTGTTCCGTCGCCAGCGCGTGCAGGATGCGGTAGTTGCGTTCAAGCTCACCATGACGGCTGGTGTACAGCACGGCATCGATGGGATGGCGGCGCAGCATCGCCAGTCCGCACTCAACGGCAAGCCGGCTGCCGGAGCTGAGTCGTCTGGCGGTCATCATCGGTAATTCGCTTAGCTTTGCCTGAGGCGCCGCCGGATCGATGGCGTGCGAAAGCCGTGACCACTGCTGCCACTGCGCCGTTTCGCTAAGTCCTGGGGCTCTGCCCTGCCAGTCAATTATGTTTAGTGCAAATTTCATCAACGCGAGTCCGCGGTAAATCGGTGATTCCGGTAGCGTTTTTTAACGCCACCTTGTTATTTTTCTGCTGACCTGCCAATACAGTATGACCGACGTCAGGTTATCGGGCGCCGCTGTCCGCATTATTTGCCGATCGATTTCGCGTATTTTCAATATTTTCGCGCATCAGTGCAATTTATTGTGGCAAATCTAAGAGCATGACCCGAATATTTTCATCATTCTGGCCGCGGTCTGAGGCGCATTTTTCTCAGCGCCCACCACATATCATACAGGGCGACTCGCGAATACATAGGATAATGCCGAATCAAATGGCGGTTCGGCATATCCCGCGCGCTTTCCGGCGATCGCCGGCTGGCGTTAGCGGGATGATGCCGATATAGCTCCGGGCGCTATATTCCTCTTTGGGGGTAAGAAAACGACCTGCCCCTAATCATATCGCGCCGGAGAGCGGGCTGTTACTGTACGCTTCCCGCGGCCAAATTAACCTGGATGTCTTTATCCAAATTATGTACCCAGCGGTTATAGTTTTTATGGATTTGACCACCGGAGGCCATCAGGTTGAGGCTGCTGAGGTAATGAATAGAATAACCGGTCGCGGAATAGTTAATTTGTACTTCAGCGACGTGATCGCGCGCCTGCTGGCGGGCTTTGATAATACCCGGCGCCGTTTCCGACATTATCCACTGACGCTGTACGCCAGCTCTGAGAATAGCGTTTTTTACCTGGGCATCGGTATGGCCTGCGCTGACCGTAGTCTGAATTTGTTCGATGGGCGCCGTGCGGGCGCAGCCTGCCAATGTCCCGATAACGGCAATAGCCGCCAACCACTTAACAACCTTTTTCATGAACGCTTCCTGTCGAATTATGGGTTATATGATGAGATGCCCAATGCTAAGAATAATTAATATCAGTCTCACCGGGCCGGAATTATGTCTCAGGTAAATATCTCGCGCGTTTTCCGTTTTGACGTCAGGCGAGAAGGGGGTTCATCATAAAGCATAGATCGCGAGGTCACCAGCAACAATGAGTAATGATGATGGATTTCAGATGGTTAAAATTTACTTTGCTAGCCTAAAATTCACAAAAATTATACAATCATCGCTATTCTTCAGCATGGAATTAAGCAGTCGGCTTATTCAGTCATATCATTCCCGCCATTTAATAATAAGCAAATTATTACCCGGCTATATAATGGGGGATTATTTCCCCGGGCTCAGGACGCAGCGGAAATTTAGCTTTATTTACCCGGTTATGCTGTGAAAAGCGTAAATCAATATTCTGTTCTGGTAGCTGTTTTTCAAATGACGACGTGGTAACGGGCAAAAACCGAGTGGGGGAAACCCGCTGAACCTTAATGCCTGAACCGGCGCTTAACGGATTCCGCTTCAGGCTGCGGATTGTCCCGGTAGCGACGTTTAATTTTGCCGGCGGCTGACATCGCTCTGCCGCCGGGCTGGCGGCAAAAAAATGGCCTCCGGTGGCGACACCGGAGGCCATAACGTCTGACCGCGAATTACTGAATGGTCAGGGTATTGATGATGTTTTCCGCAGCAGTTTGCGCCTGCTGCTGGTTGTCTGCCGGCAGAGTGATCTGCAGGGTCAGCAATTTATCATCCACCTTGCCGAGAAGCACCGAAGACCAGGCGGTCTGTCCTTTGGCGGAGATGATGCTGTCCAGCTGCTGCAGCGTGTGGCCTTTGATCTCAACGGATTTATTGGTCACGACCTGCAGCTGCGGATCGCGGCTGCGCTGCTGCTCTTCCAGGCGCTGAGCCAGTACGGCTAAATCTTCATTGGTGCTGTCACCCACAATCACGATCACCGCTTTCTGACCTGTTACATCAGAATAGACGTGCATGTTGTTGGCCTGAGTACCCAGCTTACCGCTCTGGTCGGTCATCCCTGCAGGCAGGGAGAAGCTCAGCTTGCCGTCCAGCAGGCTCACGGTTTGTCCGCTGGCGTTGCTTTCAGCCGCAGCCCCTTCGGTTGGCGCTTTTGAATCGCTGTTATCACAGGCCGCGAGGCCCATAACCAGCAGGCCAATACCGACATATTTAACCAAATTGCGCATTGACATCTTCCTTTCGATAAACGGCCATTAACGGCTCATTCGCTTATCTTATCACATCAGTCTGTGAGTACTCTTAACCTGGCTGCAATGCTGACAAATCAGATTTATCTGCCA
The DNA here is from genome assembly GCF_009758445.1 of Klebsiella sp. 10-1. NCBI lineage: Bacteria > Pseudomonadati > Pseudomonadota > Gammaproteobacteria > Enterobacterales > Enterobacteriaceae > Klebsiella > Klebsiella sp. 10-1. The sequence continues at coordinate 357,809 of NZ_WQRE01000005.1, forward strand.
TTTTTTTCAGCAGCATATTCAACAACATGCCGTACATCGGCAGGAAGAATACGATGCTAATCAGCACCTTGAAACAGTAGTCGACGATGGCGATTTCTCCCCAGTGGGCCGCCATAAAGGGGTCCGGGCTACGCCAGAAGGCGATAAAGAAAAAGGCCAGCGTATCGCTGACGTTGCCAAACAGCGTGGAGGCGGTTGGCGCCAGCCACCAGCGGCGATTTTGCCGCAGGCGGTTAAAGACGTGGACGTCGAGGATCTGCCCCAGCGCATAGGCCATAAAGCTGGCGACAGCGATACGCGCCACGAACAGGTTGAAGTGGGCGAGTGCGGCAAAGCCCTGCCATTCGCCCATATAAAACAGAGCGGAGACGCCGTAGGAGATCAGCAGCGCCGGGACCATCACCGCGAGGATGATGCGTCGCGCCAGCGGTGCGCCAAAAATGCGTACCGTCAGATCGGTGGCGAGGAAAATAAACGGAAAGCTGAACGCGCCCCAGGTGGTATGGAAACCAAAAATGGAGATCGGTAGCTGCACCAGATAGTTACTGGAGGTGATCACCAGCAAATGGAATAGCGATAGCCAGACCAGCGCTTTTTTACGCTGTACGGTAGTAAAGGGATTCATATTGTGACCTTTTTATGCCCGTTATCCTTCAGGCTGCAGAGGCGTCGCCGCTTGTCTACAACACGAATGAGTGAGGGACTGAAATTTGGGGTGAGGGAACCCAATTAAAAACGGCTGCATGATACTGCGTTGGGGGCGTAATGCAACGGTTGTTTTTCGCGCAAACGTTAACCTGGCTTGCGTCGCGTGCGGGTGGCGGTAAACTAGGGCCGTTTTGTTAACGTGAGATGAAAATGAGCGAACTTTTTTCCACTCCTGACCACACTTTGGATGCGCAGGGGCTGCGTTGCCCGGAGCCGGTAATGATGGTGCGCAAAGCCGTGCGTACGATGCCGGTTGGCGAGACGCTGCTGATTATCGCCGACGATCCGGCGACAACCCGCGATATTCCCGGCTTTTGCCGCTTTATGGAACATGAGCTGGTTGCCCAGGAAATTAGCGCGCTGCCGTACCGCTATTTGATTCGCAAAAACCACTGAGCTCCCCGCTAAGCGCAGCGCCGCCGGGGAGCGTGTCCGCTACTTCTGGCGTAACAGCCGCAGGGCGTTGGCGGTGACCAGCACCGTGGCTCCGGTATCCGCCAGCACCGCCAGCCACAGTCCGGTCAGGCCGAGCAGCGTGGTTATCAGGAAAATCCCCTTCAGACCCAGCGCAATCGCAATGTTCTGCCGGATGTTGGCATGGGTGGCGCGAGCCAGCGAAATCATCTGCGCCAGGCCGGTTAAGCGGTTATGGGTTAACGCCGCATCGGCGGTCTCCAGCGCCACGTCGGTGCCGCTGCCCATCGCAATACCGATGGTGGCCGCCTTCATGGCCGGCGCGTCGTTGATGCCGTCGCCGACCATCGCCAGCGGCGCTTCGGCGTTGAGCGCCATCACCGCCGTGACCTTATCTGCAGGCAGCAGCCCGGCGCGGAACGTCAGCCCCAGCTCGTTGGCGATGGCCGCCGCCGCGCGCGGGTTATCGCCGGTCAGGATCACCCCCTGCACGCCGAGCTGATGCAGATCTTCCACCGCCTGGCGGGCGTCGTCGCGCAGGGTATCGCGCAGCGCCAGAATGCCGAGCAGGATATCCTCACGTAGCACCAGCACCACCGTTTGGCCGGCGCTCTCCAGCTGCTGGATCTGCTCTTCGTACTCGGCCGCCGCCCCATTACCCGCCGCGCAAATTAACACCCGGCGGCCGGCAACTTCAGCTTCTATACCGGAACCGGCCAGCGCGCGCTGGGCGCTGGCGGCCGGGATGCTCAGCCCTCGCTGCTCCGCTTCGCGGACAATGGCCTGGGCCAGCGGATGGCTGGAGCCTTGCTCCACCGCGGCGGCCAGCGCCAGCAGGCCGTTCTCATCGATGTCGGCGGTGACAATCGCCGCGCTTACGCGCGGCTGGCCGACGGTCAGGGTGCCGGTTTTATCAAAGGCGACCTGGCGAACCTGCCCGAGCTGTTCAAGCGCGGCGCCGCCTTTAATCAACGCGCCGCGACGGGCCGCGACCGCCAGCCCGGAGGTGATTGCCGCCGGGGTTGAAATGACCAGCGCGCACGGGCAGCCGATCAGCAGCAGCGTCAGCCCTTTGTAGATCCACGGTAGCCAGGCGCTGGCAAAAAACAGCGGCGGTACGATGGCCACCAGCAGGGCGACGAGCATAATGGCCGGGGTATAAATACGGCTAAAGCGATCGATAAAGCGTTCAATGGGCGCCCGGCGCTCTTCGGCTTCTTCAATCAGCTTCAGGATACGATCGATAGCGCTGTCGCCGGGTTCAGAGATAACCGTCAGCTGCACCAGACGATCGACGCTGGTTGCGCCTGCCGCCACGCGTTCGCCGGAGCTGCGTTCCACCGGGACGGATTCGCCGGTTAACGCGCTTTCATCGAAGCTGGCAAACGGCGTCATCAGCCGACCATCGGCGGGCAGGCGCCCGCCGGCGGCGACCTCAATCAGATCGCCGGGGCGCAGGTCGCGCTGGGCGACGGTTTCCCGCACGCCGTCGCGGACCCGCGTGGCGGTATCGGGCTTCAGGGCCATAAGCGCGCTGACGCCCTGGCGAGCGCGGCTGGCGGCCCAGCCTTCAAGGCGTTCGCCGATCAGGAACAGCAGCAGCACCATTGCGGCTTCGGCGGTTGCGCCGATAAACAGCGCCCCGATGGCCGCGACGCTCATTAGCGTTTCAATGGCGAACCAGCTGCCGCTTTTGATCAGCCGCAGCGCCTGGCGCGCGACCGGCCATAGGCCAACGAGGGTGGTGGCAGCGAAGGCCAGCTCGCCGAAGGGGTGATTAAACTGCTCCAGTCCCCAGCTCAGGGCCATCATCAGCACCAGGGTTATCAGCGGCAGATTATCCCGCAGCCAGGAGGTTTCCCGCTGCGGAGTATTCTCATCTCGCAGCGTATAGCCCGCCGCGCGTACCGCGCTTTCCACCTGCGGGCGGATATCGCTCCCGGCGTTCACCAGCAGCTTTTCCGTGGCAAACAGCACCTGCACCTGGCTGACGCCCGGCACCTGGCGTACGGCATTCTCCACCTTCCGGGCGCAGGCGGCGCAGTCCATGCCGTCGACCAGCCAGCTGTAGCGCGCGGTTTCCAGGGGTTCTTCGCGGGTTTGCGCCGCGCAGGAGGAGTCCGTACAGCAGCTGTCAGGCTGTGCGGCAGCGGGCTTTAATTTGAATGACGAGAACTGTGGGACTTTTTTATCCTGAGCTTCTGGAGTCGACATGACACCCTCCGGGTAATGATAATTTTCTCATTGCCCAGAGGATACACTTTGGAGTCGACTCCAGAGTCAAGCGCTAAATTAGAGGTACAGCGCGCGAACGATCAGGAAGTGCCCGGCGAAGTAAAATGCGGCGGCAATCGCGTTATCGGCGCGGAAGCGGCGGCGATAGTGGCTGACCAGCCAGACAATATTACCCAGCAGCAGGAAGGCGGCGCCGATAAAGCCGGAGAGCGCGGTATCGGTCGGGCGCACGAACCACAGTTCGCCCGCCAGCCAGACCATTACCAGCGTCATGCCGATAAAGGTGAAGACCGGCAGACGCATCTCTTCCAGCCGGCTCCAGATAACCGCCAGCAGCAGCGCGCCAACGACCAGCAGCACCAGCGGCAGCGGCCAGAAAAATGACAGCGTCATCTGGCTGGCAAACCAGATGGTATAGAGCAGATGCGAAAGGAAAAATGCGCCGACGGCGTACATCACCCGCTGGCGCGGCAGCAGCGTCAGCGCGTCGCCGAGCAGCGAGGCGCACAGGCCGGCCAGCACCAGATAGCTGATGGCGTTGAACATGGGCGCCTGCCAGGCAAGGAGCAGCAGCAGAATCAGCGTGACGGGTTTAAACAACCAACGTTGCCAGGTTGGTCCACGGTAGGACGCATCGACGTAAAGCCATGCGGAAAAACAGACAGCAATAAACGACCAAAGCATAGTGAGTCCCTGTATCTGTTATCGCTATACCCGCCGCCTTTCAAGCCGTAACCCGAAATGCATAGGGTATAAGTAGTTGTACTGACGGTACTAAAACTCAGTGTAGTGGCTCGGGCGGGCAGATGACAATGTTAATCAAGGCGCGGTATGCTTATTCCTGAGAATTCTTATGGGTAAGATGAATGAGCAAGATCCCGCTGTTTTTTATTATTGTCGTGGCCATCATTGTGATAGCGGCATCGGTTCGCTACGCGCAGCAGCGACGGGAAAGCAGGGACAACGACGCCGCGCCGCTGCTGCAAAGGCAGGTGGTGGTGAGTAACAAACGGGAAAAGGTGGTTAACGATCGCCGTTCGCGCCAGCAAACCGTCGCTCCGGCCGGCAGCGAAATGCGCTATGAGGCCAGCTTCAGGCCGGAAACCGGCGGGCTCGACGTCAGCTTTCGTCTTGAAGAGGCGCAGTATCATGCGCTTAGCGTCGGCGACAGGGGCATGCTGAGCTACAAAGGCTCAAGGTTTGTCGCGTTTACGCCAGATCCCTGAGCCTGCCGCCATCACTTCTTACGCAGCGTAGCCTTGAGCTTTTTCTGCCAGGCGACCAGCTCGAACACGCCGAAGATAAAAATGCGCACCTGCTCGAAGCGGCCCAGCGGCGGCGCATCTTTGGGCTGAGTGGCTTTCAGCAGCGTCAGCTGCAGGCCGTGCATCAGGATCATAAAGATAAGCGCGACGTTAACGAAAATATTCAGCGGCTTAGGGAAAGGCTGAAACAGGTTTAAGAGCAAAAACGCCCATACGCATAGCATCAGTACCCGGCCTAGATTAATCAGCATTCTTCTCTCCTTGTGCCTCTCGTTGATAGAGGCGGTAGGCGACCTGTCCGGCCACTTTCTCACGATACAGGTGCCAGCCTGCCGGTACCGGCGGTAGCCCATTTTCGACTTCACTCTCGACGTAGATCAGCGCTTCGTCGGCGAGCCAGCCGTTACTCTCCAGCAGCCGCAGCGTCTCTTCCAGCAGCCCTTTGCGGAACGGCGGGTCGACGAACGCTATCTGGTGCGGCGTGCCGGGCTGATTAAGCCAGGTCAGGGTATTGGCGTTGACCACCGTGCCGTTGCTGGCTTTCAGGGTCGCCAGGTTTTTCTGCAGCTGTTGGGCAACGCCGCGCTCCATCTCCAGCAGCGTGGTGCTGCCCGCGTAGCGGGATAGCGCCTCCAGCCCCAGCGCGCCGCTGCCGGCAAAGCAGTCAAGGCAGCGCGCGTCGACCATAGACGGCGCCAGCCAGTTAAAAAGGGTTTCACGAACCCGGTCGGTGGTCGGGCGCAGGCCCGGGCTCTCCGGCACCGGTAATTTTCGGCCCCGCCACTGTCCGCCGATAATGCGGATCTGGCCGCTGCCTGCGTGGTTTGGTTTCTTCATCTCTCTGCTCAAGTCTTAACTTCCAGCCTGCTATTCTAGCGATCGAAGGCGGATGACGAAACCTTAATCCGGGGGCGGTGATGCGCGTTAAGTTAAGTGATAGACTATCTGACTAATTTCATTATTTTTCAGCTTCCGCGACAGATATGCCGAAGCTGTGCCATGAATAATCAGCGAGGAGTGTAGTCGCAAATGGCGAAAGAGAAAAAACGTGGCTTCTTTTCCTGGCTGGGCTTTGGACAAAAAGAGCAGGCGCAGGAAACAGAAGTTGAGCAAAAAGTAGAAGGGCTGCAGGAAGCTGCGGAACAGGCTCCCGCAGCGCCGGCTGAGGCCGTTGTTGCGCCTGAAGCCGAGGCGGAGCGCGCCCCGGCGGCAGAGAAAGAGGACGCGGAGGCCTTTGCCGCTGACGTCGTTGAGGTCACCGAACAGGTTGTCGAAAGCGAGCTGCCGCATCCGGTGGCGGCGGCAGAATCCGCCGTTGAAGAGATTGCTCCGCCGGTCGCCGCGACAGACGATGCGCCGGCCGTTGGCGAAGTGGAAGAAGAACTTGCCGCCGAGCCGGCTGTCGTAGAGCCGGAAGCTGCGCAAGCCGCCGTCGAAGAAACGGCGGTGGAAGAGCCGCTGGTGGAAGACGTTATTGCCCAGCCGGCGGTTGCCGAAGCGCTTGTTGAACAGCTGCCGGAAGAGGTTGTCGCCCAGCCGCAGGCTGCCGTCGTTGAAGAGGCGCTGATTGAGGATGAGCCTGCGCTGTCGGACGACGAGCTGGAAGCCCAGGCGCTGGCGGCAGAAGCTGAGGAGCAGAGCGAGCCGCAGGAAGCCGCCCAGATCGAGCAGGAGAAGCCGACAAAAGAAGGTTTCTTCGCCCGACTCAAGCGCAGCCTGGTTAAAACCAAACAGAACCTCGGTTCCGGATTTATCAGTCTGTTCCGCGGCAAAAAAATAGATGATGATCTCTTCGAAGAGCTGGAAGAGCAGCTGCTGATCGCCGACGTTGGCGTGGAAACGACCCGTAAGATTATTACCCACCTTACCGAAGGCGCCAGCCGTAAGCAGCTCCGCGATGCCGAAGCGCTGTATGGCCTGCTGAAAGAAGAGATGGGCGATATTCTGGCTAAAGTTGACGAGCCGCTGAACGTTGAAGGGAAAACGCCGTTTGTTATTCTGATGGTTGGCGTCAACGGGGTGGGTAAAACCACGACCATCGGCAAGCTGGCGCGTCAGTTTGAGCAGCAGGGTAAGTCGGTCATGCTGGCCGCGGGGGATACCTTCCGCGCCGCCGCGGTAGAGCAGCTGCAGGTCTGGGGTCAGCGTAATAATATCCCGGTGATTGCGCAGCATACCGGCGCGGACTCGGCTTCGGTTATTTTCGACGCCATTCAGGCCGCCAAGGCGCGCAACGTTGACGTCCTGATTGCCGATACGGCGGGCCGTCTGCAGAATAAATCGCACCTGATGGAAGAGCTGAAGAAAATCGTCCGCGTGATGAAGAAGCTGGACGAAGATGCCCCGCATGAAGTGATGCTGACAATTGATGCCAGCACCGGGCAGAACGCGATTAGCCAGGCCAAACTGTTCCATGAGGCCGTTGGCCTGACCGGCATCACGCTGACGAAGCTGGACGGTACCGCGAAAGGTGGGGTTATCTTCTCGGTCGCTGACCAGTTCGGTATTCCGATTCGCTATATTGGCGTCGGTGAACGTATTGAGGATCTGCGTCCGTTTAATGCGGGCGACTTTATTGAGGCACTTTTTGCCCGAGAGGATTAATAATGATTCGCTTTGAACAAGTCAGCAAAGCCTATCTCGGTGGGAGACAAGCGCTGCAGGGGGTGAACTTCCACCTGCAGTCGGGCGAGATGGCGTTCCTGACCGGCCACTCCGGCGCGGGGAAAAGTACCCTGCTCAAGCTTATCTGCGGCATCGAGCGGCCGAGCGCCGGCAAAATTTTGTTCGGCGGCCACGATATTAGCCGCCTGAAGAGCCGGGAGGTGCCGTTTTTGCGCCGCCAGATCGGCATGATTTTCCAGGATCACCACCTGCTGATGGATCGTACCGTGTTTGACAACGTGGCGATCCCGCTGATTATTGCCGGCGCCAGCGGGGATGATATCCGCCGCCGGGTATCGGCCGCGCTGGATAAAGTCGGGCTGCTGGACAAAGCGAAAAATCTTCCTATCCAACTCTCCGGCGGTGAGCAGCAGCGCGTGGGCATCGCCCGCGCGGTGGTGAACAAGCCTGCGGTGCTGCTGGCGGATGAACCGACCGGTAACCTCGATGAGGCGCTCTCGGAGGGGATTTTACGTCTGTTTGAAGAATTTAACCGCGTAGGGGTAACGGTTCTGATGGCGACGCACGACCTGGGGCTGATTTCCAGTCGTTCGTATCGCATGCTGACCCTGAGCGACGGGCATATGCACGGAGGCCACTGGGGTGAATAAGCGCGAGGCAATAAACCACATTCGCCAGTTTGGCAGCCGATTTGACCGCATCCGCAATGCCGCAGGGGCAGGCGGTGGGCGCAATGCGCCGAAGCGGCCGAAAGCGGCGCCGAATCCGGCTTCCCGGAAAAGTAACGTTTTCAATGAGCAGGTGCGCTATGCCTGGCACGGCGCGGTTCAGGATCTGAAAAGCACGCCGCTGGCCACCTTCCTGACCATCATGGTCATCGCCATTTCGCTGACGCTGCCGAGCGTGTGCTACATGGTGTACAAAAACGTTAACAGCGCGGCGTCGCAGTACTATCCATCGCCGCAGATCACCGTTTATCTGGAGAAGACGCTGGACGATGACGCCGCGGCGCGGGTGGTCGGGCAGCTGCAGGCAGAGCAGGGCGTGGAGAAGGTCAACTATCTGTCGCGGGATGAAGCTTTAGGCGAGTTCCGCAACTGGTCCGGCTTTGGCGGCGCGCTGGATATGCTGGAAGAGAACCCGCTGCCGGCGGTGGCGATTGTCGTGCCGAAGCTGGATTTCCAGGGAACCGACTCCCTCAACACCCTGCGCGATCGGGTTGCGCATATTCAGGGCGTCGATGAAGTCCGTATGGATGACAGCTGGTTTGCGCGCCTCTCTTCGCTGACCGGGCTGGTTGGCCGCGTATCGGCGCTGATCGGCGTGCTGATGGTTGCCGCCGTGTTCCTGGTGATCGGCAACAGCGTGCGTCTGAGCATCTTTGCTCGCCGCGATACCATCAACGTGCAGAAGCTGATTGGGGCGACCGACGGTTTTATCCTGCGTCCGTTCCTCTACGGCGGTGCGCTGCTGGGCTTCTGCGGCGCATTTTTATCGCTGATCCTGTCGGAGATTATGGTGATGCGCCTGTCATCAGCGGTAACGGAAGTGGCGAAGGTATTCGGTACCCAGTTTGAGCTCAGCGGCTTAGGCTTCGACGAGTGTCTGCTGATGCTGATCGTCTGCTCGATGATTGGCTGGGTCGCGGCCTGGCTGGCGACGGTGCAACATTTACGTCACTTTACTCCCGATTAAAAATTTTCTGGTATAATCTTTCCCTGCACTGACTGAATGTCTCTCTGCAGGGAAAGAGTCCCTGTTGTCTCTTCCCTACGCTTCATCTCCATGTCACATTTTGTGCGTAATGTATTCACACCGTTGCATGGAACTTGTGGATAAAATCACTGTCTGATACTAATGTGGGTGATATTCTCGTTGCTCATAAACGCTGGCATGTTTGTTGCCCGGTTGTCTAAGCGGGAACTGTCAAGCCAGACGATATCGATTGAGAGGATTTGAATGACCAAAGATATGCAAACTTTAGCCTTAGCCCCCGTTGGTAACCTGGAATCTTACATCCGGGCTGCGAACACATGGCCGATGTTATCGGCCGATGAAGAGCGGGAGCTTGCTGAAAAGCTGCATTACCAGGGCGATCTGGAAGCAGCGAAAAGGCTGATCCTGTCTCACCTGCGCTTTGTTGTTCATATTGCTCGTAACTACTCGGGCTATGGCCTGCCGCAGGCGGACCTGATTCAGGAAGGCAACATTGGTCTGATGAAAGCCGTGCGCCGTTTTAATCCGGAAGTCGGCGTGCGCCTGGTCTCCTTTGCCGTGCACTGGATTAAGGCCGAAATTCACGAATACGTTCTGCGTAACTGGCGTATTGTGAAAGTCGCGACCACCAAGGCCCAGCGTAAACTGTTCTTTAACCTGCGTAAAACCAAGCAGCGTCTGGGCTGGTTTAACCAGGATGAAGTCGAAATGGTTGCCCGCGAGCTGGGCGTGTCGAGCAAAGACGTGCGTGAGATGGAATCGCGTATGGCGGCGCAGGACATGACCTTCGACATGTCGTCGGACGATGAGTCCGATAGCCAGCCGATGGCTCCGGTGCTCTATCTGCAGGATAAAACGTCTAACTTTGCCGACGGCATTGAAGATGATAACTGGGAAGAGCAGGCGGCAAACAAGCTGACTGACGCGATGCAGGGCCTCGACGAGCGTAGCCAGGATATCATTCGCGCCCGCTGGCTGGACGAAGACAATAAGTCCACGCTGCAGGAGCTGGCGGATCGCTACGGCGTTTCGGCTGAGCGCGTGCGCCAGCTTGAAAAGAACGCCATGAAGAAACTGCGTACCGCTATCGAAGCGTAAATCCGACCGGCATCAAAAAAAGCTCTCGCTGTCTCAGCGGGGGCTTTTTGTTTTTTATCCCTCCATGCGTCAACCATATTAATTTCTTCTTCCGCTGGGCTTGAATGCCGGGCAGGCGCTATTGTTTTTAGACAGGCACGGCTTACTAAATTCATGAAGGGAGAAAGCGGGTGAAAAATAACGATCTTAATCAGCGCCGCCAGCAGGCGACGCCGCGCGGCGTAGGCGTGATGTGCGACTTCTACGCGCAAAAAGCTGAGAACGCGACGCTGTGGGATATCGAAGGCCGGGAGTTTATCGATTTTGCGGCGGGGATTGCGGTGCTGAATACCGGGCATCGGCACCCCAAAGTTGTCGCCGCGGTGGCCTCGCAGCTGGAGGCCTTTACCCATACGGCATATCAGATTGTCCCCTACGCCAGCTACGTCACGCTGGCCGAACGCATTAACGCTTTGGTCCCGATATCCGGCGCCGTGAAAACGGCCTTCTTCTCTACCGGCGCGGAAGCGGTAGAGAATGCGGTCAAAATTGCCCGCGCCTGGACCCGTCGGCCGGGAATCATCACCTTTGGCGGCGCCTTCCACGGCCGAACCTACATGACGATGGCGCTGACCGGCAAGGTCGCGCCCTATAAAATCGGCTTTGGTCCGTTCCCTGGCTCTGTTTTTCATGCTCAGTACCCTAATTCGCTGCACGGCGTCAGCAGCGAAGAGGCGATAAAAAGCCTCGAACGCCTCTTTAAAGCCGATATCGCGGCGGATCAGGTGGCGGCCATCGTCCTTGAGCCGGTACAGGGCGAGGGCGGGTTCAACGTTGCGCCTGCCGGGTTTATGCAGGCGCTGCGCGCGCTGTGCGATACCCACGGCATCCTGCTGATTGCGGATGAGGTTCAGTCTGGCTTTGGGCGAACCGGCAAGCTGTTTGCGATGGAGCACTATAGCGTGCAGCCAGACCTGATCACGATGGCGAAAAGCCTGGCGGGCGGGATGCCGCTTTCGGCGGTTTCCGGGCGGGCAGAGGTTATGGATGCCCCTGCGCCGGGCGGCCTTGGCGGAACCTACGCCGGGAACCCGCTGGCGATTGCCGCCGCGCATGCGGTGCTGGATGTGATCGCCGAAGAGCAGCTTTGCCAGCGGGCAAATGAGCTTGGCCACCATCTGGTGGAAGTTCTCAATCAGGCCAAAGCATCGTGCCCGCAGATTGCCGAGGTGCGGGCGCAGGGGTCGATGGTTGCGGTCGAGTTTTTTGATCCGCAAACCGGCGAGCCGGCGGGCGAGTTCACCCGGGCCGTCCAGCAGCGCGCGCTGGCCGAAGGGCTGCTGCTGCTGACCTGCGGCGTTTACGGCAACGTCATCCGCTTCCTCTACCCGCTCACTATCCCCGATGCTCAATTCCGCCAGGCGCTGACGATTATTCAGCGCGCGCTGGCCGCATAGCCTCACATCTCGCCACTCTGCGGAGTGGCGTTCTGCTTCAGTCACATAACTGTTACATAACCTAAAAAATTGTTGTTTCAAATTCTGAAAAATGGGATATGTTCTAGCATAGTGTGCTGCATAGGCGCGAGCGGCAGACCTTAATCTAGCTATCATATGCTTTTCTTATGTGATTAATTAGAATAATGCGCTAAAAAACAACATCACAACAAATGCAAAAAACCATAATAGTGGGGAGCTTCAGGATGAATATGAAGGGTAAAGCGTTACTGGCAGGATGTATCGCCTTGATAATGAGCAACGCAGCGCTGGCTGAAGATATTAAAATTGCCGTGGTTGGGGCGATGTCTGGCCCGGTGGCGCAGTATGGCGATCAGGAGTTTACCGGCGCTGAGCAGGCGGTTGCCGATATTAACGCTAAGGGCGGTATCAAAGGCAATAAGCTGCAAAGCGTAAAATATGATGATGCCTGTGACCCGAAACAGGCGGTAGCGGTGGCCAACAAGGTCGTTAATGACGGCATTAAGTACGTTATCGGCCACTTATGCTCCTCTTCTACTCAGCCGGCGTCCGATATCTATGAAGACGAAGGCATTCTGATGATCACCCCGGCCGCGACGGCGCCGGAGCTGACCGCGCGCGGATATAAAATGATTCTGCGCACCACCGGCCTCGATTCTGACCAGGGCCCGACGGCGGCTAAATACATCATTGATAAGGTTAAACCGAAGCGTATCGCTATCGTTCACGATAAGCAGCAGTATGGCGAAGGTCTGGCGCGTGCGGTGCAGGATGGCCTGAAAAAAGGCGGCGCTAACGTCGTGTTCTTTGACGGTATCACCGCCGGTGAGAAAGATTTCTCCACTCTGGTGGCGCGTCTGAAGAAAGAAAATATCGACTTCGTCTACTACGGCGGCTATCACCCGGAGATGGGGCAGATTCTGCGTCAATCGCGCGCGGCCGGCCTGAAAACGCAGTTTATGGGGCCGGAAGGCGTAGCGAACGTTTCCCTGTCAAACATTGCCGGTCAGTCCGCTGAAGGCATGCTGGTCACTAAACCGAAGAACTACGACCAGGTCCCGGCGAACAAACCGATCGTCGACGCCATCAAAGCGAAAAAACAGGATCCGAGCGGCGCGTTTGTCTGGACCACCTATGCAGCTATCCAGTCGCTGCAGGCAGGCCTGAACCAGTCTGAAGACCCGGCAGCCATTGCGAAATACCTGAAAGCAAACTCTGTTGATACCGTGATGGGGCCGCTGTCATGGGATGCGAAGGGCGACCTGAAAGGCTTCGAGTTCGGCGTGTTTACGTGGCATGCCGATGGCACCGCGACCGACGCCAAATAATTTAACCTTCGCCTTTCACGCTACAGGTGCGTTGGCTGCGCTCCTCAACCCCGGTCACTTACTCATGTAAGCTCCCGGGGATTTCAGAGCTTGCCGCCTGCCTGTAGCGCGAAATTCTCGGTTAAATAAATGGCCTCTTTTAGGCCGGGAAAAGCGGGGAGATTGGTTAAATACGGCGTGATTCTGGCCGGGTAAAGTAGAAATTCTCGGTTAAATAAATTGTCAATTTGTAGGCCGGATAAGAGAGATCCTGGTTAAATGAATGGTCAATTTACGACCTGGAAAAGAGGGGGGTTATGGGTGAAATGAAGAGTGATATCGTTGCCTGGATAAATGGTCATGCTGGACAAATTGAAGTCATCATCGCCCGGATAAGGCGTGATATGCCGCTATCCGGGATTCTCCCGCTTCGTTTTTAACGCTTTTCCCAACCGCCGTTATGGGCGCTGAAGCCCAGCGCTTGCATAAACGCTGACATGACGCGGTAGTCTTCAATTCCGGTATCCGCCATCCGCCAGCGACCGATTTCTGGATTTCTTTGCAGCACTTCTTCCACCAGATACTGCCCGACGCCGCGACGGCGGGTGACTTCGCGCACGTACAGCGCGCTCAGCTCGCCCTCTGCACCGTCTAAGGTCACGCAAACGGCGGCCAGCAGACGTTCGTTAAAGCGGGCGGCGTAAATAGCGTGGCTATCATCCACGGGGAGCCCGGCCAGATCGCGTGATGGCCAGATTTTCCCTAAATCGATGCGATCCTGATCGCTGAAGTGCGTTAAACGAATAATGGTCAGTTTCATGCGCTGCAAGTCCAGTCAAAACGGATGCGCCAGTGTACCCAAAATTACTACCCGGCGGAGCGCTGTTTTTTGCGGATTCATCAGGCGATTCGTTTTCCTGGGGAAGGCAGGGTAGCGCAATGCGTTATGGATCGAAAAATAAGCAGAGTTTTAACCTAAAGTGCAGCGTTTTATTCCGCCGTATGTATCGTTATTTTATGCTAAAAACGGGACTTTTTTTGTTTATCTTCGCGTGAATACAGAATATTATCTTTGCTTAATCGCCTGAAAAATAGAGATTTTAATCTGGTTTCAGGTAAAAAACTGCGCTAAACCATTAAAGATCATGGTAAAAGTAGCGTTGTTTAATAAAAGCACAGAATGCTTTTTAACCATAAAAATACAAAATATTTACACCACATCACGAACGGGGTCCTGGAACATGAAAAGGAACGCGAAAACAATCATTGCGGGATTAGTCGCACTGACCATGTCGCACGCGGTAATCGCCAAAGAGATAAAAGTCGCCGTCGTTGGTGCGATGTCTGGTCCGGTAGCGCAATGGGGCGACATGGAGTTCAACGGTGCGCGTCAGGCAATTAAAGATATTAACGCGCAGGGTGGGATTAAGGGCGATAAGCTGGTTGGCGTGGAATATGACGACGCCTGCGACCCTAAACAGGCCGTCGCGGTGGCGAACAAAATCGTTAACGAAGGGATTAAATACGTTATCGGCCACCTCTGCTCCTCCTCAACGCAGCCGGCATCCGATATCTACGAAGATGAAGGCATTCTGATGATCTCTCCGGGGGCCACTAACCCCGAGCTGACTCAACGCGGTTATCAGTACATCATGCGTACCGCCGGCCTCGACTCCTCGCAGGGGCCGACCGCCGCAAAATATATTCTGGAAAAGGTTAAACCGCAGCGTATTGCTATCATTCATGACAAGCAGCAGTACGGTGAAGGCCTGGCGCGTTCGGTTCAGGAGAGCCTGAAAAAAGGCAACGCCAACATCGTCTTCTTCGACGGGATCACCGCCGGTGAGAAAGACTTCTCCGCGCTGCTGTCTCGCCTGCAGAAAGAGAATATTGATTTCGTTTACTACGGTGGCTATTACCCGGAAATGGGCCAGATGCTGCGCCAGGCGCGAGCTAACGGCCTGAAAACCGTATTTATGGGTCCTGAGGGCGTGGGCAATGCTTCGCTGTCCAATATCGCAGGCGCCGCGGCAGAAGGCATGCTGGTGACAATGCCGAAACGCTATGACCAGGATCCGGCAAACAGCGCTATCGTAGACGCGCTGAAAGCGGAGAAAAAAGATCCGAGCGGGCCGTACGTCTGGATTACCTACGCTGCCGTGCAGTCCTTAGCGCAGGCGATGGACAGAAGCAGCAGCCAGGAGCCGCTGGACTTAATCAAAGATCTGAAAGCTCACGGCGCGAAAACCGTGATTGGGCCGCTGA
Source organism: Klebsiella sp. 10-1 (assembly GCF_009758445.1). Classification (NCBI taxonomy): domain Bacteria; kingdom Pseudomonadati; phylum Pseudomonadota; class Gammaproteobacteria; order Enterobacterales; family Enterobacteriaceae; genus Klebsiella; species Klebsiella sp. 10-1. The sequence continues at coordinate 372,899 of NZ_WQRE01000005.1, forward strand.
ATTGGGACGAAAAAGGCGATTTGAAGGGATTTGAGTTTGGTGTCTTCCAGTGGCACGCGGATGGGGCATCCTCGGCCGCAAAATAAGACAACCACTCGCATGGTTTGAGCCGCAGATGCGTAGACGACGTTTATCCGCCCCGGGGCTTCCGGGGAGGGAAACATTTGCCGCCCGTCCGCCGCTCGAGTCGTTGAGAGTGGGATTCAACATCCCGCCTTGTCGGGTTTAGAAAGGTTACCTTATGTCCGAGCAGTTTCTCTACTTTCTGCAGCAGATGTTTAACGGCGTCACGCTGGGCAGTACCTATGCGCTGATCGCCATCGGTTACACGATGGTATACGGCATTATTGGCATGATTAACTTCGCCCACGGCGAGGTGTATATGATAGGTAGCTACGTCTCCTTCATGATCATTGCCGCGCTGATGATGATGGGCATCGACACCAGCTGGCTGCTGGTCGCCGCTGGATTTGTCGGGGCTATCATTATTGCCAGCGCCTATGGCTGGAGTATTGAACGCGTGGCCTATCGGCCGGTGCGGAGCTCCAAGCGACTGATTGCGCTGATTTCCGCCATCGGGATGTCAATCTTCCTGCAAAACTACGTCAGCCTGACGGAAGGGTCGCGCGATGTGGCGCTGCCGAGCCTGTTTAACGGCCAGTGGACGGTGGGCAGCAGCGAAAACTTCTCTGCCACGATCACCACCATGCAGCTGGTGATTTGGATCGTCACCTTTGTGGCGATGCTGGCGCTGACGCTGTTTATTCGCTATTCGCGTATGGGTCGTGCCTGCCGCGCCTGCGCGGAAGACCTGAAAATGGCCAGCCTGCTGGGAATTAACACCGATCGCGTTATTGCCCTGACGTTTGTTATCGGCGCCGCTATGGCCGCGGTCGCCGGGGTGCTCCTCGGTCAGTTCTACGGCGTTATCAACCCCTATATCGGCTTTATGGCCGGGATGAAAGCATTTACCGCCGCGGTACTGGGCGGCATTGGCAGCATTCCTGGCGCGATGATCGGCGGCCTGATTCTGGGCATCGCCGAAGCTCTCTCCTCCGCCTACCTCAGCACCGAATATAAAGACGTGGTCTCCTTTGCGCTGCTGATTCTGGTGCTGTTAGTGATGCCTACCGGCATCCTGGGTCGCCCGGAGGTTGAGAAAGTATGAAACCGATGCATATTGCAATGGCGCTGCTGTCTGCGGTGATGTTCTTTATTCTGGCCGGCGTCTTTATGGGCGTACAGCTGGAGCTGGACGGCACCAAACTGGTGGTGGATACCGCCGCGGATATCCGCTGGCAGTGGATTTTCATCGGCACAGCGGTGGTTTTCTTCTTCCAGCTGATGCGCCCGCTGTTCCAGAAAACCTGGAAAAACGTCTCCGGGCCGAAGTTTATTCTGCCGGCCATCGACGGGTCGACGGTAAAGCAGAAGCTGTTCCTGGTGGCGCTGCTGGTTATCGCCGTCGCGTGGCCGTTTATGGTGTCGCGCGGCACGGTGGATATCGCCACCCTGACCATGATTTACATTATCCTGGGCCTGGGGTTGAACGTGGTGGTGGGGCTGTCCGGCCTGCTGGTACTCGGCTACGGCGGTTTCTACGCCATCGGAGCCTACACCTTCGCGCTGCTGAACCACTATTACGGCCTCGGCTTCTGGACCTGCCTGCCGCTGGCGGGGCTGGTCTCGGCCGCTGCGGGCTTCCTGCTGGGCTTCCCGGTGCTGCGCCTGCGCGGTGACTATCTGGCGATTGTGACCCTCGGCTTCGGCGAAATTGTGCGTATTTTACTGCTCAATAACACTGAAGTGACCGGCGGCCCGAACGGCATCAGCCAGATCCCTAAACCGACGCTGTTTGGCCTGGAATTTAGCCGCAGCGCGCGCGAAGGGGGCTGGGATACCTTCAGCAACTTCTTTGGCGTTAAATACGACCCCAGCGATCGGGTTATTTTCCTCTACCTGGTGGCGCTGCTGCTGGTCGTCCTCTCGCTGTTCGTGATTAACCGCCTGCTGCGCATGCCGCTGGGCCGCGCGTGGGAAGCGCTACGTGAAGATGAGATTGCCTGTCGTTCTCTGGGCCTCAATCCGACGCGCATCAAGCTGACCGCCTTTACCATCAGCGCGGCGTTTGCCGGTTTTGCCGGGACGCTGTTTGCCGCCCGCCAGGGCTTCGTCAGCCCGGAATCCTTTACCTTCGCCGAGTCGGCCTTCGTACTGGCAATCGTCGTGCTGGGCGGGATGGGCTCGCAGTTTGCGGTGATTCTGGCCGCTATTTTACTGGTGGTATCGCGCGAGCTGATGCGTGATTTCAACGAATACAGCATGCTGATGCTGGGTGGCCTGATGGTACTGATGATGATCTGGCGTCCGCAGGGTCTGCTGCCGATGACGCGCCCGCAGCTGAAGCTGAAAAAAGGTCAGGCTAAAGGAGAGCAGGCATGAGTCAGCCATTATTATCCGTAAGCGGCCTGATGATGCGCTTTGGCGGCCTGCTGGCGGTCAACAACGTGTCGCTGGAGCTGCGTCCGCAGGAAATTGTTTCGCTGATCGGCCCTAACGGCGCCGGGAAGACCACGGTCTTTAACTGCCTCACCGGTTTCTATAAGCCGACGGGCGGTTCGATTATGCTGCGTGACCAGCACCTGGAAGGGCTGCCGGGTCAGCAGATTGCCCGCATGGGCGTCGTGCGTACCTTCCAGCACGTGCGCCTGTTCCGCGAAATGACGGTGATTGAAAACCTGCTGGTGGCGCAGCATCAGCAGCTGAAAACCGGCGTCTTCTCCGGGCTGCTGAAAACGCCGACCTTCCGCCGCGCGCAGAGCGAAGCGCTGGATCGCGCCGCCGCCTGGCTTGAGCGTATCGGCCTGCTGGAGCAGGCTAACCGCCAGGCCAGCAACCTCGCCTACGGCGACCAGCGGCGTCTGGAGATCGCTCGCTGCATGGTGACGCAGCCGGAAATCCTGATGCTGGATGAACCCGCTGCGGGTCTGAACCCCAAAGAGACCAAGGAGCTGGACGAGCTGATCGCCGAGCTGCGCAGTCATCACAACACCACCATCCTGCTGATTGAACACGATATGAAGCTGGTGATGGGCATTTCCGATCGCATTTACGTGGTAAACCAGGGGACGCCGCTGGCTAACGGAACGCCGGAAGAGATCCGCAACAACCCGGACGTGATCCGCGCATACCTTGGTGAGGCATAAGCATGGAAAAAGTGATGTTATCTTTTGACAACGTAAGCGCCCACTACGGCAAGATTCAGGCGCTGCATAACGTCAGCCTGCATATTAATCAGGGGGAGATAGTGACCCTGATTGGCGCCAACGGCGCGGGTAAAACCACGCTGCTCGGCACCCTGTGCGGCGACCCGCGCGCCAGCAGCGGGAAGGTGGTGTTTGATGGTAAGGATATTACCGACTGGCAGACCGCGAAAATCATGCGCGAAGCGGTGGCGATTGTTCCGGAAGGGCGTCGCGTCTTCTCGCGTATGACGGTCGAAGAGAACCTCGCGATGGGCGGTTTTTTTGCCGACCGTGACCAGTTCCAGACCCGCATTAAGTGGGTATACGAACTGTTCCCGCGTCTGCTTGAGCGCCGCATTCAGCGCGCGGGCACCATGTCCGGCGGCGAACAGCAGATGCTGGCGATTGGCCGTGCGCTGATGAGCCAGCCGCGCCTGCTGCTGCTCGATGAACCTTCTCTGGGCCTGGCGCCGATTATTATCCAGCAGATTTTCAACACCATCGAACAGCTGCGCGAGCAGGGGATGACCATTTTCCTTGTGGAGCAGAACGCCAACCAGGCGCTGAAGCTTGCCGATCGCGGCTACGTGCTGGAAAACGGCCACGTGGTGCTCGAAGATACGGGCGACGCGCTGCTGGCTAACGAGGCGGTGCGTAGCGCCTACCTGGGAGGCTAATCTCCTCGCTCTTATTCCCGGCCGCCCGGCCGGGATATTCCTTAGCCAGAACGGAGCGCTGACGCCGCTGGCCGGGAATTATCCCCTTGGCGTGTCGCAGCTCCCACTTTCCTGTCTCCGATCTTTCATCGTCTTGCCATCTCTCTGACGCCTTACTATCTTTTTTTTGTAATAAAAGAGTTATTTTTCTGTAATTCGAGCATGTCATGTTACCCCCGCGAACATAAAACGCGTGAAATCGCGCATCTGGAACAACAAGAGAGATAACCGATGATATCGTTACGACATACGGCTTTAGGACTGGCGCTTAGCCTGGCATTTGCTGGTCAGGCCCTCGCAGTAACTACCATCCCGTTCTGGCACTCAATGGAAGGGGAACTGGGTAAAGAAGTTGATTCTCTGGCGCAACGTTTCAACGCAGCTAATCCGGATTACAAAATTACGCCGGTGTACAAAGGTAACTACGAGCAGAGCCTGAGCGCCGGTATCGCTGCGTTTCGTACCGGTAACGCTCCCGCGCTGCTTCAGGTTTATGAAGTCGGTACCGCGACGATGATGGCATCAAAAGCCATTAAGCCGGTGTATCAGGTCTTCACCGATGCGGGCATTAAGTTTGATGAATCGCAGTTCGTGCCGACCGTTTCCGGCTACTACACCGATTCTAAAACCGGCCACCTCCTCTCCCAGCCTTTTAACAGCTCCACCCCGGTGCTGTACTACAACAAAGACGCCTTCAAAAAAGCCGGCTTAGATCCGGAGCAGCCGCCGAAAACCTGGCAGGATCTGGCCGCCTATACCGAGAAGCTGAAGGCCGCCGGAATGAAGTGCGGCTACGCCAGCGGCTGGCAGGGCTGGATTCAGATTGAGAACTTCAGCGCCTGGCACGGTCTGCCGGTGGCAACGAAAAATAACGGCTTCGACGGCACCGATGCGGTTCTGGAGTTCAACAAGCCGGAGCAGGTGAAGCATATCGCCATGCTGGAAGCGATGAACAAGAAGGGCGACTTCAGCTACTTCGGGCGTAAAGATGAGTCCACCGAGAAGTTCTATAACGGCGACTGTGCGATTACCACCGCCTCCTCCGGCTCGCTTGCTGATATCCGCCAGTACGCCAAATTCAACTATGGCGTCGGTATGATGCCGTACGATGCCGACGTTAAGGGCGCGCCGCAGAACGCCATTATCGGCGGGGCGAGCCTGTGGGTCATGCAGGGTAAAGATAAAGAGACCTACACCGGAGTGGCGAAATTCCTCGAGTTCCTCACAAAACCGGAAATCGCTGCGGAATGGCACCAGAAAACCGGCTATCTGCCGATCACCACCGCCGCCTACGATCTGACCCGTCAGCAGGGCTTCTATGACAAGAACCCTGGCGCCGATATCGCCACCCGTCAGATGCTGAACAAGCCGCCGCTGCCGTTCACCAAAGGCCTGCGCCTGGGCAATATGCCGCAGATCCGCACCGTTGTGGACGAGGAGCTGGAAAGCGTTTGGACCGGCAAGAAAACCCCGCAGCAGGCGCTGGATTCAGCGGTTGAGCGCGGTAACCAGCTGCTGCGTCGTTTCGAGCAGTCGACTAAGTCGTAACGTATTGATGCCGATAGGTTCAGGGCAGTAGGTCGAACGGAGGTTCCCCGGTAGCGCCGCGCTTACCGGGGGACATCCGCCTTTGGCGATCGCCGGTAGCAGTGAATCGGTAGGCATCATCGAGCAAAAGAGTAACCTCATGTCATCAACCCGTCCGGTATTCCGCTCGCGCTGGCTGCCCTATCTGCTGGTTGCGCCGCAGCTGATTATCACCATTATTTTCTTTATCTGGCCCGCGGGCGAGGCGCTGTGGTATTCGCTGCAGAGCGTCGACCCGTTTGGCCTCTCCAGCCAGTTCGTCGGCATGGATAACTTCGTTACCCTGTTCCACGACCCGTACTATCTGGACTCATTCTGGACCACCATCAAGTTCAGCTCGATGGTGACGTTTAGCGGCCTGATCGTCTCGCTGTTTTTCGCCGCGCTGGTCGACTACGTGGTGCGCGGCAGCCGCTTCTATCAAACGCTGATGCTGCTGCCCTACGCCGTCGCGCCCGCGGTCGCCGCGGTGCTGTGGATTTTCCTCTTTAACCCAGGACGCGGGCTGATTACCCATTTTCTCGCCGAGATGGGCTACGACTGGAACCACGCGCAGAACAGCGGCCAGGCGATGTTCCTCGTGGTGTTTGCTTCGGTATGGAAGCAGATTAGCTACAACTTCCTGTTCTTCTTCGCCGCGCTGCAGTCGATCCCGCGCTCGCTGGTGGAGGCCGCGGCGATTGACGGGGCCGGCCCTGTCCGCCGCTTTTTCAAGCTGGCGCTGCCGCTGATTGCGCCGGTGAGCTTCTTCCTGCTGGTCGTCAACCTGGTTTACGCCTTCTTCGATACCTTCCCGGTTATCGATGCCGCCACCGCCGGCGGCCCGGTCCAGGCGACGACGACGCTGATTTATAAGATCTATCGTGAAGGTTTCGCCGGGCTCGATCTCTCCGCTTCCGCCGCGCAGTCGGTGGTGCTGATGATGCTGGTGATTGTGCTGACGGTGGTTCAGTTCCGCTATGTTGAACGTAAGGTGCGCTACCAATGATTGAGAACCGTCCAGGGCTGACGATTTTCAGCCACACCATGCTGATTGCGGGGATTGCCGTCATTCTGTTTCCGCTGTACGTCGCCTTTGTCGCGGCAACGCTGGACAACAAGGCGGTCTTTGAGACGCCGATGACGCTGATCCCCGGCGGCCACCTGCTGGAAAATATGGCCACCATCTGGAAACAGGGCGTGGGGGCCAACAGCGCGCCGTTCTGGCTGATGATGCTCAACAGCTTCATCATGGCGTTCAGCATTACGGTGGGCAAAATCGTGGTGTCGATGCTGTCGGCATTCGCCATCGTCTGGTTCCGCTTCCCGCTACGTAACCTGTTCTTCTGGATGATCTTTATCACCCTGATGCTGCCGGTTGAGGTGCGAATTTTCCCGACGGTGGAAGTGATTGCCAACCTGAAGATGCTCGATAGCTACGCCGGGCTGACGCTGCCGCTGATGGCCTCGGCAACCGCCACCTTCCTGTTCCGCCAGTTCTTTATGACCCTGCCGGATGAGCTGATTGAAGCGGCGCGGATCGACGGCGCTTCGCCGATGCGCTTTTTCCGCGACATCGTGCTGCCGCTGTCGAAAACCAATCTCGCGGCGCTGTTCGTTATCACCTTTATCTACGGCTGGAACCAGTACCTGTGGCCGCTGCTGATTATTCAGGATATCAATCTCGGCACCGCGGTGGCGGGTATCAAAGGCATGATCGCCACCGGCGAGGGTACCACGCAGTGGAACCAGGTGATGGCAGCGATGCTGCTGACGCTGATCCCGCCGGTCGTCATTGTATTAGCCATGCAGCGCGCGTTTGTGCGCGGTTTAGTGGACAGTGAGAAGTAGGTTGTATCCCTTGATTGTTCGTGGCGTCGACGCTGAGCCGAAACCGCGTAATCAAGGCGGAGGATGATGGACATAGTGGGCCTATGTCCAAATCCGACAACGCAGAGTACGCGGTTTCGGCACGCGTCCCGAAGGGCTGGGGCCATTTTTGCCCGGTACCGCGTTACTCGCGTCTTATTTGGGCCCACCAAACTGCGACGCTTGCGCCTTGCCCCGAGCAAAAATAGCCGCCAGCGACGTTCATGAACAATCAAGGGATACAACCTTTTATGGCAGGACTTAAATTACAGGCAGTAACCAAAAGCTGGGATGGCAAAACCCAGGTGATTCAGCCGCTGACGCTCGACGTGGCGGACGGGGAGTTTATCGTAATGGTCGGGCCTTCCGGCTGCGGAAAATCGACGCTGCTGCGGATGGTGGCCGGGCTTGAGCGGGTGACCAGCGGCGATATCTGGATTAATCGCCAGCGCGTCACCGAGATGGAGCCGAAGGATCGCGGCATCGCGATGGTGTTCCAGAACTACGCCCTCTACCCGCATATGAGCGTGGAGGAGAACATGGCCTGGGGGCTGAAAATTCGCGGGATGGGTAAAAGCCTGATTGACGAGCGGGTGCAGGAAGCGGCGCGTATTCTGGAGCTTGATGGCCTGCTCAAGCGCCGCCCGCGCGAGCTCTCCGGTGGCCAGCGCCAGCGCGTGGCGATGGGCCGCGCCATCGTTCGCGATCCGGCGGTATTCCTGTTTGATGAACCCCTGTCGAACCTTGACGCCAAGCTGCGCGTGCAGATGCGTCTGGAGCTCCAGCAGCTGCACCGTCGGCTGAAAACCACCTCGCTGTACGTTACCCACGACCAGGTTGAGGCGATGACCCTCGCCCAGCGGGTGATGGTGATGAATAAAGGCGTCGCCGAGCAGATTGGCACGCCGGTAGAGGTTTACGAAAAGCCGGCCAGCCGCTTTGTGGCGAGCTTTATCGGCAGCCCGGCGATGAACCTGCTGGACGGGCGCATCAGCGACGACGGCAGCCGTTTTGAACTGGAAGGCGGCCTGCGTCTGCCGATCAATAGCGAGCATCGTCGCCACGCCGGGCGTAAGATGACCCTCGGCATCCGTCCGGAACATTTTGCCGCAGGCCCCGAGACGGAAGGCGGCGTACCGCTGGTGATGGATACGCTGGAAATTTTAGGTGCCGATAACCTCGCCCACGGGCGCTGGGGCGCGCAGAAGCTGGTCGTCAGGCTGCCGCATCAGCAGCGTCCGGCGGCGGGCAGCACCCTGTGGCTGCATCTGCCGCAGGATCATCTGCACCTCTTTGATGGTGAAACAGGACAACGCGCATGAGTTACTGGCCTTACCCCCATATCGTCGCCCATCGCGGCGGCGGAAAGCTGGCGCCGGAGAATACCCTCGCCGCTATCGATACCGGCGCTCGCTTTGGTCATACCATGATCGAGTTCGACGCCAAGCTGTCGAAAGACGGGCAAATCTTTTTGCTGCATGACGATAACCTTGAGCGCACCAGCAACGGCTGGGGCGTGGCGGGCGAGCTGGCGTGGCATGAGCTGCTGAACGTCGATGCGGGAAGCTGGTACAGCCGCGAATTTAAAGGCGAACCGCTGCCGCTGCTGTCCGCCGTGGCGGAGCGTTGCCGCAAGCTGAACATGATGGCCAATATCGAAATTAAGCCAACCACCGGCACCGGCCCGCTGACCGGCAAGGTGGTGGCCTTAGCGGCCCGCGAGCTATGGCAAGGTATGACCGCGCCGCTGCTTTCATCGTTTGAAATCGACGCCCTGGAAGCGGCGCAGCAGGCCGTGCCGGAGCTGCCGCGCGGGCTGCTGCTGGACGAGTGGCGTGAGGACTGGCGCGAGCTGACCGCCCGGCTGGGCTGCGTGTCGATTCACCTGAACCATAAGCTGCTCGATGAAGAGCGGGTGGCGAGCCTGAAGGCCGCCGGCCTGCATATTCTGGTGTATACCGTCAATAAACCCCAGCGTGCCGCCGAGCTGCTGCGCTGGGGCGTAGACAGCATCTGTACCGATGCGATAGACGTCATTGGCCCCAACTTCCAGCCATAATCTGCCGACAGGCGGCCCTTACGGGGTCGTCTGTCGTGGCAGCATGCCGCCGCTATTGTTTGGCAGCACCTGCTGCTGTGACGGATTCAAATTCCCGCTTTGCGATACGCGCTGCTGGTTGTTATTCAGCTGCGTCTGAAGATGCTGCTGCTGAGCGCGCGTCTGGCTCTGGATATCCTGCTTCAGCATATTCTGCTGTTGCTGCTGCTGGACCTGCATCTGGTTTTGCATCCGCTGCTGGCTGGGGACGACATACCCCGGCTGGTTGGGATTGTTGGTGGTATTGAGCGGCTGTGCCAGGGCGGTCAACGGCATCAGCGCCGCCAGAAATAGTATTGCTTTCATTGTTCTCTCCTCCCGTGCGTGGGATCGCTTAAGTGTACCTCCTTTCCGGCATAACAATGATTTTTTAGGACTTATCAACCAGACTTATGCAGGGATAAAAACACATTCAGGAGTATGGCAATGAGAACAACAGTATTCTGGCGTCAGGCGGTCATCGCACTGCTGCTGGCGGGCGGGAGTTTTACCGTCGCCGCAAGCCCCGCACCGCCTCCCGTATCCTACGGCGTTGAAGAGGATGTATTTCACCCGGTTCGCGCCCAGCAGGGAATGGTGGCTTCGGTTGACGCGCTGGCCACCCGCGTAGGCGTGGATATTTTGCGCCAGGGAGGGAATGCCGTCGATGCGGCGGTTGCCGTGGGCTATGCGCTGGCGGTCACGCACCCTCAGGCGGGCAATATTGGCGGCGGCGGTTTTATGATGCTGCGCACCAAAGACGGTAAAACGACGGCCATTGATTTCCGCGAAATGGCGCCGGAGCAGGCGACCCGCGATATGTTCCTCGACGATCAGGGCAACCCGGATAGTAAAAAGTCGCTGACCTCGCATCTCGCGTCCGGCACGCCGGGCAGCGTTGCCGGCTTCTCGTTGGCGCTGGAAAAATACGGCACGATGCCGCTGAACAAGGTGATTCGTCCGGCCATTAAGCTGGCTGAAGAGGGCTTCACGGTAAACGATGCGCTGGCGGACGACCTGAAAACCTACGGCAGCGAGGTGATCCCGAACCACGCCAACAGTCGGGCTATCTTCTGGAAAAACGGTGAGCCGCTGAAAAAGGGCGACAAGCTGGTACAAAAGCAGCTGGGGAAAAGCCTGGAGCTGATCGCCGAGCACGGCCCGGACGCGTTTTATAAAGGGGCGATTGCCGATCAGATCGCCGATGAGATGCAAAAAAACGGCGGGCTGATAACCAAAGCCGATCTGGCGGGCTACCGGGCGGTAGAACGCACGCCGATAAGCGGCGATTATCGCGGCTACCAGGTATTCTCGATGCCGCCGCCTTCCTCCGGGGGGATCCACATCGTGCAGATCCTCAACATCCTCGAAAACTTCGATATGCATAAGTTCGGCTTCGGCAGCGCGGACGCCATGCAGGTGATGGCGGAAGCGGAGAAGCACGCCTATGCCGATCGCTCGGAGTATCTTGGCGACCCGGATTTTGTCAAGGTTCCGTGGCAGGCTCTCACCAGCAAGGCCTACGCCAAATCGATAGCTGAACAGATCGATATTAACAAAGCGAAACCCTCCAGCCAGATCCGCCCGGGCAAGCTGGCGCCTTACGAGAGCAATCAGACCACCCACTTTTCGGTGGTGGATAAAGACGGCAATGCGGTGGCGGTGACCTACACGCTGAATACCACTTTTGGCACCGGTATTGTGGCGGGGAACTCCGGTATCTTAATGAATAATCAGATGGATGATTTCTCGGCGAAGCCCGGCGTGCCCAACGTTTACGGGTTGGTGGGCGGTGACGCCAACGCCGTCGGGCCGCAAAAACGCCCGCTGTCGTCAATGTCGCCGACGATTGTGGTGAAGGATGGTAAAACCTGGCTGGTCACCGGCAGCCCTGGCGGCAGCCGTATTATCACGACCGTGCTGCAAATGGTGGTGAACTCCATCGATTTTGGGATGAACGTAGCGGAAGCCACCAACGCACCGCGCTTCCATCATCAGTGGCTGCCCGATGAGCTGCGGGTGGAGAAGGGCTTTAGCCCGGATACCCTGAAGCTACTGACGGAAAGAGGGCAGAAGGTAGCGGTGAAAGAGGCGATGGGCAGTACGCAAAGTATTATGGTCGGCCCGGACGGCACGCTGTATGGCGCATCTGACCCGCGTTCGCCGGGGGATTTAACCGCCGGATACTAAGCTATCTTTAACCCTCTCCCCGAACGGGAGAGGGTTGGGAAGGGCTACTCTTTCAGGCGCGCCATAAAGAGGGCATCGACGTATTCGCCGTTGCGCAGCGCAAATTTACGCCCGGTACCTTCAACGCTAAATCCGTATTTGCGATAGACGGCAATGGCGGGGTCGTTATCAGAAAATACCGTTAATTCAATGCGTTCGACGCGTAGCCAGTTATCGCACAGATTTACCATCTCGCGCATCAGGGCGCTGCCGACGCCGCGTCCGTGAAAGTTTGCCGCCACGCTCATGCCGAAGGTTGCGACATGGCTACGGCGCGGACGGGTTTCAACGCTTAGCATCAGGTGTCCGACGACCTGCTCGTCGATGCTGGCGACCAGATGGTGGCCGTTGGGCCGGGGCTGTAGTCGTTCCTGCCACGTTTCCATCGCCGGATGAGGAAGCTGTGTGCAGTCAGCTGACGTAACGGCTCTGCATCGCGCGGTTCGGCGTGGCGTATCACTATCTCACTCATTCCTCTTCTCCTTAGCGCCTGCATATCAGGCTTTATCTGCTCGTTTAGTCCCTTTCAACATCCCTGACTTTAAAAAACGCGTCAACGGCTAATTTTTGCAAAAAGAAGTAGACAAGTGCGAATGAGAATGATTATTATTGTCCTGCATTCAGGGAGACCCTTGCGGAAAGCCTGAAAGCACGACATTGCTCACATTGCTTCCAGTATTACTTTAGCCAGCCAGGTGCTGGCTTTTTTTTTGCCTTTTTTTGCCGGTCGTTTCCACCATCTTGAGTGGGTTAAGAGTTAAGTTCGTGACCGGGGTGCGCTATGGTTAGGAGCAGAAACCTCAACTAAGGACTGCGTTATGACTCTGCACTGCGCGTTTATTGGATTCGGCAAAAGCACCACCCGCTACCATCTTCCTTACGTCCTGCACCGCAAAGACCGCTGGCATGTTGCGCATATCTATCGCCGTAGCGCGAAGCCGGAAGAGCAGGCGCCGCAGTACTCGCATATCCACTTCACCAGCGATCTCGATGAGGTACTCAATGACCCTCAGGTCAAGCTGGTGATTGTCTGCACCCATGCCGACAGCCACTTTGACTACGCGAAACGCGCGCTGGAAGCAGGGAAGAACGTACTGGTGGAAAAACCCTTCACCCCGACGCTGGCCGAAGCGAAAGAGCTGTTTGCGCTGGCAAAAAGCAAGGGGCTGACGGTAACGCCGTACCAGAACCGCCGCTTTGACTCCTGCTTCCTGACCACTAAGAAGGTGATTGAAAGCGGTAAGCTGGGTGAGATCGTTGAAATTGAAAGTCATTTCGACCTCTATCGCCCGGTGGCGGAAACGCAGCCTGGATTAGCGCAGGATGGCGCTTTTTATGGCCTTGGCGTGCATACGATGGATCAGATCATTTCCCTGCTCGGCCGCCCGGATCGCGTGGCGTACGATATCCGCAGCCTGCGTAATAAGGCCAACCCGGATGATACCTTTGAAGCTCAGCTGTTCTACGGCGACCTGAAGGCGATTGTCAAAACCAGCCACCTGGTGAAGCTGGCGTATCCGAAATTTATCGTTCACGGCCATAAAGGGTCATTTATCAAATATGGCATCGACCAGCAGGAAACCAGCCTGAAGGCGAATATCATGCCGGGTGAGCCGGGCTTTTCGGCAGATGAGAGCATTGGCCTGCTGGAGTACGTTGATGATAACGGCGCGAGCGTGCGTGAAGATCTGCGGGTGGAGCCCGGCGACTACGGGCGGGTGTATGATTCGCTATACGAGACCGTGGTGAACGGGGCGGAGAATTACGTCAAGGAAACTGAAGTTCTCACCAATATGGAGATCCTTGAACGCGGCTTCAGACAGCCATCGCCGGCCACGATAACCTTAGATAAATAAGCTTCCTGAGCTCCTCTGCTCTTATTCATATTTTTTGAACAGAGGAGTCAATTTTCACCCTCTATGATCGTTACCGGAATGGGTCCACACTTATTCCATCGAAAACATACGGGGGTGCAACATGATCTACTTACGCAAAGCTAACGAACGCGGTCACGCTAATCATGGCTGGCTCGATTCCTGGCATACTTTCTCTTTCGCCAACTATTACGACGCCAATTTTATGGGCTTTTCCGCTCTGCGCGTCATTAACGATGACGTGATTGACGCCGGCCAGGGCTTCGGGACACACCCGCATAAAGATATGGAAATTCTGACCTACGTGCTGGAAGGGGTGGTTGAGCACCAGGACAGCATGGGTAACAAAGAGCAGGTTCCGGCAGGTGAATTCCAGATTATGAGCGCCGGTACCGGGGTTCGTCACTCGGAATACAACCCGAGCAGCACCGAGCGTCTGCACCTGTATCAAATCTGGATTATGCCGGAAGAAAACGGCATTGCTCCGCGCTATGAGCAGCGCCGGTTTGATGCTCTGCAGGGCAAACAGCTGGTGCTGTCGCCGGACGCGCGCGAAGGCTCGCTGAAAGTGCATCAGGATATGGAGCTTTACCGCTGGGCGCTGCTGAAAGACGAGCAGTCGGTCCATCAGATTGCCGCGGAGCGTCGCGTGTGGATTCAGGTGGTGAAAGGTGAAGTGACCATCAACGGTACCAAAGCGACGACCAGCGATGGCCTGGCGATTTGGGATGAGCAGGCGATCTCGGTTCACGCCGATAGCGACAGCGAAATCCTGCTGTTCGATCTGCCGCCGGTCTAATACTCAGGCCTGCTTTCTGTCGGTCACCCGGTCGCTTACGCGGCCGGGGATTTTTGGCGCAGCGGCTTCGGTGCCGCTCGCGCGATTTCGGCCATTAACGCTAAATAAAGTCGTTAGCGCGCTTTTCTCCGGGAAGGTTGCGCTTTGTCCGTGATAAACTGAGAAAATCTCTCCCATTTATCACAGTCAGGACGATGAAAAAGAAAAGACCCGTACTTCAGGATGTAGCCGATCTTGTCGGCGTGACCAAAATGACGGTCAGTCGCTTTTTACGTAACCCGGAACAGGTTTCCGAGGCTCTGCGTGGCAAGATTGCCGTTGCTCTCGATGAACTGGGTTATATCCCCAATCGTGCCCCTGATATTCTCTCCAACGCCACCAGCCGCGCCATCGGCGTGCTCCTGCCCTCGTTAACCAATCAGGTCTTTTCTGAAGTGCTGCGCGGTATTGAAAGCGTCACCGATGCTTTTGGCTATCAGACCATGCTGGCGCACTACGGCTATAAGCCTGAAATGGAAGAGAAACGCCTCGAATCGATGCTCTCATGGAACATCGATGGCCTGATCCTCACCGAACGTACCCACACGCCGCGGACGCTGAAAATGATCGAAGTCGCCGGCATCCCGGTCGTCGAGCTGATGGACAGCCGCTCGCCGTGCCTCGATATCGCCGTCGGTTTTGATAACTTCGACGCCGCGCGCCAGATGACCGCCGCCATTATTGCCCGCGGCCATCGCCACGTGGCCTATCTTGGCGCGCGTCTTGATGAACGTACTATTATCAAGCAGAAGGGCTATGAGCAGGCGATGCACGACGCGGGCATGACGCCGTACAGCGTGATGGTCGAACAATCTTCTTCCTACTCGTCGGGGATTGAGCTGATGCGTCAGGCGCGTCGCGAATATCCGCAGCTTGACGGGATCTTCTGCACCAACGATGACCTTGCGGTCGGCGCGGCCTTTGAGTGCCAGCGTCTGGGATTAAGAATTCCGGATGATATGGCGATTGCCGGCTTCCACGGCCACGATATTGGCCAGGTTATGGAGCCGCGCCTTGCCAGCGTGCTCACGCCGCGTGAGCGGATGGGGCGCATTGGCGCCGAACGCCTGCTGGCACGTATTCGTGGTGAGATCGTTACCCCTAAGATGTTAGATTTAGGTTTCACATTGTCACCGGGTGGATCTATTTAAACTGACAAGTTTGAAGTAGATCACACATATTCACTTCTGGCACGAATGGTGATTGCTTCTCCATAAGTCCGGTATGACAATGTTACCGATAACAGTTACCCGTAACAATCAACCTGTGCGCGCGCCCGTTCACCTCCGAATCCAAACGGCCTGAAGGACGACGCGTATGTGTCCAGTGGGAGGAAGCTTTGAGCACGACTAACCATGATCACCACGTCTATGTCCTGATGGGCGTTTCCGGTAGTGGAAAATCCGCTGTCGCCAGCGAAGTGGCGTATCAGCTGCATGCCGCGTTTCTCGATGGCGACTTTCTGCATCCGCGTAGCAATATCAACAAGATGGCCTCCGGCGAGCCGCTGAATGACGATGACCGAACGCCGTGGCTTCAGGCGCTGAACGATGCCGCCTTCGCCATGCAGCGGACGAACAAAGTGTCGCTTATCGTTTGCTCGGCGCTGAAAAAAAGCTATCGCGACATTCTGCGCAAAGGCAACCCGAACCTCTCCTTTGTCTACCTGAAAGGTGATTTCGACCTGATCGAAAGCCGCCTGAAGGCGCGCAAAGGTCACTTCTTCAAAACCCAGATGCTGGTGACGCAGTTTGAAACCCTGCAAGAGCCCGGCGTAGACGAAGGCGATGTGTTAATCGTCGATATTGATCAATCGCTGGAAGGCGTGGTCGCGAGCACCATTGAGGTGATCAACAAAGGCAGTAACTAGTGAGTACATTAACGCTTGTTTTAACAGCAGTCGGCTCCGTTTTGCTGCTGCTGTTTTTAGTCATGAAGGCGCGTATGCATGCCTTCGTGGCTTTGATGGTGGTTTCTATTGGTGCAGGTCTCTTTTCCGGGATGCCGTTGGATAAAATTGCGGCGACGATGGAAAAAGGGATGGGTGGGACGCTCGGCTTTCTGGCGATCGTCGTGGCGCTGGGGGCGATGTTCGGTAAGATCCTTCATGAAACCGGCGCCGTCGACCAGATAGCCGTTAAGATGCTGAAATCTTTCGGCCACAGCCGGGCGCATTACGCCATTGGCCTGGCCGGCCTTATCTGCGCGCTGCCGCTGTTTTTCGAAGTGGCTATCGTACTGCTGATTAGCGTCGCCTTCTCGATGGCGCGCCATACCGGCACCAACCTGGTTAAGCTGGTCATTCCGCTGTTTGCCGGCGTAGCCGCCGCTGCGGCATTTCTGCTGCCGGGGCCCGCGCCTATGCTGCTGGCATCGCAAATGCACGCCGATTTTGGCTGGATGATCCTGATTGGCCTGTGCGCCGCGATCCCGGGGATGATTATCGCCGGGCCGCTGTGGGGCAACTTTATCAGCCGCTATGTCGAACTGCATATTCCGGACGATATCAGCGAGCCGAGCCTGGGCGAAGGTAAGATGCCGTCGTTTGCTTTTAGCCTGTCGCTGATCCTTCTGCCGCTGGTGCTGGTGGGGCTGAAAACGATCGCCGCGCGCTTTGTCCCGGTTGGCTCCAGCGCCTATGAATGGTTCGAATTTATCGGCCATCCGTTCACCGCGATTCTGGTGGCGTGTCTGGTGGCGATTTATGGCCTGGCGTACCGCCAGGGGATGGCGAAAGACCGCGTCATGGAGATCTGTGGTCACGCGCTGCAGCCTGCGGGGATTATTCTGCTGGTCATCGGTGCGGGCGGCGTCTTTAAACAGGTGCTGGTTGATTCCGGCGTCGGCCCGGCGCTCGGCGAAGCGCTGACCGGGATGGGCCTGCCGATTGCGATTACCTGCTTCGTGCTGGCGGCTGCGGTGCGTATTATCCAGGGCTCTGCAACCGTCGCCTGCTTAACGGCGGTAGGGCTGGTGATGCCGGTTATCGAGCAGCTGAACTACAGCGGCGCGCAAATGGCAGCTCTTTCCATCTGCATCGCCGGCGGTTCAATCGTCGTGAGCCACGTCAACGACGCGGGATTCTGGCTGTTCGGTAAGTTTACCGGCGCAACGGAAGCCCAGACGCTGAAGACCTGGACCATGATGGAAACCATTCTCGGCACCACCGGCGCCATCGTCGGTATGATTGCGTTTTCGCTGCTCAGCTAAACGTCAATAAGAGGGCCCGGCGCGGCGATGCCGGGTTCTCTTCGTCTGACCGCAGAGGCCGTTTTTATCCTCGCCTCCTGCCCCGTCAATAGCCCATTTCTGCGGCATAATGAGAGCTACGACAAAAGCCTGACACCTCACCATCCCAGGCTCCGCAAGAGTTCGCCGGATTTCGCCGCGCTGCGGTTAACGGCCCGTTTTCCGCGTTAATTCATAATCCAGATCAATAAAAGCGCGGCGGAAATTATTCCCTTTCCGCCGCGCTTTCCCCGATAATCTTTAAGGTTTTTCTGAATGCCAATGGCTACAGATGCCGCATGAGATAAGTTGCTTTACTGATTGTCGGTCAATCATTGATTAATTTCACTTGCGACTTTAGCAGCATTTTGTAATGTGAGGGATGATCCAGTAGGAAACTGGCTTGGCACAAACAGCACACATCTCCCAGGAAATACGTTATGAAAAATGTTGGTTTTATCGGCTGGCGCGGAATGGTCGGCTCTGTACTCATGCAACGCATGGTTGAAGAGCGCGATTTCGACGCCATCCGCCCCGTTTTTTTCTCCACCTCCCAGCTGGGGCAGCCTGCTCCATCATTCGGTGGCAGCACCGGCGGTACGCTTCAGGACGCGTTTGACCTGGAAGCACTGAAGGCGCTGGATATTATCGTGACATGCCAGGGCGGCGATTATACCAATGACGTATATCCGAAGCTGCGTGAAAGCGGCTGGCAGGGTTACTGGATTGATGCGGCCTCTTCGCTGCGCATGAAGGATGACGCGATCATTATTCTTGACCCGGTTAACCAGGACGTGATTACCGCCGGCCTGAATAATGGCGTGAAGACTTTCGTCGGCGGCAACTGTACCGTCAGCCTGATGCTGATGTCCCTCGGCGGCCTGTTTGCTCAGGATTTAGTCGAGTGGGTCAGCGTGGCGACCTACCAGGCGGCCTCCGGCGGCGGCGCGCGCCATATGCGTGAACTGCTGACCCAGATGGGCCAGCTGCACGGTCACGTCGCGACGGAGCTGGCAAATCCGGCCTCCGCGATTCTGGATATTGAGCGCAAAGTCACCTCGTTAACCCGCAGCGGCGATCTGGCGGTGGACAACTTTGGCGTACCGCTGGCCGGTAGCCTGATCCCGTGGATCGACAAACAGCTCGATAACGGCCAGAGCCGTGAAGAGTGGAAGGGCCAGGCGGAGACGAACAAGATCCTCGCCACCTCCGCGGCTATTCCGGTTGACGGCCTTTGCGTGCGCGTTGGCGCGCTGCGCTGCCACAGCCAGGCGTTCACCATCAAGCTGAAAAAAGACGTTTCCATCCCGACCGTTGAGGAGCTGCTGGCGGCGCATAACCCGTGGGCGAAAGTGGTACCTAACGATCGTGACATCACCATGCGCGAGCTGACTCCGGCTGCCGTGACCGGCACCCTGACGACTCCGGTTGGTCGCCTGCGCAAGCTGAATATGGGGCCGGAGTATCTCTCGGCCTTTACCGTCGGCGACCAGCTGTTGTGGGGCGCCGCCGAGCCGCTACGACGCATGCTGCGACAGCTAGCGTAAACACAGGATGAACAATAAAGGGGGTGTCTGACACCCCCTTTTTTTGCGTAATACAAGGAGTAAACGCGGATGTTTGATTTTTCTCAACGGGGGTAAGAAAGCCTTGGCTATGCTTTAGTAAGGAACGACGTTTCCTTGCCTGAAGGTGGGACGGAGCAGAGGGATGCACAGCGTGCTGCGCCGTTCAGGTCAAAAAAAGTCGCCAGATACAGGAAAGGGCGGCACTTACAACAGGATGAAACCATGTCTAATCATATTGATAGAGACGTGATTAATGCGCTTATTGCCGGTCATTTTGCGGACCCTTTTTCCGTGCTTGGCATGCATGCCACCGATGCCGGGCTGGAAGTACGCGCATTATTACCCGATGCCACCGACGTGTGGGTGATTGAACCGAAAACCGGACGCAAAGTCGGCAAGCTTGAGTGCCTCGACTCGCGCGGTTTCTTTAGCG